>NZ_CP015992.1:1873202-2497602 GCF_001708505.1 Pseudomonas sp. TCU-HL1
GGCTGCTGGTGCCTTGGGGGTGCTGCTGTGGGAGGTCTTGATGCGCATATCGCTTTCTCTGTACGTAATGGCCAGTGGGCGGCCATTCAAACTACGGAAAAAAAAACCGGCCCGAAGGCCGGTTCTTTTTCGGCTCGTGCTTACAGCACTTGCACTTCGTCGGCTTGCAGGCCTTTCTGGCCCTGCACAGCGATGAAGGAGACCTTCTGGCCTTCCTTCAGGCTTTTGAAGCCGGCGCTTTGGATAGAACGGTAGTGAACGAACAGATCCGGGCCGTTATCGGTGGTAATGAAGCCGAAGCCTTTTTCATCGTTGAACCACTTGACGGTGCCGGTTTGGCGCTCGGACATTGGAATGTCTCCTAAAAACTGAGTTATAGCTGGGCTGGATCATTCCAGCCTGTCACTGAGTGCAGAAGGTCGGCAACCGATGAAGAAGGGACCGCTAAAGTACAGACCGTTTCCCGGTGACACATGCATCACAGCGTCCGACACAATACCTGTGCTTTCGAGGATTTCCTAACCTTTTATTTGCCGGCCGTCTGATCAGCGCGTCGGGTAAAGGGGCGAATTCGTTGGCCAAGGGCCGTAGGAGCGAGCTCTGCTCGCGAAGAGCCCGAGCACGACGTTCCCAGGGAGCGCCGGGCGGCGCTCCGCTTTAGCCCACGCAGAACGGCCGCAACCGTTGCATCTATGTGTCCTGGCTCCTGGGGGGCTGCCGGCGGCCTGGGTAAAACTTGACAGTTCGCAGACCCGTACGAAGGTTTTCAGTAGCTCCCGCTTGTTCATCCGTGTGGTGCCTCCCTGCGGATTGTTCGCGATGGTCGATCAGTGCGTCCGATAGCAGAATGTTTATTGGCCTCACTCCGGACAATGAGCTCCTCTCCATTTCCCACCTGTCACCAGGAGCACAGCAATGACCCGCAAGATCGCTCTCATTACCGGCGCCAGCCGTGGCCTCGGCAAAAGCATGGCGCAGCACCTGGCAGCCCAGGGCATCGATATCATCGGTACCTACCACAGCAAACTGGAGGACGCCGAATCCCTCAGCCGCGAAATCATGGACCTTGGTGGTCACGCCGCCATGCTTCAGCTCGACGTGAGCAAGAGCGCCACCTTCGACACCTTCACCGCGAGCCTCGGCCGCCTGCTGAAAAACGAGTTCGGTCGCGACAATTTCGACTTCCTGGTGAACAACGCGGGCATTGGCATCCACGCCAGCTTTGCCGAAACCACCGAAGAACAGTTCGACCAACTGGTGAATGTCCAGCTCAAGGGGCCGTTCTTCCTGACGCAGAAACTGCTGCCGTTGATCGCTGATGGTGGGCGCATTCTCAATATCTCCACCGGCCTCGCGCGCTTCGCCCTGCCGGGTTATGCCGCCTACGCGGCAATGAAGGGCGGCATCGAAGTGCTGACGCGCTACCAGGCCAAGGAACTGGGCGCCCGTGGCATTTCGGTGAACGTGCTGGCGCCGGGCGCTATCGAGACCGATTTCGGCGGTGGTGTGGTACGCGACAACGCCCAGGTCAATGCCTTCATCGCCGGCAACACTGCCCTCGGCCGCGTCGGCCTGCCGGAAGACATTGGCGCTGCCGTGGCCATGCTGCTCTCCGATGCGGGCCGCTGGATCAATGGCCAGCGGGTGGAAGCCTCGGGCGGTATGTTCCTCTGAAGTCGTCCCGGCAAGGGCAGGGCGATGCAGCGCGCCCTTATACCTCCAGGGCCAGTCTTAATAACCAAACAGGCTTGGCCCTGCGATGACCTGCCTTGCCCGACCGGGCAGGGAGGCCATACTCCAATCCCCTGAAAACGCTGGCACCCGGATGCCGGGTGCGGCAACGAAGCCAGAGAGGTCAGCCTGCAATCGCGTTGCATGAACAGGAGGACGATTGCCATGCACTCGATAACGAAGATCCTCGTCGCTGTTCCACCCACTCTCGAAAGCCCCGCACTTGAGCGTGGCCGCCAGCTTGCCCTCAAGCTCGACGCCAACCTCCACCTGCTGCTTTGCGATGCCAATGCCGATCCGTCGCGCGTGCTCGACCAGCTCCTGGTCGGTCTGTTGCGCTCGGGTGTGCATGCGCGCGGGGAAGTGGCGCCCGTGGATATTGATCACGCCAGCGCCGCCGTGATGGCCGTCTGTCGTGCTCAGCGTTGCGATCTGATCATCAAGCAGCACAAGCCGGGTGGGCGCCTGAGCCACCTGCTGATGACGCCGGATGATTGGCAACTGCTGCGCCAGGCGCCCACGCCGCTGTTCCTGATCCGCAGTGGCCGTGACTGGGAGGGCGGCACCGTGCTCGCGGGCATGGATGTCGAGCATCAGGATGCGGCGCATGTCACCCTGCAAGGCAGCGTGATGGAACACGCCAGCTTCCTGTGCGGCCTGTTCCGCACCAGCCTGCACGTGGTCAGCGCGTATTCCCCCGCCCTGTTGCCCCAGGCCGACCCGACCCAGACCATCGATCAGGCCGTCGCCAGCCATTGCCAGGACCAGTGCCAGTGGTTCATGCAGGAATACGAACTGCCCCGGCACCGCCTGCACATCGGCGAAGGGCCGGCCAGGACGCTGATCCCGCAGGTCGCTCGCGAGTTCGAAGCGGTGCTGACGGTGCTGGGCACCGTCGGGCGCGAGGGCGTCGCGGGGATGCTGGTCGGCAACACGGCCGAAGCGGTGCTCGACCATCTGGAGGGTGACTTGCTGGTGATCACGCCGATGGCTGCGTCGCGGGAGCAGAGCGAGCCCGCTGGACATCGCGCGGCGTGACGGGCGACGGCTAGGGTCCGTACGAAAAGTCGTCGAGCGAAGATCAGGCAAGGTGCAACGACCGTCGGGAGTAACAGCCGAAGGCTGGCCCGAAGGGCGAGCGCGAGCGAGTCAATCGGCCGAAGAAGCGCAGTTTACGCGTCGTAAATGAGCATTCTGATCGGACTCGCGCACGAGGCCGATTTCAACGCAGCATCACGCGCGAAGCCCGCAGGCACTTTTCGTACAGAACCTAGAAAGTCGACGCCCTCCATTCAAGAGGGCGTCTTCGGTGCGGTTGAGGTCTCACGGATTCGGTGCATGGCTGCCGAGAAGGCCGCCGCCGGATTTCTTGCTGCGCTTGGCCGAGCGTTTTTCCAGGAGGGTCTTTTGCGGCTTTTTCTTCGCCGCGCGTTTTGCATCGAGGCCTTTGCTCATGATGGTTACTCCGCTAGAGGGTGAATGGATCAGCGCATCCCTGCCTTGAAGCGCTCTTTGGCCATTACCACCTCCTGGGCTGCATGAGCCTGCGCATTGAACAACCAATGCAAGAAGCATAGTCGCGTTGCGCGGGGCTGCTTGGTCCGGTAAACCCTCGACTGCTTAACACTTCATGCGCCAGGCGGTGACAGCGTCCGGCCGCCGCCGCATCATGCGGTACCACCGCTGGCCGGCAACAGGAAGCCCGATGCCCGAGATACTGGGATACGCCGCGCAGTCCATCACCGGCTGTGTGCGCTCGCACAACGAAGATTCGCTGCTCTGCGCCCCCGACCTGGGGCTCTGGGCGGTGGCCGACGGCATGGGCGGCCACCAGCGCGGCGAGGTGGCCAGCAGCGTTGCGGTCGCCACCTTGCGGGAAACCGTTGCGCTGGGACAGCGCCTGCCGAACGCGGTGCAGGCCGCGCACAACGCGGTGCTGTCGGCGGCATCAGGCTCCGGCATGGGCACCACCCTGGTGGCGGTGAAATTCGACGGCGCTGCCTTCGACCTGGCCTGGGCGGGCGACAGCCGCGCCTACCGGGTGAGCGCCGACGGCATCAGCCGCCTGAGCCATGACCACAGCCTGGTGCAGGCCCTGGTGGACGCCGGCGAGCTGACTGCGCACGAAGCGCGCAGGCATCCGCAACGCAACGTCGTGACCCAGTGCCTTGGCCAGGCGCACCAGGCACTTGAAGTCGGCTGCGCACAGGGCACACTGGCACCCGGCGAGCTCTTGCTCCTGTGCAGCGACGGCCTCACCGGCGAGCTGGACGATGACCAGATCCAGGCCCAGTGTGCTATCGCCGATACCCTGGAAGACCTGGTGGCCGGGTTGCTGCAGCAGGCCTGCGACGCCGGTGGTCGGGACAACATCTCCTGCATCGTGATCGGCCTGTTGTTGCCGGAAACCACTGCGGCGGCCAGCAGGTCCAATTCGTTCCTGAGCCGGTTGCTCAAAACCCGAAGACTCTGAATCCATGAACGACAATCTTCTCGATATACCCGGCTATCTCGTGCACGGACGCCTGGGCAAAGGCGGGATGGCCGAGGTCTACCTCGCCACCCAGGAGTCCCTCAATCGCAAGGTGGCGGTGAAGGTGCTGGACAGGCTGGACGACGAAGCCTTCACCGAGCGTTTCGTCCGGGAGGCGCGCATACTCGCGTCCCTGCGTCACCCGTCCATCGTCACCATTCACGACATCGACTCGCTGCCCGATGGCCGCCACTACCTGGCCATGGAGTTCCTCTCGGGCGGCGACCTTGGCCGCTACAAGGGCCAGGCACTGGAGCCCCTGGAAGCGCTGCGCATCGTTCGGCAGATCGCCGGTGCCCTGGCGGTGGTGCACGACAAGGGTCTGGTGCACCGTGACATCAAACCGGCCAACATCCTCTTCCGCGACGACGGCACCGCGGTGCTCACCGACTTTGGCATCGCCAAGGACCTGGAACTGGACACCGAGCTGACCCAGTTCAACGTCGCCGTCGGCAGTCCGGCCTACAGCAGCCCGGAGCAGGCCCAGTGCCAGACGCTGGATGCGCGCAGCGACATCTACAGCCTGGGCGTGATCCTACTGGAGTTGCTGACCGGTGATAACCCGTATCGCGGCGCCAGCTACGCGGAAACCGTGCTCAATCACGTGCAGATGGACCCGCCGTTGCTGCGACGCGGCCTGTCCGACTACCAGCACGTGATCGACCGCATGCTGGCCAAGGACCCGGACGAACGCTTCGCCGATTGCCGCGTGCTGCTGGACAGCCTCAATGAGCTGTGCGATCTCGACCTCGACTTCACCCGCATCGCACCCGCCATGCGCGTGGACCGGCCGGCCGAGCAGTCCGTGGCACGTCGCCGGTACCGGGGCCTGCTCTGGGGCCTGGTCGGGTTGATGCTGCTGGTGGTTTCCACGGGTGGCGGCTACTACGTCGTGCTGCGGATGAAAATCGCCGACCTGCTGGAACTGGGGGAGCAGCGCCTGGCCGAAGGCAAGCTGGTGGAACCGGCCGCAGACAACGCCGATTTCTACTTCCATGAGGTGCTGCGCCTGGACAACGACAATGCCAAGGCGGGCGACGGCCTGCAGCGTGTCCTTGCCGCGCGCATCAGCAACATCCTGGCGCTGGCCGAACAGCGCCTGGCAGAAGACAACCTGTTGCAGCCGGAACAGGACAACGCGGTGTTCTATTACCAGCAGGTGCTGACGTTGGCGCCGGGTAACGAGCAGGCCCTGGCGGGACTGGAAAAAGTCGCGCAGCGCTTCGTCGACCACAGCGAAGAGGCCTACCGCCGGCGCGAGTTCGCTCTCGCGCTGGAATACATCGACGCCGGCCTGCAGGTGGCGCCGACGAACCCGACCCTGCTGGAGCTGCGCGCCGTTCACGAGCAGCGGGTGCGCAAGGCCAAGACCAAGGCCGTGCGGGTGGCGGCGAATCGGGCGGCCAAACCTCAGGCGAAGCAGCCAGAGCAGACCAATCCCATCAAGAAGCTGTGGAATCGCCTCTTCAATTAACTGCCAACTCCAGCAAGGTCAGGTTGCAGGCACATGGCTATCATTGTCCCATGCCCTGCCTCCAAGGACCTCGTATGCTCAGGATTCATTTTGCCGATAACCGCCAGGCGCCCATCTGGCTGGTGGACGAGCGCTTCACCATCGGCCAGGACAGTCGCAACAGCCTCGTTCTGGCGGAACCGGAGATCAGTCTGTTCCACGCGGAAATCCGCCAGGAGCACGGTCAGTACTACCTGAGCGACTGCGGCACGCCCGGTGGCACCTTCGTCAATGGCGAACGTATCGGCGCACGCTTCCAGCTGCGTTCCGACGACCGCGTACGGGTTGGCCAGCTCGAACTGCTGCTGGTGGACCCGGCCAAGGCCCGGCCGAAGGCGGAAACCACGGCGCGCTGGTACCTGCAGGTGATCAAGGGGGAGCACGAAGGGCAGAAATACCACGTCACCGGCTCCATGACCTTTGGCCGCTCGGTGAAGTGCGAGCTGTGCTTCAGCGATCAGGAACTGTCGCGCCGGCACTGCGAGTTCTTCCTCAAGGACGACGTGCTGGAGGCCAAGGACCTGGCCTCGGCCAACGGCGTGTTCGTCAACCAGCAGAAAGTCAGCACCGCCGTGCTGCAGCCGGGTGACCAGATCCGTATGGGCACGGTGACCCTGCTGGTCATTGGTCCCAAGGTGGCGGCCCCCCAGGCCGTGGACGAAGATGCCACCCTGTTCATGCCGGTCGTCCAACTGCCCAAGGCCGCCGCGCCACGTCCGGCAGGGCGCCAGCCCGTGGCGAACCCGCTGCGAGCGGCGGCGCAGAAGCAGGCCGCGCCCGCCGAAGCGGCGCGGCAATCGCCGAACAGGCTGCTGATCGGGCTGCTGGTGCTGGTCGTTGCCGCGGCGGCAGCGTTCGCAGGAAAGACGATGCTGTAGGGGCGAATTCATTCGCCAAGGGCCGCGCAGCGGCCCCGTGCGGGCTCACTTCTGAGTGCCAAACACCTTCGCCAGGTGCTCTTCATAGCGCTTCACATCCGCTTCGATGTTCGGGCGCTTCATCACGTCCACGCAGAGGAAGGTGGGCAGGGCGCTCATGCCGAGGAACTCGTTGGCCTTGTGGAAGGGGAAGTACACGGTATCCACGCCCTTGCCCTCGAAGAAGTCGGTCGGGTCGTCGAAGGCCTGCTGCGGAGCGTTCCAGGTCAGCGACAGCATGTACTGCTTGCCCTGGATGAGGCCACCGCTGCCGTACTTCTGCGACGCGTCGGAGCGGGTGCGGCCGTCGTTGGCGTAGAGGCTGCCGTGGCCGGCGGTGAACACCTCGTCCAGGTAGCGCTTCACGGTCCAGGGCGCGCCCATCCACCAGCCGGGCATCTGGTAGATCACCACGTCGGCCCAGAGGAATTTCTGCACCTCTTCGGCAATGTCGTAACCGGCGTCGATCTGGGTTTCCTTGACGTCGAAGCCGGCGCGGTCGAGATGGGCCAGCGCGGCATCGTGCAGGGTGGCGTTGTAGCGGCCGTCGGAGTGGGCGAATTTCTTGCCGCCGTTGAGCAGAAGGATCTTTTTCATGGCAGGTAGTCTCCGTAAGTCGATGTGGCGGCAGACTACCGGTCGCGTCTTCGCGGAAACACCGTCCAGAGCGCAATTGATACTTGCTTGAAAGTCATGAATTGGCGGGTTCGCCTTGCGATAAGGTTGATAAAACAATCGACGCAAGGTTTATCGACATGACCCAGCCCTACGGCTTCATCCTTCATGCGTACACGAAACCCGAGAAAGCCGATGCGTTCGAAGCGCTGTTCCGCGCCTATGTCGAACCCAGCCGGGCGGAGGCGGGTTGCATCGAATACCACATGCTGCGTGATGCACAGGACCCGAGCCTGTTCATCTTCTTCGAGGTCTGGCAGAGCCATGTCCACTTCGAGACGCACTGCGCGCTGCCGCATATGCGCCGCTTCCATGAAAACCGCATGGATTACCTGCGCCGCGATTTCGACATCCGCGAAATCGAGATGCTCAGCCCGTCGTCCGCGGGGCGTTAAAGGCCGCTGCGAATCAGTTCCAGATACTCCGGCCGGCCGCCAATGTCGTTGTGTCCAACACCGGGGATCACCTCCCGCCGTGCTACTCCCGAGCGGAACTGGGCGAAGAGCTTCTCGCTGCTCCAGCGTGGAATCACCTCGTCGCGTTCTGCGACGATCAGCAGGGTGGGGATGCTGATGGCCGGGGCGTAGCGCCAGGACTCGTACGTGTCCTGAAGCATCCAGCGCACCGGGTAGATGGGAAATTGCCGCTGGGCCAGTTCGAGGATGCTGTTGTAAGGCGTGACCAGTACCAGGCGCGCCACCGGGCGCTGGCTGGCCAGGCGAATGGCCACGCCGCTGCCCAGGCTGCGGCCGACCACGGCCACTTCGCCGTGCAGGGCGCTGACCTTGTCGAACAGCTCCAGGGCGTCGTTCTGGATGGCTGCCTCCGAGGGCTTGCCCGTGCTGTCGCCGAAACCCCGGTAGTGCAGCAGGTAGAGGGCGTGGTCGGGAAACGCCTCGCCAAAGTCCGGCAGGCTGCGCGACACATCCTCGGCATTGCCGCCGAAGTAGATCAGCGCCTTGGGGCTGGCGAGCGGCCGCACGGTGACGGCGATCTGCTGGTCCGTCACCGGCAGCATCAGCAGCCGGTCCGGGCCGCCGATTGCGCGGGGCTGCGGGAAGTAGATCAGCGAACGCTGGAAGACGAAGAGCAGCCCGCCCACACCCAGATAGAGCGCAAGGGCTAGCAGGATGACGCCGATCAGGCTGCGGGCCATGGCATCAGCGCTGGCAAATGTGGAGCGGATGGCTGAGCCCGCTGTTGCGGTGAGTCCTGAGCATTGAACGTCTCTCCCAGTGGCGAATCGGGTCCATTCACCATAGTCGAGGCAGGCTTGCCTAAGCTGTAAGGGCATGCCCATGCGAGGTGGCCACAATGGAACGCAAGCACGATCTCGACACCTACAAGCGCTTCAAGAAGCAGCATCCAGCGTACTTTCAGGCGGTGGAAACCCTCGGCGCCGTGGTGCGCCAGGCCGGTCCGCTGGATGAACTCAGCCTGCAACTGATCCAGCTCGCCGCCGCCGCGGCGATTCACTCCGAAGGCGCTGTTCACAGCCACACCCGGCGCGCCCTGGAAGCCGGTGCCACTCCCGAGCACATCCACCACACCCTGCTGGCGCTCACCAGCACCATCGGCTTCCCCACCGTGATGGCCGCCCTGAGTTGGGCGGGAGATGTGCTGGAGCACCGTGAGTAGGCGTTTCGGATGCCCATGTAGGGTGGAAATCCACGAGGTGGATTTCCACCGCAGCGGCCTCAATCCTGCGTGGGCGAGCCCTCTGTTTCGGGCTCCTGTTGCTGAAGCAGCCACATCTGCGCGTAGGTGCCGCCGGCTTCCAGCAGTTCGCGGTGGGTGCCTTTTTCGAGCACGCGGCCGGCGTCGAGCACCAGGATCTGGTCGGCGTCCATCACGGTGGAGAGGCGGTGGGCGATGACCAGGGTGGTGCGGCCGACCTGAATACGGTCCAGTGCGGTCTGGATAGCCTTTTCCGACTTGGAGTCCAGGGCCGAGGTGGCTTCGTCGAAAATCAGGATGGCCGGGTTCTTCAGCAGTGCGCGGGCGATGGCCACGCGCTGCTTCTCGCCGCCGGACAGCTTGAGGCCGCGCTCGCCAACCTGGGTTTCGTAACCGTCCGGCAGGCGCAGGATGAAGTCGTGGATATGCGCGGCGCGGGCGGCGGCTTCCACTTCCTCGCGGCTGGCACCGGGGCGGCCATAGCTGATGTTGTAGTAGATGCTGTCATTGAACAGCACGGTGTCCTGGGGAACGATGCCGATGGCGCCGCGCACCGACGACTGGGTCAACTCGCGCAGGTCGTGGCCGTCGATACGGATATGCCCGGAGTCGATGTCGTAGAAGCGGTACAGCAGGCGGGCGAGGGTGGACTTGCCCGAGCCGGAATGGCCGACCACTGCCACCGTGCCGCCGGGCGGAATCTCGAAGTCGACGCCATGGAGGATTTCCCGGCGCGGGTCGTAGCCGAAGTGCACGTTCTCGAAACGCACGCGGGGACGGGGGGCCTCCAGTGCGACGGCGCCCGAGGCGTCCTGCACATCCTGGCGTTCATCCAGCAGGCCGAACAGGCGTTCCATGTTGGTCAGCGCCTGCTTCACTTCGCGGTACATCATCCCCAGCATGAACAGCGGTGCGGAGAGCTGCAGCAGGTAGGTGTTGACCAGCACCAGGTCGCCAATGGTGAGTTCGCCGGCCACCACGCCGGCCGCGGCACGCCACATCATGGCGGTCACGCCCATGGCGACGATGGCTGTCTGGCCCAGGTTGAGCAGCGCCAGGGACTTGGTGGCCTTGACCCGGGCGTTTTCCAGAAAACGCAGGTTCTCGTCGTAGCGCGCCGCTTCATGGGCCTCGTTGTTGAAGTACTTCACCGTCTCGTAATTGAGCAGCGAATCCACGGCGCGCTCGTTGGCGCGGGTGTCGGCCTCCACCGAGGCGCGGTAGAAGCGGGTACGCCACTCCGTCACGGCGAATGTCCACATGCCATAGGCCAGCAGGGTGCCGAGGGTGATGAAGGCAAAGCCCCAGTCGTACGCCCAGACCAGCACCACCGTCACCAGCAGTACTTCCAGCAGGGTTGGTACGATGGTGTAGAGCGTCCAGTCCAGCAGGTCGGAAATGGCACTGCCGCCGCGCTCCACGTCGCGGGCCACGCCGCCGGTGCGGCGGCCGAGGTGGAACTTCAGGCTCAGGCCGTGCAGGTGCTGGAACACCTTCAGGGTAATCTGCCGCGAGGCCCTGGCCATCACGCGGGCGAAGATCACCTGGCGCAGTTCGGTGAACAGCGTGACGCCGATACGCGAGGCGCCATAGGCCAGCAGCAGGCCCGCCGGCAGGACCACCAGGCTGGGTTCGACGTTGAGCTGGTCGACGATCTGCTTGAGGGCGATCGGCACATAGAGGTTGGCCAGCTTCGCTGCAACGATCAGCCCCAGAGCCAGGGCGATGCGGCCCACATAGGGCCGCAGGTAGGGCAGCAAGGTGGCGATCACGTCGGCGTCACCACGGGAGCCGGTCTTGCGCGCTATGGGCGCTGCGCCGTCGTTCTTGTTACCAGCCGAGTCCTGCGGTGCCGGGTTGTCATCCAGGGCTGCCATTGCCCACCTGCCTTGTCCGGGAAAAGTCTTGTGACATTAACCCACTCCCGGGGCGGGCTGGAATTCCAGGCCCAGGACAACCTGCGACGCTCGGCCGTTCCCGGGCCGCTGGCGCCCGGCCTTGGAGCCAGCGGACATAAGCCAGCGCTCCGTTCTCGCCGAATTGCATAGGCCGGGCGACCAGTTACCTCGCTGTGATACTGGCCAACTACCATAATTCGTCTCTGAGCGAGCAGGGCCAACCCACTCGTGCCCCCATACCGAACGTTTCCCGCAAAGCACCTCGTGGATATTTGATGATCGGGGCGCTTGGTGTGCCTCTCGGCCTCTGACCAGCACAAGGCGGGAGTATTGGCGGGGAGGCGGTCGTCCGTGCCGGGCCAGAGACACAGGACCTGGTGCTGCTTTCTCGATGTGAATGCAGTGGAACAGCAGCGCTTGCGCTGTGGAAGCGGCTTTCTCGTTTGCATGAACGATCAGCAGCAGTTCCGTGGTCATCGAGGCCGATTCGATCTGGTTAGCCGCCAGCAAAGCGGATCGGCAAGTCCTGATTTCGGCTGTCGCGTGCAGGGTGTCGGTGGGTGAGCTTCCTCCTGACGGATAGAGTGGCGAGGGTGGGTAACCGCGCTCCCGATCCGCTCGCAGGGGCATCTGCGACGCATGTCGTGCCTCATCCACCCGAGAATCCAATGCGCGCGGGAAGATCGTCATGCATACCATCCGTAACACGCTGGTAGTGATGGATCCGCAGCAGTCCGAAGAGCAGATCCTGAACCGAGCCAGAATGATTGCCAGCTCTACTCGATCACATCTGCACCTGCTGGTTTGCGACAAGCGTCCCGACCTTTCCCCTCACCTCGAGGAGGTGCGGGGCGCGTTGGAAAAGGAGGGGTTCAGCGTCAGTGCCCAACGGGCCTGGCACCACAGCCTGCACCAGACCGTGATCGCCGCGCAGCAGGCGGAAGGCTGCGGCCTGGTGATCAAGCAGCACCGCCCTGACAACCCCCTGACGAAGTCGATACTCACCCCAGAGGACTGGAAGCTGCTGCGATATTGCCCCAGCCCGGTGCTGATCGTGAAAACCACCGCACCCTGGGCCAGCGGCACCATTCTCGCCGCCGTCGATGTCGGCAACAGTGATATCGAGCACCGCGTCCTGCACGCCGGTATCGTCAGCCACGGCCACGACGTCGCCAAGCTGTCCGGCGGCACCCTGCACATGATGAGCGCCCATCCTTACCCGATGCTCTCGGCGCCCGACCCGGTGTTCCAGCGCAAGGAGAGCATTGAGGATTTCTACCGCGAACAGTGCCGGACACTGCAGAAGGAGTTCGGCATCGATGACGAGCGCCTGCATATCGAGGAAGGCGCGGCCGATATCCTGATCCCGCAGGTGGCCCGCAAGCTCAAAGCCGCGCTCACGGTGATCGGCAATGTGGCGCGCACCGGGTTGGCCGGGGCCATGATCGGCAATACCGCCGAGATGGTTCTCGACAGCCTGGAGAGTGATGTCCTGGTGCTCAAGCCGGATGACATCATCACCCATCTGGAGGAGCTGGCAGCCCCGGCACAAGGCCCCCAGGAACAAGCCACGCTATCGTCCTGGCCCTACAACCACCATAACCATCGGCAGTAGCCAGCTCCGGGTGGCCCATGCCCAATCGCAGGTTTTCGTAGGGTGAAAATCGCTTTTCAGTTCCACCGTCGCGCCATGCCGCATTCCGATGGTGGATCGATGACGCGTGATCCGCCCTGCAAGGGCTCCGGAGGGATCTCGCGCCTCAATGCACTTCTTTCGATGCCTGGCCGAACTGGAGGTCTGCCGTATTCAGGCGTTCAAGCTCGCGGCGCACCATGTTGGCGAAGGCCGATGGCTTGAGGTGGTACAGCTCGGTGGCTACCCAGGCCAGCCAGCGCGGGCCCATGGCGTCGCGCTGCGCCAGCAGGCGTAGCGCTTCGTCACGAGCCTGTCCGGCATGTTCCTGATGGAACTGCCGGCGACTCACCGGATCAGTTGGCTTGCAGGCCGACATAGACGTTCTGCACGTCGTCATGGCTGTCCAGGGCTTCGAGGAAGGCTTCGACTTCCTCCAGCTCGGCGCCAGACAGGCCGACCGGGTTCTTCGCCTTGTAGCCCAGGTTGGCGGACTGCACGGTGAAGCCGAATTCCGGTAGCGCCTTGCACACGGCGTCCAGGTCGGTGGGGTCGGTGTAGAACAGGGTGGCGCCTTCATCGGCCGCTTCGAAGTCCTGGGCGCCCGCCTCAATGGCGGCGAGTTCGGCGTCGGCATCGGCGCTGGCCGGTTCGGCCTCGATCATGCCCAGGTGGTCGAAGTCCCAGGACACCGAGCCGGAGGTGCCCAGTTGGCCCTTGCGGAACAGCACGCGCACTTCTGCGACGGTGCGGTTCAGGTTGTCGGTCAGGCACTCGACGATCACCGGTACGCGATGCGGCGCGAAGCCTTCATACAGGGTGCGTTCGTAGTTGACCACTTCACCCGTCAGGCCTGCGCCTTTCTTGATGGCGCGCTCCAAGGTGTCCTTCGGCATGGAGGCCTTCTTGGCCTGGTGCACGGCAAGACGCAGCTTGGGGTTCATGTCCGGATCGGCGCCGTTACGCGCGGCGATCATGATCTCTTTCACCAGTTTGCCGAAGATCTTCCCTCGGGCGTTGGCGGCGGCTTCTTTAGGTTTGGCTTTCCACTGGGCGCCCATGGCGGCTCTCTCGCTGGTTCATAAGGGAAATGGCGCGGGATTTTACTTGGGCGGTGAGGCGGCTGCCAGCCAGCTCGTCAGTTCCGTAAAGGGCCTGTGGGGCATCTGGCGTCGAATGGCCATTATGGATAGATTGCTGATTTCCAGCCTGATCAACGCCTAGCGGCGCCCACGGCCCCTGCGAGCGGAGAGCGAATGCAGTTGCCCAGTAGTTCCAGTGCGCCCCGTGGCGCGAGCGAAGAGCGATTCGACAACCTGATCCGCTTGCTCAGGCGCCGGTTTGGTGTCATGGCCACCTTGCTGACCACGGGCGCCGGGGACATCCAGCAGGTCCGCAGCTACGACGGGCCGGCATGCGCCCCGGCGTTGCCAGATGGCCTGGTTCTGTTCCCGCCGGGCATTCGTGGGGCTGATCCGCTGGTCATGCCCGATATCCTTCAGCAACCGCACTGGTACCCGGATGGGCTGGCGCAAGCGTTGCCCGGCCTGCGCTTTCTAGCCGCCTGTCCCCTGTTGGTGCCCGATGGCGGCCCGACGGGCCTGCTCTGGCTCCTGCACGATCAGCCCCGCGATCTGGACGTTGAAGGGCAGCAAGTGTTACGCGATTTCGCCGCGCTGGCTGCCGGGATGCTGGCCGACCGGTTGAAGCTGAAGCATGTCCAGGAGCGCGAGGAGCGTATGGCCCTGGCCATCTCTGGCAGCGGCACCGGTATCTGGGACCGCAATGCCGTGACCGGTGAAATCCATTACTCCAGCGATTGGAAGGCGCTGCTCGGGTACGCCGACAACGAGGTGGGCAACCGTATAGAGGAAAGCTACACCCGCATCCATCCCGAAGACCTGGCCTATGTGCAGGCCACCATCCAGGCCCACTTCGACGGCCGCACCGAAGCCTACGAGGTGGAGCACCGCTTGCGTTGCCGGGACGGCCGCTACAAGTGGGTGTGCAGCCGCGGCAAGGTGGTGGAGCGGGACGAATCGGGCAGGCCCCTGCGCATGGTAGGCACCACCACCGACGTGACCGCCATGCGCAACCTTGCCGAGAAGGCACAGCAGGCGGCGGCGCTGATGGCCGACCTGACCAACGAAATCCCCGGCATGGTCTTCCAGTACCGGCGCCAGCTGGACGGCCGCTCGTTCTTTACCTATGTCAGCAACGGTGCCCGCGAGATCTATGGGGTGACGCCGGAGCAGTTGACGCAGGACGCCGACACGCTACTTGGCATCATTCACCCGGATGACCTGCTGGTTTACTTCGATTCCCTGGAGCGCTCCGCTCGCGACCTCAAGCCCTGGCACCTGGAGTACCGTGTGCAGTTGCCCGGGCGCGGCCTTTCCTGGCGCCAGGGGGACGCGCGCCCCCGGCCGCTGGCGGACGGCAGCGTGCTCTGGCACGGCTTCATCACCGATGTCACCGAGCGCAAGCTGATCGAGGCCGAGCTACAAGTCTTCGCCACCACCGATTCCCTCACCCAGCTTTCCAATCGCCGGCACTTCATGACGCAGCTGGATGCCGAGCTGGCGCGTGTGCAGCGAACCGAGGGTTACGGCGCGGCTATCCTGATGTTCGACCTGGACCACTTCAAGGCCATCAACGACCGCTGGGGCCACTCGGTGGGAGACCAGGCGCTGCGGCATTTCTCGTCGATCCTCCGTGCCCAGCTGCGCCGCACTGATGCTGCCGGGCGCATGGGCGGGGAAGAGTTCGCCGTGGTGCTGAGCAATGCGTCCATCGAGGAAGCCCGGTTGTTCGCCGAGCGGGTCCAGGGCGAGCTGGCCAGTTCTCCCGTGGTACATGGCGACGAGCGCCTGGTGCTGGCCGTCAGCGTCGGCGTCGCCACGTTGCTCCCCGCCGACAGCAGCGGCGAAGTCGCCCTGTCGCGCTGCGACATGGCGCTGTATCGGGCCAAGCGGGGTGGGCGCAACCGGGTCGAGTGCCACTGAGCCCGTCGTCGCCCGGCCCGGTCGCTAAATGCCACGGAGAGTGCACAGGAAGGGGCGGAATCGCGCATCATTGGGCGCAGCCAGCTTGAAGGAGGTTTCCATGGCGGTCATGTCATCCGTTCTGCGCCTTGCCGCACTGCCGCTGGGGCTGGTGCTTGCCGGCACTACCGTGGCGAGTGAGGAGACGCAGCTGGTCGAGTCGATCAACGTCTATCGCGGTCAGGTGCAGCCTTGTGCCGGCCAGGCTTCGATGGAACTGCCGCCGCTCAAGCCCGATCCGCGCCTGATCCTGCCGGCCGGTGGCATCGGCGACCTGCAAGCGGCGCTGACCCGCACGGCCTATCCGCTGGTCAATGTGCAGGCCATCAACCTCTCCGGCCCGCGTGATGCCCAGTCGGCCATGAAAGCCCTGCAGGAAAGCTTCTGCCAGGTGGTGCTGGACCCGCAGTTCGTGGATGTTGGCGTGAGCCGCGCGGGCGAGGATTGGCGCATCGTCCTGGCGCGGCCGCTGTTGGCCGGTGGCCTGGGGGACTGGCAGGCGGAAGGGCAGAAGGTGCTGGAACGCATCAACGCCGCCCGTGGCCAGGCCCGCCAATGCGGCGCCCAGTCCTTTGCCGCCGCCGCGCCGCTGACCTGGAACGCGACCCTGGCCGGGGCAGCCCAGGAACACACCCGCGCCATGGCCAACCAGAACTTCTTCGACCACAAGGACCGCGACGGCCGTACCCCCGGCGACCGGGCGGAACTGGCCGGTTATTCCGCCCAGCTGATTGGCGAGAACATCGCCGCCGGCCTGGATACCTCCAGCAAGGTGGTGGACGGTTGGCTGGCCAGCCCGGGCCACTGCGCCAACCTGATGAACCCGCAGTTCCGCGAGCTGGGCGCGGCCTACGCGGTGGACCCGAAGAGCGACGCAGGCATCTACTGGACGGCGATGTTCGGGGCGCAGTAAGCGCCCCTTCTTCAATGCGGTAGGGTGCGCCGCGCGCACCAGCGGCTGAGCGTCGCGCCGGACCGATCCCATAGTCGGTGCGCACAGCACACCCTACAGTCAGGTGCCAGCGTCATATCGAGAAGTCCAGGTACTCCGAACGTGGATACTCACTGGGGACCCGCGCTGCGCCTTCAGTCCTGGCTGAGATGGGCTGCGAAACCGCTCAGGCTCGGGGCGAGGTCGGATCGAAGGGTGAGGGCGGGGATTTCGTATTCGCCCGCGTTCTGCTTGCGGTAGGGGATGGGGGGCGTCTGCCAGAGCGTGTCCAGGCGCTGCCCCAATTCTTCGCGAACGGCAGCGAAGCGGGGTTCGTCCATGCGGCTGGTGCGGTAGACCAGGAAGGGCGGCAGCACATCAAAGCCGGGGTAGTGCAGGATGCCGTGCTGGATGGGGAATAGCAGCTCATCGATAGGGCCGTTGATGCCTCGTGGGCTGTAGTGGGAGTCCCAGCCGCCGGTGGTGACGATCAGCATGGCGCGCTTGCCGGCCAGGTTGCCCTCACCGTAGCGAGAGCCCCAGCGGTTGTCGGAGTGCTCGCCCACGCCGTAGGCGAAACCATAGGCGTAGACGCGCTCGACCCAGCCCTTGAGGATCGCCGGCATGGTGAACCACCACATCGGGAACTGCAGGATCAGCGCATCGGCCCAGCACAGCTTGTCCTGCTCGCGGGAGATGTCGTCGCTCTGCCGGCCATTGGCGAACGCCTGCTTGGAGTCTCCGGACGGGGAAAATGGCATACCAGGCTGGTAGTCGAGGTGGTCATCGGCGTCCAGCGTGGCCTTCCAGCCCATCGCATAGAGGTCGCTGACCTGTACCTGGTGGCCGGCAGCTTCGAGACGTTGCACGGCGAAATCCTTGAGGGCGCCGTTGAGAGAGCGGGGTTCGGGGTGGGCAAAGACGATCAGGACGTTCATGGGGACAACCTCCAGTGCGAGATGGGCGCAGGATGGTACTCCGCCAGGTATATTGGAAATGAATATCCAGTATTCCAGGTATTGCAATGAATAATTTAAGGCGGCTGGACCTCAACCTGTTGGTAACCCTGGACGTGCTGCTGGCCGAGCACAACGTGACCCGCGCGGCGGAGCGGCTGAACTTCTCCCAGCCTACGGTGAGCGTGCATCTGGCCAAGCTGCGAGAGGTTTTCGACGATCCGCTGCTGCTGCCGGGACCGCGCGGCATGCGCCCGACCACGCGCGCCGAGGAGCTGCGCGAGCCCTTGCGCCAGGCGCTGGAGACCCTGGAGCAGGCGGTGGCGCCGGCCAGTGCCTTTGATCCCGTCCAGGCGCAAAAGACCTGGCGCGTGGCCGCCACCGACTATGGCGAGTCGTCCATTGTGCTGCCGGCCCTGGCCGGACTGCGGGCTCGGGCCCCAGGCACCCGGCTGGCCGTGGTGGAGATGGCACCCGCACGCATCGCCCGACAGGCAGAGCAGGGGGAAATTGACCTGGCCTTCCACACCGTCGAAGGCTCACCGCACAACCTGCGGCGCCGCACTCTGTTCGCCGAACGCTATGTGCTGGCGGGCCGTGTCGGTCATCCGGGGTTGACGCGACGGCCGACCTTGAAACAGTTCTGCGCGTTGGAGCAGGTGATCGTCTCGCCCGATGGTGGCGGTTTCCACGGCATTACCGACGAGACTCTGGCGGAGCGGGGGCTGGAGCGGCGGGTTGTGCTGTCGGTGCCGCATTTCCTCTTCCTGCGCTCGGTGCTGGAAAGCACCGACCTGGTGGCCATGCTGCCCGAGCGCCTGGTACGGGGCAGCACTTCCCTGACCGTGGTGGAGGCGCCGCTGGAGATACCGGGCTACGAGATGGCCATGTTGTGGCACGAACGCTCCCACCGCGACCCGGCGCACCAGTGGCTGCGGGAGCAGATCGTCCAGGCGGTGTGAAACTTGTAGGAGCGAGCTTGCTCGCGAACCTTCTGAGCCGACCTTTCGCGAGCAAGCTCGCTCCGACACAAAGTCCGCATTGAAGGCGGAAACGACGACGGGAGCCCTTGGGCTCCCGTCGAGGTGATCAGTGCGGCTGGTTCAGGGTCAGTCGCATGTGGCGGTTCACATCCTTGTACAGCAGGTAGCGGAAGCGACCCGGGCCACCGGAGTAGCAGGCCTGCGGGCAGAAGGCGCGCAGCCACATGAAGTCGCCGGCTTCCACCTCGACCCAGTCCTGGTTCAGGCGATACACCGCCTTGCCTTCCAGCACGTACAGGCCGTGTTCCATCACGTGGGTTTCGGCGAAGGGGATCACGCCGCCCGGCTCGAAGTTGACGATGTTGACGTGCATGTCATGACGCATGTCGGCCATGTCGACGAAGCGGGTGGTGCTCCAGCGGCCTTCGGTATCCGGCATCACCTTCGGCTCGATGTCCTGCTCGTTGGTGACGAAGGCTTCCGGCAGCGGTACGCCGTCGACTTTCTGGTAGTGCTTGCGAATCCAGTGGAAGCGGGTGTGCTGGCCGGAGGTATTGCGCACCTTGTAGTCGGCACCCGGCGGAATGAAGGCGTAGCCTCCCGGCTGCATGGTGTGGACCTGGCCTTGCAGGGTAAGGGTCAGCTCACCTTCCACGATGAACAGTACCGCTTCGGCGTTGACGTCCTGCTCGGGCTTGTCGCTGCCGCCATTGGGGGCGAGCTCGACGATGTACTGGGAGAAGGTCTCGGCGAAACCGGACAGCGGGCGGGCGATGACCCACATGCGCATGTTGTCCCAGAAGGGCAGGTGGCTGGTGACGATGTCACGCATCACGCCCTTGGGGATCACGGCATAGGCTTCGGTGAACATCGCGCGGTCGGTGAGCAGCTCGGTCTGTGCCGGGTGCCCGCCGTGCGGCGCGTAATAGCTAGATTTGGCCATGGGGTAGTTCCTCATTGTTGTCTTGCTGCCTGGCGCGCGGCGCCAGGGCGAACAATTCGTGCAGATCGGTGCGCCACCGGGGCGCTGGCCGTCGCTGGGAACCACGATATCCAGCGACGGTTTCATGCACAAATTAAATGTTGGAATCCGCCGTATTCAGTTTTCAAATGCGAGATTTGCACCGCTCAGCCTCGTGTGTCCTGGGCCAGCACCCGCGAAAGCACACGAGCGAGCTCCTTAACCATCGGGTCTGCCGCCGGGCGATGGAGCAGGGCCACTTCGAACACATCCACCGGCGGCAGCCCCGTGTCCTTCGGCACCACGGCATGGCCCGCCATCACCGCTCGCAATGGCAGCAGACCAATGCCCATGCCGTCTGCAATGGCGGACTGGATGCCGCTCAGACTCGAACTGGTAAAGCTGATGTGCCAGCGCCGTCCTACGGATTCCAGCGCGGCGATCATCTCGTCGCGGTACACCCCGCGCGGCGGGAAGGTGACGATGGGCAGCGGGTCGAGGTCGATGCAGGGGTTGTTGGCGCTGTCGACCCAGCGCGTCTTCTCCGGCCAGCAGGCCACCGCTTCGCGGCTGTTCTGGCGTTGCTTGAGCAGCACCAGGTCAAGTTCGCCGCGATCGTAGCTGGCGGAAAGGTCGCGGCTGAGCCCGCTGGTGACTTCCAGCTTCACCTGTGGATAACGCCGGTTGAAGGCCGCCAGCTGCTCGGTGGTGCGTCCGCTGGCGAAATCGTCCGGCACGCCGATGCGTACCGTCAGCGCGACCGTGGCGCCAGAGAGCGCCTCGACCATCTCGTCGTTCAGGGCCAGCAGGCGCCGCGCATAGCCCAGCAGCGTCTCGCCGGCATCGGTGGGCAGCACGTCGCGGTTGCCGCGCTCCAGCAGACGATGCCCGGCCATTTCCTCCAGGCGGCGGATCTTCTGGCTGATGGTGGATTGGGTCGAATGCAGGCGCGTTGCGGCCGTGGTGAAGCTGCCGCAGTCAGCCACGGTGACGATGGCTCTCAGCAGGTCGAGGTCGAACAGGCGGGTATTCGATTTGTCACTTTCGCTCATGGCGGTATCGATTTTCTGAATGTCGATTCCGCTTTTAACAGCTCGCCTGCGCCCCGGCAATGCACCCCGCGTCCGCTGCGATCAGAGATCGGCGTTCTGACTCCAGGGATCGCTGCTTTTCCCGCGCCTGTCGACTTGGCGGCGGTCCTGCTCGAAGCGGATTGACTGACGACGATCAGCGCCCTTGCGCCGATCACCACCTCCACGGGTATCGATCTTGAACACCGCCTTGCCACGGGAAGACGGCGCCGCTGCAGTTGGCGCAATGGGTTCAAGGCTGAGTGCGTCGAGGTTCAGCTTGTCGTTGGTGTTCATCGCTCGCTCCGGTGGATCGACAACAACCAGAGGGTAGATTGGGGACTGTCCCCACACTTGGGGGATGGCATGAGCGGGCGATTGCGTTGACCGATGGGTAACTGTGTCGCAGTCCGCTGGATATCGAAGGCGGTGATCGTATCTGACAGGTTCGCGATCCATGGGGAAACTGTATTGGGCTCAGGCAGCGTGGCAAATCTCGTCCCGCGTGAGCTTCCGTAGGATGGGTGGAGCTTGCGATACCCATCAGCCTGATCACGATTGGCATCACTGTGCTCGTTTTGCCACACGAACTGGTCGACCTACGGGGCTAGGCCGTCCAGTCGATATTGTGCCCCTCGAGGTACGCATCCACCGCCGAGCCTACCGTCGGATGGAATACGTCACTGCCTATCTGCTCCAGCACGCCCAGGCGCAGCATCTTGTCCTTGACCGGGTCCTTCATCTCGGCGAAGCGCAGTTCGATCCCCTCCTTGCGCAACCAGCGCTCCAGCTCCACCAGCATGTCCGCCGAGGTGACGTCGACGCTGGTGACCGGCTCGGCGGCCACCACCACCCGGCGGACAGGCGTGGGGGACTGGGCGATGGCCTCCTGAATGCAGTTCTGGAATTGCTCGGCATTGGCGAAGAACAGCGGCGCGTCCCAGCGGAACAGCACCAGGCCGGGGGGCCGTCGGGCTTGCGGGTAGCGCGAGATGTCATGGTAGCCACGTAGGCCGTCGACGCGGCCGAGGACCGCGTGATGCGGGCGCCAGCCATCCCAGAGGAACTCGATCACCGCGATCACCACGGCCAGGCCGATGCCGGGCACGGCGCCAAGTACGACGACACCGATCAGGCAGACGATGGACAGCCAGAACTCCCAGCGCTGGATGCAGTAGAGGCGCCGCAGGTCCCTGAACTCGAATAGCCCGATGGCAGAGGCGATGACCACCGCGGCGAGTGCGCTTTCGGGCAGGTGTCTGAGCAGGTTGGGGCCGAGCAGCAACAGCAGGGCCACGCCCAGGGCACCGAATACACCCGTCAGTTGGGTCTTGGCGCCGGCTGCCTCGGCCACCGGTGTACGCGACGAACTGCTGCTGATCGGAATCCCCTGGAACAGGCTGGTGGCGAAGTTGGCCACGCCCAGGCCGATCATCTCCTGGTTCGGGTTCACCCGCGTATTGGTCTTGGCCGCATAGGTGCGGGAGAGCACGCTGGTATCGGCGAAGGCCACCAGTGCCACGGTGAAGCCGCCGATCAGCACGGCGGTCAGGTCCTCCATGTCGATCAGGGGCAGGGCGAAGCTTGGCAGTCCTTGGGGAAGTTCGCCCACCACCTTCACCGCGTGGTTGGCTTCCAGACCCAACGCTCCCACCACCAGGGTGGCTGCTACCACCGCAATGAGAATGCCCGGCACGCGCTCGAAACGCTTGAGCAGGAGGATGATCGCCAGGCTCCCGAGGCCCATGGCAGTGGCGTATCCGTTGGCCTCGCCGTCGAACACGGCCTCGAACAGACCCAGGGTATCGCGCAGCGGCCCGGCACTCTCGATGGAAACGCCAAAGAGCTTTGGCGTCTGGCTTATCAGCACCGTCAGCGCAATGCCGTTCATGTATCCGTAGCGAATCGGCTTGGATAGCAACTCGGTGACGAACCCCAGCCGCAACAGGCCGGCGGCGATGCAGATCAGTCCGGATACCAGCGCCATGGCACTGGCCAGGACGATGGCGCGTTGCGGGTCGCCGGCGGACAGCGGCAACACCACCGAAAGAATGATGGCGACCAAGGCCGAGTCCGGCCCGAGCACCATGAAACGGCTGGGGCCGAACAGCGCGTAGGCGAGCAGTGGAACGATGGTGGCATACAGGCCGTAGATGCCCGGAACCCCCGACGCCTCGGCATAGGCGATGCCCACCGGCACCAGCATGGCCGTGAGTACTAGGCCGGCGAGCAGGTCCCTTGGCAGCCAGCCGGGCTGGTAACCGCGTAGGACCTGCAGGCCAGGCACCCAGCGCCGCCAGCCGGAGGGCGCTGGGACAGGGGCGCCCGGCGGCCGTTCTGGCTTGGTGGGTTCGCGGGATGGGGCTTGGTCCATGGAGCGTTCCTGCCTCGTGTTGGCCTGATACCGGAAAGCAGCGTGTCATGAGAGGAAAGGTAGACCCACGGAGAGTGGGGGCGGTCTTTTTCCGCAGGGAAGTACGCCACCGACCAACCGCCTGACGGTGGCCGGACCAGTGCCTAGACTCATCAGGCATATGTCTCGTTGTCGTCCCTGACGGTGGGAAGTCTGACGCACCGCCAATGCTACGACTGGGTCCTTACTGGGAGGAGGCGGACGTGGGCAAGTATCGAATGAAGGGCGCATACATTTCACGGCGGTATTTCCTGGGCGGCAGCGCAGTCCTCCTGGGAGGCGGCCTGCTGGCCGGGCCGACCTTCGCCGCGCAGGGTTGCCTGCTCACTCAGGGCGATATCCTCGGCCCCT
Organism: Pseudomonas sp. TCU-HL1; assembly: GCF_001708505.1. Lineage (NCBI taxonomy): Bacteria > Pseudomonadati > Pseudomonadota > Gammaproteobacteria > Pseudomonadales > Pseudomonadaceae > Pseudomonas > Pseudomonas sp. TCU-HL1. The sequence goes on from NZ_CP015992.1 coordinate 1,896,489, forward strand.
ACTACCGATTCGGCGCGCCTTTCCAGTCGAAGCTGGCCGGGCCCGACGAGCCGGGCGAGCGCCTGGTCGTGACCGGCACCGTATTCAGTTCGGACTGCCGCACTCCGGTCCCGGGCGCTCTGGTCGAAATCTGGCAGGCCAACAGTGCCGGCCTCTACGACACGGAAAAGCCCGGCAACTTCACCGACAAGGGCGACTTCCACCTGCGCGGAATGCTCTACACCGACGCGCAGGGCAAGTACCGCATCGAGACCGTCATGCCGGGCCGCTACCCCGTGCCGCCGAACCTGCCCGGGCTGGAAAAGTACGCCGGTCTGATGCGTCCGGCGCATATCCACTTCCGCGTGATGGAGTCGCTGCATGTGCCCGTTACCCTGCAGCTCTACTTCAAGGGCGACCCTTTCATCGTCGGCGATCCCTGGGCCCATGACCGATCCACCAACACCATCGAGCTGGAGCAGGACGGCGAGTTGCGGCGGGGTGTATTCGATATCGTGTTGGCGCGGGGCTTTGCGTGAACTGAACCGGCCAGCTGTACTCCGGGGAGTTCGTTGTGATGGGTTTCGTTCCTCTACCCATCCTACGACCCTGATCAGGTTCTGGACGTAGGTTGGTGTAGAGCGAAGCGAAACCCAACAAGCAGAGGCAGGTCAGCCAATCACAAGGGGAGGGCGCTGGAGCAGGTCCGGACAATCGCCCAGATGCAGCCATGCCTTGCCCTGCCAGTGCAACACCTCCAACTGCCGTTGCTGCCACTGAATCACTTCGCGATAGGGGCGCTGGGCGTCGAAGCGCACCTCTTCCCGCAGGCGAGGAATCACCTCGCGGGTGAGCCATTGGCGGATGCAGCGGTTTTCCGGGTGGTAGTAGAGGATCAGCACGGCGTAGACGCCGGACTCGCTGATCAGCAGTTCCTGCTCGAAATCGCCATGGCCGTTGCGCATCCAGGCACGCTGAAACTGGTCCTTATCCAGATTGCGGCCCACGCGTTCGGGCAGGAGCGGGTGGTTGATCAGCCGCGCCAGATCGCCGGCGGCAAACCAGGGTTCTTCATCCAGCAGCACGGCGCGCAGTTGGCGTTTGTGGCGGACGAAGGTGGCGGGCATCAGGACTTCGGCGTCCGGGGGAGGGGCGGGGTGAAACTGGGGGAACTCGGGCATATCCATTACCTCTACGTGATTTGGACAGCTTTCTTAGGGCTGTTGGCGTCGGGAGTTAAGAAACCCCACGTAGAAGGCCGGGCGTATTCCCCTTTCGGGTCTTGTATTAGCCCACTCCCGACAGAGCAGAGGTTTTGAGCGTGCGCGAGTATGCCGCAGGCACAAAAAAGCCGCTGAGCTTTCGGGAGCGGTCTGGCCGCTACGTGGGTAAGCGTTTCTTAGGCGCCGGGGACAGAGCCTATGGATGGAGCGGGGGAGGGGCAATGCCGTTGGATTGTGGGAAAAGTCTGTTTAGCGAGGGCCGGCGGGTTCAGGGCTGTCGGAGCAACTGCGGTTTCCTGGCCAGCAGGTAAACACTTAGTCCCCCCGTGAAGAACAACAACAGGCAGATGCCGTAGAACCAGAGCGCACTACCCAGACATCGATGTGGAAGGGGGACGTTGTTTGACCGTCCTCACCACGGTTCGCAGCAGGTTAATTTCGCGTACCAGCAGGTTGTCGCGGCGGTTACGCAGGTCGACAGTGAAGAAATAGCGTCATCCACCCTGCAGAGCTTGAACGTTGGGAGTTTCCTAGCTACCTCGCTCACAGGCGCCTCATTGGAGAAAACAGAAATACTCATTTGGTTTAGTCCCTAAACTCCTCTTCCTATGTTTTTTGTATGAATTCTGCTGCGGCCCTGTAGGGCGTAGGCGGCTTGGATTTTATTTGTAGGAAAATAAACTGGCACGTGGTGTTTATTTCTTCGTCTGTTTGCTCGTTTTCTAATGTTCTGGCTAGTTGTTTATAGCTTGTTTCCTAGGGTGGTTGTCATTATACGATTTTTGCTTGTTATTCCTGGGAAGGATGTAAAGCAATGGATGAGCATGAGTTTTCTAGGTGGCGCTTTTGTTTGGAAAGAGATATCTCTTTGGTTTGTAGTGAAGAAGAAATGTGCTTTTGCTTGAGAGGCGCTTTTCTTGACTTTGGATTTGACAGGTTTTCTTGTGTTATCTCCCATGTTGTGCCGTTTGTAGATAGGTGTATTTTGGATTTCGGGGATTTTCCTCAGGGTTGGGCTGATATTTTCCTGAAAGGGAACTTGGTGCTGCATGACCCCGTTGTGGGGCTATGTGCCAGGAATAGTGGTGTGGTTGCGTGGAGAGGGAAGGATATTTGTTCTAGTAAGTCTGTGTTGGAAGTGCTCGCCCGCAGTGGCATAAGTTCTGGATTGTCTTGCTTGGTTTTTCCTATGAAGTCGGTGGGTGGGATTCTTACTTTGGCAAGATCTGGTTGTGATATTTCTGAAGTTGAATGCTCTATTTTAAAGCAGCGATTGAGGCAAATAGCGCTGCTGGTAGTTGATAGAATGATGCCATTAGGGGTGTTTGACTCATTTGGTGAGTTTTGTTTGCTTAGCTATCGAGAGATTCAGATCCTTCGTTGCGTTGCGGATGGAGGAACATCAAAGATAATTGCGCGTGCTCTATCAATATCTAGTGATACTGTGAACTTTCATCTGAAGAATATTTTTCAAAAACTCGGTGTGTGTAACAAGGCGCAAGCTGCTGCTTACGCGGCGATCCATGGTCTAATTTAGCGGGCTGTAAGATTAATTGTTTTTTGGTAGAGGAGTTTTCTGGCGGGGAGTTGACTACCAGTTTTGGTGGTTATCAAGGTGCTTGGATTTCTATTTACTGTTGCTGCCGTCGGATGATGAATGTCCTTCGGAGATAAAATTTCAGTTACTGAACGATAGGAGGTTAGACATGGGACGTAAACGCTCGGAACGTACAGGTGGTATCTGGCATATGCACCCTCAGCAGGGTGAGCTGGTTCAGGCAGAAACTGAGTTCTTCAAAGAAGAGCTTATGAGCTCTAAGCCTCATGAGGCAGCTAAGAACCAAGGCCAGACCGGCTCGTTCGAGTAAGCAAGAAAAGGAGCGCGAAGAATTCCTTCGCGCTCCTTCATGTGAGGTGGGTATGGAAATTCAGAATTATGAAAGGACTCAGCTTGATGTTTCTAGAAAGGAGTTGCTCAAACAGGCTATTGATGGTCTTGGTCTCAGGTGTGTAGTTGATAAGGTGGATGCATATGTTGCTATTTCAGCTCTTTATGATCCGGCAGGAAATCTGGTATCGGAAGGCGCTGGAAAAGGTTTTGGTTGCGATATAGGGGCAACGGCTGAAGCAATTGAACACTACTGCTTGCAAATGGAGGGAAGAAGTGAGACTTGTCTTTACCCAAATGAATTCATTTCTTTGCAAGAGTCTGTTCTTAAGGACGGGGTTATTCGTAATATTTCGAACTTTGATGGTCTCTTGGAATGTGTGGAGTTCAAGGCGGTTTACGGGGATGGAAAGGTAATCATTCCAAAAATCCTTGTTTCTCCCGAGGACGATATCCAGACGTCACCTGATTGCTTGTTTTTGGAGCGCTACTCGACAAATTCGGGTTCTGCATTTGGATGCACGTTTGAAGAAGCGATTTTGCATGGGGTAAATGAAGTACTTGAACGTCATGTTTTGTCATTGGTGATGCTTGATATCGTTGATGAGTCTTCACTTGTTAAGGTTAATAAACTCTCGTCTGAGTTCCTGGATAGTGTTTTCCTTCCCTTCGATCTGGCGTTGAGTGGGGAAGCTAGAGTCTATTATGTGTCTGATGTTTTTGGGGGCTTCTTTTGCTTGGCGGTTAGGGACTGTCAAGAAGAAGATTTTTTATTACCACAGATAGGTTCGGGGTGCTCGCAGTCATTTACATTGGCTCTGACCAGAGCTGTATTCGAACTGAGGCAGGCTGAGGCGCTTTATGGATATGAGGAACGTCTTGTAGATGAGCAGGCTGCTAGGATTATGTCGAAATCTAAACGACTAGAGGGGCTGCGATCTCTCTATCCGCGGTGTACTTGTAGTTCGGATGAGATGCCCTCGTTGATCGACGTTAACAGCCAGCAACCAGTTCGCCAACTAGAAGAAATTATTCGGAGGCTAAATGCGAATGGCTATGAGGTGTACTACAGGGTCGTGCGGAAAATAAATTCCTCTTCAATTGTGACGCAAGTCTATATTCCGGGGATGGAAAGATTGAATTTGATTAGAAGCGGGAAATGGGTAGCCCCACAAAAGGCGCTTCTGAAACCATTTTTCTGAGTTTGGAGCAATAGGATGCTGTCGCTAGACTCACGAATTACCTACGCGATTCTTTCACGGCCTTGGCAAATAGTCCAAGTGATGATTTTCGTCTCGCTCAGTAAATTGACTTTGATAGCCGCGCCGCTGTTGCTTGGGCATATAGTCGATGGTTTGACGTCAGGGAAGGGAATTGCCTCGCAAGAAATTTCTTTGCTCCTGCTGGCATTCTGCATTGCAGGCGTTATTCAGGTCATCATAAATCCCATCCAGTCGCTTTATCTCTCAAGGCTCGTGCAAGAGTGTGTTTGCGAAAGCTCTTTGCAGTGGGCGCGCTGCGTGATGGGCAAGGAGTTCGAAGTCTTTTCCTCAATGCGGATTGGAGGGCTGATCAGTACTGTTGACCGAGGCGTGAATGCCTACGAGCGACTGCTGAACTTCATGCTCTTGTCCGGTGTTCCGCTCGTGGTGGAGACGCTGATCGTCGGAGGTGTCCTGCTGCTTTATGGTGGCTGGGAAGTGTTTCTGACGGTGCTGCTGACGGCGGTTGGATACCTTTACCTCAATCACAGAATCATTCGCTGGCGCCGCAGCCATATCGATGCACTGAACGACCAGGAAGATGAGGTGGCTTCGAGCTTTGCTCAGACTTTCGGGTCGGCGAAGGCTATCAAGTGCGAGGGCACCCCTGAGCCAGCACTGACGTCATTGGATGACGCTTATCGTGGCTACGCGGCTGCGGCAATCCGGATCGGTTATTCAGCCTCGATATTGGGTTCCGCCAAGGCGCTTTTTATCTGCCTGTCGACGGCGGGAATCCTGCTGTTCGGCTTCATGGACCAACTATCGACCCAACCCTTCATGACGGTTGGGGAAATGGTTGCGATGTTTACCATTGCCACCGCCTTCTTCAACAGTGTCGCTTCAGTAGCTGAAGCTCACCGGTTCACCGATCAGTTCGCTTCCGATCAGGGGCGGTTTCAGCAATTACTGGATTTGCCGGATTTCGAACCTGCCGATCTGAATGTCGCAGACACGCCAGCGATCCCGGACAGGCTGACGCTCGGCCCGGTCCGAATCCAGCGGCCGGAGGCTGATCTGCTGGAACTGTCCACCCCCCTGTCGTTGAAGAAAGGGGAGAGCGTGGCCATTATCGGAAGCAGCGGAGCAGGCAAGACGACTCTGCTCGAAGCGTTGGCTGGCATCCTCGTCGAGTCACGGAACAAGCTGCAGCTTGGAGATGCTTCGTTGTGCGACGTGGGTGGAGCGGAGCAGTTCGCTCGCCTTCGCTATTGCCCGCAATCGCCTAGCCTGCTGAGCGGGCTTATTGCGGATGCGGTTCTCTTCGGCCAGCCACATGATCGCCAGACGCTATCCGAGTATCTGCATGCGCTGGGTTTGCGGAAGCTCGCTGGGGAGCTGGACAGTTTCGAGGTCGAGAACCAGGGAGTGAATCTCTCCGGCGGCGAAGTGAAGCGCTTGTCGTTGTTGCGAGTGCTGATGAGGCCAGGCGTGTTCAACCTGTTCGACGAGCCGACAGCTTCACTCGATTCCTCTACAGCAGAGCAGGTATGGGATCTTCTGTTCCGACACTTCGCAGGGCAGTCCCTGGTTTGCGTCACCCATGACCTGAAGGGCCTGGATCGCTTTGATCGAGTACTGGTGGTGGATGGCGGGCGGGTGATTGCGACGGGTCATTGGCAGGAGTTGTCGAAGGATGAGCGGATCGTGGCCATTCTCCGGTACATGGGGAAATCCATTGATTCTGATAGCGAGCAAGTAGTGCTTTATTAGTGCGTCTGGTGGATGACGCTCTTTTCATCCACCAGACAGAGCTAATCTCGTGCTCACTCGCCCCAACTTCCAGCATCGTCCTCCGATGCATTTCCGTAAGCGCTCCACAAACCCCACCTTCAACTGAACGATCCGCTTGCGGATGCTGGGCTCCCGTTTTCCCAGTGGAGCCCCGTCATGATGCGTCCGGACGCCAAGGTCAAAGCCGTCTACCTCTATCCGAAACCCGTCGACTTCCGGAAATCCATCGATGGTCTGGCGGCCTTGGTGGAGCTGGATATCAAGGTGGCCGTGTTCGACCCGGTGTTGTTCGTCTTCCTCAACAAAACACGCAACCGGGTGAAGATCCTCTATTGGGAACGCAATGGCTTTTGCCTGTGGCTCAAGCGCCTGCAGGCCGAGCGTTTCAAGACCAAGCCTGATGCTGAAGAGCCCATCGTGTTGACGGTGCGGGAACTCAATCAGTTGCTGGCCGGTTTCGACCTCTGGGGGAACCAGCCACACAAGGTGCTGACCCCGCGTTTTGTGAGCTGAGTCGGTATAATCCGGCGCCATGAAATCTGGCGCAGACTCCCTTCCCGACGATCCCGTCCTGCTCAAGGCCTTGGTTCTGCAATTGCAGGAACAGGTTGCTCTGCTGCGCCACAAACTGCGGATTCCGCATCCATCCGGCCACCTATTCCATGAACATCCGGCCACTGATTTCACGCTGATCCGGCCACCCATTCCACGCGCATCCGGCCACTGATTCCACAGCCATCCGGCCACCCGTCAGGCAGGCAGCCACGCAGGATTTCTTCACTACCATCGGCCTCTTTTTCGGAGCAGAGAGGTCGCCGTGGAGCGTTTATCCATGCGTAAGATTCGCGAAGTACTACGTCTCAAGTTTGAGGTTGGTCTATCTGCCCGCCAGATCGCGGTCAGCCTGCAAGTTGGTCGCGCCACCATCGGTGACTACCTCAATCGCTTTGCTGCCTGTGGGCTGACCTGGCCCTCTGCCCTGACCGACGCCGAGCTGGAGCGGCAGCTTTTCCCGCCGTCGCCCTCCGTTCCCAGTGAACAGCGCCCGATCCCTGACTGGGCTTGGATACATGCCGAGCTGCGTCGTCCCGGGGTCACCCTGGCGCTGCTCTGGCAGGAGTATCGACTGAGCCAGCCACAGGGGTTCCAGTACAGCTGGTTCTGCGATCACTACCGCGCCTGGCAGGGCAAGGTGGATGTGGTAATGCGCCAAGAGCACCGGGTCGGCGAGAAATTGTTTGTCGACTATGCCGGCCAGACAGTGCCGATCATTGACCGGCGTACCGGCGAGATCCGTCAGGCGCAGATCTTTGTCGCGGTGCTCGGCGCCTCCAGCTACACCTTTGCGGAGGCCACCTGGTCACAGCAGTTGTCGGACTGGCTGGGTTCTCATGCTCGCTGCTTTGCCTTTCTCGGCGGGGTGCCGGCGATCGTGGTGCCGGACAACCTACGCAGTGCAGTGAGCAAGACGCACCGCTATGAGCCGGACATCAACCCCAGCTATCGCGATCTGGCCGAGCATTATGCGGTGGCTATCGTGCCAGCCAGAGCCCGAAAGCCGCGTGACAAGGCCAAGGTTGAGGTCGGTGTGCAGGTGGTGGAGCGCTGGATTCTGGCGGCACTGCGCCACCGGCAATTCTTTTCGCGGGAAGAGCTCAACACCGCCATCGGTGCGCTACTGGTTCGCCTGAATCAGCGCCCGTTCAAGAAGCTGCCGGGTTCCCGGCAGTCAGCCTTCGAAACGCTGGATCAACCGGCACTGCGCGCTCTTCCGGAGCAGCCCTATGTCTACGCCGAATGGAAGAAAGTCCGGGTGCATATCGACTACCACGTCGAGGTCGATGGGCATTACTACTCGGTGCCCTACCAACTGGTGAAGCAACAACTGGAGGTGCGCCTGACGGCGCGCACGGTGGAGTGCTTCCACGGCAATCAGCGGGTGGCCAGCCATGTCCGCGCCCAGCTTAAGGGGCGGCATAGCACCCAGGTCGGGCACATGCCCAAGAGTCATCGCGAACATGCCGAGTGGACGCCCCAGCGCCTGGTGCGCTGGGCGGAGCAGACCGGCCCCCATACGGCTGGCGTGATCCAGCACATCCTCGAACGGCGCAGCCATCCGAGCCACGGCTATCGGGCCTGCCTGGGCATCCTGCGCCTCGGCAAAGCCCATGGCGAAGATCGTCTGGAGGCGGCCTGCCAGCGCGCATTGAGCTTGGGGGCCTGTAGCTACAAGAGCCTCGAATCCATCCTGCGCCAAGGCCTTGAGCGTCTGCCGCTGCCTCAACAGCACCTGCCGCTGCTGCCGGATAACCACGAAAACCTGCGTGGCCCGCGCTACTACCACTGACCTGAAGGAACGCCCCCATGTTGCATCACCCGACTCTGGACAAGCTCCAGAACCTGCGCCTGCACGGCATGCTCAAAGCGCTGAGCGAGCAGCTGACAACCCCGGATATCAGCAGCCTGAGCTTCGAGGAACGCCTCGGTCTGCTCATCGACCGTGAACTGACCGAGCGCGAGGACAAGCGCTTGAGCAGCCGGCTGCGCCAGGCCCGACTCCGGCATAACGCCTGTATCGAAGACCTCGACTACCGCAGTCCGCGCGGCCTGGACAAGGGGCTGATCCTCCAGCTGAGCAGCGGCCAGTGGCTGCGTGAAGGGCTCAACCTGATCATCGGCGGCCCCACCGGCGTGGGCAAAACCTGGCTCGCCTGTGCCCTGGCCCACAAGGCCTGCCGGGATGGTTTCAGCGTGCGCTACCTGCGCCTGCCACGCCTGCTGGAGGACTTGGGCCTGGCTCACGGCGATGGTCGCTTCGCCAAGCTGATGAGCAGCTATGCCAAGACCGACCTGTTGATCCTCGATGACTGGGGACTGGCCCCGTTCACCGCCGAACAGCGCCGCGACATGCTGGAACTGCTGGATGACCGCTACGGCCAACGCTCGACCCTGGTGACCAGCCAGATGCCCGTGGAAAACTGGCACGAGCTGATCGGCGATCCAACCCTGGCCGATGCCATCCTCGACCGTTTGGTACACAACGCCTATCGCCTCCAGCTCAAGGGCGAATCGATGCGTAAAAGAACTCGGAAATTGACGGCACCCGGGCAATCAGATTAACGTAAGCGCTCCATGAACCCCACCTTCAACTGAACGATCCGCTTGCGGATGCTGGGCTCCCGTTTTCCCAGTGGAGCCCCGTCATGATGCGTCCGGACGCCAAGGTCAAAGCCGTCTACCTCTATCCGAAACCCGTCGACTTCCGGAAGTCCATTGATGGTCTGGCGGCCTTGGTGGAGCTGGATATCAAGGTGGCCGTGTTCGACCCGGTGTTGTTCGTCTTCCTCAACAAAACACGCAACCGGGTGAAGATCCTCTATTGGGAACGCAATGGCTTTTGCCTGTGGCTCAAGCGCCTGCAGGCCGAGCGTTTCAAGACCAAGCCTGATGCTGAAGAGCCCATCGTGTTGACGGTGCGGGAACTGAATCAGTTGCTGGCAGGATTCGACCTCTGGGGGAACCAGCCACACAAGGTGCTGACCCCGCGTTTTGTGAGCTGAGTCGGTATAATCCGGCGCCATGAAATCTGGCGCAGACTCCCTTCCCGACGATCCCGTCCTGCTCAAGGCCTTGGTTCTGCAATTGCAGGAACAGGTTGCTCTGCTGCGCCACAAACTGTTCTCGCCAAAGTCCGAGCGTAGCCCCGAGGATGCCGACTCCCCTCAGTTGGCCATGTTCAACGAGGCTGAGGAGTTGCTCGAAGAACCTGCTGGCGGATCGGGTGAAGCCGAAGAAGTCGTCGCCCCAGTGAAGCGACGTGGCAAGCGCAAGCCCCTCCCGGCTGACTTGCCGCGCGTTGAAATCATCCATGAACTGCCCGAGCACGAGTTGACCTGTGCCTGCGGCGCCTGCAAGCAGGTGATCGGCGAGGAGACCAGCGAGCAATTGGAGATCATCCCGATGCAGGTACGGGTGATCCGCCATATCCGCAAAACCTACGCCTGCAAAGCCTGCGAAAGCGCTCCGGTCACGGCCGACAAGCCGGCCCAACTGATCGAGAAAAGTGTGGCCAGCCCTAGCGTGCTGGCCATGCTGCTGACCACCAAGTACGCCGATGGCATCCCGCTGTATCGCTTCGAGAGGATGCTCAGCCGCCACGGCCTCGACATCCCCCGCCAGACCCTGGCGCGCTGGGTGATCCAGTCTGGCGAGCAGTTGCAGCCCCTGCTCAACCTCATGCGCGACCAGTTGCTGGGCTACCCGGTGTTGCACTGCGACGAAACCCGGCTGCAGGTACTGCACGAACCCGGGCGCGATCCCACCGCGCAGTCCTGGATGTGGGTACAGAGCGGCGGCCCGCCGGAGAAACCCGTCGTCCTCTTCGACTACAGCACCAGCCGCGCGCAGGAGGTGCCGTTGCGCCTGCTCGCCGGCTATCGCGGCTACCTGATGACCGACGACTATGCCGGCTACAACGCCGTGGCCGCGCAAGACGGCATCGAGCGCCTGGCCTGCTGGGCTCACGCTCGACGCAAATTCATCGAGGCACAGACGGTGCAGCCCAAGGGCAAGATCGGGCGCGCCGACATGGCCTTGAACCTGATCAACCAGCTGTACGGCATCGAGCGCGATCACAAGGACAGCGGCAACCTGGAACGTCACGCCGCACGACAGCAGCGCAGCCGGCCCCTCCTGGAACAGCTCAAGGCCTGGCTGGACAAGACCCAGCCACAGGTCGCCGCGCAGAATGCCCTGGGCAAGGCGGTGAACTACCTGGCCAGCAACTGGAGCCGGCTCGTGCGCTATGTCGAAGGCGGGCATCTGCCCATCGACAACAACCGTGCCGAGAACGCCATCCGTCCTTTCGTGATCGGCCGCAAGAACTGGCTGTTCAGCGACACGCCCAAGGGCGCCACGGCCAGCGCGCAGCTCTACAGCCTGATCGAAACGGCCAAAGCCAACGGGCAAGAACCCTATGCCTGGCTGCGCCACGTCCTGGAGCGCCTGCCAACGGCCAACAGTGTCGAAGACTACGAAGCCCTGCTGCCGTGGAACTGCCCGCCGACTAGCACATCCTGATCGCGATACCCCGTCAAAGGAAGACGGGGTTTATGGAGCGGTTACAGATTAACAATGCCAGCCCTGCGTCGCTGCGCTCCGACTGCCCGGCCGGATGGCCGTGGAACAGGTGGCCGGATGTGCGTGGAATACCCGGCCGGATCAGCGTGGATTGGGTGGCCGGATGGCGTGGAATCCGCACCACAAACTGTTCTCGCCAAAGTCCGAGCGCAGCCCCGAGGATGCCGACTCCCCTCAGTTGGCCATGCTCAACGAGGCTGAGGAGTTGCTCGAAGAACCTGCTGGCGGATCGGGTGAAGCCGAAGCCGAAGAAGTCGTCGCCCCAGTGAAACGACGTGGCAAGCGCAAGCCCCTCCCGGCTGACTTGCCGCGCGTTGAAATCATCCATGAACTGCCCGAGCACGAGTTGACCTGTGCCTGCGGCGCCTGCAAGCAGGTGATCGGCGAGGAGACCAGCGAGCAATTGGAGATCATCCCGATGCAGGTACGGGTGATCCGCCATATCCGCAAAACCTACGCCTGCAAAGCCTGCGAAAGCGCTCCGGTCACGGCCGACAAGCCGGCCCAACTGATCGAGAAAAGTGTGGCCAGCCCTAGCGTGCTGGCCATGCTGCTGACCACCAAGTACGCCGATGGCATCCCGCTGTATCGCTTCGAGAGGATGCTCAGCCGCCACGGCCTCGACATCCCCCGCCAGACCCTGGCGCGCTGGGTGATCCAGTCTGGCGAGCAGTTGCAGCCCCTGCTCAACCTCATGCGCGACCAGTTGCTGGGCTACCCGGTGTTGCACTGCGACGAAACCCGGCTGCAGGTACTGCACGAACCCGGGCGCGATCCCACCGCGCAGTCCTGGATGTGGGTACAGAGCGGCGGCCCGCCGGAGAAACCCGTCGTCCTCTTCGACTACAGCACCAGACGCGCGCAGGAGGTGCCGTTGCGCCTGCTCGCCGGCTATCGCGGCTACCTGATGACCGACGACTATGCCGGCTACAACGCCGTGGCCGCGCAAGACGGCATCGAGCGCCTGGCCTGCTGGGCTCACGCTCGACGCAAATTCATCGAGGCACAGAAGGTGCAGCCCAAGGGCAAGATCGGGCGCGCCGACATGGCCTTGAACCTGATCAACCAGCTGTACGGCATCGAGCGCGATCACAAGGACAGCGGCAACCTGGAACGTCACGCCGCACGACAGCAGCGCAGCCTGCCGATCCTGGAACAGCTCAAGGCCTGGCTGGACAAGACCCAGCCACAGGTCGCCGCGCAGAATGCCCTGGGCAAGGCGGTGAACTACCTGGCCAGCAACTGGAGCCGGCTCGTGCGCTATGTCGAAGGCGGGCATCTGCCCATCGACAACAACCGTGCCGAGAACGCCATCCGTCCTTTCGTGATCGGCCGCAAGAACTGGCTGTTCAGCGACACGCCCAAGGGCGCCAGAGCCAGCGCGCAGCTCTACAGCCTGATCGAAACGGCCAAAGCCAACGGGCAAGAACCCTATGCCTGGCTGCGCCACGTCCTGGAGCGCCTGCCAACGGCCAACAGTGTCGAAGACTACGAAGCCCTGCTGCCGTGGAACTGTCCACCGACTAGCACATCCTGATCACGGCAACTCGTCAAAGGAAGACGGGATTTATGGAGCGCTTACCGTTCCTCGGCCTGTGCACCATCTTGAAACTCTTGAGCAGAGACCCCTGCATTCACGCCATTTAGTCGAAGTTCAGTAAGGTATTGTCGAATAACTGGGCCAGGTAAGCTTTTGGCTGAGGCTCGGAAGCGAATGCTTTTTTCACTTTTCTTTACAATATAAAAATTTCCAGCTTTCTTGGGTTGAGCCCCCATTGCTTTAACGCTTTTAATGAAGCTTGATGGAGTCATGTTGCTAATTTTTACTGCGACAGGGATGCTTCGTGCTCGTATCCACTTGTCAACTTCCTTGACCGCGGAATCCACATCAAGCCCGTGATTTGGTTCTGGGAATTCGTCTGCAGTTACGGCAACAACGAAGTCGTAAATTTGGTCGTCCGTAACGTCATTAATAAGCCTTCTATCATTTCTATGAAGGGTTGTTAGTAAACTTGCTAAGGCTGTTCGCCTGTTTCCATTATGGAATGGATGATTCTTGGTAAGCGAATGAAATAATGCTGCAACTTTCTATTCTAGGGTAGAGTACTTAAAGTGGTCGCCTATTCCGGTGTGAGGTCTGTTGACCGCAGAATCCAGCATGGCTTCCGACTTTACTCCAATCGGTGAAAGAGGATCATCTTGGCCCTCAAATATTCTGGCGAGCTCAAAATGAATATCAACTACATTGTCTTTAGATGGCATCCATAACATAGGCTTCTCCTGCTTATAAAAAACCCCGCACTAGGCGGGGTTTGTCTTTCTTCGCTACCCCGAACTTCCATTTCAGGTAAAGCGCTTATGTTTTCCTAATGTCTTGACCCGGATTCAATCCCAGCTCAGCGCGCCGCCAGTTTGATATTCGATGACTCGCGTCTCAAAGAAATTCTTTTCTTTTTTCAGGTCCATGATTTCGGACATCCACGGGAACGGGTTGGTGGCGCCCGGGTATTCCTCTTTCAGGCCGATCTGGGTCAGGCGGCGGTTGGCGATGAATTTGAGGTAGTCCTCCATCATCGCGGCGTTCATGCCCAGTACGCCGCGCGGCATGGTGTCGCGAGCGTATTCGATCTCCAGCTGGGTGCCCTGCAGGATCATCTGGGTCGCTTCGTCCTTCATCTGGGCATCCCACAGGTGCGGGTTCTCGATCTTGATCTGGTTGATCACGTCGATGCCGAAGTTCAGGTGCATGGATTCGTCGCGCAGGATGTACTGGAACTGCTCGGCAGTGCCGGTCATCTTGTTGCGGCGGCCCATGGAGAGGATCTGGGTGAAGCCGCAGTAGAAGAAGATGCCTTCCAGTACGCAGTAGTAGGCGATCAGGTTGCGCAGGAACTGGCGGTCGGTCTCCGGGGTGCCGGTCTTGAACTCGGGGTCGGAGATCGAGCGGGTGTACTTGAGGCCCCAGGACGCTTTCTTCGCGACGCTCGGAATCTCGTGGTACATGTTGAAGATTTCGCCTTCATCCATGCCCAGCGACTCGATGCAGTACTGGTAGGCGTGGGTGTGGATCGCCTCTTCGAAGGCCTGGCGCAGGATGTACTGGCGGCACTCGGGGTTGGTGATCAGGCGGTACACGGCCAGCACCAGGTTGTTGGCAACCAGGGAGTCGGCGGTGGAGAAGAAGCCGAGGTTGCGCATCACGATGCGGCGCTCGTCTTCGGACAGACCGTCCTTGCTCTTCCACAGGGCAATGTCGGCGTTCATGTTCACTTCCTGCGGCATCCAGTGGTTGGCGCAACCATCCAGATACTTCTGCCAGGCCCAGTCGTACTTGAAGGGTACGAGTTGGTTGAGGTCGGCGCGGGCGTTGATCATCTGCTTGTCGCCAACCTGCACGCGCGCGGCGGAGCCTTCGAGGTCGTCCAGGCCTTCCTGGATGTCGAGGGCGTCGAGGGCCTTCTTGGCGCGGGCGACGGCGTCGGAGTCGTCGGCCGATACGGCACGGGCGTCTTCAACGGAGCCGGCGGCTTCGTCGTCGAGCTTGTCGATGTTCTTGGCGGCGGCCTGGGCAACGGCGGGGGCTGCCTTGGCTTCGGTGGGGTCTTCTTTGTCGAATTCGTCCCAGCTGAGCATTGTTCCTCTCCTGGTCTGCGGGCCGGTCTGTGCCGGCCTGGGTGTTTGGGTGCGTGGGTAGGTGCACGCAAAAGCTTCAGAGCTACTTCTGGTTCACTGACCCGGCCTGTTGGCGGGAGGTGTGGAAGAAGCTGTTGTATCTGTGCAAGTTCGAGGGTGGTGTGCCCTTTCCCTGAAGGGAGAGGGGACTATCAAGTGCTGCCTGTGAGCCTGTGCCTGACATTTCCCTCTCCCCCGGCCCCTCTCCCGGAGGGAGAGGGAAGCGGCCTGTTATTGGCAGGCTTCGCAGTCGGGGTTATCGATGGAGCAGGCCTTCGGCACCGGGGCCGGCTGGGGCTGAGCCTGCGGAGCCGGGGCGGCTTGCAGGGTTTCGCTGCCACCTGCGGATACGGCGTTCAGCTTGCCGGTGTTGATGGTCGACTTCTCGGTGCTGGTGGCGGCCAGGGCGCGGAGGTAGTAGGTGGTTTTCAGGCCACGGTACCAAGCCATGCGGTAGGTCACGTCCAGTTTCTTGCCCGAGGCGCCGGCGATGTAGAGGTTCAGGGACTGGGCCTGATCGATCCACTTCTGGCGGCGGCTGGCGGCGTCGACGATCCACTTGGTATCGACTTCGAACGCGGTGGCGTACAGGTCTTTCAGGTCTTGCGGGATGCGCTCGATCTGCTGCACGGAGCCGTCGTAGTACTTCAGGTCGTTGACCATGACCGGGTCCCACAGGCCACGGGCTTTGAGGTCGTGTACCAGGTAGGGGTTGATCACGGTGAACTCGCCGGAGAGGTTCGATTTCACGTAGAGGTTCTGGTAGGTCGGCTCGATGGACTGCGATACGCCGGTGATGTTGGCGATGGTCGCGGTCGGCGCGATGGCCATGATGTTCGAGTTACGAATACCTTTCTTGACGCGCTCGCGAACCGGGGCCCAGTCCAGGGACTCGGTCAGGTCGACGTCGATGTATTTCTGGCCACGGGCCTCGATGAGGATCTGCTGGGAGTCCAGCGGCAGGATGCCTTTGGACCACAGGGAGCCGTCGAAGGTCTCGTAGGCGCCGCGCTCGTCAGCCAGGTCACAGGAGGCCTGGATGGCGAAGTAGCTCACCGCTTCCATGGACTTGTCGGCGAACTCGATGGCCGCATCGGAGCCGTAGGCGATGTGCTGCAGGTACAGGGCGTCCTGGAAGCCCATGATGCCGAGGCCGACCGGACGGTGCTTGAGGTTCGAGTTGCGAGCCTGCGGGACCGAGTAGTAGTTGATGTCGATAACGTTATCGAGCATGCGCACTGCGGTCTTGACGGTCTTCTCGAGCTTGGCGGTGTCCAGCTTGCCATCGATGATGTGGTTGACCAGGTTGATCGAGCCCAGGTTGCAGACCGCGATCTCGTCCTTGTTGGTGTTCAGGGTGATCTCGGTGCACAGGTTGGAGCTGTGGACCACGCCCACGTGCTGCTGCGGGCTGCGCAGGTTGCACGGGTCCTTGAAGGTCAGCCAAGGGTGGCCGGTCTCGAAGAGCATCGAGAGCATCTTGCGCCACAGGTCTTTGGCCTGGATGGTCTTGAACAGCTTGATCTTGCCGTACTGGGTCAGGGCTTCGTAGTACTCGTAGCGCTCTTCGAAGGCCTTGCCGGTCAGGTCGTGCAGGTCCGGTACTTCGGACGGCGAGAACAGGGTCCACTGGCCATCGTCGAACACGCGCTTCATGAACAGGTCGGGAATCCAGTTCGCGGTGTTCATGTCGTGGGTACGGCGGCGGTCGTCACCGGTGTTCTTGCGCAGCTCGATGAACTCTTCGATGTCCATGTGCCAGGTTTCGAGGTACGCGCAGACGGCGCCCTTGCGCTTGCCACCCTGGTTCACGGCTACGGCGGTGTCGTTCACGACTTTCAGGAACGGAACTACGCCCTGGGACTTGCCGTTGGTGCCCTTGATGTAGGAACCCAGTGCACGGACCGGGGTCCAGTCGTTGCCCAGGCCACCAGCGAATTTCGACAGCATGGCGTTGTCGTGGATGGCGCTGTAGATGCCCGACAGGTCGTCCGGCACGGTGGTCAGGTAGCAGGACGACAGCTGCGGACGCAGGGTGCCGGCGTTGAACAGGGTCGGGGTCGACGACATGTAGTCGAAGGAGGACAGCAGGTTGTAGAACTCGATGGCGCGTTCTTCTTTCTGCTTCTCTTCGATGGCCAGGCCCATGGCCACACGCATGAAGAAGACTTGCGGCAGTTCGAAGCGGATGCCGTCCTTGTGGATGAAGTAACGGTCGTACAGGGTCTGCAGGCCGAGATAGGTGAACTGCTGGTCACGCTCGTGGTTGATGGCCTTGCCCAGTTTTTCCAGGTCGAAGGTCTTCAGCTGCGGGTCGAGCAGCTCGAATTCCACGCCTTTCTCCACGTAGGCCGGCAGGGCCTTGGCGTAGAGGTCGGCCATCTCGTGGTGAGTGGCGCTCTCGGCAACACCAAGGAAGCCCAGCGCTTCGGCGCGCAGGGTGTCCATCAGCAGGCGGGCGGTGACGTAGGAGTAGTTCGGCTCGCGCTCTACCAGGGTACGGGCGGTCATCACCAGGGCGGTGTTGACGTCCTTCTCGGCCACGCCGTCGTAGAGGTTCTTCAGGGTTTCACGTTCGATCAGCGAGCCGTCGACTTCGGCCAGGGCTTCGCAGGCTTCGCTGATGATGGTGTTCAGGCGGCCCATGTCCAGCGGCACGAGGCTACCGTCGGCACGGGTGATGCGGATGCTCGGGTGCGGCTGGGCCACATCGCTGGCGGCGCTGCGCTTGGAGCGCTCCTGGGCGCGGGATTCGCGGTAGATTACGTAGTCGCGGGCGACTTTCTGCTCGCCGGCGCGCATCAGGGCCAGTTCGACCTGGTCCTGGATCTCTTCGATGTGGATGGTGCCGCCGGAGGGCATGCGGCGCTTGAAGGTCGCGGTGACCTGCTCGGTCAGGCGCGCGACGGTCTCATGGATACGCGAAGAAGCTGCGGCAGTACCGCCTTCCACGGCGAGGAACGCTTTGGTGATAGCAACGGTGATCTTGTCGTCGGTGTACGCAACGACGGTGCCGTTGCGTTTGATCACGCGCAGCTGGCCGGGCGCGGTGGCTGCCAGATCCTGGTTGGAATCGGCGGCCTGCAGCGCTGCAGCCTGCGGGTTCTCGCGAGTGGTGTCGGTCTGCATGGGGTTCTCCATGTTCTGATTTATGTAAGAGCGCCTGAGTCGCCTTCATTCCTTTTCACAACGCCGTACGCACGGCGAGACGCCGGGCGCGAAGGTGTGGTGCTACGAGGCAGAAAGGACAGGACTCAAGTGCCTTCCTGGCCCTACAAGTCAAACGTCACGGTGTTAAACCGCCGTGACAACACAATACCTAGTGGTGGGCGTTGTTCACGCCGCACCGGCTTCCGGCCCCCAGTCACGGTCGTTGTGTCCTGGGCCGGCACCATTCGCCAGGGGCGGATGGTGGGTGAAATACCGCATATGACGCACCGGTGGTCAGGCCCTGAAAAAGCCTTTAGCGCTTGGTTCTAGTTGTGTCCGGTGGTACGCCCTCACCCCAATATGTAGGGGCTGGGCTCGATGGGGGTACAAGATAATGCGCTGCTGGGGGTATTGCAAGGTGACCCACAACATCTAGCCTGTGGATAACTTGTGGGTGATTTGTGGGTGACTGCGGAGTAATGAACGCCAAGGCCCACTGGCTCTAGGTTCTGCCGTTCGTCGCCGCCGAAAGGCAGGTTTACGAGGGGGAAGGATGCTGTCGACGGCGTCGCAAGCTAACACAATATCTTGTGTTTTCGTGGTGGCTTGGCATGCGCTGTGCTATTGAGCCGGCATTGATACAATGCGAACCCTTTTCCGATGGTCCGGACGCTGTCTGCGGGAGTGCGTGGTGGAGCAAGAAGCCTGGCGAATTCTCATTGTCGAAGATGATCAGCGACTCGCTGATCTGACGCGCGAATACCTGGAAGGCAATGGCTTGCAGGTAGCCATCGAGTCCGATGGCGGCCAGGCGGTGGCGCGCATCCTCAAGGAACGCCCGGACCTGGTGGTGCTGGACCTGATGCTGCCCGGCGAAGATGGCTTGTCCATCTGCCGCAAGCTGCGCGGCCAGTACGAGGGGCCGATCCTGATGCTGACCGCGCGCACCGACGACATGGACCAGGTGCTGGGCCTGGAGCTGGGTGCCGATGACTATGTATGCAAGCCGGTGCGCCCGCGTGTGCTGTTGGCGCGCATTCGTGCCCTGTTGCGGCGCAGCGAGGCGATCGTCGAGGCACCCGCACCGGAAGCGCAGCGGCGCCTGGAGTTCGGTCCGCTGGTGATCGACAGCGCCATGCGCGAAGCCTGGCTCAACGAGCGCAGCATCGAGCTGACCAGCGCCGAGTTCGATCTGCTGTGGCTGTTGGCATTCAACGCCGGGCGCATCCTGTCCCGCGAGGAAATCTTCAACTCCCTGCGTGGCATCGAGTACGACGGCCAGGACCGTTCCATCGACGTGCGCATTTCGCGCATTCGCCCGAAGATCGGCGATGACCCCATGCACCCGCGTCTGATCAAGACGGTGCGCAGCAAGGGCTACCTGTTTGTAAGAGAGGCCGCCGAAGGCCTGGCCTGAGCCGCTTTTTCTCGCTGCTACGGTCACCATTTGAGCAATTGGGCATGAACTCGATTTTCCTGCGCATCTATGGCGGCATGCTGGTGACCCTGGTGCTGGTGGCATTGCTGGGTGTCTTCACCATTCACCAGGTCAACCAGGTGCGCGCTGACCAGTATCGCGAGAGCCTTGCACGCGGCACCTTCCGCCTGATGGCGGATAACCTGCAACCCATGAACGAGGTTGAGCGCCGCCGCGCCATCGTGCTCTGGGGCCGGTTGCTGGGCATTCCCCTGGAGCTGCAGCCGATGGAGGGCTCGGGGCTCGACACTAGCGCACGTGGCCGCCTGGTGCGCGGGCAGGTGCTGGTGGAGCAGACTGGGCCGCATGCGGCGCGGGTGTTCAGCCTGGTCAGCGTGGGCGAGCGGCTGATGCTGACCGGCGAGGTGGAGCAGATCAGCGAGCAGCTGGCGCGGGCCACCGTCTATTTATTGATGGATGAGCTGGTGCGCTTCCCGGTGAACGAACAGCCGCAGCGCCTGGCATCCCTCAAGGAGAACAAGCAGTTCGGTTTCGACTTGCGCTTGATCCCCCTGAAGAGCGCCGACCTCGACGTCGACCAGCGCCGCCGGGTGGATGAGGGCGATACCGTGATGGCCCTCGGCAAGGACGGCGACTCCATCCGTGTGTTCGCCGGCATGGTGGACACGCCCTGGGTGCTGGAGATGGGGCCGTTGCACCAGATGAACCCCTATCCGCCGCAGATGCTGGTGCTGATTGGTTTCCTCGGCCTGACCCTGATCGGGTTGACCGTGTACTTCCTGGTGCGCCAGCTGGAGCACCGCCTGATGGGGCTGGAGAGTGCTGCCACCGCCATCGCCCAGGGCAAGTTGGATGCGCGGGTACCGGCCAGGGGGGCGGACTCGGTGGGGCGGCTGGCGGCGGCCTTCAATGGCATGGCCGAGCAGTTGCAGCGGCTCATCTCCCTGCAGCGGGAGCTGATCCGCGCGGTGTCCCACGAGCTGCGCACCCCGGTGGCACGCTTGCGCTTCGGCCTGGAGATGATTGCCGACGCGGAGAGCGACACGGCCCGGCGCAAGTACATGGACGGCATGGACGGCGATATCCAGGAGCTGGATAAGCTGGTGGACGAGATGCTGACCTATGCGCGCCTGGAGCAGGGCTCGCCGGCGCTGCATTTCCAGCGCGTGGACCTGGATGCGCTGTTCGACCAGGTGATTGCCGAACTGTCCCCCCTGCGCGCCACTGTGCGTATCGAGCGCGGCCTGTGCCTGAACGTCGGCAGCGACGGTGCCTGGGTGGAAGCCGAGCCGCGCTACTTGCATCGGGCGTTGCAGAATCTGGTGAGCAACGCCATGCGCCATGCCGAGTCGCGGGTGCAGTTGAACTACCAGATCGGTCACAAGCGCTGCCGCATCGATGTCGAGGACGATGGCCCCGGCATACCGGAAAGCCAGTGGGAGAAAATCTTCAAGCCCTTCATGCGCCTGGACGACAGCCGCACCCGCGCCTCCGGCGGCCACGGCCTGGGGCTGTCCATCGTCCGGCGGATCATCTACTGGCACGCCGGCCGCGCGCAGATTGGCCGTAGCGATGCGCTGGGTGGCGCGCGATTCAGCCTGGTGTGGCCGCGGCGGCAGAGCGAGGCGGAAACGCTGTAGGTTTTGCTTCGCTTTTCTGTGGGAGATTCCATGTCAATCAGCCGCGCAGCGGCCCGTAGGTTGGTCCGAGCCTGCGAGGCCCAACGTGGCCAGTCACAGGCGCCGCAGCGTTGGGTTTCGCTGCGCTCTACACCAACCTACGAGAGGTTCGTGAGCGAATTTATTCGCGATGCAGGCCGAAGGGCTGACATAGGACAGCTGTGCTGTCCCTTTCGCGATTGAAATCGCTCCCACAAGGTCGGGGAGCAGGAGTGATTTCCACCCGCCTCAGGTTGGCACTGCCACCAGGCTCAATAGGCGCCCCTCGAAGTAGCAGTAACGCCCTTCCAGCTCACGCCCTGCCGTCCATTCCGCCGACAGGTCGATCAGCAGGCGCAAGTGCGCTTGTGCGCCGTTGCAGTCCGCCAGCTCCGCGTCGTGGAAGTAGAAGCGCTTCTGCGCCAGGGGGTAGAGCGCCTTGAACAGGCTTTCCTTGAGGGAGAAGGTCAGGGTGATGCGTTCGGCCTGCTGTTCGGGCGCCAGGCCGTCCAGTCGATTCAGTTCGGCCGGGGTGAGAATCTCTTCCGCCAGGCGCAGGGCGCGGTCGGTAGCCAGGGGTTCTTCCAGGTCCAGCCCCAGGCCGCGCCACTGTGTGCGGCTGGCGACCAGCGCGGTGGCCAGTCCATGATTGTGGCTGATGGAGCCGGTGATGCCTTCGGGCCAGACCGGCGCGCGGTCTTCGCCCAGGGCCGGCACGTCGGGGCGGCCGGTAAGGGCGAGGAGCGCGGTGCGGGCGCAGAGGCGGCCGGCGAGGAACTCCGTCTGCCGCTTGGCCACCGAGCGCTGGATATTGGCCGGCGCGGGAATGGCGCAGCGGGGGAAGTCATCGGCGGCGAACAGGGCCGAATCGAAGCGGCAGGAGCGCATGACAACACCGGGCAGTGGTTCAGCGAAGGGCCAGGTGGTGTTGAGCGGGCTGCAGCAGGCGGGGTGGTTCGAAGTCATGGCGGCATTCTGCCCGGCGTCGATGGAATCGGCCAGCCGCTCGCCCGTTTACATATGTTTGCAAATGGCAAACAAAGCGAAACGGAAGCCTGGCCCTGGTTTTTGCCAGACTAGCCCTGCGTTTCTTCTGGAACGCAGGTGAGGTTGTAGTCTGGAACCCTGGCCATGCCGGTTCCGGACATTTTCTCTGAATTGAGTGCGGGAGCCTGGATGGGCTCCCGTTTTTTTTTTTTGCCTGTCTTGCAGGGGCAGCTGGCGGGTGGGCTGAAGCCTACCCTGGAAAAAGTGTCTTAAGACAGCGTAGGAGGTTTCGTTCAGCTCAGGTTCAAGAAAGGTTCAGGAACGGTTCAGTGGTCGATGGGCAATCTAGCCCCGAGTTCAACGACTACTCGATCACTCGAAAAGGAATCACACCATGAGCCGTATCTTCAGCCGTATTGCCCTTGCTTCCGCCCTGGCCCTCGCCGCTGCTGGCGCCCAGGCCGCAGACAACTTCGTCGGCCTGACCTGGGGGCAGACGAACAACAACATCCAGAAGTCCGATTCGCTGAACGCGAACCTGAACAATCCCAAGCTGGACAAGGTCATCCACAAGACCGACACCTGGGGCGTGCGTGCCGGCCAGCAGACTGACAGCGGCCGCTACTACATGACCTACGAGAACTTCTCCGACACCAACAGCGGCTACAAGCTGCGCCAGCAGAACCTGCTCGGCAGCTACGATGTGTTCGTGCCGGTCGGCGACTACAACACCAAGCTGTTCGGTGGCGCCACCCTCGGCCTGGTCAAGCTGGAACAGGAAAGCAAGGGCCTGAGCCGCGACAGCAACATCAACTACGCGGCTGGCCTGCAGGCCGGTATTCTCCAGGACCTGAGCAAGAACGCCTCGATCGAAGCCGGCTACCGTTACCTGCGTACTAACGTCAGCACTGATATGGGTGAACACGGCGGCCCGCGCCTGGGCTCCCTGGATTTGCACAGCAGTGGCCAGGCGTACATCGGTGCCAACTACAAGTTCTGATGCGCTCCATGCAACAGGCCGGGCGATTGCCCGGCCGCCTCATTGAAAGGGAGAGCTGCCCATGAAGCTGCTGGTTGTGGAAGACGAGGCGCTGCTGCGCCATCACCTCTACACCCGTCTGGGTGAGCAAGGGCACGTGGTGGATGCTGTTCCCGACGCCGAGGAAGCACTCTATCGCGCCGCGGAATACCACCATGACCTGGCTGTGATCGACCTCGGCCTGCCCGGCATCAGCGGGCTGGACCTGATTCGCCAGCTGCGCAGCCAGGGCAAGAGCTTCCCCATCCTCATTCTCACCGCCCGTGGCAACTGGCAGGACAAGGTCGAAGGCCTGGCCGCCGGCGCTGACGACTACGTGGTCAAGCCGTTCCAGTTCGAGGAGCTGGAAGCACGGCTCAATGCGCTGCTGCGGCGTTCGTCCGGCTTCGTCCAGTCGACCATCGAAGCTGGCCCGCTGGTGCTGGACATCAATCGCAAGCAGGCACAACTGGACGGCGAGACGGTGCCGCTCACCGCCTACGAATACCGCATCCTCGAGTACCTCATGCGGCATCACCAGCAGGTGGTGGCCAAGGAGCGCCTGATGGAGCAGCTGTACCCCGATGACGACGAGCGCGATCCTAACGTGATCGAGGTGCTGGTCGGCCGCCTGCGTCGCAAGCTGGAGGGTGGCAGTGGCTTCAAGCCGATCGACACCGTGCGCGGTCAGGGCTACCTGTTCACCGAGCGCTGCCGATGACCGGGCGCTGGCAGGGTATCTACCATCCGCTGGGTTCGTCGCTGCGCCTGCGCTTGATGCTGGGCGCCGCGGCGATGGCGGTGCTGTTCATGCTGGCGCTGCTTCCGGCGTTGCGCGGCGCTTTCGTGATCGCGCTCGACCAATCCATCCAGCAACGCCTGGCGGCCGATGCCAGTGCGCTGATCGCGGCGGCCAGGGTGGTGGATGGCCGCCTGGAAATGCCCGAGAAGCTGCCGGACGAGGAATTCGACAACCTGGAAGCCAGCCAGTTGGGCTACATCTACGACAGCGAGGGTGTGCTGATCTGGCAATCCCGTTCTTCGCAGGACGAGCAGGTGAACTATCGCCCGCGCTACGACGGCCAGGGGCACGAGTTTCTTCGGGCGGTGGACGACAGGGGGCGCGAGTTCTTCGTCTATGACGTGGAAGTCGACCTGCTGCGCGGGCAGAAGGCCGCCTACAGCGTTGTCACCATGCAGCCGTTGAGCGATTACCAGTCCATGTACGACGGATTCCTCAAGCAGCTTTACCTCTGGCTGGGCGGCGCGTTGCTGGTGCTGCTGGGGTTGCTCTGGTTCGGCCTTACCTGGGGCTTTCGCAGTCTGCGAGGCCTCAGTGCCGAGCTGGATGAGGTGGAGACCGGCAGCCGCGATAGCCTGAGCGACGAACATCCGCGTGAGCTACTGCGCCTGACCAAATCCCTCAACCGCCTGCTGGACAGCGAACGCCGCCAGCGCGAGCGCTATCGGAACTCCCTGGATGATCTGGCGCACAGCCTGAAAACCCCGCTTTCGGTGCTACAGGGCGTCAGCGAGAACATTGCTACCCGGCCCGGCGACCGCGAGCAGGCGCGAGTGCTGCAGAGCCAGATCGAGCGCATGAGCCAGCAGATCAGCTATCAGCTGCAGCGCGCCTCCCTGCGCAAGAGCGGCCTGGTGCGCCACCGCATGCTGCTTGCCCCGCTGCTGGACACCCTCTGCGATGCCCTGGACAAGGTCTATCGCGAGAAACGCGTGCGCGTGGAGCGGGACTTCGACAAGGGCCTGACGATCCCGATGGAGCAGGGCGCCTTGCTGGAAATGCTCGGTAACCTGCTGGAGAACGCCTTCCGCCTCTGCCTCGGCCAGATTCGTGTCAGCGGCCGTGTACGGGATGGCTATTGCGAACTCAAGGTGGAGGATGACGGCCCCGGTGTCCCGGTGGACCAGCGCGAGCGCATCCTCAAGCGCGGCGAGCGGATGGACGCCCAGCATCCGGGGCAGGGCATCGGCACGGCGGTGGTCAAGGACATCATCGAAAGCTACGAGGGTGAGTTGTTCCTGGAAGAGTCGCCGCTGGGTGGGGCGGAGTTCCGGATTCGGTTTCCGTTGATTTGATCGAATCTGCCGCTTTTCTGTAGATCCTATGCAAAGGCCGCCCGCACGCCGATTCTTAATCCGGGGGATAGAAGGTTTGGCCCAGAGGAGGAATCGACATGCGAACGGCCTACGTTGAACAGCATAGTGCGAACGAACCGGTCTTGGCAGTGGCGCTGGAGTTGGCCAGGGCCAGTTGGAAAGTGGCGCTGAGTGATGCCCGGCGCGCCCCCCGGCTGAAGACAGTCGACGCACCGCAACCCCTGGCGCGCCTGGAGCAGGTGGTGCAAACGATCGCGGAGACGCGCGCGCTCTGGGCGTTGCCAGCGTCCGCCAGAGTGGTCGTGGTGTATGAAGCGGGCCAGGATGGCTTCTGGCTACAGCGCGCCTTGCAGGCGCGTGCGCTGGAGGTCCTGGCGATCGATCCAGCGAGCCTGCTGATGGCGCGGCGGAGGCGTCTGGCCAAGACTGACCGGCTGGACGCCTTGCGCCTGGTGGAGGCCCTGCTGGCCTGGCTGCGTGGCGAGCAGCGGCGTTTTCAGGTGGTGTGCCCGCCCAGCGTCGAGGACGAGGATCGCCGGCACTGGGGGCGCGAGCGCCAGCAGTTGCAGCGCGAGCTGCAGCAGCACCGCAACCGGATCGAGAAGCTGCTGGCGACGGTGGGCTGCTGGACCCGGCTGGATCGTGCCGGCCGCCAACAACTGGCCGAGGGCACGCTGCAGGACTGGGCTGGCCAGGCGCTGGGGGCGGCGCTGCAGGCCCGCCTGCAGCGGGAGCTGCAACGCTGGCAGGAGGCCCGGACCCAGCTGCGGCGGCTGGAGCACGAACACGCGCAGCGCTTCGGCACCCGCCAGGCCGAACAAGTGGCGCGACTGAGCCAGTTGCGCGGCATCGGCACCGTCGGCGCCCGGCAACTGGTACTCGAGCTGTTCTGGCGGCAGTTTCGCAACCGCCGTCAGTTGGGGGCCTGCGTTGGCCTGGTGCCCTCGCCCTACGACAGCGGCACGCTGCGGGTCGACCAGGGCATCAGCAAGCAGGGTAATCCCCGGGTCCGCGCGCTGCTGGTCGAACAGGCCTGGCTATGGCTGCACTACCAGCCGAACAGCGCCCTCAGCCACTGGTTCGCCAAGAAGGCCGGCGGTGATTGCCGTCGCAGTCGACGGGTAGCGATCGTGGCCCTGGCGCGACGCCTGGTGATCGCCTTGTGGCGCTACCTGGAGCGCGGTGAGCTGCCGGCGGGTGCAACACTGAAAGCCGTGCCCTGACACCACCACTCAGCCAGCGAGCCGCGACGAAAGAGTTACGCAGTCAACACGCCCGTAATTCGCCCGGGTCATCAGCGCGATGACCGATCTTGTAGAAAGGGTGTGGTGCAAAGGGGTATGCCTGAGCGCAACGCGCAAGCAGGATCGTGTTGGTCCTCGTGACCAGCGGATAGAAGGTGGTGAGACGCTAGGTCTCACGAGCAGCATGCCCCGCTGCCTTGATGCGTGCCCCAAGTCATGAATCGGAGGAACAGGCCTTGACACCGAGATCTTCATAGAAGGGGCGAATTCATTCGCCATGCAGACCGCAGGTCTGCCATTCACCCCCAAAGGGGCAGCTGCGCCGCCCTTGGCGAATGAATTCGCCCCTACACCGCCATTTCCTGTCAGTTGCTCAATTCACGCCTCCTGCGCCCTATACGCTCCCGGCGTCAGTCCCGTCCATTTCTTGAAGGCCCTGTGGAATGCCGACGGCTCGGAGAAACCGAGCTGTTCGGCGATGTCCTGGATCGACAGTTCGTCCCGGCCCAGGTGGTAGATGGCCAGGTCGCGGCGCAGGTGGTCCTTCAGCTCCTGGAAGCTGGAGCCTTCTTCACGCAGGTGGCGGCGCAGGGTCTGTGGGCTGATGTGCAGTTGCTGGGCGACGGCTTCCAGGTCCGGCCAGGTGCAGCAGTCGCGACCCAGCAGGCGGCGGATCTGGCTGGTCAGGCTGTCGCCGCCGTCCGGGCGGGCCAGCAGGTCGGCTGGAGAGTGTTCGAGGAAATGCTTGAGGGTGCGCTCGTCCTGCAATAGCGGCATGGCCAGGTAGCGGGCCTGGAAGCGCAGGCTGATGCGTGGCGCGCCGAACTGGCGCCGGGTTGGGAAGAGCAGTTCGTATTCACTGGCGTGGGCCGGTTCCGGGTAGCTGAAGGTGGCTTCTTCCAGGCGGATGCGTTGGCCGATCAGCCAACTGCCCAGGCGGTGCCAGATCACCAGCAGGCTCTCCACCAGGAAGTGATCCGGGTCCTGGAGCCTGGCGTCGTCCACGGTCAGGACGGCAAAGTCACCGTCCCGCGCGAGCGTGATGCGCGGCGCATCGGGGAACAGCCCGTAGAAGAGGGTGCCCCGGCCCAGGGCCTTTTCCAGGGTGCGGCAGTGGATGATGGCGTGGCACATCATGGCGAAGGTGCCGCGTTTGCTGCGCTGCACACCGAAGCCCATGTACTCGTCGTCCAGTACTTCCCAGAGCACTTGCATCAGCCGCGCGAACTGTTCGGGGGCGACTCGCGCGCGGGGTTCTTCCAGCAAGGCCGGCTGGATGCCGGCGGCGCGCAGCACGGGGGTGCAATCCACGCCATGGCGCATGGCGCCGCGCAGTGCGGCACGGACGAAATGGCTGGCGATGGTGCGCTCGCGCATGGGGCTGATCCGTGGTCGGGGTGGCCGATGGTAGGTCGCAGCTGGAGGGGGCCACAAGGGTGGAAGTGGCGGAAATCCCCCTGGGGTCCTGGCGGAAATCCGCCAGATACAGGCTGAATCTCGGTTTTTTGTTTTTATAACACATTGAAAAATAAGTATTTTATTTGTTTTCAGGAGTTGGCACAGCGACTGCTATAGGGACAGTGCCGTCCATTCGACTGGACCGCACAACAACAAAAGTCTCCCAGACAGGGAGATGTGTCGATCACAGTGACGCCAGGCCTTTGGAACAGGTCGGGATCACTTGAAAGGAACACTGCCATGTCCCGCCAACCGTTCTACAAGAGCTTGTACGTCCAGGTCATTGTCGCTATCGCCATCGGCATCCTCCTGGGCCATTTCTATCCGGAAACCGGCGTCGCGCTTAAACCCCTGGGTGACGGCTTCGTCAAGCTGATCAAGATGGCCATCGCGCCCATCATTTTCTGCACCGTAGTCAGCGGAATCGCCGGCATGCAGGACATGAAGGCAGTGGGCAAGACCGGCGGCTATGCGCTGCTGTATTTCGAAATCGTCTCCACCCTGGCCCTGGTCATCGGCCTGGTCGTGGTCAACATCGTCCAGCCGGGCGTTGGCATGCACGTAGATCCGGCTACCCTCGACACCAAGGGCATCGCCGCCTTCGCCTCTGCCGGCGAGCAGCAGAGCACCATCGCCTTCCTGCTCAACGTGATCCCCAGCACCATCGTCGGCGCCTTCGCGTCGGGCGACATCCTGCAAGTGCTGTTCTTCTCCGTGATCTTCGCCTTCGCCCTGCAGCGCATGGGTGACTACGGCAAGCCGGTCCTGGAGTTCATCGACCGCATCGCTCAGGTGATGTTCGGCATCATCAACATGATCATGAAGGTTGCGCCCATCGGTGCCTTCGGTGCCATGGCCTTCACCATCGGCCAGTACGGTGTGGGTTCGCTGGTGCAGCTCGGCCAGCTGATGCTGTGCTTCTACATCACCTGCGTGTTCTTCATCCTGGTGGTGCTGGGTGGCATCGCCCGTGCCCACGGCTTCAGCATCCTGCGCTTCATCCGCTACATCCGCGAAGAACTGCTGATCGTGCTCGGCACCTCCTCCTCCGAGTCGGCCCTGCCGCGCATGCTGAACAAGATGGAGAAGCTGGGCGCCAACAAGTCCGTGGTCGGTCTGGTCATTCCCACCGGTTACTCTTTCAACCTGGACGGTACTTCCATCTACCTGACCATGGCGGCCGTGTTCATCGCCCAGGCCACTGACACCACCATGGACATCACCCACCAACTGACCCTGTTGGCCGTGCTGTTGATCGCCTCCAAGGGCGCGGCGGGCGTCACCGGTTCCGGCTTCATCGTACTGGCCGCTACCCTGTCCGCAGTCGGCACCCTCCCGATTGCCGGCCTGGCGCTGATCCTCGGTATCGACCGCTTCATGTCCGAAGCCCGCGCCCTGACCAACCTGATCGGCAACGGCGTTGCCACCATCGTGGTTGCCAAGTGGTGCAAGCAGCTGGACGAGAACACCCTGCAGAGCGAGCTGGCTTCCGGCGGCAAGCCCCAAGTCTCGGGCGCTCCGCAGACCGCTGCCTGATCGACAACTGCTACAGCGTTCTCCTCCTTGTGAGGAGACTTTCTCAAGCCCGGCTCCCCGTAGCCGGGCTTTTTTTGCCTGCATTGTTCCTTGTGGGAGCGAATTCATTCGCGAAACCTAGCCGGATTCGCGCACTGGCCGAGCTGCCCTCGCCTGACCGATTGAGTCAATTCGCACTGAGCGCTTGCGTCATTGAGGGGGCAGGCGGCTGGCGCCTAACCTGCGGCACGACTTGGGCCCAGGGAGGCAACGCCATGCAGCGCATTCATTTCGAAACCGAGCACAACCTGTTCCGCGAGGCCTTCCGTGCCTTTCTGCAGAAAGAAGTAGTACCGCACCAGGAAGAGTGGGAGGCCGCCGGTGTGGTCGACCGCAGTGTGTGGGAGAAGGCGGGGGAGATGGGCTTCCTGCTGCCCTGGGCGGACGAGGAATACGGCGGTGCCGGGCTGAAGGACTTCCGCTACGAGCAGATCATGTGCGAGGAGCTGGCCTACATCAACGAGCCGGGCTTCATGATCCCGCTGCACTCGGCGCTCTGCGGTCCGTACATCGCCGAGTATGGCAATGCCGAGCAAAAGGCGCGCTTGCTGCCCGGCATCATCCGTGGCGAAACCATCCTCGCCGTGGCTATGACCGAGCCTGCCGCCGGCTCCGACCTGGCCGGCATGCGCACCACCGCGGTGGACAAGGGCGATCACTACCTGCTCAACGGCTCCAAGGTGTTCATCTCCAACGGCCTGCTGGCGGACGTGGTGATTGTTGCCGCCAAGACCGATCCGTCGAACAAGCACGCCATGGGCCTGTTCCTGGTGGAGCGGGGCATGGAAGGTTTCGGTCGTGGCCGCAACCTGAAGAAGCTGGGCATGAAAAGCCAGGACACCGCCGAGCTGTTCTTCAACAACGTCAAGGTGCCCAAGGAGAACCTGCTGGGCGATGCCCGTGGAGGCTTCTTCTACCTGATGAACATGCTCGCCCAGGAGCGCTTGACCAACGCCTGCGGCGCGGTGGCTGGCGCCGAGGCCGCGCTGCTCACCACCCTCTCCTACGTGAAGGAGCGCAAGGCCTTCGACCGCCCGGTGGCGCACTTCCAGAACACCCGATTCAAGCTGGCGGAAATGCGCACCCAGATCGACGTCGCCCAGGTGTTCACCGACCGCTGCGTGATGGACCACAACCAGAAGAAGCTCACGCCTGAGGTAGCGGCCGAGGCCAAGCTGTTCACCACCGAACTGCTGTGCAAGGTGGTGGACGAAGGCGTGCAGTTGCATGGCGGTTGGGGCTACATGTGGGAGTACCCCATCTGCAAAATGTATGCGAATGCGCGCATCCAGCGGATCTTCGCCGGCACTTCGGAAATCATGAAAGAGATCATCAGCCGCGGGATGAAGCTCTGAGCCAATGCACGCAGGCCCGCCATGCTCGCCGGGCTGGTCAGCGTGCTGCTCTATCTCCTGCAGTCGGCGGAGAGCATCGACTATGTGCTGCGCCACTCGGCCTACAAGGTAATCATCCTCGGTAAGCTGGACGTTGCATTGGGAATGACCGCCCGAACACACGAATCTGGAGCTGCCATGAAAGGCCCATTGTCTTCGCTGAAAATCCTCGACTTCTCCACCCTTTTGCCGGGGCCGTTCGCGTCGCTGATGCTGGCGGATATGGGCGCCGAGGTGCTGCGGGTGG
Source organism: Pseudomonas sp. TCU-HL1 (assembly GCF_001708505.1). Lineage (NCBI taxonomy): Bacteria > Pseudomonadati > Pseudomonadota > Gammaproteobacteria > Pseudomonadales > Pseudomonadaceae > Pseudomonas > Pseudomonas sp. TCU-HL1. The sequence continues at coordinate 1,927,673 of NZ_CP015992.1, forward strand.
AATCCCCGTCGCGCGTGGACCTGGTGCGTGTGCTACCGCCCCACGACGGCGGCCAGTCCACCAGCCATGCCTACCTCAACCGCAACAAGCGCAGCATCGCCCTCGACCTGAAGCGGCCGGAGGCGGTGGAGCTGGTCAGGCAACTGGTGCGGGACTACGACATTGTGCTGGAGCAGTTCCGCCCTGGCGTAATGGACCGCCTCGGTCTGGGGTACAGCGCGCTGAAGGCGGTCAATCCGCAGTTGATCTACGTATCGATCACCGGCTACGGCCAGACCGGCCCTTACCGCGACCGCGCCGGGCACGACATCAACTACCTGGCCCTGGCCGGCATCGCCAGCTACACCGGGCGTCGCGACAGCGGGCCGCTGCCGTTGGGCGTGCAGCTGGCGGACATCGGTGGTGGTTCGTTGCATGGCGTGATGGGCTTGCTGGCGGCGGTGATCCATCGCCAGGCGACGGGGGAGGGGCAGCACGTCGACGTGAGCATGACCGACTGCGCCTTCGCCCTGCACGGCATGGCGGGGGCGGGTTACCTGGGCGCTGGCGTGGAGCCGGCCATGGAGAACCAGGCGCTGAACGGCGGCAGCTTCTACGACTACTATCGCACCCGCGACGGCCGCTGGTTCTCGGTGGGTAGCCTGGAGCCGCAGTTCATGCAGCAGTTCTGCGCCGCCATCGGCCGACCGGAACTGGCGGCCAAGGGGCTGTCGTCCAAGGCTGAAGACCAGCGCGAGCTGAAGCGGGCCATCGAGGTCGAGTTCGAGAAGCGCGACTTCGTCGAGTGGGTTGAAGTGTTCGCAGCTTTGGATGCTTGCGTGGAGCCGATGCTGCCGCTGTCCGAAGCGGTAGAGCATCCACAGATCAAGGCTCGCGACCTGGTGGTGGACGTGCCGCGCGATGGCCTGCCGGCGCAACAACAGATCGCCTGCCCGATCAAATTCTCCGCCGGCCTGCCGGCACCGCGTCACGCCGGCGGAACTGTTGGCGCGCATACCGCCGAAGTGCTGGCTGAGCTGGGGCTTGGCGCCGAGCAGATCGAAGCGCTGAAAGCGGCGAAGGTGGTGGGCTGACAATGCCTTACATCTGGCTCTGTTCCCCGCTGAACACCAGCGTCACCCGACAGCGCCGGCAGTAATAGCAGCGGCCGCGTGTCACCAGGGCGTGGCGCTGGGCGGAGAAAGGGTGGCTGTCGGGGCAGGCGCAGCGGTAGAGGTAGCGCGTTACCCGGCGCCGCTTCACTTCATAGGTGTGGCAGCGGTTGGGGGGCAGTTCGTAGGCGCCGCGCATGATCAGTTGCCATTCCTCGCCATGGGGCTGGATGCGCGCACCGAACAACTGGTGGGCCACTAGATGCGCCACCTCGTGGGCGACTGTCTGGCGCAGGAAGTCTTCCTGGTTTTCGCGGTAGAGCTGCGGGTTGAAACGCAGCTTGTTTTCGTCCAGATGGGCGACGCCGGCCTTCTGCCCGCGCAGCTTGAAACTCACTTCGGGGCGGGGGAACCGGCATTTGAAAAAGGCTTCGGCCTGCTGGTAGCAGGTTTCGACGCGGGCAAGTAGCTGCTCGGGCATAGGGCACTCCGTTGGCGCGGAATTATGCCGCAAAGCCGGAATCGCCCGAAGGGGGTGGCGCCGAGCGGTTATTCCCGGCCACAAGAAAAGGCCGCCCGCAGGCGGCCTTCTGGTCAGCGAGGAATAATCAGCTGGTGTACACCGGGCCGAGGCCGAAGCCCCAGAGGATCACGGCAGAGGCGATCATCGCCACCAGCACCACCAGGCCCACTGCCAGCACCGAGCTGGAGAACAGGAAGCCTTCGTCCTTGGGAATGTTCATGAAGGTCGGTATGCCCACATAGAGCAGATAGACCGTGTAGCAGATGGCGAGCGTGCCCACCGTCGCACCGAACCAGAGGTGCGGGTAAAGCGCTGCCAGGCCGCCGATGAACAGCGGGGTCGCGCAATAGGCTGCGAAGACGATGCACTCAGTGATGCTCGGGTTGGCATCGTAGGTACGTGCCATCCAGTGGATGAAACCGCCCATCACCGCCACCCCGGCCAGCATCGCCAGGTAGGACATGATGGACATCTGCATCGCGCTGGCCTGGGTGAGCATCACGGGATCGCCCTTGCCCAGTACCCAGCCGACCTGGGTGGTGCCGATATAGGCAGAAATCACGGGAATTGCAGCAAGGATCAGGACGTGGGTGAGATACATGTGGCTAACGCTTTCCTCTTCGCCACGAATCTCCTGCCACTCTTGATCGGGATGAGTGAAGAGCCCCCAAACGTGGTGGATCATGCTGAACACCTCCTCATTATTATGAGGTCGCCCCCCAGCGAAGCGCCGGAAGCGCGTAGCCAGCGCCGTCCGGTGCTCGGCCGACCTATGCGACCTTATGTCGCAGTATAGGCAGGCTGTCCGGCGTCGCCTTAGAGCGAATCGAAGATTCAACCTTAGCTGTAATAGCGTTGCAGTATTTCCATAGCCTTGTTGATCGACTGCAGGCGCGAGGTGCTGCCGCCGCGATCCGGGTGATGCTGGCTCACCAGTTGCCGATAGCGCTGCTTGATCACCGCCAGGCTGAGCGGCTGGTTGCCGTTGTGCAGGCCGAACAGTTCCAGCGCCGCGAGCTTCTCCTCGCTGCCTTGCATGCGCGTCCAGAAGCTGGCCAGCAGCCGCTCCACATCGTCTTCCGTGGTGTCCCGAAGGTTTGTCAGGTCCAGGTAGTACTCGCGCAGTGGGTCCAGTTCGCTGAGGGCCGCCGCCGTGCCCGCTTCGTAGGGCAGCAGCTGAACGCACAGCGGGCTGATGGCGAGATGGGCCAGACCTTCGCCGCTCAGGCGGTCGCGCAACAGATAGAGGGCGTTGAAGACCAGGAAGTGGGTGCGGAACAGCACCAGCTTGTCGGTCAGTTCGAGATGCGGGATATGGGTGGAGTGGTGCGCCTTCAAGGCCTGGATCAGCTGGTACTCGCTCAGGCCTTCAGGCGCCCCACGCAAGAGTTCGTGGAGTTGATCACTCAGGCTCAGGTTGGGGTCGAGTTCATGGCTCATTCGCGGGAGCCTAGCACAGGCGGATAAGGGGGCTGGGGCCGCGCGCGCTTTGTGCGTAAAATAGCCAGCTTTTCGCATCTCCCCCGGATTTCAGAGCACCATGGGCACCCTTTCGGTCAACCAGAACAAACTGCAGAAACGTATCCGCCGCCTGGCCGGCGAGGCCATCGCCGACTTCAACATGATCGAGGATGGCGACAAGGTCATGGTCTGCCTGTCCGGCGGCAAAGACAGCTACACCATGCTGGACGTGCTGCTGTATTTGCAGAAGGTCGCGCCGATCAAGTTCGAGATCGTGGCCGTGAACATGGACCAGAAGCAGCCCGGCTTCCCCGAGCACATCCTGCCGGCCTATCTGGAGTCCATCGGCGTGCCGTACCACATCATCGAGAAGGACACCTACTCGGTGGTGAAGGAGAAGATCCCGGAAGGCAAGACCACCTGCTCGCTCTGCTCGCGCCTGCGCCGCGGCACCCTCTATACCTTCGCCGACGAGATCGGCGCGACCAAGATGGCCCTGGGGCACCACCGCGACGACATCCTGGAAACCTTCTTCCTCAATATGTTCTACGGCGGCACCCTCAAGGCCATGCCGCCAAAGCTGCGTGCCGACGATGGCCGCAACGTGGTGATCCGCCCGCTGGCTTACTGCAACGAGGCCGACATCGAAGCGTATTCCGTCCTCAAGGAATTCCCGATCATCCCGTGCAACCTCTGCGGCTCCCAGGAGAACCTGCAGCGTCAGGTGGTCAAGGAAATGCTCAACGAATGGGAGCGCAAGTCGCCGGGCCGTACCGAGATCATGTTCCGTGCCTTGCAGAATGTGGTGCCTTCGCAGCTGGCCGACCGCAATCTGTTCGACTTCGTCAATTTGCGCATCGACGAAACCGCCGCGCCGCGCACTTTGGACGTGGTCAACATCTGACTGTGCCCCTGTAGGAGCGAGCTTGCTCGCTCCTACAGGGAATTGTTTCCGCATCGAAAGGACACCGCATGCGCGACTACCGTTGGCTCCACGAGTACTGCCTGAACCGCTTCGGCTCGGCCGAAGCCCTGGAAGCGCGCCTGCCGCAACCGCGCAGCGATGCCGAGCTGCGCGTGCTCAGTGATGACCGCTACCTGTCGCTGATCGCTCTGCGCGTGTTCCGCGCCGGCCTCAAGCACAGCCTGGTGGATGCCAAGTGGCCGGCCTTCGAGGAAGCGTTCTTCGGCTTCGATCCGCAGAAAGTGGTGCTGATGGGCGCGGAGCACCTGGAGCGTCTCATGCAGGACGCGCGGCTGATCCGTCATCTGGGCAAGCTCAAGAGCGTGCCGCGCAATGCCCAGTTCGTGCTGGACGTGGCGCGGGAGAAGGGCAGTTTCGGTGCCCTGATCGCCGACTGGCCGGTGACGGATATTGTTGGTTTGTGGAAATACCTGGCCAAACATGGCAACCAGCTTGGCGGACTGTCGGCGCCGCGCTTCCTGCGCATGGTCGGCAAGGACACCTTCATCCCGACCGACGACATGGTCGCCGCCCTGAAGGCCCAGGACATCATCGACAAGGCACCGACCAGCCAGAAAGACCTGGCCCAGGTGCAGGCTGCCTTCAATCAGTGGCATGCCGACAGTGGTCGCCCGCTCTGCCAGCTGTCCGTGATGCTGGCGCATACCGTCAATCACTGAGTCGCGATGCCCGCCCGGCGCCGGCCGGTAGAGGAGGGAGCATGTCGGATATCCAGCGTGTGGCGGCTGCCATCAAGGCGGCCGAGCGAATCCTGATCATCACCGGGGCCGGGCTCTCGGCCGACTCCGGCCTGCCCACTTACCGGGGATTGGGCGGTCTCTACAACGGTGCAACGGAAGAGGGACTGCCTATAGAGGAAGCGCTTTCCGGGCCAATGTTGCGGCGCAACCCTGCGCTCTGCTGGAAGTACCTCGCGCAACTGGGGCGCGCCTGCCTGGATGCCCGCCCGAATGCGGGTCACGAAGCCATCGCAGAGTTGCAGAAGATCAAGCCGGAATGCTGGGTGCTGACCCAGAACATCGACGGTTACCACCGCCAGGCGGGGTCACCGCCGGAACGGCTGATCGAGATCCATGGCGAGCTGTCACCGCTGTATTGCCAGTCCTGCGGGGCGGAAAGTTCCGACCTCGCCCGACATCTGGCAGGGGAAATGCCTCCCAAATGTCATGACTGTGGTGGTATTCTCCGCCCACCTGTGGTGCTGTTCGAAGAAATGCTTCCAGAGCAGGCCATCGACAGCCTCTACGCCGAGCTACGCAAGGGATTCGATGCGGTGATCTCGGTGGGAACCACGGCGAGCTTTCCTTACATCATCGAGCCCGTTCTCCGTACCCGCCAGGCAGGCGGTTTCACCGTGGAAATCAACCCGGCGCTCACCGACCTCAGTCCTGTCGTCGATGTCCACCTCAGAGGAAAGGCCTTAGAAGTTTTGCAAGGACTGCTGAGTCACATTTCGGGCGATTAAATTTGCAAATGGGTTTGATAGAGGGCATAGTCGCGCCTTCATCAAAAACCATTCGACACGGTCGTGCCCATGCTGAAGCGCTTCGCACCCCTCGTGCCTCTCACCTTCGCCCTGTTTCTCGCCGCTTGCGCAGGCAATGTGCAGCAGCAACCCCAGTTCCAGTCCCAGGCTCCCATAGCCGATGGCGCGCCCGATTCGCTGCTGAATGAGCGCGAGCCCACCGCCCTGGACCTGGCGAATCTCACCGACGACGAGCCCTACCAGATGCCATCCCTGTCCGATGGCCTGCTGGAGCGCGGTTTCGAACTGGTGGGCACGCCCTACCGCTTCGGTGGTCGTTCCCTGAAGACCGGCTTCGATTGCAGCGGCTTTGTCGGCTACCTGTTCAAGGAAGAAGCCGGTATCCAGTTGCCGCGTTCTACCCGCGAGATGATCAACCTGGATGCCCCGGTGATCGCCCGCAGCGAGCTGCAGCCTGGCGATATCGTGTTCTTCAATAACCGTGGCCGTGGCCGTGTCAGCCACGCCGGCATCTATATCGGCGATGACCAGTTCATCCACTCCAGCAGCAGCCGCAGCGGCGGTGTGCGCGTCGACAGCCTCGACGACCGTTACTGGAAGGCCAGCTACATGGAAGCCAAGCGCGTCCTGGCAATGAACACCCCGGCTCGCCAATCCCCGCTGCATCGTTGATCCCGCAGGGCGCGAGACGACAAGCCGAGGCGTCCTCCAGGGCTGCCTCGGCTTTTTTCTGCCCGGTCGTGCAGCTTTTGCTTGCAATATCACTGTGAGATCAGCAAATTAGCGTGCATTCCTCAAGTCAGGACTGACTTGCCATGCTCGCACCGGACCGCCTCGCCATCATTGCCCTGGCCGCGTTGCTCACCGCTTGTGCGAGCAAGGTACCGCCGCCTTATTCTCCCTCTGTCGTTACTGCCCCTGCCCAGCAGTTCTCGCCTGCGGCGGAAGACGTGCTGTTTCGCGCGTTGGGCCTGGTGGGCACGCCCTATCGCTGGGGCGGCAACACCCCGGACAGCGGTTTCGATTGCAGCGGCCTGATCGGCTACGTCTACCGCGATGCCGTGGGCATCAGCCTGCCACGCTCCACCCGCGAACTGATCGCCATGCGCGCGCCCAGCATCGGTGTCAACGCCCTGCAGAGCGGCGACCTGGTGTTCTTCGCTACCAACGGTGGCGGGCAGGTCAGCCATGCCGGCATCTATGTGGGCGAGGGGCGTTTCGTCCACGCGCCGCGAACCGGTGGAACGGTCCGCCTGGACAGCCTGTCGAACAGCTACTGGCAACGTAGCTACCTGAGCGCCAAGCGCGTTATCTTCGACCCGCGCCTGGCCCAGAATCACTGAGGTCGCCATGACCAACCGCACGCTGAACCTCGACGACGCCCTCTACAGCTATCTCCTCGATGTCTCACTGCGGGAGTCGCCTTTGCTGGAACGCTTGCGTGCGGAAACTGCAGCCATGCCCATGGCCCGTTGGCAGATCGCGCCGGAGCAGGGGCAGTTCATGGCCTTGCTGGTCAAGCTCACCGGCGCCCGCCGCATCCTCGAAGTAGGTACCTTCACCGGCTACAGTGCGTTGTGCATGGCCACCGAGATGCCCGAGGACGGCCGCATGCTCTGTTGTGACCTGCCGGGTGAGTACAACGCTATCGCCCACCGCTACTGGCAGGAAGCTGGGGTTTCCGCGCGCATCGAACTGCGCCTTGCGCCGGCGCTGGATACGCTGGCCGGCCTGGAAGCCGGCCGCTTCGATCTGATCTTCATCGACGCCGACAAGGCCAACTACCCGGCCTATCTGGAAGAAGCCCTGCGCCTGGCGCGCCAGGGCGGGTTGATCCTCTTCGACAATGTGCTCTGGAGTGGCCGCGTGCTGGAAGCCGAGCCGGACAGCGCCGATACCCGCGCCATCCAGGCCCTGAACCTGGCCCTGAAGTCCGACCCGCGCGTCGACCTGTCGCTGCTGCCCGTGGGTGATGGCCTGACGCTCTGCCGCAAGCGCTGAAGGGCATGCCCGAACCCATCCGCCTGCCGCCCCAGCCCGACGCCTGTGAGCTGTGTGGCCACGCCTCCCCGCTGACGCGCCATCACCTGATCCCCAAGGCCCTGCACGACAAGCCCTATGTGCAGAAACGTTTTGCGAAGAGCGAACGCATCACGGCCACCCTCTGGGTCTGCCGCCCCTGCCACAACCAGCTCCACAAGCTGTTCAGCGAGAAGGAGCTGGCCCTGACCTACAACAGCCGTGACGCCCTGCTGGCTGATGAGCGCCTGCGTACCTTCGTCGACTGGCTGGCCGGCAAGCCGGCCGGCTTCAATCCGAGGCATTGAATGGCCGCCCTCCCGACAGCCTGATCCGGAGCCTGCAGGGCGCTCAACACCATCCGGCGGTTTGCCTCGCGATTGACTTCAGCGCATCAGGCAATAGTTGATGAGCTGCTCTTCGATGCTCTGTCGCTGGCGTAGGAACAGTGCCACTACAACCCGTGCCTCGGGCTCAAGGTAGCGATAGAGGATGCGGTATTCACCGATATGCAATTCCCGGTAATGACGAATGCCGAAGAGGGCAGCCTGCTCGCACACCGGGGCGGCCAGCGGGTGTGACTTCAAGCGCTTTTCGGCGCTCCTGACCAGTTCGATCAGTCGCGCCTGGGCTTGTTCGGGGCCATGGTGGGGCGTGAGGTGGTGGATCTGGGCAACCAGGCTTTCTTCGGCTGTCGAGGCGTAGGCGATCTCAATCGTTCTGCTCATCCTGGGCGTCTCCCGGTGCTCCCGGTGCTCCCTGGGCAATGGGGCTGCGCTGCTTGAGGCGTTCCAGCAGGGTGTCACCCGAGATCAACCGGCCTTCGGCCGCATCGCGGTCGGCGAAGGACAGCAGTTTGATCAACGCAAGCGCTTCGTCACGACGCTGGCGCTCGGCATAGGACTCGACCACGTAGGCCGGCACGCCATTCTGGGTGATCACCATGGGCTCGCTGAGGTCCAGCGAGGCAGCATGCTGCTTCAGGTAGCTGATGGTCTGGATTTTCATGACATCTCCCAGGTGGTGTGGGCGCGGCGCCCCGACGGGGTGAAGCGCCCCAACGAGACTGAATGGGGTGGGCCATTTATAGTCCGAATTAAGACTTGCATCAATTGACGAATTCGGGCCGAACTCACCGGTTGCATTGAGAGCCTTGCCACAGCGCTGGTGGAAGTGAAGAGCGACTTCCACCCTTGTGTTCGATTCGTTGAGAAATTGCCTGACCTGCCGGCTGCGCCGTGTCGGATTTGACGCTACCCCGCGCACCCTCTAACCTTCGCCGCTGCCTCAGGTGCCCCTTGGCTTTGGCCAAAGGGGTGAAACAGGGAAGCCGGTCCATTCCTTTGAAGAATCCGGCGCTGCCCCCGCAACGGTAGGCGAGTAGAACGCCGCAATCGGCCACTGTGCGCACGCATGGGAAGGCGCGGCACGGGAGTTCAGGCTCCACTCGCAAGCCCGGAGACCGGCCTGGCGCAAGCAGGGCATCGCGGAGTGTTTCCGCATGCAGTACCCCTTGTAGATGTCGCGCGGGTGGCACGACGGAGATTTCGACCTTGATTCGCAAGCCTTTCATCGGGCCGGCGGCGTTTGCGCTGCTTGGCAGCTCGTCCTTTTCCCCTTTCCTGGCCGCAGCGCCGTTGACGCTGGACAAACAGGTCGTCACCGCCACCCGCAGTGAGCGGCCGGTTCGCGCCAGCCTGGCGGCAACCACCGTGTTCGACCGCGCGGAGATCGAACGCAGCCAGGCGCGTTCGGTGCCCGAGCTGCTACAGAAAGTGCCGGGCGTGACCCTCAGCAATAACGGCAGCCCTGGCAAGAACACCACCCTGTTCCTGCGTGGCAGCGAATCCGACCATGTGCTGGTGCTGATCGACGGCATCAAGGTGGGCTCGGTGAGCGCCGGTATCACCGCCTTCCAGGACCTGCCCGTGGAACTGATCGAGCGCATCGAAGTGGTGCGTGGCCCTCGCTCCAGTCTTTATGGTTCCGAGGCCATTGGCGGGGTCATCCAGATATTCACCCGCAAGGGCGGGGAGGGGGCTGCCAAGCCCTGGTTCTCCGCCGGCTACGGCACCGTCGACCTGCGCGGTGAGTATTGGCTGACCGAAGAATGGCGCCTGCAGGCCAAGGTGACCAACCTGCTGGACGCCGACTATGAATCCGCGCTGGACTACAACCAGCCGGGGCAGGCAGTGTTTTTTACCGTCCGCTATCAATCCCTTTGACCTGAGGATTTTCCCATGACCGAATCCGCCGACCGCGACGCCCGCCACAAGGCCCGCATGCAACGCAAGAAGGCCGTCGTCGACGAGAAGATCGCCCAGGCCCAGGACGAGTACGGCCTGCTGCTGGTGCACACCGGCAACGGCAAGGGCAAGAGCAGTTCGGCCTTCGGCATGGTCGCCCGGGCCCTTGGCCATGGCCTCAAGGTCGGCGTGGTGCAGTTCATCAAGGGCGGCATGTCCACCGGCGAAGAGCTTTTCTTCCGCCGCTTCCCCGAGGAAGTCAGCTACCACGTGATGGGCGAGGGCTACACCTGGGATACCCAGGACCGCCAGCGCGACATCGAGAAAGCCCAGCAAGCCTGGGCTGTGGCCCGCAGCCTGATGGACGATCCGCAGATCGGCCTGGTGGTGCTGGATGAGCTGAACATCGCCCTCAAGCACGGTTACCTGGAGCTGGACGCCGTGCTGAAGGACATCGAATCCCGCCCCGAGCATCAGCATGTGGTCGCCACCGGTCGTGGCGCCCCGCAGGGCCTGATCGATGCCGCCGACACCGTTACCGAAATGAGCTTGGTCAAGCACGCCTTCAAGGCCGGCGTGAAGGCCCAGAAGGGCGTGGAGTTCTGATGCCGCTGACTGTTGCTGCTTTTACCCCCTCTCCCTTCAGGGAGAGGGCCGGGGAGAGGGCCACCCATGCCTGACCAGCTTTCCCTCACCCCCACCCCTCTCCCAGAGGGAGAGGGGAGACAATGCCCCGCGCTACTGATCGCTGCCCCCGCTTCCGGCCAGGGCAAGACCACGGTGACCGCCGCGCTCGCTCGCCTGCACGCCCGCCAGGGCAAGCGGGTGCGGGTGTTCAAGTGCGGGCCGGATTTCCTCGACCCGATGATCCTGGCCCGCGCATCTGGCGCGCCGGTCTACCAATTGGACCTGTGGATGGTGGGCGAGGCGGAAAGTCGCCGCCTGCTCTGGGAGGCGGCGGGGGAGGCGGACCTGATCCTGATCGAGGGCGTGATGGGTCTCTTCGACGGCTCACCCTCGGCCGCCGATCTGGCGCGCCACTTCGGTGTGCCGGTGCTGGGCGTGATCAACGGCGCCGCCATGGCCCAGACCTTCGGCGCGCTGGCTGTAGGTCTGGCCACTTACCAGCCGGACCTGCCCTTTGCCGGCGTGCTCGGCAACCGCGTCGGCAGCCAGCGCCATAGCGACCTGATCCGCGAAAGCCTGCCGGACTGGATTCGCTGGTACGGCTCCCTGCCGCGCAGCTCCGATGTCGAACTGCCCAGTCGCCATCTGGGCCTGGTGCAGGCCGAGGAACTGGCGGACCTCGACGCACGCCTGGATGCCGCCGCCGATGCCCTGGCTGCCAGCGCGGAAGTCGCCCTGCCGCCGCCCGTGAGCTTTGCCGCGCCCGAGCCCCAGGATGTGGGTGACGGGCTCGCCGGCGTACGCATCGGCGTGGCGCGGGATACCTCTTTCGCCTTCCTCTACCAGGCCAACCTCGATCTGCTGCAGCGCCTGGGCGCCGAACTGGTGTTCTTCTCGCCGCTGGCCGACCCGCGCCTGCCTGAGGTGGACAGCCTCTACCTGCCGGGCGGCTACCCCGAGCTGCACTTGCGCCAACTGGAGGGCAACCGCGCCATGGCCGAGGCCATCCGCGCCCACCATGGGGTGGGCAAGCCGATCCTCGCCGAGTGCGGCGGCATGCTCTATCTGCTGGAAGCCCTGGCCGATGCAGGCGGTGAATCCGCCGCATTGCTCGGCCTGCTGCCCGGCCGCGCCACCCTGCAGAAGCGCCTGGCGGCGCTGGCCCTGCAAGAGGCGCCGTTGCCGGAAGGCAGCCTGCGCGGGCACACCTTCCACCACTCACTGCTGGATTCGCCACTGGAGCCGCTGGTTCGCGGGCTGTGCCCGAACGACAAGCCGGTGGCCGAGGCGGTGTTCCGCATTGGCCGCCTGACCGCGTCCTACATCCACTTCTACCTGCCGTCCAACCCCCGGGCGGCTGCGGAGCTGTTCCGACCATGAGCGAGCACGCCTTCAGCCGGGATGAGCGCGCGGCGGTCTACCGCGCCATCGCCGAGCGGCGCGACATGCGCCACTTCTGCGGCGGTGAAGTGGCCCCCGACCTGTTGGCTCGGTTGCTGGAGGCGGCTCATCACGCACCCAGCGTCGGGTTGATGCAGCCCTGGCGGTTCATCCGTATTACCGCAAAGGCGCTGCGCGAGGCTATCCAGGCCCTGGTGGAAGCCGAGCGGGTACGCACGGCCGACGCCCTGGGTGAACGCTCCGACGAATTCATGAAGCTCAAGGTCGAAGGTATCCGCGATTGTGCCGAACTGCTGGTGGCCGCGCTGATGGACGGCCGCGAAGCCCATGTGTTCGGCCGTCGCACCCTGCCGGAAATGGACCTGGCCTCACTTTCCTGCGCTGTCCAGAACCTCTGGCTGGCGGCTCGCGCGGAAGGTCTGGGCATGGGCTGGGTATCGCTGTTCGATCCGCTCGCCCTGGCCGACCTGCTCGGCATGCCCGCAGGCAGCAAGCCCATGGCGGTGCTCTGCCTGGGGCCGGTCGAGGCGTTCTACCCGGCGCCCATGCTCGCGCTGGAAGGCTGGGCGCAGCCACGTCCGCTGGCGGATCTGGTGTTCGAGAATCAGTGGGGGCAGCGTCCATGAGCCTGGGATTTCTCACCCTCGGTGCCGTGGCGTTGGACGCGCTGTTCGGTGAGCCGAAGGGGTGGCACCCACTGGTGGCCTTCGGCAAGCTCGCCAACCACCTGGAGCAGCGCTTCAACCCTGGCGGGCGCGGCTGGCGTAGCCATGGCGTGAGCGCCTGGGTGCTGGCGGTGTTGCCACTGACATTGGCGGCCTGGCTGCTCTCGGAGCTGCCTTATATCGGTTGGCTGGTCGGCGTTGTCGCGCTCTATGCCGCCATTGGTCTGCGCAGCCTCAACGAACATGCCGAGCCTGTGGCCAGCGCCCTGCAGGCGGGTGATCTGGCCCAGGCACGCAAGCGCGTGGGCTATATGGTCAGTCGCGAAACCCGTGAGCTGGACGAGCCCGCCGTGGCGCGCGCCGCCACCGAGTCGGTGCTGGAGAACGGCAGCGACGCGGTGTTCGCCGCGCTCTTCTGGTTCGCCGTGGCTGGTGCGCCCGGCGTGGTGCTCTACCGCCTGTCCAACACGCTGGACGCCATGTGGGGCTACCGCAACGCGCGCTTCGAGCGCTTCGGCTGGGCGGCCGCGCGTATCGACGACCTGCTCAACTACATTCCGGCGCGCCTGGTGGCCCTGACCTATGCGCTGCTTGGCAAGACTGCTCTGGCCCTGCGCTGCTGGCGCCGTCAGGCGCCGCAGTGGGACAGCCCCAACGCCGGTCCGGTGATGGCTGCTGGTGCTGGCGCGCTGGGCGTGGCCCTGGGCGGCCCGGCCGTCTATCACGGCGAGTTGCATCAGCGCCCGGTGCTGGGCGAAGGCCCGGCCGCGCGCGCCGAGGATATCCGCCGCGCCATGGACCTCGTGCGCCAGGGCGTGCTGCTCTGGCTGGCGGTACTGATCATCGGAGGCTGGTTCCTTGCTTGAACATGGCGGACGGCTGCGCGCGGCCGCACAGCGCTACGGCATCGCCGAGGCGGACTGGCTCGACCTCTCCACTGGCATTGCGCCCTATGGTTGGGCGCTGCCGCCAATTCCCGCGTCCGCCTGGGCACGCCTGCCGGAACGTGACGATGGCCTGGAAGACGCGGCCCGTCAGTTCTACGGCTGCCAATCGCTGTTGCCGGTGGCCGGCTCCCAGGCTGCGATCCAGGCTCTGCCGCGTCTTCGCGCGCCTGGCCGCGTCGGGGTGATCTCGCCCTGTTACGCCGAGCATGCCCACGCCTGGCGCCGCGAAGGCCATGAGCTGGAAGAGCTGGATGCTGAAACCGCCGAACGCGAGCTGGCGCGATTCGACGTGCTGCTGGTGGTCAACCCGAACAACCCCACTGGCCAGCGCCTGGCGCCGCAGACGCTGCTGGATTGGCGCGCGCGCCTGGCGCAGCGGGGCGGCTGGCTGCTGGTGGATGAAGCCTTCATGGATTGCACGCCGGAGCAGAGCCTGGCCACCCATTGCCCCTTGCCCGGGCTGGTGGTGCTGCGCTCCTTCGGCAAATTCTTCGGCCTGGCGGGAATCCGCCTGGGCTTCGTGCTGGCCGAAACGGCCTTGCTGGTGGCGCTCGAAGAGTTGCTCGGCCCGTGGACGGTAAGCGGCCCGGCGCGAGCACTGGCAAAGGCCCTGTTGCAGGATGTCGAAGGCCAGCAACGCCAGCGCCAGGCCCTGTTGCTGGATGGCCAGCGGCTGGAGGCCCTGCTGCGCGAGTACGGCCTGACGCCCGGCGGCGGCACGGCGTTGTTCCAGCGCCTGGTTCGCGACGACGCAGCGCCTCTGCACGAATTCCTCGCCGCTCACGGCATTCTCACTCGGCTGTTTACCGCACCGTCCAGCCTGCGCTTCGGCCTGCCGCCGAACGAGGCGGGCTGGGAGCGGCTGCGGCTGGCCCTGATCGATTACTCCAAGGAGCGGCCATGACGACCCTGATGGTGCAGGGCACCACCTCCGACGCCGGCAAGAGCACCCTGGTGACCGCCCTGTGCCGCTGGCTTGCGCGCCAGGGTGTTGCGGTGGCGCCGTTCAAACCGCAGAACATGGCGCTGAACAGCGCGGTGACCGCCGATGGTGGCGAGATCGGCCGTGCCCAGGCGGTACAGGCGCAAGCCTGCGGACTGGCGCCCCATACCGACATGAACCCGGTGCTGCTCAAGCCGAACACCGACATCGGTGCCCAGGTGATCATCCACGGTCGCGCCGTTACCAGCATGAATGCGGCGGCCTACCACGACTACAAGAAAGTCGCGATGGCGGCCGTGCTGGAGTCCCATCAGCGCCTGTCGGCCCGGTATCCGGTGGTGATGGTGGAGGGCGCCGGCTCACCGGCGGAGATCAACCTGCGCGCCAACGACATCGCCAACATGGGTTTCGCCGAAGTGGTGGATTGCCCGGTGATCCTGGTGGCCGATATCGACCGGGGCGGCGTTTTCGCCCATCTGGTGGGCACCCTGGAGTTGCTGTCGCCCAGCGAGCAGGCGCGGGTGAAGGGCTTCGTCATCAACCGTTTCCGCGGCGATATCGCCCTGCTCAAACCGGGACTCGACTGGCTGGAACAACGTACCGGCAAGCCCGTGCTTGGCGTACTGCCCTACCTCACTGACTTCCACCTGGAAGCCGAGGACGCCATCGACCAGCGCCAGGCTTTCAAGGGCGGCGAGTTGCTGCAGGTGGCGGTGCCGGTGCTGCCGCGCATCAGCAACCACACCGACTTCGACCCCCTGCGCCTGCACCCGCAGGTACAGCTCAACTTCGTTGGTCCCGGCCAGCCCATTCCGCCGGCTGACCTGATCATCCTGCCCGGCTCCAAGAGCGTGCGCGCTGATCTCGCGCGGCTGCGCGAACACGGATGGGATAAGGCCTTGCAGCGTCATTTGCGCTATGGCGGCAAGGTGCTGGGCATCTGCGGCGGCTATCAGATGCTCGGCTGCAGCATTGCCGATCCTCACGGCCTCGAAGGCCCGGCGGGGGCGAGCGACGGCCTCGGCCTGCTGGACATCGACACCGTGCTGGAGCCGGAAAAACAGCTGCGCAATGTCGGCGGCCGCCTGCTGCTGGAAAGCGCGACCGTGAGCGGCTACGAAATCCATGCCGGCGTCACCACGGGCGCCGGTCTCGAACACCCCGCCGTCGCGCTGGACGATGGCCGAGTCGATGGCGCCCGCAGCCTGGATGGCCAGGTCATGGGCACCTACCTGCACGGCTTTTTCGAATCCTCCGATGCCTGCGCCGCCATCCTTCGCTGGGCAGGCCTCGCGGCGGTGCAAACAGTGGATTACCACGCCTTGCGCGAACGCGATATCGAACGTCTGGCCGACCAGGTGGAGCAACACCTGGATACCCGCTGGCTGGCCGATCTGTGCGGCCTTGGCAACCAGGAGCATCGTCATGCGTGAACTCATCCTCGGCGGCGCCCGTTCCGGCAAGAGCCGCCTTGCCGAGAAGCTGGCTGCGGAGAGCGGCCTGAAGGTCGTCTATATCGCCACCAGCCAGCCGCTGGACGGCGAAATGAACGCGCGGGTGGCCCATCACCGCGCCCGTCGCCCGGACCATTGGGGGCTGGTGGAAGAACCGCTGGAACTGGCCCGCGTGCTGCGCGAGAACGCCGCCGCCGATACCTGCCTGCTGGTGGATTGCCTGACGCTCTGGCTGACCAACCTGTTGGTGCTGGACGACCCGGCGCGGCTCGACGACGAGCGCGAAGCGCTGCTCGGCTGCATGGCCGCACTGCCGGGCCGCGTGCTGCTGGTGAGCAATGAAACCGGCCTGGGCGTCGTGCCCTTGGGCGAGCTGACCCGCCGCTATGTCGACGAAGCCGGCTGGCTGCACCAGGCCCTGGCGGAACGCTGCGAACGGGTGATATTCACCGTCGCCGGCCTGCCCACGATTCTCAAGGGAGACGCCCTATGACCCCGCTGCAATGGTGGCAGGCCCCCTGCCAGCCCCTCGACCCCATCGCCCGCGCCAAGGCACAGGCCCGGCAGGACCAGCTCACCAAGCCCCGCGGCGCCCTTGGCCAACTGGAAGCGCTGGCTATCACCCTGGCCGCCCAGCAGGGCCGCGAGCGGCCGAGTGTCGAGCGTCCCTGGTTCACGGTGTTCGCCGGTGATCACGGCGTGGTGGAGGAGGGCGTGTCCGCCTACCCGCAGGCCGTGACCGGTGAGATGTTGCGCAACTTCGTCCGGGGTGGCGCTGCCATCAGCGTACTGGCGCGTAGCCTCGGCGCTACCCTGGAACTGGTCGACCTGGGCACAGCGTTGCCTTTGGAGCCGCTGCCCGGAGTGCTGCATCTTCATGTGGGTGCCGGCACGGCGAACTTCGCCCGTGAACCGGCGATGACCGCCGCCCAGTGCCTGATCGCCCTGCAAGCCGGCCGCTCCAGTGTCGAACGTGCCCAGGGCGCCGGCGCCGATCTCTACGTCGGTGGCGAGATGGGCATCGGTAACACGACCACCGCCAGCGCTCTGGCCTGTGCACTGCTCGGTCTGCCCGCGACGGCGCTGGCCGGCCCCGGCACGGGCCTGGACGGCGAGGGAGTGGCGCACAAGATCCAGGTCATCGAGCATGCCCTGGCCCTGCATCGCGAACACTGCGACAGCCCGGAGGAAACGCTGCGTCGCCTCGGCGGCTTTGAAGTCGCGGCGCTCACCGGCGCCTACCTTGCCTGCGCCCAGCTCGGTTTGCCGGCCCTGGTGGATGGCTTCATCTGCAGCGTCGCGGCGCTTTGCGCGGTGCGCCTCAATCCCGCCTGCCGTGAATGGCTGCTGTTCTCCCACCGATCCGCCGAACCGGGCCACGTCGCGGTGCTTTCCGCACTGGAAGCCCAGCCGTTGCTGGACCTGGGGCTGCGCCTGGGCGAAGGCAGCGGTGCCGCCATCGCCCTGCCACTGCTGCGTCTGGCCTGCGAGGTGCACGACGGCATGGCCACCTTTGCCGAAGCCTCGGTTTCGGATCGTCCGGCATGAAGCTCGACCTTCTGCGTCACGGTGAAACCGAACGGGGCGGCGGCTTTCGCGGCAGCCTCGATGACGCCCTGACCGATACCGGCTGGGCGCAGATGCGCGCCGGCGCTGATAGCGCGGGGCCGTGGGACATCCTAGTGAGTTCACCGCTGCAACGCTGCGCCGCCTTTGCCCGCGAACTGGAGCAGCGACTTGGCTTGCCGCTGCAGTTCGACGCCGACCTGCGCGAACTGCACTTCGGCCAGTGGGAAGGCCGCAGCGCCGCCGAGTTGATGGAAGACCACGCCGAAGGCCTGGGCCAGTTCTGGAACGACCCCTACAGCTTCACGCCGCCGGACGGCGAAACCCTGCTGGACTTCGAGGCGCGGGTACTGGCGGCGGCCGAGCGCCTGCGCGAACGCTTTGCCGGTAAACGGGTGCTGCTGGTCACCCATGGCGGTGTGATCCGCATGCTGGTGGCCCGTGCCCGGCAGCTGCCGCGTGCCCAGTTGATGCAGGTGGAGGTCGCGCACGGCGAATTGTTCCGCCTGGCCTTCGACGAACATGGCCTGCGTGAGCGACCATGACGCCGCTGCTGATCGCCCTGCAATTCCTCACTCGTCTGCCGGTTCGCCTGCCGGGCATGCCGGAGCCCCGGCAGTTCGGCCGGTCGCTGCTCTGGTATCCCCTGGTCGGGCTGCTCATCGGCCTGTTGCTGCTGGGCGCCGCGTATCTGCTGGAGGGGCGTCCGGTCCTGTTGTCGGCTGCGCTGGTGCTGGCGCTTTGGGTAGGGTTGTCCGGGGGGCTGCATCTGGACGGCCTGGCGGATACAGCCGACGCCTGGGTCGGTGGCTATGGCGACCGCGAACGCACCCTGACGATCATGAAGGACCCGCGTAGCGGGCCCATCGCGGTGGTCGTGCTGGTGGTGGTGCTGTTGCTGAAGTTTGCCGCGTTGGCTGCCTTGCTACAGGCCGGGCAATGGCTCCCCCTGCTGCTGGCGCCCTGGCTGGGACGCGGGATGTTGCCGCTGTTGTTCCTCACCACTGCCTATGTCCGTCCGGGTGGCCTGGGCCAGGCATTGGCCGAACACCTGCCACGCCGGGATCTACCCGTGTGGCTGGCGGTGCAGGGGGCGGCAATGCTGGTGCTGGGCAGGCCGGCCTGGATCGCGCTGGTGATTGCGCTGATTGTTTTCGCCTGGCTGCGGGGGCGCTTTATGCAGCGGCTGGGTGGGACGACCGGGGATACGGCGGGGGCGCTGGTGGAGGTGGTTGAGGTGGCGGTGTTGGTGGTGGTGGCGTTTGCGCTGACCTGATTGGCCCTCTCCCCCGGCCCCTCTCCCTGAAGGGCGAGGGGAGCTTGTCCGTGCTGGAGTCCGACTCTGTGCTGCCGGCTACCTCCAGCATTACAGGCGCGAGTCACCCCTCTCCTCTTCAGGGAGAGGGGCCGGGGGAGAGGGAGTTACCTGGAAATGCCTCTTCCGCAGCCAATCGAATGGTTTCCAGTACGGCTTCAGTTTCCAGCAGCACTTCGTGGTTCCAGAACCGCAAGATTCTGAATCCCCGACTGGCCAGCCATGCATCCCGCTTCTCGTCAGTTGAACTTTCCAGATGCTGTCCGCCATCCACTTCCACTATCAGCATTCGCTCCTGGCAGATGAAGTCGACGATGAAGTGGCCAATGGGTTTCTGCCGTCGAAACTTCAAACCGAGCAGCCGTTTTGCGCGCAAATGCCGCCACAGCCACTGTTCCGCATCGGTCTGTTCCGCTCTTAGCCTTTTGGCGAATTCGAGCCTTTCCATGGCCTTTCCTCTTCTTGATGGAAAGGCCCGATCTTCCCTGCTATCAGCCTCGGAATGGTCCGAGAGCTGCCAGCGATTCCCCTCTCTACGGGCAGGATTCGATTGACGCTCCAACAAGTGCGGGTATATACATGCATCCCATGTTGCCGACCCAATGCCTCTGCACCAAGCTGCGCCGCGCCACCCGCAATGTGACCCGGCTATACGACGATGCCCTTGCCGACGTCGGGTTGAATGTCGCCCAGTATTCGTTGCTCAAGCATGTGACCCGGCTGGATCAGCCGAGTATCACCAGTCTGGCGGAATCCATGGGCCTGGACCGCAGCACCCTGGGGCGCAACCTCAAGGTGTTGGAGGCCAAGGACCTGGTGCAGCTGGAGGGCGGTGAGGACCAGCGCAATCGACTGGTGTCCCTGACGCCGGCCGGTCGCGCCAGCCTCGACGCCGCGTTGCAGGCCTGGGAGCGGGTGCAACAGGAGATGGGGCAGCGCATGGGGCCGGAGAAGCGGGCGGCCCTGATGGCGTTGCTGGATGATCTGGAACATATCGGCTGATCTTTTTGCTTTGAAGCGGGTATCTACCCGTAAAGGAATGTTCTATGACTTCAGTATGGCGTACGAGCGGCTGGGTTCTTCTAGGGGCCTCGCTGATCCTGGCGCTGTCGTTGGGTATTCGCCATGGCTTCGGCCTGTTCCTGGCGCCCATGAGCAGCGAATTCGGCTGGGGCAGGGAAGTGTTCGCCTTCGCCATTGCCTTGCAGAACCTGATCTGGGGCCTGGCGCAGCCCTTCACCGGTGCCCTGGCCGATCGCTTCGGCGCGGCGAAGACGGTGGTCATCGGTGGGGTGCTTTATGCGCTGGGTCTGGTGCTGATGGGCTACTCCGATTCGGCCCTGTCGCTGTCGTTCAGCGCCGGCTTGCTGATTGGTATCGGCCTCTCGGGCACGTCGTTCTCGGTCATCCTGGGCGTTGTGGGTCGCGCCGTGCCGGTTGAAAAACGCAGCATGGCCATGGGCATCGCGGCGGCTGCCGGTTCCTTCGGCCAGTTCGCCATGCTACCGGGCACCCTCGGGCTGATTGGCTGGCTCGGCTGGTCCGCGGCACTGCTGGCGCTGGGGTTGCTGGTGGCGCTGATCGTGCCGCTGGTGGCGATGATCAAGGACAACCCCCCACCGCCCCAGGCCCATGAGCAGAGCCTGGGCGATGCACTGCGCGAGGCGGCCGGCCACTCGGGCTTCTGGCTGCTGTCGCTGGGCTTCTTCGTCTGCGGCTTCCAGGTGGTATTCATCGGTGTTCACCTGCCGGCCTACCTGGTGGATCAGCACTTGCCGGCGACCGTCGGTACCACGGTGTTGGCCCTGGTAGGGCTGTTCAACGTCTTCGGCACCTACATCGCCGGCTGGCTGGGCGGTCGTCATGCCAAGCCGAAGCTGCTGACCGCGCTCTACCTGCTGCGCGCCGTGGTGATCGTGGCCTTCGTCTATGCGCCGCTGACCGCCTGGAGTGCCTACGCCTTCGGCATGGCCATGGGGCTGTTGTGGCTGTCCACCGTGCCGCTGACCAACGGTACGGTTGCCACGCTGTTTGGCGTACGCAACCTGTCCATGCTCGGTGGTATTGTCTTCCTGTTCCACCAACTGGGCGCCTTCCTCGGCGGCTGGCTGGGGGGCTACCTCTACGACCACACAGGTAGTTACGAACTGGTATGGCAGATTTCCATCTTCCTGAGCCTGATGGCCGCAGTGCTGAACTGGCCGGTGCGCGAGCAGCCGGTGGCGCGCCTGCAGCCCGCTGGAGCCGCATGAACCAGCGCCTGGGCTGGGCGCTGGGTGCCTTGCTGGCGGGTTTGCTGCTGGCGCTCGGCTGGTGGGGCTGGCAGCAGGGCGGCCTGGCGTTGATGCAGCTGGGATTCAATTGCTAGGCGGGTAGCTTGGCAGTAGCGTAGGCGGATCACACGATTTGAACGGGAGTCCGTCATGAAAGCCTTGCCCGCCCTGTCACTGTTGCTGCTCGCCCTGTTCGGCGGCCAGGCCATGGCCGCCGAATGCCCTTCGCTCCTGCAGCATCAACTGCCTCAACTGCGCTCCAGGGACACCATCGACCTTTGCCAGCGTTTTGCCGGCAAGCCCCTGCTGATCGTCAACACCGCCAGCCACTGCGGCTTCACCCCGCAGTTCAAGGGGTTGGAGGCGTTGTACAAGCGCTACAAGGAGCAGGGTTTTGAGGTGTTGGGCGTCCCTTCTGATGACTTCAAGCAGGAAGCCGCCACCAACGAGGAAACTGCCAAGGTCTGCTACGTGAATTACGGTGTGACCTTCGCCATGACCCAGCCGCAGCACGTCAGGGGCGATGAGGCGACGCCGCTCTACAAGGCGCTGATCGCCCAGTCTGGACAGTCGCCCCGCTGGAACTTCTACAAGTACGTGGTGGACCGCCAGGGCAAGGTGATCGCCCATTTCTCCAGCCTGACCAAGCCGGACGACCCGGACCTGCTCAAGGCCGTGGAACAGGCCCTGGCCAGTAAACCCTGAAGGGCTGGCACAAAAAAACCGGACATGTCCGGTTTTTTTGTGCCAGTGCGCCCACTCAGAAGCGGTAGGTCAGCTGCGCACCCAGGCCGTGGGCGCTGTTCTTGAAGGTGGAGCGATAGGCCCCCTTGCTGGCGTTGACCTGATCGATGTCGGCGTCTTCTTCCTTCAGGTAGGAGTAGGCGACGTCGATGGTCATGTCGTCGTTGGGGCTCCAGGCGGCACCCAGGCTGAGGATCTTGCGATCGTCGGTGGGGATGCGCGGCGAGCGGAATTCGTTGCGGGCCGGAGATTGGTCGTAGGCCAGGCCGGCGCGCAGGGTCCACTGTGGGTTCAGCTTGTAGGCGGCGCCGACGGCGTAGGACCAGGTGTCGCGCCAGTCCTGCTCTTCGGTAATGGTGCCGAGGGCTGGAGCCAGCAGGCCACGAACGCCGGTGTTCTCCACCTTGATTTCTTCCAGGCGGCTCCAGCGGGTCCAGGTGCTGCCTGCGTAAAGGGTCCAGGTGTCGTTCAGGTCATGGGTGACGGAGAAGTCGACCGATTCCGGGGTTTCCAGCTCCAGCGAGGCGTCGTATTTGCCAGCGGAGCTGCCCAGTACGGCGCCGCTGCCGGAAACGGTGGTGTCACCGCGCAGCTTGTAATCCACCTTGGAGTGGTAGGTCAGACCGAAACGGGTGCGCGGGTCCAGCTCGAACAGCACGCCGGCGTTGAAGCCGAGAGCGGTGTCGTCACCCTTGACCTTCACCTTGCCGTCGTTACGGCCCGGGGACAGCGGGTTGAGTACCGAAGAAGTGAGCTCACCGTCGATGCGGTTGATGGTGGGGCCGAAGCCGACTGAGAGCTGGTCGTTGATGCGGTAGCTGACGGTGGGCTGCACCGTGATTACGCGTACTTCGCTGCGGTCGCCGTAATAGCGGCCGGCAAAGCCGCTTTCATAGTCGGTGATCAGGCCGAAGGGCACGTAGACGCCCAGGCCGAAAGCCCATTTGTCGTCGATCGGCTTGACGTAGTAGCCCATGGGCACGGCCACGGTGGGAACCATGTCGCCGTCGTTGCTGCCGCCGAAGGTGCCACGGCCGTTGTCGATGTCGGTCTTGGCGAAGATCGCTGCAGCGCCGGCGCTCACTTGTTCGCGCTTCAGACGGGCCATGCCGGCGGGGTTGCCGAACACGGTGGTGGCGTCATCGGCCGAGGAGGAGCGGCCTGCAAAGGCGGTCCCCATGGCGCTGACGCTTTGTTCGTTGATGGCGAAGCCTGCCGCCAGGCTGTAGGTGGAGGCGGCGCTGACAGCCAGGGCGAGGGCGGTCCTGAAGACTCTGCTGATCACGGTGAACTCCTGAACGATGGTGCAAAGGCCGGCACGCTAACAGGATTGGGAGGGCCTTTCCAGTTCAAGAGTTTGTAAGGATTTTCATTGTAAGATTGTCGAACAATGTACCCAATGATGGCATTTTCGGTGATCGTGCATATTGCCTTGTACGCTTGTTCCTGACTGGTTGGTCAGTGATCAGGCGACCTGGCAAAGCCCTCCGACATGGCGCTGCCAGGCATCGATGAAGTCACGAGGACTGCCCTCGGGCTGGAACACCTGGCGCCAGACCATGGCGAGGCCGATCAGGTCGTCGGCAGCAGGCAGCACGAGCACGGTCGACTCCACCAGCATCCAGGCGATAGCGGTGGCATAGCGCAGGTTGACGGTCAGCTCCAGGTGCGGCGCGCCGAGGAATGCATGCTGGCTGGCCAGCCCACGCACCTGGCTGGCGAGTTCCGGGTCCCGGGCCAGGTGCTGGTCCCAGAGCTGCTGGTGGCGTTCGTCGCTGATGCGATAGAGGCCGCGCCCTTTGTCGCAGCCCAGGGCGGCTCCGAGGGCGGACTGGCAGGCTGCGGCGCCCAGCAACAGGCTTTCGGCGGTGGAGGAGGGGCGCTGCAGATAGAGCAGCGTCGGTCGTATCACATGCTGGCGCAGATCGCTGGCGGCAATGCCCATATGGCCCTCGCGAAAGGTGCCGGCGGGGCCGGGGCGTTTTGGCAGCTTCTCGTCGTTCTAGGGAAGGGCCCCACCGGGAGCGGGTTTAGCCGCTCGATTTGAAGTGTAGTGCGATATATGTGCTGTAAAGGCCTGTTTTTAAACTCTTTCAGGCTTCTGGTTATTGTCTATATAGCTGCCTGTGATTAAAAAACAGCCAGCAGGAGTGCGCCGCCAAGCCTCATTCCTGCTGGCGTTTCAGGGCTATTCGCCGGTGGCCAGGGGCCGCGCAGGCTGGGTGATCCACTCGCTCCAGGAGCCGGCATAGAGCTTGGCCAGGGGGTAACCGGCCAGGCTCAGGGCGAAGAGGTTGTGGCAGGCAGTGACACCGGAGCCGCAATAGGCCACCAGCTCGTCCTGCGGGCGGTCGCCGATCAGGGCGGCGAAGCGCTGCTTGAGCGTATCGGCGGGGAGGAAGCGCCCATCGCTGCCGAGATTGTCGGTAAACGCCGCGCATTGGGCGCCGGGAATGTGCCCGGCCACGGGGTCGATGGGTTCCACTTCGCCCTTGAAACGGGGCAGGGCGCGGGCGTCCAGCAGGGTCAGGCCGGCGTTGCCCAGGCGCTTCTGGAGCGCATCGGCGTCCACCAGCAGGCTGGCGTCGGGTTGGCCTGCGAAGGTGCCGGGCTGCACCGCCGGCGTCACGGTGGTGAGCGGCAGTTCCGCGTCACGCCAGGCCTTGAGGCCACCATCCAGCAGGAATACGCCATCGCGCTTGCCGAGCCAGGCCAGCAGCCACCAGGCGCGGGCGGCGAAGGCGCCGGGGCCGTCGTCGTAGAGGACGATGGTGCTGTCGGCACTGACGCCCCAATCGCGCAGTTTGCCGACCAGGGCCGCCGGGTCCGGTAGCGGGTGGCGACCGGTCACGCCACGGGTCACCGGGCCGGAAAGGTCGTGCTCCAGGTCGGCGAAGCGGGCCTTGGGGATGTGGCTTTCGGTGTAGCTGCGCTGGCCGTAGGCCGGGTCGTCGAGGGAGAAGCGGCAGTCGAGGATGACCAGGCCCGGTTCATCCTGGCGAGCGCTGAGTTGGGCAGGGCTGATGAGTTGTGCGAGCGACATGGCGGGTTCCTTGTCGTGGCCAGTGTTGTGGCAAGCATCATAAGGACGCCCGCCCGGCCTGTCGCGCCCTATCGACGGCGCGGAGGCCGCGCCGCCCGTGGCTCAGCGACAAGTGGCGCGCAGGCGCTGGAAACCGGCGTCGAGGTCCGCGATCAGGTCGTCCGGGTGTTCCAGGCCGATGTGCAGGCGCACCAGCGGGCCATCGGGCTTCCAGGTGGTGGCACTGCGGTGGGCGCTGGGGTTGGTCAGCAGGATCAGGCTTTCGAAACCACCCCAGCTGAAGCCCATGCCGAACAGCTGCATGTTGTCGAGCATGGCGTGGATGGCCTGCTCGGGCACAGGCTTGAAGATCACGCTGAACAGGCCGCAGGCGCCGCTGAAGTCGCGTTTCCACAGCGCGTGGCCGGGGGCGCCGGGCAGGGCGGGGTAGAGGATCTGTGCCACTTCCGGCTGCTCGGCCAGCCACCGGGCGATTTGTTCCGCGTTGCGTTGGTGTCGCTCCAGTCGCGTGGACAGGGTACGCAGACCGCGCAGGGCGAGGTAGGCGTCGTCCGCGCTGACCGAGAGGCCGAGCTGCTTGTAGAAGCCGCGTACCTGCGGGAACAGCGCTTCGGTGGTCAGGATCACGCCCATCAGCACATCGGAGTGGCCAACGATGTACTTGGTGGCCGCATGGATGGAGATGTCCACGCCGTGCTTGAAGGAGGCGAAATGCACCGGGGTGCTCCAGGTGTTGTCGAGCATCACCAGGGCGCCGTGGGCATGGGCGACTTCGGCGATGGCGGGCACGTCCTGCACTTCGAAGGTGAGCGAGCCGGGGGATTCGAGGAACACCACGCGGGTGTTGGGACGCATCAGCTCGGCGATGCCGCGACCGATCAGGGGGTCGTAGTAGGTGGTCTCGATGCCGAAGCGTTTCAGGGTTTCGTCGCAGAAGGCGCGGGTCGGGTCGTAGACCGAGTCGGTCATCAGCAGGTGGTCGCCAGGCTTGAGCGTGGCCAGCAGGGCGGTGGTCAGGGCACTCAGGCCGCTGGGGGTCAGCATGGCGCCGTAGGCACCTTCCAGCTCCGCCAGGGCGCTTTCCAGTGAGCGGGTCGTCGGGTTGCCGTGGCGGCCGTAGGTATTGAGGGTGCCGTGCTGGGCATGCAGGGCTTCCACCGTCGGGAAGAGCAGCGTGGAAGCGCGGTAGACCGGGGTATTGACGGTGCCGCCGACCCGGCCCCGTTCGCGGCCTTCATGGGCCAGCAGTGTTTCATGGTGCAGCTTGCGGTCGTCCACGGATGTTTCCTCTGAATCCGGATAGCAGGGGTAGCATCTGCCGCGGTCGGCAGGTGGCTGGAGTGGGGAGAAGATTACCGATGGCGGCGGGGAAATTCTTTGCTTTGATTTGCCCTTAATTGCTGGATGGTAGAAATAAAATCTACTTAAAGTTCAATTTGTAGGAAATATTTCCTAGCGCTCGCCTTGTCGTGGAAATCGTCAGTCTCCCTCCTGCGTGAGGTGGCCGAGCGGTAGGGCGGTGGTGTGCTTGATCACTTCCATGGCGAAGCCGGAGCTGACGTCGGACAGGTCCGCGACCCGGATCAGGCGCTTGTACACGGCGTCGTAGCCCTTGATGTCGGGCACCACGATCTTGAGCAGGTAATCGACGTCGCCGGTCATGCGGTAGATCTCGACGATCTCGGGAATGTCGCGGGTGCCTTCGATGAACTGCCGGGTCCAGTCGTCGCTGTGGCGGCTGGTGCGGATGGTGACGAACACAGTGACCCCGAGGTTGAGTCGTTCGGCATCGCACAGGGCGACCTGCCGGGTGATCACGCCGTCTTCACGCAATTTCTGCAGGCGCCGCCAGCAGGGCGTAGGGGAAAGGTTGACCGCCTCGGCGAGCTCCGCGAGCGAGATGGAAGCGTCCTGCTGCAGGAGGCTGATGATCTGCAGGTCTTTCTTGTCCATGGGGCTGGGTCCGGGCCGGAGGCATTGGGTCAGCAGGCTGGCGGGCCAACTGTGTCGAAGCGATGACATTCGAAATCATAAGGTCACCCGTGCTTGAAGTCGCGCGGGCCGACCTGGATACCGCCCGACGCCAGCCCTTGCGGCGCGGAGCGTCTCGGCCAAATGATGGCCGATACCCGTGGGCGAATGGAGGCATTGCTGGGGCCTGAGTCCGGTGAAGCTGCGGTCGTGGTGCTGCGTAAAGTGGCGGTGCAATCCAAGGGTGGATAGCGCTTTTCTATCCACCATTGGCGTTGCTGCAGGCCCCGGATGGTGGACATGAAAAGCGATGTCCACCTTACACATTCGATCCGGACTCCGGTCTTTCGGGGCTCAGCGGATCTTCAGCTTGCCGATCCGGTCGTTGTCCAGGCTGCCCAGGTAGAGGTAGTCCCCCGCCGGCTTGACCGATGTGACCATGCGCAAGTGGGTACCACTGGTATCGTGCAGGCTGTGGATGATCTCGCCCTTCTCGTTCAGTTGCAGCGCCAGGCCGTAGGGCACCGGCTTGGGCCAGAACATGCGCGGCAGCTTGGCGAGCTGCGCCTTCAGCCAGGGCTGGGTGTGCAGGAAATCGGCGTCTGCCTTGCGCGGGGTGGGCAGGGCGACCCAGAAGGTGCCCTGGTGGTCACCCTGGAGGTTGTCCGGCAGGCCCGGCAGGTTGTCGATGAACACATCATGGGTGCCGGCCTTCTCGCCGCTCAGCCAGTAGCGGGTGATGCGATAGCGGTAGGTCTCGTTGACCAGCACGAAGTCCTCATTGGCCGACAGCGCTACGCCATTGGCGAAGTACAGGTCCTTGAGCAGCACCTCGGTCTTGCCGGTCACCGGGTCGAAGCGCATCAGGCGGCCGTGGGGACGGGCTTCCAGCAGGTCCAGCAGGTAATCCGGTTGCTCGAACTTGCTCGAGGCGTCGGTGAAGTAGATGCGGCCGTCCTGGGCGATGTCCAGGTCGTTGGTAAAGCGGAAGGGCCCGCCTTCGGCTTCGGCGGCGAGTACGCTGATCTGGCCCTGCGGGTCGATGCGCAGCAGGCCCTTGTAGGCATCGCCCACGATCAGGTTGCCGGCGGCGTCGAAGTCCATGCCCAGCGGGCGGCCGCCAGTTTCGACAAAGGTTTCCACCTGGCCGTTCTCACCGATGCGCACGATGCGGCCGTCATGCAGGCCGGCATAGAGGCGGCCCTGGGCGTCGACGGCGGTGTCTTCCGGGCCCTGTACCTGGCCCTGGGCGATCAGCTCGGCCTTCATCAGGGTGTCGTTGGGCTCCAGCACGCCGGTCATGGTCGGTGCCTTGGGGGCGTCCCAGGCCAGCGGATCGATGGGGGAGGGGGTGATGGCGAGGTAGACCGCCACGGCGGCGATCAGCAGGGCGAGCAGGCCCAGCAGCTTCTTCATGTTCTTGTATCCCTTCAGGTCGGTGTCGGCCGGAGCCTTGTTCTTCTGCGCGGGCTTTTTAGCAGCCGTCCGCCACTGGCGCCAGGGCTGAATGTTGCGGCATCAGGCAGGCCGCAGTTGACAGTGCCGGGGCCGCTTGCGCAGTATCAGGCCCTTCGCTGCATTCAACCGAGCTTTCAATGCCCGCCATCGCTTCCTCCGCCGTTCTTGCCCTGGCCCTTCCGGCCCAGGCGTCGGCTATTGGCGTCGTTGTGGGTAAATCGAAGAAACAGTCGCTCATTTGACCGGGGCGCGCTGTCCCGTCAGATGGGCTGACAGGACAGTGGGCGCGAAAGTAGGTCGATCCTCCCTCGAACATCCCTCCCTGCATCCCTCCGACGGTGACTCTGACGGTCAGCCAAAGGAGATTTGCAATGCCTGTGTTTTCTGGAATCTGGGTTGCCCTGGTGACCCCCTTCAATGATGGCGCCATCGACTTTCCCGCACTTCGCCGCCTGGCTCGGCATCTGCTGGATGAAGGTGCCGCCGGGCTGGTGGCCTGCGGCACCACGGGGGAGGCGGCGGCCTTGTCCAAGGACGAACAATTGGCCGTGCTGGACGCGCTGCTCGACGAAGTGCCTGCCGAGTGCCTGGTGATGGGGCTGGCGGGCAATAACCTGGCCGACGTGCTCGCCTTCCAGCGCGAGGTGCAGCGCCGACCCGTCGCAGGCGTGCTGGTGCCGGCGCCTTACTACATCCGCCCGTCGCAGGATGGTCTGCTGGCCTGGTTCAGCGCCATCGCCGATGCCTCGATCGTGCCGGTGATTCTCTATGACATCCCCTATCGCACCGGTGTCCGCCTCGAACTGCCCACCCTGCGCCAACTGGCCCGGCACCCGAGGATCGTTGCGATCAAGGATTGCGGCGGCAACCCTGAAACCACCCAGGCGCTGATCGCCGACGCTGAGCTGGACGTGCTGACCGGCGAAGATGGGCAGATCTTCACCACGCTCTGCCTGGGCGGTCGCGGGGCCATCTC
This sequence comes from Pseudomonas sp. TCU-HL1, assembly GCF_001708505.1. Lineage (NCBI taxonomy): Bacteria > Pseudomonadati > Pseudomonadota > Gammaproteobacteria > Pseudomonadales > Pseudomonadaceae > Pseudomonas > Pseudomonas sp. TCU-HL1. The sequence goes on from NZ_CP015992.1 coordinate 1,956,867, forward strand.
CGCCGCAGCGCATATCCACACCCGCGAGTTCGTGCGGCTGGTGGAATACGTTGGCACCGGTGAACTCGACGCCGCGCGAGGGATCTTCCAGAAACTGCAGCCGCTGCTTCGGCTGGCCTTCGCCGAGCCCAATCCCGCGCCGGTGAAAAGCCTGTTGGCCATGCAGGGGCTGATTACCGACGAACTGCGCCTGCCGATGCTGCCCAGTTCCGCGGCCTTGCGCGAACGCCTGCGCAGCGAGTTGGCCTAGGCGCCAACCCGCCCCGCCGGGACGCGTTGCAGCGGGGCGGGAGCGATGCAAGGCGCGAAGCGAGGCTCCGCGCGATATATACTGCGCGCCACTGATTCAAGGAGAGCCTTGTGGCCATCGACATTATCTGGATTCGCGACGACGCCTCGCTGGCCAAACACTGCGCCGATTGGCGTCGCCTGCCCTTCGTGACCCTGGACACCGAGTTCATGCGGGTCGACACCTTCTATCCCAAGGCCGGGCTGGTGCAGGTCGGCGACGGCGAGCGGGCTTTCCTGATCGATCCGCTGCTGATTGGCGACTGGTCCGCCTTCGCCGGGCTGCTGGAAGACACCGCCGTGCTCAAGGTGGTGCATGCCTGCAGCGAAGACCTGGAAGTCTTCCTGCGCCTGACCGGCTCGTTGCCGCAACCGCTACTGGATACCCAACTGGCTGCCGGCTACCTGGGCATCGGTTACTCCATGGGGTACTCGCGCCTGGTGCAGTCGGTGCTGGGCATCGACCTGCCGAAGGACGAAACCCGCTCCGACTGGCTGCAGCGCCCGCTCACCGAGATGCAGGTGCGCTATGCCGCCGAAGACGTCCAGCACCTGGCCGAGGTCTACGCCGCCCTGGCACCGCGCCTGACCGAGCCCAAGCGCGCCTGGGTACTGGAAGACTGTGCCGAGCTGGTGGCCAACCTGCGCCGCGAGATTGCCCCCGAAGAGCTCTACCGCGAAGCCAAGCTGGCCTGGAAACTGTCACGCGCCCAGCTCGCGGTACTGCGAGAGCTGTGTGCCTGGCGCGAAATAGAGGCACGCCTGCGTGACCAGCCGCGCAACCGCATTCTCCGCGAGCACAGCCTCTGGCCCCTGGCGCGCTTCCAGCCGGACAATTTGGTATCGCTGGCGAGAATCGACGACATGCATCCGCGCACCGTGCGTCAGGACGGCAATACCCTGCTTAAATTGATCCGCGAGGCCGCCGAGACGCCGCCCGAGCACTGGCCCGAGACGCTGCCCGAGCCGTTGCCGCACGAGGCCTCGCCGCTGCTGAAGAAGCTGCGCGCGGTTGGCCAGGCCGAAGCCGAGCGCCTGGGAATGGCCCCGGAACTGATGCTGCGCAAGAAGCACCTGGAGGCCCTGCTGAAGAGCGGCTACCCCGATGGCCCCTACAGCCTGCCCGAGGGCCTGCGTGGCTGGCGCCGCGAGTTGATGGGCCAGGCCCTGCTGGACACCCTGGCCACTGCCGGCCAATGAACCCTCAAGCCGTGCCGCCCGGCACGGCCTGCCCCACGAGCCCGACCATGAAACGTATCTGCTCCATCTACAAAAGTCCGCGCAAGAACGAGATGTACCTCTACGTTGACAAGCGCGAAGCCCTGAGCCGCGTGCCCGAGGCCCTGATCGCCGCCTTCGGCGCCCCTCTGCACACCTTCGACCTGGTGCTCAGCCCCGAGCGCAAGCTGGCCCGCGAGGATATCGGAAAGGTGCTGGAGAACATCGAGAAGCAGGGCTACCACCTGCAGATGCCGCCGGGCGAGGAGGAGTACATCGAGCACCTGCCGGAAGAACTGTTGCGGATGAACGACCCTCTCTGATGAAAATCCTGATCGCCGAAGCGGAGTTCGCCCTCTACGCCGACCTGCTGCGCACCGAGTCCGGCCTGCAGTTGCATGGCGGCAGCGAGGTCGAGCGTTTGCTGGATGCGGCGCGGGAATGCCCGGTGTGGCTGGGCGAGCCCGACCTGATGGCGGAATTGCTGCGCAAGGGCTGCAAGCCGGAATGGATGCAGTCCACCTGGGCTGGCATCACCCCGCTGCTGGCGGCCGATCTGCCCCATGACTACCAGCTCACCCGCGCCGTCGGCATCTTCGGCCAGGTGATGGCCGAATACGTGCTCACCTACCTGCTGGCGCATCAGCGGCAGCTGCTTTCGCGGGTTGCCGCCCAGGCCGAAAAGCGCTGGGACAATCGCCTGCCGCGCAGCCTGGAAGGCAAGCGCGTGCTGATCGTCGGCAGTGGCGATATCGGCCAGAGTGTGGCGGGCTTCCTTGAACCCTTCGGTGTCGAGCTCCACGGTATTGCCCGCGAGCCCCGCCAGCTGGAACCGTTCGAGCGGGTTTTTGGCATGGAAGCCCTGGCCGAGCAGGTGGGCTGGGCCGATTGCGTGGTGAACCTGCTGCCGGACACCCCGGCCACCCGCGACATCTACAATGCCGCCCTCTTCGCGTGCATGCGTCCGAGCGCACTGTTCATCAATGCCGGGCGCGGCGTGGCGGTGGTCGACCATGACCTGGTGGCTGCGCTGGAGGCCGGCCAGTTGGCGGCTGCCGTGATCGACGTTTGCCGTGAGGAGCCGCTACCGGCCTGGCATCCGTTCTGGAACGCGCCCAACCTGCTGGTCACCGGGCACAGCTCGGCCCCCACGCTGCCCAGCGCCATGGCCGCACTGTTCGTCGACAACCTGGGGCGCTACCGCTGCGGGGAGCCGCTTCGGGGGCAGGTGAGCTTCGAGCGCGGCTACTGAGCGGGCCGCGCCGTAACCAATGGTCAGCTATGCTTGGCCGACACCTTGGACCCGACTAGACTACGCGCCCCCGAATTAGCCCCCGCACGCCATGGCCGCCAAAGTCGAACCCTTCTGGAAGCGCAAGACCCTCGATCAGCTCGATCAGGAGGAATGGGAATCCCTCTGTGATGGCTGCGGCCTGTGCTGCCTGCAGAAACTCGAGGATGAGGACGACGGCAGCGTCTATTACACGCGCATCGCCTGCAAGCTGCTGGACCTCAAGACCTGCCGCTGCACCGACTACGCCAATCGTCGCCAGTTCGTCGCCGACTGCATCCAGCTCACCCCGGCCCAGGCCGACGAGTTCCGCTGGCTGCCGCCCACCTGCGGTTACCGGCTGGTGGCCGAAGGCAAGGACCTGCCGCCCTGGCACCACCTGGTCTGCAACGACCCGGAAGCGGTGCACAAGGCGGGCATCTCCCAATCCGGTCGCATGCTCAGTGAAAACAGCGTGGCGGAGGATGATTGGGAGGACTATCTGATTTTTCGCGCAGGCTAGGGCCGGTCACGGATCAAACCGCCGCCTTTCGAGTCTCAGGGACTGACCGTCACATCCACCAAGGAAGCCACCCTCGATGTCCGCCCGCACCCAGCTGTTGCTGTCCTCCCTCCTGCTGACCCTGAGCGCCCCGCTGTGGGCGGCCAAGAAGGTCGATCTCGACTACCAGGTGCGTTTCCTCCCCGAGAGCGACCAGGCCGAAGTCAGCCTGGTGCTGGAAAAGGGCGACGTGGTGCGCAGCCTGCGCTTCGACCTGGGCGACAAGGGCTACTACAGCGACTTCAAGGCCAGCGGCAGCTGGACCCAGGATGACCCGACCCATGGCACCTGGGTGCCCGGCAGCGGCAAGGCCAGCCTGAGCTATAAGGTGCGCATCAGCCATCCGCGCGGTGACGGCCGCTTCGACGCCCGCATGACCCCCGATTGGGCACTGCTGCGGGGCGACGATCTGGTGCCCAGTGCGCGCCTGGACATGCTGGACGGCGTCGACCTGCTGGCGCGCCTGCAATTCGAATTGCCCAAGGGCTGGCAGTCGGTGGAAACCGGCTGGTCCCGCGTTGGCAAGAACCGCTTCCGTATCGACAACCCCGAGCGCATGTTCGACCGGCCCACCGGCTGGATACTCGCCGGCAAGCTCGGCAGCCGCCGCGCGACGCTGGGGGCGACGGACGTTACCGTCAGCTCGCCGGTGGGTGAGGGCATGCGTCGCATGGACATCCTGACGATGCTGACCTTCGTCTGGCCCCATGCCCAGGAAGTCTTCCCGCGCGAACCGGGCAAGCTGCTGATCGTCGGTGCCAACGACCCCATGTGGCGCGGCGGCCTGTCGGCCCCCAATTCTTACTTCATGCACTCAGCCCGTCCGTTGGTGAGCGAGAACGGCACCAGCTCCCTGGTGCACGAACTGGTGCATGTGCTCAGCCGGATCAGCGATACCGACCGCAGCGACTGGATCAGCGAAGGCGTTGCCGAGTACTACGCCATCGAACTGGTGCGCCGTGCCGGCGGCCTGGGCGACGATCGTTACGAAGCCATTCGCAAGCAACTGCGCCAGTGGAGCAAGAAAGTGGACAGCCTGCGCGGCGAACAGGCCTCCGGCCCCGTCACCGCACGCGCCGTGCTGCTGCTTCAGGACCTGGACAAGGAAATCCGCCTGCGCACCGATGGCAAACATTCCATGGACGACGTCGCCCGTGGCCTGATGCGCCTGGACAAGGCCAGTACCAAGGACTTCATCGAGATTACCGAAAACATCATGGGCGGCGCGTCGGACGTGCTGGATACCAAGCTGTTGCGGTGACTGCTGCTTTGTATTGTGGGAGCGAATTCATTCGCGAATCGACGTGCAGGGCTACAACCTGTAGCAGGCCTGCGGCCTGCATCGCGAGTAAAGATCCACGTTCGTAGAACGTGGACTTGTGTTTGCCCCCTGTAAGGGGGGCCATCCTCACACGCAGCACCCAACTGATCTCCGCCACCGTGCCCAACAGTAGGGTGCGCTATGCGCACCGAGGCGATGGTGGCGACTCCGAGTCCGTCTCACGGTGCGCGCGGCGCACCCTACGGGACCGGCAGCATCCTGCTGGTTTCCCACGTTCAAATGAATTCGCTCCCACGGGTTACATCTCCCCCCGCCGTCCGCTCAGAAGTTCCAGCAGGGCCGCTGCGACCGGCTCGGACGACGCCGGGTTCTGCCCGGTGATCAGGTTGCCGTCTGTGACCACATGGGGTTGCCAGTCCGCCACCTTGGAGTAATGGCCGCCTTGCTCCTTCAGCGCATCTTCCAGCAGGAAGGGCACCACCTCGGCCAGGCCCACGGCGCTTTCCTCGGAGTTGGCGAAACCGGTCACCGCGTTGCCCTGCACCAGCGGCGCGCCGTCCGGAGCCTTGGCGTTGAGCAGCACCGCTGGGGCATGGCACACCGCGCCCACCGGTTTGCCTGCGGCGTAGAAGCTTTCGATCATCACGATGGAATGCAGGTCGTCCACCAGGTCCCATAGTGGACCGTGGCCGCCCGGGTAGAACAGCGCGTCGTAGTCGCCCGGCACCAGGCCAGCCAGCATCTGGGTGTTGGCCAGGGCGCGGCGGGCTTCGTCGTCGCCACGGAAGCGGTGGGTCGCCTCGGTCTGGGCGTCCGGATCGTCACTCTTGGGGTCCAGTGGCGGTTGGCCGCCCTTGGGTGAGGCCAGCACCACGTCGGCGCCGGCGTCGCGGAAGGCAAAATAAGGCGCGGCGAACTCCTCCAGCCAGAAACCGGTCTTCTTGCCGGTGTTGCCCAACTGGTCGTGGGAGGTCAGTACCATCAGGATCTTCATCGTGATCTCCTTGCGGACTCGGTGACGAACGGCGCGGCGGGCTATTGCTCGCGCTTCAACAGGTCGCCGATGGCGGCGAATGCCTTGTAGGTGGCGCGGGGTTGCGAACCCGCGCCAGCCTGTTCTTCGCTGTGCCACTGCTGGTCGGTGTAACGGGAGTGCTCGTTGTCGTGACAATAAAGGCAGAGCAGCTCCCAGTTCGAACCGTCCGGTGGGTTGTTGTCATGGTTGTGATCGCGGTGATGCACCGTAAGTTCGGAAAGGCGCTTGCCGCTGAATTCGCGACCGCAGCGGGCGCACACCCAGGGATACAGCTTCAGCGCCTGCTCCCTGTAGCTGTGTTCGCGTCGCTTGCGTTCGTCGGCAAGCAACCTGTCCAGCTTGCTCGCTGGAGACGTGGGGCGTTCCGTGGTCATCCGCCGGACTCCGTGCCAGGGCCTGCAGAAAAGTCTAGACCGGGTAATGAGGATCGCCGTACTGTCGAATGGCGAGTCGCCCCGTCCATCGGGGATTAGACTCAAGCCAGGTACGAGCCGAAGGCAGGCCCATGAAGCGATCGCACATTCAGCTGCTGCTGGCGCTGGCCCTGATTGCGGGTGGGGCGGCGGCGCAGAATTCGCCGCTCTTGCGTGCGCCCTTGCAGGCGCCGGCCGGCTCGCCCGGTGTCGCCAACCCGCAGCCTTATCCGCAGGTAACACCGCGTGCCATCACCAGCCCGGCGCCGCAGAGCGGCAGCCCGCAACTGATGAAGCGTCCGGACCAGGAACAGCGCCTACGGGAATCCCTGGAGCAGCGCGACCAGTCGATTCCGGTGCTGGAGCAGCAGCTGGAACGCAACTCCAGAGGGCTCGGCACCAGCACCGGCAGTCCCTGATCAGCCTTGAGGCAAGCCCAGCACCTTTAGCAGGAAGGCATACTCCAGCGCCACGTCGCGCAGCGCCTGGTAGCGGCCGCTCATGCCGCCATGGCCGGCGCCGAGGTCGGTCTTGAGCAGCAGCGGGTTGCTGTCGGTTTTTTTGGCGCGCAGGCGCGCTACCCACTTGGCCGCTTCCCAGTACTGTACGCGGCTGTCGTTGTAGCCGGCCACCACCAGCATCGCCGGATAGGCCTGGGCGCTCACGTTCTCGTAGGGTGCGTAAGCCTTGATCCGTGCGAACACCTCGGGTTCGTTCGGGTCGCCCCATTCGTCGTACTCGGTCACTGTCAGCGGCAGATCGGGGTTCTGCATGGTATTCAGCACATCCACGAACGGCACTTCGGCAATGGCCGCGGCGAACAGGTCCGGGCGCAGATTGAGCACTGCCCCCATCAGCAGGCCGCCAGCGCTGCCACCGCTGATGGCCAGTTGCGCCGGGCGGGTGTAGCCCTCGGCGATCAGGTGCTCGGCGCAGGCGATGAAGTCACCGAAGCTGTTGGTCTTGTGCTCCAGCTTGCCGGCGCGATACCAGGCTTCGCCCAGCTCGCCGCCGCCGCGCACATGGGCAATGGCAAAGACAAAGCCGCGCTCCAGCAGGCTCAGCCGTGCATGGGAGAACCAGGGGTCGAGGCTTTCGCCGTACGCCCCGTAGCCATAGAGGTAGAGAGGGGCGGGCTTGCCCAGGGTTTCGCGGCGGGCCACCAGGCTGATGGGCACGCGCGTGCCGTCCGCCGCCGTGGCCCATAGGCGCTGGCTGACGTAGGCGTCGGCGTCGAAGGGGCCTTCCACCGGGGTTTCCTTGAGCACCTGCTGGGCGCCGCTGGCCAGCTCCAGCTGGCGGACCTGCGCAGGGCGATTGAGGGCCTCGTAGCGCAGGCGGATCACCGGGCTGTCGAATTCCAGGCTGTCCTGCACATACAGGCTGTAGGCGGCATCGGGCAGTTGCAGCGGGTACGGCGCGGCGCCTTCCGGGTGCACCTGGATGATCGGCAGGCCGCCTTCACGCAGGCTGAGCACGAAGCCTCCTTCATTCAGGCTGACGCCTTCGAGCATGCGCGCCTCGTCATGGGCGATCAGCTCGTGCCAGTGGGCGCGGGTGGGTTCGGCTTCCGTGGCCCGGTAGAGCGCGAAGTTGATGCCGGTCTGGTTGCTGCGGATCAGCCAGGTCCACTGGCCAGCGAGCTTGCCGTGGTCGGCGTAGTACTCGTGGCTTTCCTCGCGAGGGGCCAGGCAGGTCCAGGTACCTTCGGGGGTGTCGGCATCCAGTACCCAGGTTTCGCTGGTGGTCTTGCTGTTCAGCAGCAGGATCAGCTGGCGTTCTGAGCTGGCGCGGTAGCAGTTGAGGAAGAAGCGCCCGTCGCCCTCCTCGAACACGAGTTCGGCGCCGGTTTTGCCCAAGCGGTGGCGGTGCAGGCGGTGCGGGCGGTGGGTGTCGTCCAGCTCGCCGAAGAACAGCGTGGCGCTGTCGTTGGCCCAGGTCATGCTGCCGTCGCACTGCTCGAAGGGCAGGGCGCGGGTCTCACCCGTGGCCAGTTCCTTGACGAACAGCTGGTAGATCTCGTCGCCACTGGTATCCAGGCTGTAGGCGAGGCGGGCGTGGTCGGGGCTGATGCTGAAGGCGCCGATGGAGAGAAAACCGCCGGCCGCCAGTTCGTTCGGGTCCAGCAGCAGTTCCTCGTGGGTGTCGTCCAGCGTCAGCGAACCGTCGGCCGGGCGTGGGCAGCGGTAATGGCGTGGGTACTCGTCGCCCGCTGTGGTGCGCTGGTAGTAAAGCCAGGGGCCCCAGGGCACCGGCAAGGACAGGTCGGTCTCGCGGATGCGGCCCTTGATTTCCTGGAACAGCGTTTCGCGCAGGTCCTTCTGGCTGGCCAGCTCGGTTTCCAGCCAGGCGTTCTCCGCTTCGAGGTGGGCGAGCACTTCGGGGGCGTCGCGTTCCTCCAGCCAGCGGTAGGGGTCGTCACCGGATTCGATGCGGGCGATAGGGGCGTGGGGCATGGGCAGTCTCGAAGGCTGGGCGGGCGGCGACGGCAGGAGCGCCGGAACCGAGAAAAGCCGTTATCATAAGCGCCCTTTTGCCAGCCTTGCCACGGACGCCAATGACTGAAAACGACTACCTGCTCGCCTGGGCCGCCTACGGAGTTGCCGCGCTTGGCTGCCTGCTGGTCTGGTTCCGCCTCACGGGCTGGATGTGGCGCTGGCTGCGGGAACCCCTGCGGGTGCTGGTGGCGGTGCTGCTGCTGACGCCCACCATTGTCGACCCGGCCAAGGACCTGTTCGCACCGGCCGTGGCCATTACCGCCCTGGACGTGCTGTTCAAGGTCGGCAACAACGCCTGGAAGGGCGTGCTCGACCTGACCATGTACAGCATCATCGCCTTGACCCTGTACCTGGTATTCGCCGCTATCCGCTGGCCCATCGAGCAGAAGCTCAAGGCCCGCCGCGCCGAGCGAGAAGCCGCGGAAAAGGTCGAAGAGGAGCCCACCCTGCGCGAGATGATGCAGGAGCGCTCTCCCGAGGTGGATACCCGCTACGACGAGGACGGCGACCGCCGCCTGCGTATCGAACCCAGGCTCTGACCTGCCGGGCCTTGCAGCCCGGCCACGGGGCGTTCAGCATGGGCCACACCCGGCCTGGAACGCCCTGATTCGCTTCCCGCTCCGGGAAGTCGCCCAATTCCAGGAACGCCTGACGCCAGAGTCCCGAACCATGTGCGAACTGCTTGGCATGAGCGCCAACGTCCCCACCGATATCGTTTTCAGCTTCACCGGCCTGATGCAGCGCGGCGGTGGCACCGGCCCGCACCGCGACGGCTGGGGCATTGGCTTCTATGAAGGGCGCGGCCTGCGCCTGTTCCAGGACCCGGCGGCGAGCGTCGAGTCCGAAGTGGCGCGCTTGGTACAGCGTTACCCGATCAAGAGCGAGACGGTGATCGGCCACATCCGCCAAGCCAACGTCGGTAAGGTCTGCCTGTCCAATACCCACCCCTTCGTGCGCGAGCTCTGGGGGCGCAACTGGTGTTTCGCCCACAACGGCCAGTTGGCCGGCTTCGAGCCGCCCAAGGGTTTCTACTGCCCGGTCGGCGACACCGATAGCGAAGCCGCCTTCTGCGACCTGCTGAACCGCGTGCGCGGTGCCTTCCCCGAGCCGGTGATGGCGGAAATCCTCCTGCCGGTGCTGATCCAGGCCTGCTTCGAATACCGCCAGAAGGGCGTGTTCAACTGCCTGCTCAGTGACGGCGACTGGCTGTTCAGCTTCTGCTCCACCAGGCTCGCCCACATCACCCGCCGTGCACCTTTTGGCCCGGCACGCCTGAAAGACGCCGACCTGACCGTCGACTTCCAGGCCGAAACCACGCCCAACGACGTGGTCACGGTGATCAGCACCGAGCCCCTGACCGATAATGAAACCTGGAACATCTTCCAGCCCGGCGAGTGGATCCTCTGGCGCCGTGGGGAAATCATCACCCAGGGCCGTACCTGACCACCGGAGAAACAGGGAATGTTGCGAAGCTACCTGCGCCTGATCCTGTTCACCCTTGGCCTGCTGGTCGGGGTGCAGGTGCCGGGCTTCATCGATGACTACGCCAAGCGCGTCGACGCCCATCGCCTGGAAGCGGAGCAGGGTCTTTCAGGCTTCCGCGAAACCGCCGCGCGCTTCTTCGAAGGCAACCTCGACACCCTGGTGGCGCATTACCGCGCAAGCAGCGATCCGGTGATGCGCAGCGATGCCGACAGCCTCGCCAGCCTCGTGGCCCGCAATGACCTGATGCAACGGGAATGGCAAGCCCTGCAAGGCCCCTGGTTCCAGCGTGCCTGGCACGTGCTGGCCATGGCCAACCCCGAACTGCGCCAGGAAACCATCGCCGCCTACAGCTACCAGTTGCTGCTGAAACCCGAAGCCATCGCCTGGGGGCTCAGCGCCGGTCTGCTGCTGGCCTGGGTGGTGGAGAGCGTTCTCCTGCTCATCGGCGCCGCTGCCGGTGTGGGCCGCAGCCGGAAGGTGCAGCAGCGCCATTGGCGCTGAGCACGCCGTCACTCTCCCTTGTGGGGGCGAATTCATTCGCGAAAGGCAGCAACGCTGCCCCTGATGTGCAGGCCTGCGGCCTGCATCGCGATTGAAATCGCCCCTTCAGGTGATTCGAACTCAGTAGCAGGGCATAGCGCCAAGGCTGACCCGGCAATCGGTGCGCATACGGCCTACGGAAGCCCGAAGATGTATCGGTTGATGCATGCCGGCTATCGCCTGGACGCAATGCGAACAAGGCGGATTCGTAGATGATTCCTATCTTGATTTACAATGCGTTCCCTTTTGTCGAGGCCAGCCATTCATGGGTGTTCTCCTGCATCTCTATGAGCAACTGGCCGAGTGGGTGATCGAGCCGGTCAGCCACCAGTTCGCCGGCATTTTCGATCTGAACGGCCGCTTCGGCGTGCTGTTCCTCTGTATCTCCTACGGCATCGCCTACGGCCTGTTCCGCTTCCGGAAGCACCGCGAGCTGTCCGACGCCCGCTCGTTCTGGCAATTCATCGGCGGCAGCCGGGTGTATTTCCACAGGTCGGCGTTGCTGGATTACCGCTACTACTTCGTGCGGGCCATCCTCAAGGTCGCCCTGGTCTTGCCCATAGTCGGGCTGGTCGACCCGCTCATACTGCGCTCCGGGGACTACATCGCCTTCTTTACCAACCTCTGGGGGGCGCGCCCGCAACTGGGGGAGAACCTCGGGCTTTCCCTGCTCTTCGGGCTGGGCGTATTCCTGGTGAAGGACTTCGTCCACTACTGGGCTCACCGGGCCTTCCATTCCCGCTGGCTCTGGGCCTTCCACAAGGTCCACCACTCGGCGCCTGTGCTGGTGCCTGCGACGGCGAGCCGGGTCCACTTCCTTGAGAAGATCGTCGAGAAACTGAGTACCGGCATTTTCCTCGGCCTCTACATCGGCGCCTTCTGGTACGCCTGTGGCGGGGAGATCAGCCGCTACACCCTGTTTGGGGTCACCTACCTGGTGTTCATCTTCAACGGCCTGGCGGCCAACCTGCGGCATAGCCATGTCTGGCTGTCGTTCGGGCCTGTGGTCGAGCATGTACTGAACAGCCCGGCCCAGCACCAGATTCACCACAGCGACGCACCCAAGCACTTCAACAAGAACTTCGGTACCAACCTGTCACTCTGGGACTGGATGTTCGGCACGCTCTACGTCACGACCTCGACACCGGAAGACATCCGTTTCGGCACCGGAGAGAAGGACCGAGAGCGCTTCCTGACGATCTACAGCCTGATCGTGACCCCCTTCGTGGAGACGGCCCGGAAGTTCGGCCCGCGAAGCGCCCGCAGGGCGACTCAGCCCTCGCCGGTATTCTCGAACACCAGTTCGCCCTCGACCGACTGAATGAAAAACGGGCCCTTCGGGGCCCGTTGTTCATTTCGACAGAAACCTCATCCCGTCCTCCAACCCCTGCAGGGTCAGGGGATGCATCTGGTCGTTGACCAGCTCGCGGACGATGTTGGTGGAGGCGGTGTAGTTCCAGGTGTCTTTTGGGTAGGGGTTGATCCAGATGAGCTTCTTGTACTTCTCCATGAAGCGCTTCATCCAGGCGTAGCCGGGCTCCTCGTTCCAGTGTTCGACGCTGCCGCCGGCCTGGGTGATTTCATAGGGCGCCATGGCGGCGTCGCCGACGAAGACCACTTTGTAGTCCGGGCCGTACTTGTGCAGCAGGTCGAGGGTAGAGGTGCGCTCGGAGGTGCGGCGCAGGTTGTTCTTCCACACCGACTCGTAGATGAAGTTGTGGAAGTAGAAATATTCAAGATGCTTGAACTCGGTCTTGCAGGCCGAAAACAGCTCCTCGCAGACTTTCACGTGGGCGTCCATGGAGCCGCCGATGTCCAGCAGCAGGAGCAGCTTCACGGTGTTGCGGCGCTCTGGGCGCATCTGGATGTTGAGCAGGCCGGCGTCCTTGGCTGTGTGGTCGATGGTGCCTTCCAAGTCCAACTCTTCCGCCGCGCCTTCGCGGGCGAACTTGCGCAGGCGGCGCAGGGCGACCTTGATGTTGCGGGTGCCCAGTTCCACCTGGTCGTCGAGGTTCTTGTACTCGCGCTGGTCCCAGACCTTCACGGCCTTGCCCTGGCGCTTGCCGGCATCACCCACGCGGATGCCTTCGGGGTTGAAGCCCCCTGAGCCGAAGGGGCTGGTGCCGCCGGTGCCGATCCACTTGTTGCCGCCGGCATGGCGTTCCTTCTGCTCTTCGAGGCGCTTCTTGAACTCCTCGATCAGTTTGTCCAGGCCACCGAGGGACTGGATCTGCGCACGCTCCTCATCGGTGAGCATGCGTTCGAATTCCTTGCGCAGCCATTCCTCGGGAATCAGCGCCTGGAGGTAGTCGTCGAGCTTCTCCAGGCCCTTGAAGTAGGCGGAGAAGGCACGGTCGAACTTGTCGAAATGTCGCTCGTCCTTGACCAGCACCGTGCGGGCGAGGAAGTAGAACTCGTCCATGTCGGCGAACACCACGTTGTGCTTCAACGCGTTGATCAGGTCCAGCAGCTCGCGGACCGAGACCGGTACCTTGGCTGCGCGCATTTCGTTGAACAGGTTGAGCAGCATGGCTGCACCCTCGTCTATCTGTTGGTTCTCAGGAGCGGGGCTCCTGGGGCAGGCCGTCTGCGATGGCGTACCAGTCGGCCTTGGATTCGGGGTAGATGTGCTTCTGCGGGATCGGTCCCAGCGGTGAGTCCAGCGTGCCCAGGGCGAGCGAAACCCAGTTGGGGTACGGATGGTCGGCGAACCATTGCAGGTTCGAACCGCACTGCCGGCAGAACGTCCGGGTCACCCCAGGGGACGAGTGAAACTCGGCCACCAAATCCAGCCCCTGTACGAAGCGGAAATGCTCGCGACGAACGTTGCCGTAGGAGGCGAACGCCGCGCCGTGGCCCTTGCGGCACTGGCTGCAATGGCAATGGGTGGCCGACTCGATGGGCGCGTCGATTTCGTACTTCACCGCGCCGCACAGGCAACTGCCGTGGTGCATGGTTATAACCTCCTGCGTTCGGCTGGGCTTCCCTCACCCCCGGCCCCTCTCCCGGAGGGAGAGGGGAGAAAAGCGCTTAGCGGCTGGCGCGGCGGCTCATGAAGGCCAGGCGCTCGAGCAGTTGCACGTCCTGCTCGTTCTTCACCAGGGCGCCGGCCAGCGGCGGGATGGCCTTGGTGGGGTCGCGCTCGCGCAGCACGGCTTCGCCGATGTTGTCGGCCATCAGCAGCTTCAGCCAGTCCACCAGCTCGGAAGTGGAGGGCTTCTTCTTCAGGCCCGGCACCTTGCGCACGTCGAAGAACACGTCCAGCGCCTCGGCCACCAGCGAGTTGCTGATGTTCGGGTAGTGCACGTCGACGATCTTCTGCAGGGTGTCGCGGTCGGGGAAGGCGATGTAGTGGAAGAAGCAGCGGCGCAGGAAGGCGTCCGGCAGCTCCTTCTCGTTGTTCGAGGTGATGATGATGATCGGGCGCTGCCTGGCCTTGATGGTCTCGTTGGTCTCGTAAACGTAGAACTCCATCTTGTCGAGCTCCTGCAACAGGTCGTTGGGGAACTCGATGTCGGCCTTGTCGATTTCGTCGATCAGCAGGATCACGCGCTCGTCGGACTCGAAGGCCTCCCAGAGCTTTCCTTTCTTGATGTAGTTGCGAACGTCGTGGACCTTGTCGGAATCCAGCTGGGAATCGCGCAGGCGGCTGACCGCGTCGTACTCGTACAGGCCCTGGTGCGCCTTGGTGGTGGACTTGATATGCCAGGTGATCAGCTTGGCGCCGAAGGCGGCGGCCAGTTGCTCGGCCAGCATGGTCTTGCCGGTACCCGGTTCGCCTTTGACCAGCAGCGGGCGCTGCAGGGTGATGGCGGCATTCACCGCGAGCTTGAGATCGTCGGTGGCGACGTAGGACTGGGTGCCTTCGAACTTCATCAGGGAATCCTCGGACTTAAGGCGCCGGTTGGAAAACCGGACGGTTCAGTATTTGGGAAAAAGCTGACTATAACGCGCGCGCAAGTCGACTGTGAACGCAGAAGCTTCATTCAGTCACTGAATGGCAGGTATGCCCTCGAGCAGCTTCCGTGGAGCGCTGGACGCTCCTGCGGCTGAGCCTTAGGCTTGGGCTCCTTTTTTCCGCCATGACAAGGATTCCGCCATGAGCCGCATCTTCGCCGACAACTCACAAGCCATCGGCAACACACCCCTGGTGCGTATCAACCACCTGGGGCCGCGCGGTGTGACCATTCTCGCCAAGGTCGAGGGCCGTAACCCCGCCTACTCGGTGAAATGCCGTATCGGCGCCAGCATGATCTGGGATGCGGAGGCTTCCGGCCGGCTCAAGCCGGGTATGACACTGGTGGAACCTACCTCGGGCAACACCGGCATCGGCCTGGCCTTCGTCGCCGCGGCCCGTGGCTACAAGCTGATTCTCACCATGCCTGCCTCCATGAGCCTGGAGCGCCGCAAGGTACTGAAGGCCCTGGGTGCCGAACTGGTGCTCACCGAACCGGCCAAGGGCATGAAGGGGGCCATCGAGAAGGCCAACGAACTGGCGAACGCCAATCCCGAGCAGTACCTGCTGCTGCAACAGTTCGAAAATCCGGCCAACCCGGCGATTCACGAAAAGACCACCGGCCCGGAGATCTGGAACGACACCGAAGGCGCCGTGGACGTGCTGGTATCGGGCGTCGGCACCGGTGGCACCATCACCGGTGTGTCCCGCTATATCAAGCAAACCTGTGGCAAGCCGATCCTCTCGGTGGCGGTGGAACCGGTGTCGTCCCCGGTCATCAGCCAGACCTTGGCCGGTGAAGAAGTGAAACCCAGCCCGCACAAGATCCAGGGCATCGGCGCCGGCTTCGTGCCGAAGAACCTCGACCTGACCCTGGTCGACCGCGTCGAACAGTGCACCGACGATGATGCCAAGGCCGTGGCCCTGCGCCTGATGCGTGAGGAAGGCATCCTCTGCGGCATTTCTTCCGGTGCTGCGATGGCCGTGGCCGCGCGCCTGGCGGAGCGCCCGGAAATGCAGGGCAAGACCATCGTCGTCGTGCTGCCGGACTCGGGCGAGCGCTATCTCTCCAGCATGCTGTTCGACGGGCTGTTCACCGAGCAGGAGCTGCAACAGTAGGTTGGTCCGAGCTACGCGAGGCCCAACGTTCAGCGGATGGGCCTCGCACCGTTGGGCTTCGCTGCGCTCTGCCACAACCTACGTAGGCTCTTGCGACTGTGCCGGCTCGTAGCTCCCCCGACTCATGGCTCGCCCCGTGGCGCACACGGGGGTGGGGCATCCCTCTCATGCAGCAGGCCAGGCTTCCTCGCGGGCACGCTGGGACTTGCCGCGCATTGTCACTGCCGGCCGTGATGGCGAAGCTGGAAGCCCCGCACGACGGGGTCTCGATCCATAAGCAGCCAGGACACAACGACAATGACACGTTCCTTCGCGCCCCTCCTTCTGACGCTGGCCATGTCCACCGCCGCCCAGGCGGCCGGTACGGTGAAGATCTACAACTGGAGCGAATACATCGCCCCGGACACCGTTTCCAGCTTCAGCAAGGAAACCGGCATCCAGGCCAGCTACGACGTATACGACAGCAACGAGACCCTCGATGGCAAACTGATGACCGGCAAATCCGGCTATGACGTGGTAGTGCCGTCCAACCACTTCATGGCCAAGCAGATCCAGGCCGGCGCCCTGAAGAAGCTGGACAAGAGCCAGCTGCCCAACTGGAAGAACCTCAATCCGGTGCTTCTCAAGGCGCTGGAGGTGAACGATCCGGGCAACCAGTACGGCTTCCCCTACCTCTGGGGCAGCACTGGCATCGGCTACAACGTGGAGAAGGTCAAGGCCGTGCTGGGCGACAACGCACCGGTGGATTCCTGGGACATCTTCTTCAAGCCCGAATACATGGAAAAGCTCGCCAAGTGCGGCGTCGCCGTGCTCGACAACGGCCCCGAGCTGCTGCCCATCACCCTTAACTACCTGGGCCTGCCGCATCACAGCCAGAAAGCCGAGGACTACAAGACCGCACAAGCTGCGCTGATGAAGGTGCGTCCCTACATCACCTACTTCCATTCCTCGAAGTACGTGAGTGACCTGGCCAATGGCGACGTCTGCATGGCCGTGGGCTTCTCCGGCGACATTCTGCAGGCTGCCACCCGCGCGAAGGAAGCCAACAACGGGGTGAACATCCAGTACTCCACACCGAAGGAAGGCTCGCCCATGTGGTTCGATATGGTCGCCATGCCCGCCGATGCGCCTGACGAAGCGGCTGGCTATGCGTTCCTGAACTACCTGCTGCGGCCGGACGTGATGGCCGGCATCAGCAATTCGGTGCACTACGCCAACGGCAACGCCGGCGCCGACCCTCTGGTGCAGGCCGAGATCAAGTCCGACCCGGCCATCTACCCGCCGGCCGACGTGATGAAGAGCCTGTTCGCCCTGGAGTCCATGCCGCCGAAGGTCGACCGTGTGCGGACCCGTGTCTGGAGTGCGATCAAGACGGGGCGCTAGGACTCGTCCCGCACGATCTGGTGTAGGGGCGAATTTATTCGCCATGCGGGCCGAAGGTCCGCCCTGAGGGGATTCGGGGGAGCACTGCGTGCTCCTTGGCGAATGAATTCGCCCCTACAGAGAACCGCTCTGCGGTTACCCCGCCGATTTCACCGCAGCCGGCACAGCCGCCGGCTTGAGCACCAGCCACAGCGCCAGGGTGATCAGTACGCCGCCTTGCAGGTGCGCCATCGACACCGACTCATCGAGCAGCAGCACGCCCCAGAACACGCCGAACGGCGGGATCAGGAAGGTCACTGTCATGGTCTTCACCGGGCCGACGTTGGCGATCAGGCGGAAGTACAGGATGTAGGCGAACGAGGTGCAGACAAAGCCCAGCGCCGCCAGGGTCAGCCAGGTGCCGGGCTCCAGCAGGGGCGCCAGGGGCATGGCGGAGGCGTCCCAGGCGAATACCGGGACCAGGCAGAGGGTGGCGCCGATCTGGCAGCCGAGGGCGACCAGGCCGCTGTCCATGCCGCCTGCTTCGGTGATCCAACGTTTGGTCATGAAGCCAGCGAAGCCGTAGCAGGTGGTGGCTACCAGGCAGGCGGCGGCGCCCCAGAGCAGTTGCGCATCGAAGGCCACTGGGCCGGTACGGGTCAGCACCGCCACGCCGGCCAGGCCCATCAGTACGCCGAGGGCCTTGGCGCCGGTCAGTTTCTCGACGAAGAACAGCGCGCCGATCATCACTCCCATCAGTGGCGTCGTCGCGTTGAAGATGGCCGAGTAGCCGGCCGGCAGTACTTTCGCGGCCAGGGCGTACATGGCCGCCGGAACCCCGGAACTGACGATGCCGATCACCAGGGTCTTGCCCAGCTTGCCGCGAAAGTCCCAGTTGCTGCGCAGCACCGCGAGGAGCACGGCAAGGCCGATGGCCGACAGCAGCACCCGCAGAAAGGCCGTGGGCAGTGCGCCGATTTCCGGCACCAGCATGCGGATAAACAGGAAGCTGGCTCCCCAGATGGCGGCAAGGCTCAGCAGGCGGACGAGATCGGCGGGTTTCATGACAGGCTCCGGGCAGGGGAGCCGGCAAAATGCGCCGCCCGAGGAAGCGGCGCAATCCACAACTTGCTTTCAAATTGGCGGAACAGTTTGAAGCGGAATCAACTTGCCCCCACAAGAGCTGGTTTGAGAGGAGGAGATCAATGTTCGCATAGGGGGATCACGCTTCATCGATCCCCCATCGGAGCCTGGTGCGGCACCGATGGTGGAAATTAAGAGCGATTTCCACCCTACACGAGGTCCAAAAGATCCGGATCAGAAACGCTTGCTCACACTCGCCACCCAGGTCGCGCTGCATACATCGGTGAAGCCGTAGTAGCTGGCGCATTCGGATTCGGACAGGTCGGTGTCGACGTAGGCGAGGCCCCAGGTGACGCCGGCGAAGTCGCGGGTCAGCTTGGCTTCCCACTCGTGGTAGGCGTCGGCGCTTTCGCCGCCGGTGGACCAGAACAGCGGGTCCTTGAAGTCGTTGCGCCCGTAGCGCAGCTTCAGGCCCACATCCAGGGGCAGGGTGGTTTCGTAGCCGACGTAGCTGTAGAGCGTGTCCTGCTTTTCGCCGAACAGGTTCTTGGCGTCGTTGGAGTATTGCGCGGCAAGCTTGAATCCGTAGGCAGCGAGGATGGCGTAGACCTCGCTCTGGTTGAACTGGCCTTCCTTCGGGTAGCTGTACTTGATGTAGCCGGTATCGAGGCTGATGTCGTCGGTGGCCTGCCAGTACCAGCCGGCGTAGTAGTCCACCTCCTGGCGGGTCTTGAGGCCGAAGCCGAAATCCACATTCGAGGTCCAGACCCCGGCGTACAGGCCGCTGCTGTGCAGGAGGGTGGCGCCGGCCTGGGCCGTCGGGTCGTTCTGGGTCTGGGAAATGCCGCGGGTGCGGTAGTCGCTGGCCAGGGTCAGGTCGACCTGCAGGGAAAAGTCGTCGGAGAGTTGCACGGCCTGGCAGGCGAGAGGGGCCAGGGCGAGCGCAAGGAGCGTGAAGCGTTTCATCGAGGGTTTCCCGTTGTTGTGATTGTTCGGGCAGATGCAGGCAAGGCTTCGCCAGCCCCCCGCCAGGGGCGGGAGGATGAGCACGGAGCAGGGTTTTTCTTGTGTTTAGAGGGCGGCGCTGAAGACTTCGCGACCGGCGAACCAGGTTTTCAGTACCTGGGTGTCGCGCAGGGCTTCGGGCTCGACCTGGAACACGTCGCGGTCCAGGAGGATCAGGTCGGCCTGCTTGCCGGGAGCGAGCGAACCGATCTGCTTGTCGAGGCCAATAGTGCGGGCAGAGTTGAGGGTGTAGGCCTGGAACATGGTTTCCCGGTCGATTTCCTCGGCGGCATTCAGCACGCCTTTCGGACCCTGGCGGCTGACCGCCTGGTAGATCGCCTTCCAGGGTTCCGGGGTGGTCACCGGCCAGTCGCTGGCACCGGAAATGGTGGCGCCGTTCTTCAGCAGCGACCGGGCCGGGTACTGGTACTGGAAGGCCATGGCGCTGATGTAGGGCTTGACCAGGTCAATGCTGACCTCGTCGGCGCTGGCCCAGTAGAGCTGCATGGAGGCGATCACACCCAGTGGCTTGAAGCGGGCGAACTCCTTCGGGTTGACCATCTGCAGGTGGGTGACCGAATGGGTGATACCGCTCTGGCGGTCCTTGCGCGCCTGCTCGATGCCATTGAGGGATTCGCGCACCGCGCGGTCGCCGATGGCATGCACGTGCACCAGCCAGCCACGGGCATCGGCCGCACTCACCAGCTCGCCGAAATGCGCCGGGTCGATCAGCAGTTCGCCGCGCTTGTTGGAGTTCTTGTAGGGCTCCAGCATGGCGGCGGTCTGCGCCGGGATTTCCGCCACGCCGTCGGCGAACACCTTGATGCCAGGCAGGGTCAGGTTGGGTACGCCCTGGAACTGCTGGCGCACCTGGTCGAGGGTTTCCAGGTCGGCCGGCGTGCTCTTCGGGTTGGCCACCAGCAGGGCGGCGACATGGGCGGTCAGCTCACCCTTCTCGGCCAGCGCCTTGTAGGCCGGGAGTACGCCCAGGGTCTGCGCGGTGGGCTTGAAGTCGAACAGCGGTTCACCCGGCGCGGCGTTGGCCGCCGGGTCCATCCACGCGGTGATGCCCAGGCTGAGGTTGTAGCGCAGCGCTGAGCGGGTGGCCTTCAGCAGTTGCCCAGCGGTGGCCGGTGGCAACTGCGCCATCACTGGGTCCAGGCCGGCATCGGCGAGGAAACCGTTGGGCTGGCCATCGGGATGATGACCGATCGTGGCCTTTGCCTCGCCCGCAAGGCCCTTCACCCGGGCAGCGTCGATACCGGCACGTTTCAGCATTGCGCGGTTGGCCCAGCCGGTGTGGTGGTCCCAACCCATGAAGAAAATCGGCACATCGGCCCATTCACCCTGGTTGAAGCGCTGCTCTAGCTCCGTCACCTGGCCCCAGGCGGCCGACGGCATGCCACTGACGCTGAGCGCATCGCCATGCCGGGCCTTGCCATTGTCGCGCCACTGGCGCAGGCGCTGCTCCAGCTCCGCCACGGGAATCAACTGGCCGCCCATGGAGGCCGAATCCAGCTCCAGGCCGCCGAAGATGGCGTGGGAGTGGGAGTCGACGAAGCCTGGCATCAGCACCTTGCCGCCGAGGTCGAGCACCTGGGTGCCGGACTCTTTCAGTCGCAGTACCTCGGCGTTGCTACCCACGGCGCGGACTTTGCCGTCCTCCACCGCCACGGCCTGTTGCAGAGGCTGGCCGGGTTCGGCGGTGTAGACCTTGGCGTTGTGCAGGATGAGATCGACCGCTGCCATGCTTTCCATCGAGGAACAAGCCAGCGCGGCGGCTATCAGGGTGGGGACGAAGGTTTTCATCAGGCAGTTTCCGGTTCTTGTTGGTCTGGCGCAGAGCCTAACCAAGCCGGTTGAGTGACAGAATGCTATGTTTCCGCACAACTTTTGTGCCGACTCGGAATAGATCAATGGACAAGCTCAGCGCCCTCACCATGTTCGTCGCCACGGCGGAGTACGGCAGCTTCAGCCGTGCCGCCGAGCAGATCGGCAAGACGCCTTCTGCGCTGACCAAGGCGGTGGGGCACCTGGAGGGCGAACTGGGCGTGCGCCTGTTCGAACGTACCACCCGGCGCATGGCCCTGACCGAAGCCGGGCACATTTACCTGGAGTGTACGCGCCAGGCGCTGATGCAGTTGCAGCTGGCCGGGGAAGAGGTGGACCAGTTGCAGCACGAGCTGCGTGGCACTCTGCGCCTCACCGCGCCGCCGTCCTTCGGCCCGGCCTTTCTCAGCGAGGTCTGCTGCCGCTTCATGGACGAGCATCCGCAGGTGCGCCTGGAAGTGGACCTGAACGATGCCTTCGTCGACCTGATCGATGGCGGTTACGACCTGGCGCTGCGCGACGGGCCCACCGACCTGCCAGGCCTGATTGCCCGGCCGTTGACCGAGAACCGCATCTACCTCTGCGGCAGCCCGGCCTACCTAAAGCGTAAGGGGCTGACCGTGTCGCTGGACACCTACCAGCAGCATGACTGGCTGATCTTCCAGCATCCGCTGCTCAACCGGCATTTCTGGTGGCTCTGGCGTGGCGACGAGCGCATCCGTGTGCCGCAGCCCGCGCCACGAATGACCAGTGACAACTACGACTTCCTGCTCGCCTGCCTGCTGGGTGGTCATGGGTTGCAGGTGATGCCGCAATGGAGCGCCGCACCCTACCTGGCCAGCGGCCAACTGGTTCGGGTGATGTCCGATTACGAGATGGAACCCGACGCCTTCGGCCCCTGGGTTCATGTCCTTTACCTGGCTCATCGCCGTCGCACCCGCAAGGTGCGGGTGTTCATCGAGATGGTGGAGAGCTACATGCGGGAAAAGGGGATCGCTTGAGGGGCCGATGCGAACTTCTCCTTGTAGGAGCGAATTTATTCGCGAAGGGCGACGAAGTCGCCCCGGGGAAGTCCGGCCAGTCCAGCTGCCTGTTTCGCGAATGAATTCGCTCCCACAACAGAGCTCCAGCCTTCGGCCGGAGCTTTTTTTCGCCCCCGCCTCTGGCTAAGCTCGCCTTTCCCGTTCCCGCAGCCGAGACATCCCCATGGCGCAGCAATGGCCGGCCGAAGGCATCGCCCGACTGATCCTCGAAGGCTTCGATGATTACCGTGAACATTTCCGCCAGATCACCGATGGCGCCCGCGCCCGTTTCGAACAGGCGCAGTGGCCGGCGACCCAGCAGGCCGCCGCCGAGCGGATCGCCCTCTACGAGGTGAAGGTCAGCGAAACCAGTGAGCGGCTGCGCGCGGCCTATGCAACGGATGAACTGCTGGATGTGCAACTCTGGCCGCTGGTGAAAAGCGCCTATATCGGCCTGATCGACCTGCGCCTGGACGATGAGCTTTCCGAGACCTGGTACAACTCGGTGTTCTGCAGCCTGTTCAGCCATGACCTGATCAGCGACGGCTGCATGTTCATCCACACCACCCGACCCTCGCTGCGTGCCCATGAGCGAGCGCCACAGACCCGCAGCTACCGCCCCGAAGGCCGGCTGCATGCCGCGCTCTCGGCGATACTCGATGACTTTCGATTCGACGTGCCCTACGACGATCGTGCGGGTGACCTGGAACGCCTCGAAGTGCAACTGCGCGAGAACCTGCCGGACTGGGTGTGCAAGGACCCGGAGCTGTGCATCGAGCTGTTCGCCTCGCCGCTCTACCGCAACAAGGGCGCCTACCTGGTGGGGCGCATCAACACCCGCGATGAGCAGTGGCCGCTGGTGATTCCGCTGCTGCACCGCGAGGACAAGGGCATCCAGGCCGATGCCCTGATCACCGACGAGGCGGAAGTCTCGATCATCTTCTCCTTCACCCGGTCCTACTTCATGGTGGACGTGGCGGTGCCGGCCGAGTTCGTCGGCTTCCTCAAGCGCATCATGCCGGGCAAGCACATCGCCGAGCTGTACACCTCCATCGGCTTCTACAAGCACGGCAAATCGGAGTTCTACCGCGCGCTGATCAACCACCTGGCCAACACCGACGACCGCTTCATCATGGCGCCCGGGGTGCGCGGGATGGTGATGAGCGTGTTTACGCTGCCGGGCTTCAATACCGTGTTCAAGGTGATCAAGGACCGCTTTGCCCACGCCAAGACGGTCGACCGTAATACCGTGATCGAGAAGTACCGGCTGGTGAAGAACGTCGACCGGGTAGGGCGCATGGCCGACACCCAGGAATTCGCCGATTTCCGCTTCCCGAAATCCAAGTTCGACCCGGACTGCCTGGCCGAGTTGCTGGAGGTGGCAGCTTCGACCATTGCACTGGAGGGCGACGTGGTGCTCATCCGCCACTGCTGGACCGAGCGCCGCATGACCCCGCTGAATATCTACCTGGAGAGCGCCAGCGATGCACAGGTACACGAGGCGCTCTACGACTACGGCCTGGCCATCAAGCAGCTGGCGGCGGCGAACATCTTCCCCGGCGATATGCTGCTGAAGAACTTCGGCGTCACCCGCCACGGTCGTGTGGTGTTCTACGACTATGACGAGATCTGCTACCTCACCGAGGTGAACTTCCGCGTCATCCCGCCGCCGCGTTATCCGGAAGACGAAATGTCTGCCGAGCCCTGGTACTCGGTGGCGCCCAACGACGTGTTCCCGGAAGAATTCCCGCGCTTCCTCTTCGCCGATATGGGCCAGCGTCGCCTGTTCAACAAACTGCATGGCGACCTCTACGACGCCGATTACTGGAAATCCCTGCAGGGCGCCATCCGCTCCGGCAAGGTGATCGACGTCTTCCCCTACCGGCGCCAGGAACGGGAACTCACCGAGGCCATCCAGTAAGGGCCATGGTCGAGCACATTTTCTCCCGCGCGACCTGGCTCAACTCCCTGCACATGTCGGCGCTGACCGTGGCGCTGTTGCGGGAGGAGGGCATCGATGCCTGCGACGTGCTGGCCGGCAGCGGAATCAGCGAGCAGGACCTCGTCGAACTGCAGAAGCTGGTCAACCCCGAGCAGGAGCAACAGGTCTACGCCAATGCTGTGCGCCTGGCACCGCGTGCGGTCCTGGGTTTGGCTCTCGGTTTGCGCACACGCATTTCCGCCTACGGCCTGCTGGGCTACGCGATGCTCTCCGCGCCGACTTTCGGTGAAGCGCTGCGTGTCGGCCTCAGCTACCCGGTGTTGCTGGGGACTTATTTCCGCCTGGCCCTGGAGCAGGATGGCGACACCGTCTGGCTGACGGCCACCGGCTACAGCGAGGACGAATCGCTGCGCGCCTTCAACACCGAGCTGTGCCTGGGCTCGCTCAAGGTCACCTTCGCCGATCTGCTCGGCCAGGCGCTGCCGCTGCGTGCGGTGCATCTGGACTACCCGGCCAGCGCCGGCATGGCACGGCCCTACGCGCGGGGTTTCGGCTGCCCGGTGAGCTTCGGCGCGCCCCACAGTGCCATGGGTTTCGACGCCGCCTGGCTGGCGCGGCGTTTGCCGTTGGCCGACCCGGTGACCCACAAGGAAATGCTCGAACAGTGCCGTCGACAGAATGTCGAGTTCGCCGCCCGCCGCGCCTGGCTGGAACGGGTACGCGGCCTGCTCGCGGCGCGTCTGCAAGACCCGCCGGGGCTGGAAGAACTGGCCCGGCAGATGAACTGTTCCTCCCGCAGCCTGCGCCGACATCTGGCCCAGCAGCAGACCAGCTACCAGCAGTTGCTGGACGAACTGCGCTTCACCCGCGCCAAGGAAATGCTCCAGAAAGGCGACATCCCCATCTACCGCATCGCCGAAGAACTCGGCTTCAGCGAAACCGCCAGCCTGCGCCACGCCTTCCAGCGCTGGAGCGGCCAGCCGCCGAGTCATTTCCGGGGGTAGTGGAGGGGAGCAGGGAGAACCTGTGGGGGCGATTTCAATCGCAATGCGGACCGCAGGTCCGCCCTGCTTGGCCAAAGGGGACAGCTGCGCTGCCCTTGGCGAATGAATTCGCCCCTACAAGGATTCGCGTCCTTGTGCCGGTTCATTCGCAAATGAGAAGCCTAATAGCTGATATTCAATCCGAGGAAAAATCGGCGCCCTGGCTGATGACATTGCTTGTGCTCGTTGACGCTTTGATTCCGGGAATTTTCTGAATCAGTTACAGACGTGCCTCGGCCCGAGTCCCATCTGGCATGGTTCATCTCCTTTTTTGTGCAATGACGAAAAGGAGGAGCCATGAAACAGTTGGAAGGTTGGGCACCGCCCACAGGTATTTGGGGGCCTTGGGTGGTAATCGCCGAGCAGATGGGGGGGCCGCTCTCTTACAAGGTTGAGTTCGATACGTCGTCAGGATCCTCGACCTTTGACGCTGAGGTACGTTACTTCCAAGGGGCGACTGAATCGAGCGACATAGTGGTGGGGCCCGGTACCCACACCTTCACCAGCGGTATCTGTGCGTGCGTTTCCCGGATCAGGTTCAGAAGTCACAGCTTGGGCCAGGTCATTACGGTCACTGTTTATTGAGAGGACATGATGAAGTCGCTTTTCTTTCTGCCGCTATTCGTACTTGTTGCTTCGGGCTGCGTCTCTGCGACTTCTGAAGGTGTTCTGTTCAATATCGATGACAAGGATTACTTGCTAACCCGTGAATGCGTGGAGAATTCCATGGTCATGCGGGACCAGGGGCAGCGGTCCTATGTGCACGTGGCGCTGAATGATGTCTGCGCGAAGTCATTGGCCGACTTCCTGAACTCCCATCGTGGAGGATTGCTGTCGGTGTCCGTGAATGGCCGCGATTTGTCACGTTCACTGCCGATCATGGGCGAGTTCCAGGCCAGTAGCTTGAGAATCGCAAGCCCGGATGAGGAGCTGGCTAATGAAGCTCAACGTGTCTTGTCCCTGCGGTCGAGCCGTTGAGCGGTGCTCATCGCGAATGAATTCGCCCCCACTAGGTTCTACGTTGTTGTGGGGGGGGCGTAGGTTGGTCAGAGCGCAGCGAAGCCCAACAGCGGAGTCATCGGCGGGCCAGGATGTTGGGCTTCGCGTAGCTCAGCCACAACCTACGGGGCCAGCGAGATGCAGCGACATGGAAGGAGTTGCTGGCCATTGAAGTTGGCCATATCGATCCCCTATTGGCCGCCCGAACCTCTGCGCAAATACCCCCGATCCCCCACAGAATCCAACCACCAATAACAAGACCCGGATGAGGTGCCCTCCATGCTGACCGTCTATAGCGACGATCACCGTCTCCACTTTGGCCAGTCGGAACTGGTCGATGGCAAGCTCCAGCCCTGCTTCGAAATGCCCAGCCGCGCGGATACCGTGCTGGCGCGCGTTCGCCAGCAGAACCTCGGGGAGGTGATCGACCCGCGCGACTTCGGGCTGGAGCCGGTCCTGCGTGTGCATGACGCCGCTTATGTGGAGTTCCTCAAGGGCGCCTGGGATCGCTGGGCCGCCGAAGGCCACAGCTGCGACATGCTCCCCTCCACCTTCCCGGCGCGCCGCCTGCGCCGCGATGGCCCCATCCCCACCGCGCTGCATGGCCAGCTCGGTCACTACTGCTTCGACACCGAGGCGCCGATCACCGCCGGCACCTGGCAGGCCGTGTACAGTTCCGCCCAGGTGGCGCTGACTGCGCAGGACCATATCCGCCAGGGTGCCAACACCGCCTTCGCCCTCTGCCGTCCGCCGGGACACCACGCCGGCAGCGATTTCATGGGCGGCTACTGCTTCTTCAACAACGCTGCCATCGTCACCCAGGCCTTCCTCGACCAGGGCGCTAAACGAGTGGCGATCCTCGACGTTGACTACCACCACGGCAACGGAACCCAGGAACTGTTCTACGACCGCAGCGATGTGCTCTTCGCCTCCATCCATGGCGACCCGCTGGTGGAGTACCCCTACTACCTGGGTCATGCTGACGAGCGTGGCGAAGGTGAGGGCACTGGCTTCAACTACAACTACCCGCTGCCCCACGGCACCGGTTGGGACGGCTGGTCCGCCGCGCTGGACGACGCATGCCGCAAGATTGCCGCCTACGCCCCGGATGCCCTGGTGATCTCCCTGGGCGTGGACACCTACAAGGACGACCCCATCTCCAAGTTCAAGCTGGACTCGCCCGACTACATCCGCATGGGCCAGCGCATCGCCGCCCTCGGCCTGCCGACCCTGTTCATCATGGAAGGTGGCTACGCGGTGGAGGCTATCGGCGTAAACGCGGTGAACGTCCTGCAGGGCTACGAAGGAGCTGCCCAATGAAGGCCCGCATTATTGTGGCGGGGGCCTTGCTGGGCGCCTCGCTGACGGCTGTCGCCACGCCTGAGGTGCGCATCTACAACTGGTTCGATTACATCGGCCCGGACACCCTGAAGAATTTCCAGGCCGACAGCGGCATCAAGCCCCAGTACGACGTCTACGACAGCAACGAAGTGCTGGAGGCCAAGCTGCTCTCCGGCCGTTCCGGCTACGACCTGGTGGTGCCCAGCGACAGCTTCCTGCCCAACTACATGAAGGCCGGTGTGTTCCAGCCGCTGGACAAGAGCAAGCTGCCGAACTGGAAGAACCTCAACCCGGCGCTGCTCAAGGTGCTGGCCGCCAAGGACCCGGGCAACCAGTACGTGATGCCCTACATGTGGGGCACCAACGGCATCGCCTACAACGTCGAAAAGGTCAAGGCGGTGCTGGGCGAGAACGCGCCGGTGGACTCCTGGGAGCTGATCTTCAACCCGGACAACCTGGCCAAGCTCAAGCAGTGCGGCGTTGCATTCCTCGACTCGCCCACCGAAGTGATCCCGGAAGTGCTGCACTACCTGGGCCTTTCGCCCGACAGCCACAACCCGGACGACTACAAGAAGGCCGAGGAACTGCTGGCGAAATTGCGCCCCCATATCAGCTACTTCAGCTCGTCGAAGTTCGTAACCGACCTTGCCAACGGCGAAGTTTGCGTGGCCCTGGCCTGGTCCGGCGGCGCCATGCAGGCCGCTGCGCGGGCACGCGAGGCGGGCAACGGCGTGAAGGTGGAGTACCGCATTCCCAAGGAAGGCACCGCAGCCTGGTTCGATGTGCTGGCGATTCCGAAGGACGCGAAGAACGTCGAGCAGGCCCACGCCTTCCTCAACTACCTGCTACGCCCGGAAGTGGTCGCGCCCATCTCTGACCACGTCGCCTACGCCAACCCCAACCAGGCGGCGGACCCGTTGATCTCCGCCGAACTGCGCGACAACCCCAACGTCTACCCGCCGGCCGAGGTGCAGGCCAAGCTGTTCTCGGTGGAGATGCTGCCGCCGAAGCTGGAACGCATCCGCACGCGGACCTGGACCAAGATCAAGACCGGGACCTAGAGCCAGCACCTCGTAGGATGGTGTAGAGCGAAGCGAAACCCATCGATGGGTTTCGCGGGCTCTACCCATCCTACGTTGCTGTTTTGTGTGGAATTCATTCGCGAATGAATTCGCTCTCTCAGGGTCCTGAGTATCAATCCCCCACCAGCAGCGGACCCAGCATGGGCGTTCTCCTGTGCTGGTCATCGGAATTTCATGCCGGGCCTGGATGTGTTCATTAGAAGAGAATAAAAATAGCTAGTCTGTTCTCTTTAATTGAATGGTTGCTCCATGGAACTCAGCCAGCTCCGCATCTTCCAGGCCGTGGCCGAGGAAGGCTCCATCACCCGCGCGGCGACGCGCCTGCACCGGGTGCCGTCGAACCTGTCCACGCGCCTCAAGCAGCTGGAGGAGAGCCTGGGCGTCGAGTTGTTCCTTCGCGAGCGCCAGCGTCTGACGTTGTCACCCGCAGGCAAGGTGATGCTGGGCTACGCCGAGCGCATGTTTGCCCTGCAGGCCGAAGCCGAGGCCGCGTTGCGGGGCGACGAGCCAGCGGGGGATTTCGTCATCGGCTCCATGTTCAGCACCGCGGCCATCCACCTGCCGCCCATCCTTGTGCGTTACCACCGCGCCTGGCCGGCGGTAAACCTGCAGGTACAGACCGCGCCCAGTGGCGAGCTGCTCGACGGCCTGCTCAGTGGACGCCTGGATGCGGCGCTTGTCGATGGCCCGGTGGAGTTCGCCGAGCTGGATGGCTTGCCGATGTTCGAAGAGGAAATGGTGCTGATCACCGAGGCCGCCCATGGCCCGGTGAAGTCGGCCCATGACGTGGCCGGGCTGGAGGTCTTTGCCTTCCGCCAGAGCTGCTCCTACCGCCGCCGCCTGGAAGGCTGGTTCGTCGCCTCGCGGGTGCCCATGGCGCCGCCCATGGAAATCGAGTCCTACCACAGCATGCTGGCCTGCGTGATCGCTGGCGGTGGCATCGCCCTGGTACCGCGATCCATGCTGGAAAGCCTGCCCGGACGGGAGGCGGTACGGGTTCACCAGCTGGACGCCCCGTTCAACCGCACCACCACCTGGCTGATGTGGCGCAAGGGCATGCTCGGCGCCAACCTGCGGGCGTGGATCGACCTGCAGCAGGGCAGTCGCGACGCGTGACAGCCGTTGATTCCTGCGTAGGGTGCGCTGTGCGCACCGATACTTCGGCTCACCGGCAAGCTGGTGCGCGCAGCGCACCCTACGGTCCATCTTTGGTGTTGAATTCAGGGCGAGCGAAGCGATATCCATCGGCATTTGCACTTGGCTCGCAGACACTAGACGCCTTGACTCCAATAGGTGGTTGCCGCGATACCGTTCAGCGGTTTGACTCAGGTCAGTAGGAAATTTCTGAGCGCGCGTATTTTGGATCTTGCCGGGAGCAACTAAGCTCCAGACGAGGGCGGTCCAAGAAGCAAGGGCCGCCCGACCAACGTCCCAGGAAAGGGGGTCAAGCATGATGAAGCGGCTAGAAGCGTGGATGTGGCAATTGGGTGTCGCGCTGGGCCTGATCGAGGCACCGCGCCTGCAACCTATCCCGGTCCCTAGTGAAGAGCAGCGCCGTCTCGCCGAGCAGCGCCGCCTGAGGAAGTAACCGGCTACTCGTGAGCCCTGAGCCAGTTGTCCGCCAACTCGCGCAGGCGCTCACCGGAGAAGCTGGGGAAATGACCGCCATGCACGGTGCGCACCGGAAGGTCGCGCAGCCGTGTGAGGCTTTTCGCGTAGTCGTCCAGGTTCGAGTGGTAGGCATTATCGATCAGCGGACCGTCGTAGATGATGTCGCCGCTGAACAGCGTCGCCGTCTTCGCTTCCCACAGGCTGATGCCGCCCGGTGAGTGACCGGGGGTATGCAGCACCTCCAGGACTCGATCACCCAGGTCCAGCACATCCCCCTCATCGATCAGCCGCGTCGCCGGCGCCGCTTTTACGCGGTATTCGGCGTAGCACAGCGGGCAGTCCGGGTGCGCTTCGAACATGTCATCGCCGACGTAATCCGCTGAAAGGGTATTGGCCCCGGTGGGGGCGGCCAGGATGTCCGCTTCCGCCGGATGCACCAGACGCTCGGGGAATTCGTGGTGGCCGGCGATATGGTCGAAATGGGTGTGGCTGGCCACCGCCAGCAGTGGCCGCTGGGTGAGCCAGGGTAACTGCTCACGCAGGCTGACCAGGCCGGAGCCGGAGTCGATCAGTAGGTCCTGGTCGCGGCCCTGGATGTGCCAGAGGTTGCAGCGGTAGAAGGGCCGCACGAAGGGTTCGCTGATCAGGCTGATGCCGTCATAGCAGTGCTCGACTTCGAACCACTGGTCGCGGCTGACGATTTTCATGGGGTGCTCCGTGCTCGATGGGAATGCCTGTCTGTAGGAGCGAACTCATTCGCGAAGGGCCGCGCAGCGGCCCGTTGGACCAGTCTGCACGGGGTGACGCCGCATCGCGAATGAATTCGCTCCCACAACGGGAGGGAGAGCCTGGCCCGGGATGAAAAAAAGCCCCGGTCGGCGGGCACCGGACCGGGGCGGGAAATGCCGCCTCCAGGGGGAGGCGGCAGTGCATGTCAGGCCAGCTCGGTGGCCGCTGCAGGGCGGCGGGACAGCAGGCTGATCACCACGAAGCTCACCGCGCCTACAGCCAGGCTGTAGTAGATCGGGGTGTTGGCTTCGAGGCCGTCGGTGTACATGAATACGAGCGCAGTGATGCAGCCCAGGCTCATGCTGGCGATGGCGCCGGCGGTGCTGGCGCGCTTCCAGTAGATGGCGCCCAGCAGCGGGATGAGCATGCCGCCGACCAGCAGGTTGTAGGCCAGGGTCAGGGCGCCAAGCACGTCGTTGACGATCAGCGCGATGACCAGCACGGCGATGCCGGTGAGCAGGGTGAACAGGCGGCTCAATCCGAGGCTGGATTCCTTGCCGCCGCGCAGCTTGGGCAGCAGGTCTTCGGTGATGGTGGTGGAGGCAGCGAGCAGGCCGGCGCTGGCGGTGGACATCATGGCGGCCAGGGCGGCGGCGATCACCAGGCCGCGGATGCCATCCGGCAGGGAAGCCTGGACAATGGCGGCGAAGGCATTGTTGACGTTGTCCAGGTCAGGCAGCAGCACCTTGGCGCACATGCCGATCAGGGCACCTACCAGGCCGTAGATCACGCAGTAGATGCCAGCGACGGTGCCCGCGTACTTGGCCACGCCCTCGCTGCGCGCAGTGAACACGCGCTGCCAGATGTCCTGGCCGATGAGGATGCCGAAGAAGTAGATCAGGAAGTAGGTGATGATCGTGTCATAGCCGATGGTGGTGAAGCTGAAGGCGGTTTCCGGCAGCTTGGCCACCAGTTCGTCCCAGCCACCCACGCGGTACAGGCAGATCGGCAGCAGCAGGAACATCAGGCCAACGGTCTTGATGATGAACTGCACGATGTCGGTCAGGGTCAGGGACCACATGCCGCCGATGGTGGAGTAGACAACGACCACGCCGCCGCCGAGCAGGACGGAGATCCAGAACGGCAGGCCGAACAGCACTTCCATCACGGTGCCGATGGCCAGGGTGGATACCACGCCGATCATCAGTGCATAGGCGAACATGATCGCCGCGCTGGCCTGGCGGGCCATCGGGTTGTAGCGACGCTCGAGGATCTGCGTAACGGTGAAGATGCGCAGCTTCAGCAGCGGCTTGGCCAGGAACAGGTTGAGCACGATGATGCCCGCGCCCAGTGCGGCGCAAAGCCAGAAACCGGAAATGCCATGGACGTAGCCCAGGCGCACGGTGCCGACGGTGGACGCACCACCGAGCACGGTGGCGGCCATGGTACCCATGTAGAAGGCTGGGCCCAGGTTGCGCCCAGCTACCAGGAACTCCTCATGGGACTTGGCGCGGCGCATGCCGTACCAGCCGAGCAGCAGCATGCCAGCGGCATAGATCAGTACTACGAAAATATCCAAAGCCATTACAGGTCTCTCTTTCTATTGTTGTTGCCACGGCTTAGAGGCCGCGACAGGTGTTGCAAAGGCGCGCAACGCTTCACACTGCGCCGTTTCAAAGCAATCCCGCTTTTCCTAGTCCTTGTATTCGGGGCATTCCCGCTCGAGCTTTCTCAGCCAGGCTTCCCAGACCAGCTGGCGCTGCCATTCGGCGGCCTGGAACTGTTCGCAGGCGTGCACGCTGAGCTCGTTGGGCATCTCGCGGATGCCGCGCAGGGAGGAGGCAGCGACTTGTATTTCGCACGCCTTGTTCAGGTAGTACATGACGTAGAAGGCGTCGGCGACGCTGGCCCCAACGCTGAGCAGGCCGTGGTGGCGCAGCATCAGGGCGATGTTGTCGCCCAGGGAGGCCACCAGCCGATCGCGCTCGCCCAGGTCCAGGGCGATGCCTTCGTAGGTGTGATAGCCGACCCGCTGATGGAACTCGGCGCTGATCTGGTTGAGCTGCGCCAGGCCGTTGTCCGCAGCGGCTACCGCCATGCCCGCCAGGGTATGGGTGTGGATCACGCAGTGGGCGTCGGCGCGGGCCATGTGCACCGCGCTGTGGATGGTGAAGCCGGCGACGTTGTAGTCGGCGTTGCCTTCCAACACACGGCCGTGCATGTCGACCACGATCAGGTCGCTGGCGCGGATTTCCTCGAACATCAGCCCGAACGGGTTGATCAGGAAGCGCGGCTCCACGCCCGGCAGGCGCACCGAGAAGTGTGTGTAGAGGGTGTCATCCCAGCCGAACAGGGCGGCCAGCCGGTAGGCGGCCGCCAGGTCACGACGCAGGATGGCTTCGTTCTGTGCGTTCATCAGTGACGGATCTGCGAGAGGAAGGCACGGGTACGCGGATGCTGCGGGTTGTCGAAGAACTCGTTCGGCGTGGCGGTTTCCACGATCTGGCCGGCGTCCATGAACACCACGCGATCGGCCACCTTGCGGGCGAAGCCCATCTCGTGGGTCACGCAGAGCATGGTCATGCCGTCCTGGGCCAGCTCGGTCATCACGTCGAGCACTTCGCCGACCATTTCCGGGTCCAGCGCCGAGGTGGGCTCATCGAACAGCATCACCTTGGGGTTCATGCACAGGGCGCGGGCGATGGCCACACGCTGCTGCTGGCCACCGGACAGCTGACCGGGCTTCTTGTGCGCCTGGGAGCCGATGTGCACGCGGTTGAGGTAGCGCAGGGCCAGTTCCTCGGCCTCCTTGCGACCCAGTCCCCGCACCTTCATCGGCGCCAGGGTGCAGTTCTCCAGCACGGTCAGGTGGGGGAACAGATTGAAGTTCTGGAACACCATGCCCACCTCACGGCGCACATGCTCGCTGCCGGATTTGCTGGAGATGTCCTGGTCTTCAACGGTGATGGTGCCGGTGTCGTGCGGGTTGAGGCGGTTGATGCAGCGGATCAGGGTCGACTTACCCGAGCCGGACGGGCCGCAGATGACGATCTTCTCGCCCTGGCGCACGCTGAGGTTGATGCCTTGCAGCACCTGGAAGTCCTCGTAGCACTTGCCGACGTTCTGCAGACGGATGATTTCGTTCATGACGCTCTCCTCAGATACGGCGCATACGAGCCAGGGTGCGTTGCACCAGGCCGACGGATTTGCTGCTGGTGCCGGCGTGGGAATCCCAGGCCAGGCGCCGTTCGAGGCCACCCTGCATCCAGGTCAGGGTGTAGACCATGACGAGGTAGTAGACGAGGGCGACGGCGTAGTACTCGGAGAACTGGAAGGTGGTGGAGACCGTCTGCGAGGTCACGGCCATCAGTTCCTGCAGGGAAATCACCGAGGCCAGCGAGGTGATCTTCAGCAGGGTGATGAATTCGTTGGCGGTCGGCGGCACGGCGATGCGCGCGGCCTGCGGCATGATGACGTAGCGGAAGGTGTGCCAGCGCGACAGGCCCAGGGCATGGCCGGCAGCGTACTGGCCCTTGTCCACGGCTTTCAGCGCGGCGCGGTTGATCTCTACCTGGTAGGCGGCCTCGTTGAGGGAGAGGGCGATCCAGGCGGCGATGAAGGGGGTGAACCACTCTTCACGGAATACCGGGAAGAACTGCGGCAGGGCGTTCCACACGAACAGCAGTTGCAGCAGGGTCGGCGCGCCGCGGAACACGCTGAGCACGCCGCGCAGGGTGCTGCGCCAGGCGCTCGGCGGGCCGTCCAGGGCCAGGGCGCAGGGAATGGAAATCAGGATACCCACCGAGTGGGACACCAGGGCCAGCACCAGGGTGATGCAGGCGCCACGGAAGAAGTGCCAGGACGTCAGGGCGTCCCAGAAGACAGTCACATCGAAATTCATGTACGTGTCCTGCGTGAATGGAGGCGTGCATTTCGCTCCCTCTCCCGTTTACGGGAGAGGGCAAAACTGCACCCTCTCCCACGAGTGGGAGAGGGGAGCTGTTACTTTGCGGCGGTTTCCAGGTTGGCTGGATCGAGCTTCCATTTCTCGGCGATGGACTTGAGCGTGCCGTCGGCCTTCAGGGCAGACACGGCGGCTTCGACGGCCTGCTTGTCTTCCGGGCTCGGACGCATGTAGGCGCCGAAGATGTCCTTCTCGGGGAAGGCGTAGAGCGACTTGAACTGCCCAGGGGTCTGAAGTTCGCGGTAGGCCAGTTCGGTGTCCTGGGAGAGGCCGGCGGCGGCGCGGCCTACCAGTACCTGCTGGGCGACGTCGCTGCCTTTCGGGTAGGTCTGCAGGGTGGCCGGGGTCTTGCCGGCGGCCTTCAGGCTCTCGTTGAGTTTTTCCATGATGGTCACGTAGCGAGTACCGGACTGCACGGCCACTACCTTGCCGGAGAGGTCGTCCAGGCTGTTCAGCTTGAGGTCGCTCTTGCCGCTGCCGAACACGACGGTGGCGCTGGAAAGGTAGGCCACGGCGTTCAACTTCTGGATGCGCTCGGGCGTGATCAGCGTGCCGCTGATGACTGCGTCGCAACGCTTGGCATCCAGGCCCGGCAACAGGCCGGTGAACTCGGTAACGATGAAGCGTGGTTTCACGCCCCAGTGTTTGGCCAGGGCGCGGATCAGGTCCGCGTCGAAGCCGCTGGGTTCGCGGTCACCGGCTTTCTCGAAGAACTCCAGCGGCGGGAAAGTCGGATCGGAACAGACCTGGAAACTTCCCGAACTCACGAACGAGGGCTTGCCGTCGGCGGCCATGGCGCCACCGCTGAGGGTGGCGGCGAACAGACCAGCGAGGGCAAACAGTTTCAGCGGACGATTGCTCATCGTTAACTCCTTCAAGGCGTAGTGCAGTGGTTGTTGTTGTAGGCAGTCGCAATAAAGTGGAGCTATTTCGTTGTTACGCAGCTTCAGGGGAACCCTGAGCGGTCGTTTTGGAGGTCTTGCCCGCAGGCACCCAGCGCGGGCCCTTGGGGCCGTAGACAGAGGCCGGTTCCGGGAAGATCGTCAGCAGTGCCAGATAGAGCAGGGCAGCAGTGCCCAGGGTCACCGGCAGGCTGATGTCGATGCCGCCAGCCAGCTCACCCAGCGGGCCGACGAACTGGCCCGGAAGGTTCACGAAGCATAGGCCCACCAGCGCGCTCGGGACCCACGCGCCCATGCCGCGCCAGTTCCAGCCGTTGGTGAACCAGTAACGGCCGCCGGACAGGCCACGGGTGAAGACCTGCAGGTCGTCCGGGCAGTAGAAGCCGCGGCGGATGATCAGGCCGAGGATCATGATCACCATCCAGGGGCTGGTGCAGGTGATGATCAGCACGGCGAAGGTGGACACGCTCTGCACCAGGTTGAAGGCGAAGCGGCCGATGAAGATGAAGCCGATGGACAGCACGCCGATCATCACGGTGGCTTGCACGCGGTTGAGCAGGCGCGGGAAGACCGACGACATGTCCAGGCCCGTGCCATAGAGCGAGGTGGTGCCGGTGGACATGCCGCCGATGACCGCGATCAGGCACACCGGCAGGAAGAACCAGGCCGGAGATACGGCCAGCAGGCCGCCGACGTAGTTGTTCTGGGCGATGTAGTCCGGCGCCTGGATGGCGACGATGGTGGCGGTGGCCAGGCCGAACAGGAAGGGGATCAGGGTGGCGAATTGTGCGGCGACAACGGCCAGCATGATGCGTTTCTTCGAGGTTTCGCGCGGGATGTAGCGCGACCAGTCGCCGAGGAAGGCACCGAAGGACACCGGGTTGCTCATGGCCAGCAGGGCCGCGCCGATGAAGGCCGCCCAGAAGCCTTCCTGGCCGAGGTTCACGGAACCGGCGTAGGCGGCATCGAACGGGCCGGCGAAGGCGAAGACGCCCAGCAGGAACATGACGCTGGCGGCCCATACGGCGACCTTGTTGACCAGCAGCATGAAGCGGAAGCCATAGATGCACACCACCAGGACCAGCACGGCGAACAGGCCGTAGGCCAGACCGAGGGTCAGGTCGGTTTCCGGCAGCTCGAACAGGCGCTTGGCGCCGCCCACCAGGGCGTCACCGGAGCTCCAGACCGACAGCGAGAAGAACGCGATGGCGGTGAGCAGGGAGAGGAAGGAACCAACGATACGACCATGCACGCCGAAGTGGGCACCGGAGGACACCGCGTTGTTGGTGCCGTTCAGCGCGCCGAACACGCCCATGGGGGCGAGGATCAGCGAACCTACCAGCACGCCCAGCAGGATGGCCCAGACACCGGCCTCGAAGGACAGGCCGAAGAGCACCGGGAAGCTGCCGAGTACCGCGGTGGCGAAGGTGTTTGCACCGCCGAAGATCAGGCGGAACAGGTCCAGCGGGCCGGCATCCCGTTCGTGATCGGGAATCTGCTCGACACCGTGTGTCTCTATTCGGGTGACTGCGTGGTCGTTGTTGTTGTTATTCATGTTTCTCTCTCCCGGGGAGCCTTATCAGGTTTGGGGCAGCTGCTCCGGCATCGCCGACAAGTGCTCGTGACAGGCCAACCAGCGGCCGTTTTCTTGTTGCCGACGGAAAACGATGGTTTCCCGCTCGCGGCTTTCTATTTCTTCACCCTGGATACGCAGGCGCGTGGCGACGTCGTGGTAGAAGATCGCCACGTCGCCTTGCAGGCACACCACAGGGTTGATGGATTCGCACGCCAGCACTTCGAAACCGTCCTGCTGCCAGCATTCCCACAGCTCGCGATAGGCCGCGCGGGTGGGCAGCGGCTTGTCGCAGGTGTGGAAGACGAAGCTGGCGTCTTCACTGAAGGCAGCGAAGTAGGCTTCGGTATCGTTCGCGGCGAAGGCGGCCACCAGCGTGCTGGCGGCCTCCAGGACATGTTGCTGTTCAGTCATGGCAGTTCTCAACGACGTGCCACGCCCGGAAGGACGCAGAGCATTTCGTAGAGCAGGTTGGCGCCCAGCAGCGAGGTGTTGCCGGTGGTGTCGTACGGCGGGGAGACCTCGACCAGGTCGCAGCCGATGACGTCCAGGCCCTGGCAGCCACGGATGATTTCCATCGCCTGGATGGTGGTCAGGCCGCCGATTTCCGGGGTGCCGGTACCAGGTGCCCAGGCCGGGTCGATGCCGTCGATGTCGAAGGAGAGGTAAACCGGGCCGCCGCCGACTTTTTCGCGGACTTCAGCCATCAGCGGAGCCAGCGACTGGTGCCAGCACTCTTCGGCCTGCACAACGCGGAAGCCCTGTTTGCGGCTCCAGTTGAAGTCTTCGGCAGTGTAGCCCTGGGCGCGCAGGCCGATCTGTACCACGCGGTCGCAATCGAGCAGGCCTTCTTCCACGGCGCGGCGGAAGGTGGTGCCGTGGGCGATCTTCTCGCCGAACATGTGGTCGTTGACGTCGGCGTGGGCATCGATGTGCACCAGGCCCACCTTGCCGTGCACCTTGTTGATGGCACGCAGGATCGGCAGGGTGATGGTGTGGTCACCGCCCAGGGTCAGCGGGACAATGCCGTGGCCGAGGATGCGGTCGTATTCCTGCTCGATGATGCGCACGGCTTCCAGCAGGTTGAAGGTGTTGATGGCCACGTCGCCGATGTCGGCCACGTTCAGCGAATCGAAGGGAGCTGCACCGGTCGCCATGTTGTACGGGCGGATCATCACCGATTCGGCGCGGATTTCACGCGGGCCGAAGCGGGTACCGGAACGCAGGGAGGTGCCGATGTCCAGCGGAACGCCCACGAATGCGGCATCCAGGGCGTCGAGTTCTGCGGGGGATTGGATGTGCGGCAGGCGCATCATGGTGGCGATACCGCCGAAACGGGGCATCTCATTGCCGCCCAGGGGCTGATGGAGTTTTTTGTCCACGGGGTGGCCTCACGGTTGTTGTGGTTGTAGGTAGTGGGCGGATTCTGGTGACAGTGCCATCGCTGAAAAATCGCTGGCTGCAAATAATTACTTCAAGGATTTCTAAACTATCGGGAGCGGGTAAGATGCCCGCTTGCCGACAGGGGCTTTTTTCTCTGTAGGGGCGAATTCATTCGCCAAGGGCTGCACAGCAGCCCCGATCGGCTCCAGGGAAGGGACAGGACTGCGTCCTGCTTGGCGAATGAATTCGCCCCTACATTGTTCAATCGAACCTGGAACCCTGAGCCCCCATGTCCACCGCCATGCCCGACCTGAAACTCCTGCGCATCTTCGCCAGCGTGGTCCGCCACCAGGGCTTTGCCGCCGCGCAGCAGGAGCTGAACCTCTCCACGTCGGCCATCAGCACCTACATGAGTCAGCTGGAAGGGCAGGTGGGCCTGACGCTCTGTCATCGGGGGCGTGGCGGGTTCAGCCTGACCAGCAAGGGCGAGCTGTACTACCAGGAAACCCTGCGTCTGTTAGGCGAGCTGGAGAGCTTCGAACGCTACTCGGCGTCTCTCAAGGGCGAGCTGCGCGGCACGCTGAACCTGGGCGTGCTCGACTCCACCGTGAGCGATCCGGCCTTGCCGCTGGCCGAAGTGATCGGCGCCTACAGCCAGGAACACGCGGCGGTGCACCTGCACCTGTCGGTGATGAGCCCTTATGACTTGCAGCTCGGTGTGCTGGACAACCGGCTCGACCTGGCCATCGGCGCCTTCTCCACGCGGATGAACGGCCTGGTCTACCAGCC
This sequence comes from Pseudomonas sp. TCU-HL1, assembly GCF_001708505.1. Classification (NCBI taxonomy): domain Bacteria; kingdom Pseudomonadati; phylum Pseudomonadota; class Gammaproteobacteria; order Pseudomonadales; family Pseudomonadaceae; genus Pseudomonas; species Pseudomonas sp. TCU-HL1. The sequence continues at coordinate 1,996,193 of NZ_CP015992.1, forward strand.
GCTCTACCGCGAGCAGCACTGGCTCTACTGCAGTGAACGCCACCCGCTGTACAGCGAACGGCGCATTCCCGCCGAGCTCATCACCCAGCAGCGCATGGTGGGGCGCGGCTACTGGAGCCAGGCAGAACTGGCGCGCCATGGCTTCAAGCACAGTGCGGCGACGGTGGAGTCCATGGAGGCGCAGCTGATTCTCGTGCTGTCCGGCGCCTACATCGGCTACCTGCCTGAGCACTACGCTCAGCCCTGGGTCGAGCAGAAGCGCCTGCGCGGCCTGCTGCCGGCCACCTTCGGCTACCAGGCGCCGTTTTCCATGATCCTGCGCCGGGGGCGGGCCAAGGAGCCCTTGATCCTTACCTTTCGCGATCTGCTGCGCGCCCAGCTGAACCTGCGCTGAGTTTCACGGATTTATTGCGACACGCATCACAATGTTGATGGAGTGACCTTACTTGCCTTGTGGGCATCGAAAGACGCCGTGCTAGAACTTTTTAGAGGGACTAGTGGCATTGCGCCCATTCACAAGGAGTTGTCAGCCATGCGTCAGAATCTGCCCGTGACCGAGCGGGAGCGTACCTTCAGTGCCGATGAAAGGCTGATTTCCACCACGGACCTCAACAGCAAGATCACTTACTGCAACGACGCCTTCGTCGCCATCAGCGGCTTCACCCGCGAAGAGCTGCTTGGCCAGCCCCACAACATTGTTCGCCACCCTGACATGCCGCCACCGGTGTTCGCCCACATGTGGGAGACACTCAAGCAGGGCAAGCCCTGGATGGGGCTGGTGAAAAACCGCTCGAAGAACGGCGATTTCTACTGGGTCAGCGCCTACGTCACGCCCGTCTACGAGGACGGCCGGATGATCGGCTACGAGTCGGTGCGTTCGATCCCCAGCCGCGAGCAGGTGGCCCGTGCCGATGCGCTCTATGCACGGCTGCGGGCCGGCAAGCCGCCGGTGCCCCGGATGGAATACTGGAGCTACGACTTCATGCGTTCCTGGCCGGTGATCCTCGCCACGCTGGTGCTGGTGGGGGGCAACCTGTTCCTGCAGGGCCGGCTGTCGCTGGCGCTGACCCTGGTGACCATGTTCGCCCTCGGCTCCTTCCAGCTCTATCGCGACCGGCAGACCATCTGCCGCACCCTGGCCGAGCACCCCAAGGCCTTCACCAGCGGCCTGGTGGCCCTGACCTACACCGATAGCCGGGGCGCCCAGGCCTTGCTCGACATGGCCATGATCAGCGAGGAAGCACGTTTGCAGACCGCGCTCACGCGTCTGGAGGACGCCGGCGAGAGCGTCAAGCAGCGGGCCGCCGAAGCGGCGCGACTGTCCCGCTCGGAAGCCGAGTTGCTGGAGCAGCAGCGCAGCGAAACGGATCAGTCGGCCACCGCCATCAACGAGATGGCCGCCACCATCCAGGAGGTGTCCCACAACGTCAGCCACACCGCCCATGCCGCCGAGGAGGCTGAACGCCTGGCTCGCCAGGGCAGCGACCTGGCCGGCGAAAGCCTGGGTGCCATGCGCCACATGGCCGAGGCGGTGAGCGAAATCGGCAAGGCCGTGCATGACCTGGCGGAGTCCACCCAGTCCATCGGCAGCGTCGCGGACGTGATCACCGCGATTGCCGAGCAGACCAACCTGCTGGCGCTCAATGCCGCCATCGAAGCAGCGCGGGCCGGCGAACAGGGCCGGGGCTTCGCCGTGGTGGCGGATGAGGTGCGCACCCTCGCATCGCGCACCCGCCAGTCCACCGAGCAGATCCACCAGATCATCGCCTCCCTGCGTTCCGGCGCCGACCGCGCCGTGGCCACTGCCAGCCGTGGCGAAGCCATCTCCCGCGAGAGCGTCGACAGCGTGGAGGCCGTGCGCGAAGCCCTGGAAGGCATCAGCCAGGCGGTGACCCGTATCACCGGTATGAGCCAGCAGATGGCGGCGGCGTCCGAGCAGCAGAGCCATGTGGCCGAGGACATCAGCCGGCAGATCACCCGCATCGCCCAGCTCTCCGACCACAGCGCCGGCCAGGCCCAGGAAGGCGCCGCCATCAGTCATGACCTGGAACGCATGGCGGATTACCTGCACAGCCTGGCGGAGCGGTTCAATCGCTGATGCGCCCATTTGTGGGAGCGAATTCATTTGAACTCGGGAAACCACGTCCTGCGGACGTGGTGATGAGTCACCGGCTCTGCCTGTGACGATTCGAGTCAGCGAACCAGCAGGATGCTGCCAGTCCCGTAGGGTGCGCCGCGCGCACCGGGAGACAGACTCGGAGTCGCCACCATCGCCGCGGTGCACATGGCGCACCCTACTGTTGGGCACGGTGGTGGAGATCAGCTGGGTGCTGCGTGTGAGGATGGCCCCCTTATAGGGGGCAAACACAAGTCCACGTTCTACGAACGTGGATCTTTACTCGCGAATGAATTCGCTCCCACAGCCCTGTGGCACACTGCATGCCCCAGGAGACCCCCATGCCCCGTCCGAGTTGCCCACGCTGCCAGCGTCCCGAGAGCCATTGTCTGTGCCCGCTAATTCCGCGTCTGGCGAGCCGCACCCGCGTGCTTCTGCTGCAGCACCCGAGCGAGGTGAATCACGCCCTGAACACTGCACGCCTGGCCGCCCTGGGGCTGGAGAATGCGGAGTTGCGCGTGGGCGAGCGCTTCGACGATCTGGCCGAGACGCTCGCCGATTCCCGCTACCGCGCCTGTTTGCTGTTCCCCGGCGATGATGCCCGCGCCGTGGCGGAGGCGGCCGGCGATGATCCGCGCCCGCTGTTGCTGGTGGTGCCTGACGGCACCTGGCGCAAGGCGCGCAAGTTGCTCTACCTCAACCCCGAACTCGAGGCGTTGCCACGGCTGGCGCTGCCCGAGGGGCTGACTTCCCGTTACCGCTTGCGCAAGGCGCCCATGGCCGGCGCGCTGTCCACCCTCGAAGCCATCGCCGCCGCCCTCGACATTCTCGAAGCGCCGAATCGATTCGATGAACTACTACGGCCATTCGAGGCGCTGATCCAGGGGCAGATCGAGGCGATGGGGGAGGAGACGTTCAGGCGCAATCATGGGGAATAACGACAAGGGGCGGCATGCTTTTTCTGTGGGAGCGAATTCATTCGCGAAGGGCCGCATCGCGAATGAATTCGCTCCCACAAGCAGAAGTAGACCTCAGGTTGTAGGGTGGATGACGCTCTTTTCATCCACCATCGGCGTCAGGCCGGGCTCCGAATGGTGGAAATGAAAAGCGATTTCCACCCTACGGGACGGAGTTGCTTTAGCGCTCCCGCATCGCCTCCTGCCGGGCTTTCAACACCGGCTTGAGCAGGTAGTCCAGCACGCTCTTCTGGCCGGTGATGATGTCCACGGTCGCGACCATGCCGGGGATGATCAACAGCGGGTGGTCGTCCTTGCCCAGGTGGTTCTTCTCGGTCCGCACCTGGATCAGGTAGAAGCTCTTGCCTTCCTCGTCCGTGATGGTGTCGGCGCTGATGAGTTCCAGGTCGGCCTTGAGGCCGCCGTAGATGGTGTAGTCATAGGCGGTGAACTTGACCATCGCCTTCTGCCCCGGATGGAGGAAGGCCACATCCTGCGGGCGGATGCGGGCTTCGATCAGCAGGCTGTCTTCCAGCGGCACCACTTCCACCAGGTCACTGCCGGGCTGGACCACGCCGCCGATGGTGTTGACCTTGAGCTGCTTGATTACCCCATGTACCGGCGAGACCACCGTGGTGCGGCTGACGCGGTCGTCGATGGCCTTGCCGCTGGAGGTGATCTTCGACAGTTCGGTGCGCGCCTCGTTGAGTTCCTTGATGGCGTCGGAGCGGAATGACAGCCGGCTTTCCTCCATTTTTCGCTCGATCTCCGACATCGCCGATTCGGCGCGCGGGATGGCGAGGTTGGTGGCTTCGAGTTCGCCACGGGTTTCCACGGCGCTGCGTTGCAGACGGAGGATTTCGACCTGGGAAATGGCGCCGGCCTTCACCAACGGCTGGGACATGTTCAGTTCCTGCTGGATCAGTCCCAGGCTGGAGCGGTACTGCCCGCTCTTGGCTCGGAATTCGGCGAGTTCCTGTTTTTTTTGCCGCAGTTGCTCGCTGAGGATGCGCTGCTCGCTGTCCAGGCGCTGGGCGCGGGCGTGGTACAGCGAGAGTTCGTCCTCGGCCAGTTGTGGCGCTTCGCGGGTGATCTCCTCGGGCAGTGTCATCTCGCGGCCTTCGGCCTCGGCGGAAAGGCGTTCGACGCGCGCAGCCAGGGCCAGTCGATCAGCCTCGCTCTCGCCCTTGTTCGAGCGGAAACGGGTGTCGTCCAGACGCAGCAGCACCGCGCCCTTGTCCACCACCAGGCCCTCACGGACGAGGATTTCCGAGACGATGCCGCCTTCGAGGTTCTGGATCACCTGGACCTTGCTGGAGGGGATGGCCTTGCCTTCGCCGGTAGTGACTTCCTCCAGCACCGCGAAGTGCGCCCAGACCAATGCCAGCAGCAGCAGGGTGCATGCCACCCAGACGGTGATGCGCGTCCCCCGTGGTGAGTCTTCCAGCAGGGTGCCAGCCACTTCCGGCATGAATTCGGTGTCGGCATCAGCGCGATGGCCGAAGTAGTGGTTGGGCGACTCTGCACTGGCCATGCCGTGCCTCCTCAGGCGTTACCCTGACCGATGCGGCCCTTGCGCAGGGCATCGATGACAGTTTCCTTGGGCCCGTCGGCAACGATCTGGCCGTTGTCCAGCACCACCAGGCGGTCCACCAGGGCCAGCATCGAGCTGCGGTGAGTGATGAGGATCAGCGTCTTGCCGGCCGACCAGGTGGCGAGGCGTTGGCGCAGTTGTTCTTCGCTGCTGTTGTCCATGGCGCTGGTGGGCTCGTCGAGTACTAGCAGCGGCGGCGCCAGCAGCAGTGCGCGGGCCAGCAGCACGGTCTGGCGCTGGCCGCTGGAAAGCAGTTGGCCGCGCTCGCCCACTGGCCGGTCGTAGCCTTGCGGGTGCTGGCGGGCCAGGTCGGCAACGCCGGTCATTTCGGCCACTTCGAGCATGCGTTCGTCGCTGACGTAGCGTGCCCCCAGGGTCAGGTTGTCACGCAGGCTGCCCGCCAGCAGTGGCAGGTCATGGCTGACGTAGCCGATCTGCTGACGCAGGTCGCCGATGTCGGTCTGGCGCAGGTCGATGCCATCCAGCAGCAGCTGGCCTTCGTCCGGGGTGTAGAAACCGAGGATCAGTCGCGCCAGGGTGCTCTTGCCGGAGCCGCTGCGACCGATGATGCCGACGCGTTCGCCGGCGGCCAGGCGCAGGCTGACCTTGCTCAGCGCCGCCGTGGTTTGTCCAGGGTAGCGGAACTCCACCTGGCAAATGTCCAGGTTGCCCTTGAACGACTGGTGTTCCAGCGGCTGTTGTCCGGTTTCGCGCTCCTGGGGCAGCGTCATCAGCGCGTCGGTGGACTTCATGGTCAGCCGCGCCTGCTGGTAGCGGGTGATCAGCCCGGCAATCTGGCCAAGGGGCGAGAGCACCCGGCTGTTGAGCATGTAGCAGGCCACCAGGGCACCAACGCTGAGGTTGCCGGCGATGATGCTGTAGACGCCACTGACGATCATCGCCAGGCCAGCGAATTGCTGCATGAACAGGGTGCCGTTGGTGGCCAGTGCGCAGAGGAAGCGGGAGTGGCTGTCGAGGCGGGCGAGGGCGCCGTGGGTGTGCTCCCAGCGATGCTGGCGTTCGCTCTCCGCGCCGCAGGCCTTGAGGGTTTCCAGGCCGGACAGGGTTTCGATCAGCAGCGCCTGGCGTTCGGCGCCCAGGGTCAGGCTGCGCTGCACCGTGTCACGCAGGCGTGCCTGGATGATCCAGGCGAAGATCGCGGTCAGGGGGAAGGCGAGGATCGGGATCACCACCAGCGGGCCGCCAAGCAGGCCGATCACCAGCAGCATCAACACCGAGAAGGGCAGGTCGATGAGGCTGGTCAGGGTGACGGCGGTGAGGAATTCACGCAGGCCCTGGAAGTCATGGATGCTCTGGGCGAATCCGCCGATGGTGGCGGGCCGCGCCTTCAGCGCCATACCGGTGATGCGCTCGAAGAGGGTGGCGGACAGTACGACGTCGGTCTTCTTCCCCGCGTTGTCCAGCAGGTTGGCGCGCAGCACCCGCAACAGCAGGTCGAAGCCGGTGCCGATGAGCAGGCCGATGGTGAGCACCCAGAGCGTCGATGTGGCCTGGTTGGGGACCACACGGTCGTAGGTCTGCATCACGAACAGCGGGACCATCATGCCCAGCAGGTTGATCAACAGGCTGGCCAGCATGGCATCGGCGTAGAGCCAGCGAGACAGCTTGAGGGTGTCGCGGAACCAGGATGTCACCCTTGGCACCAGCGGGGTGCGGGCCTCTTCCAGCTCATGGCGCGGACGGGCGAACAGCGCCTGGCCGCTGTACTCCAGGGCCAGTATGTCGCGCGGAACCCATTGCTCGCCGCCGTCGGCTTCGCAGGGCAGGAGCAGCACGCGGCCCTTGTCGTCGAAACGGGTCAGCACCGCACTGCGGCCCCCTTTCAGGATCAGCAGCAAGGGCAGGTTGAGCGGTGAGATGGCGTCCAGTTCGCGTCGAAGCAGTCGGCCCTGCAAGCCCGCGCGTGCCGCCGCGCGGGGCAGCAGTTCGGCCGACAGGCGCTGGCCCGGCAGTGGCAGGCCGCTGCTCAGGCTGGCGCGGCTGGCGGTGCGGCCATGCAGTCGGCAGAGGATCAACAGGCCATCGAGCAGCGGGTCGTCATGACCCTGCCGCGGGTCTCTCGGGCTGTCAGTCCGTTCCATGGTGGTCATGATCCTGAACTCCCACGCGGGCTCACTTCATCTCCGGCAACCGAGCTTCGCTCTTCACCTCGGTGAGCGCGACGGCCTCGGCCGGAACCACGACGTTCTGACGCCGCAGCAGGTCGCCCATGGCCGAGATCACCCGGTACATGGAGAACTCCTCGACGTAGCGCACTTCCACGTAGCGGCGGTTGGCGGTGAAGAGTTCGTTCTCGCTGTCGAGCAGGTCCAGGAGGGTGCGTTGACCGAGGCCGAACTGCTGCTGGTAGGCCTCGCGGACGCGGGCCGTGTAGTCGGCGTAGGAGCGCGCTTCGGGTGTCTGCTTGCGGGCGTTCTCCATGGCGTTCCAGGCCAGGGAGAGGTTCTCGTTGAGCACCCGCAGGGCGTTGTTGCGGATGTCCATGGACTGGTTGATCTGGTGCGCGGCCGCTTGCAGCCGGGACTTGTCGCGCATGCCGTTGAACAGGTTGTAATTCATCACCACGCCGGCTCGCCAGGTGTTGTAGTGCCCCTCGTCACCCTGCACGTTGTCGTCGGCGGTGGTGGCCAGTTCGGCATCGAGGCGCGGATAGAACGGTGCCTTGGCCGATTCGTACTGGCTCTCGGCGGCATTTACGTCGGCTTGCGCGGACTTGAGCAGGGGATTGCTGTCCATCACGCCCTGGCGCGCCGCCATCAGGTCGGCAGGCATCTCGCCCTTGATCGTCCCGGGCTCGGTCAGCTCGTCGGCCGGCATGCCAACGGCGCTGTAGAAGTTGGCTTGTGCGTCGGCCAGGTTCACTTCCTCGGTGTAAAGGTTGTTCCGGGCCAGGGCCAGGCGGGCTTCGGCCTGGTCGAAGTCGGCGGTGCTGCCGACGCCGCGCTCGCTGCGCAGGCCGATCTGGTCGTGGATGCGTTCGTGGGCCATCAGGTTGTTCTTGGCCAGGGTCACCATCTCACGCCGCTTGAGCACCTCCAGGTACACCTCGACGGTGCGCAGCGCCAGGCTTTCGGCCGTACCGAGAGTGAAGTAGGCGCGGGAGTTGACCACTGATTTGGTGCGTTCCACCTCGTTGGGGGTGTTGAAGCCGTCGAAGAGCATCTGCCTCAGGCGCAGCTCGGCATCACGGAAATTCAGGGTTTCCTTGTTGTGATCGCCAAGGGCGCGTGTCGAAGGGCTGTCGGTCTGCTCGCGCCCTACGCCGGTTATCAGGTCGACAGTCGGTAGGTACCCACCTTTGGCGACTTTCGCCTCTTCGTCGGCGACCAATCGATTCTGGGCGCTGGCCAGGAGTTCGGGATGTTTGTCCAGGGTGCTCTGGATGGCGTCCGTAAGCGTCATGGCCTGGATCTGCGTGGCTGCCATGGCCAGCAGGATGCTGGAGCACAAGGGAGTGAGCGTGCGCATTTCTTGTCGGTCTCCTTGTCAAAACTTCGCTTCCTGGCGCCGTAAAGTTGGCGAAAATCCATGGCAAACCGTTTCAGGCTTGTAACATCAGAGATAAGAACAACTTCTTTGCTTGGCTAAGAAATATTTCTCACAAGGGTTAGCAGGAAAAATTCTTATGCATTCGTCGGAATTCCAAGACATCTTTTGGCCAGCAGATGGCGTTTTTTGGGACTTCCAGTGCCCTCGCGCCAAAGCTGAGCGTGGTCAGGCACAAATCAAGAAACTCAGGGCGGGGTTGAACCGACGGAAATGCACAGCGTCGGACTGCGTGACGTTTTATTGACATTGCGTGGTTTCTTTCTGGCGTTGTCGTCTTCCTCTGATGCTTCTTCGCGTACCCGGTAGTTCGGTATGGACGTGCTGTGACCCTCATTGACTGGGTTCGGCGCTGTCCGTCTGGCAGCACGCGGTGCGGGAGGAAGGAATCATGGCTGGATCAATCGGGGTCGTTCGGCAGGTCGTGGGCGAGGTCTTTGCGGTGGCGGCGGACGGTTCGCGCCGTGCGCTCACTGAAGGCGACCGAGTATTCGCTGGGGAGCAACTGGTCACCGGCGCTTTGGGCGCCGTGGCAGTGACCCTGGCCAACGGCCAGGAACTGGTGCTCGGTCGCGACAGCAGCATGCCGCTGAACAACGCGTTGCTGGCCGGTGCCCCGGATGCCACTCAGCCCGGCACCGACAACACACCGGCAGCACCCAGCCAGCAGGACCTCACCGACGTCGAGAAGCTGCAGGCCGCCATCGAAGCGGGCGTTGACCCGACCCAGGCCGCCGAGGCTACTGCGGCCGGTCCCGGCGGCGGCGCGGGTGGGGGCAAGGCGGGGGGTGGCCATTCCTTCGTGCTGCTGGGAGAGACCGCTGGCAGGGTCGACCCCGACATCGGTTTCCCCACTGGTCCCATATTCTTCGCCGTGGACTTCCCGCAACCGGAAACCGGCATTCCCGATATCCCGCTGGCGGCTCCCGTAGAGGTGCCGGTCAATGGTGTGCCCACTGCCGTGGATGACACCCAGACCGTCAGCGAAGGTCAGGAAGGCGTGCAGGGCAACGTGCTGGACAACGACGACGGTGGTCTGGACCTGCCCACGACCTTCGTATCCTGGCAGGCTCCCGGCGCCAGCAGTGGCCCCGGCGGCAGTCTGCTGCTGAGCACCCCCTATGGCGTGGTGACCCTGAACCCGGACGGCAGCTACAGTTTCTTGCTGGCCAATGGCACGGCTGCGGTGGAGGGGCTCGCACAAGGGCAGAGCGTCAACGTCAGCATTGGGTACGGGATCCAGGACAGCAACGGCGACCGGAGCTCGGCTACCCTGACCCTCACCATCACCGGCAGCAATGACATCCCCACGGTGGAGGTGAGCTTCCCGGCTGCCGAGGGCGGCCTGGCCCAGGTGTTCGAGCGTGGCCTTGCGGGCGGCAGCAGCGCCGGCGATGGCAGTACCGTGGCCAATGGCACCTTCACCGTTGCCGATCCGGACGGCCTGGCCAACCTGAAATCCCTCAGCGTCGGCAGCCTGACGCTGGACCTGACCAGCAGCGGCTTCGCCAGCCTGGTGGGGCAGAGCTTCACCACGGCCCATGGCACGGTGCAGATCACCGGCTACAGCAATGGCAGCTACAGCTTCAGCTACACCCTGACGTCGGCGACCACCGATGCCGCTGGTCCGGAGACGGACGGCTTCCTTATTAATGTGGGCGATGGCCTGGCGACTGCCTCGGCCAGTGTGACCATCGAAATCGTCGACGATGTACCCACCGCCAACCCGGACAGCCGCAGCCTGACCGAGAACGGTGTGCCGTCGAGCCTGTCCGGCAACGTGCTGGGCAACGACGTGGGCGGCGCCGACCAGCCGAAGGCCTTTACCAGCTGGAACGGTGTGGCCGGTGCCACGCCGGGCGATAACGGCAGCCTGCTGGTGAACACCCCTTATGGCCTGGTCACCCTGAACGCCGACGGCAGCTACAGCTTTGCGCTGGCCAATGGCTCGGCGGCGGTGGAGGGGCTGGATCAGGGTGAGCAGGTGATCCTGCAGTACGCCTATTCCATGCGGGATGCCGACAACGACCCGAGCAACTCGACGCTGACCTTCACTATCACGGGAAGCAACGACATCCCCACGGTGGACGTCAGTTCCCCGGATGCCCAGGGCGAGATGGCCAAGGTCTACGAGAAGGGCCTGCTGGATGGCTCCAGCGCCGGGGACGGCAGTACGGTCACCACGGGCAGCTTCACCGTTGCCGATCCGGACGGCCTGGCCAACCTGAAATCCCTCAGCGTCGGCAGCCTGACGCTGGACCTGACCAGCAGCGGCTTCGCCAGCCTGGTGGGGCAGAGCTTCACCACGGCCCATGGCACGGTGCAGATCACCGGCTACAGCAATGGCAGCTACAGCTTCAGCTACACCCTGACCGAATCGACCACCGACGCTGCGGGTCCTGAAACGGATGGCTTCCAGATCACTGTGGACGATGGCCTGGCTTCCGTCTCGGCTACCGCGACCATCGAGATCGTCGACGACCTGCCGAGGGCGAAGCCTGACAGTGCCTCGGTCGATGAGGGTGGCAGCGTCAACGGCAATGTGGTCAGTGGCGCCGGTTTGGGCTCGGTGACGGATGTGTTCGGTGCTGATGGGCGCCCATCGCCGACCACGGGTGTGGTGGGTGTACGTACAGGTGGTGACACCTTGATTCCGGCTTCCGGGAATGTGGGCATGCCCATCGATACAAGCTTGGGCACCCTGGTGCTGTACGCCGACGGCAGCTACAGCTACACCAGCCATGCCAACACGGTAGGCGAGGCCGGCGCTGTCGACACCTTCACCTACACCATCGTCGATGCCGATGGTGATCCCAGCACCACGACTCTGACCATCAACGTGTCCCACTACACCGTGGTGGGCAGTGTGCAGGCAGGCTCGGATCAGGATGTGCGTGAAGCCGCTCTGAGCTTTGGCAGCGCGCCGTCGAGCAACGATGAGTTCGCCAGCGGCACCCTGGTGGGCAGTGGCGGCAGCGGGCCCTACAGCTTCAGCCTGGGGGCCGGGGCGGGCAACGGCCAATACGGTCAACTGGTGGTCAACAGCAGTGGCTCCTACACCTACACGCTGGTTTCCGCGCCCAAGGTCAATCCCGGCGATAACGGCAACAACCTGCAGTTCACCGAGACCTTCACCTTCCAGGTAACCGACGCCAACGGCAATACCGGCACCGGCATCCTGACCGTCAGCATCATCGACGATGTGCCTGACATCAGCGTGAAGGGGCTGGGCGCCTTGGGCGTGCAGGTGGACGAGACCAGCCTGGACCTCAATGCCAGCACCAGCTTCGCCGGCGCCTTCACGGCAGTGTTCGGTGCCGACGGCGCGGCCGTCAGCAATGCCATCACCTACAGTCTGGGTGTGAAATCGCCGGGCGTGGACAGCGGCCTGCGGGACACCGCGACCGGCAACAGCATCCTGCTGTCCAAGGTCGGTTCGGACATCGTCGGCTTGGTCAGCGGCGGAGGACAGGTTGCCTTCCGCCTGAGCGTTGCTGCCGATGGCACGGTGACCCTGGACCAGCAGCGGGCAATCATTCACTCGCCTGACAGCGGCACTGACCAGGTTGCTGGCCTGTCCAGTGCCGACCTGATCACCCTGAGCGCCACTATTACCGATGGCGACGGCGACAAGGACAGTGCGACCCTTAACCTGGGCAATGCGATCAGCTTCCGCGACGACGCGCCAACGGTGACCACCAATCTGCTGGTGCAGTTGGATGACGATGCCCTGCCGGGTGGCATTCCAAATGGCTCGGGCGATGACTCGGATTCGGCGAATGTCACCGGCACTGTCGGATTCGGCTTTGGCGCGGACGGCCCAGGCGATGTCCAGTGGCTGACCACTGGGGCTCCAGACGGCTTCTCCTACGTTAAGTCCGGCAGCACCCTGTTGATCAAGCAGGGCACCACCACGGTCATCGAGGTGACCCTGAACAGCGCGAACGGCGCCTACAGCGTCAGCCAGATCGCGCCGATCCAGCATGCGCTGGCAAACCAGGAGAACGACCAGTCGTTCACCCTGACCTACAAGGTCACGGACAAGGACGGCGACGCCACCAACGGTACGCTGGATATCAAGGTCGATGACGATACGCCGCAGGCGAAGAATGACGGTGCCGATGTGGCGGAAGGCAGTGGCCAGGACTTCAACGTGGTGTTCGTGCTGGACTTCAGCGGCAGCATCGATAACAGCGAGCTGAACACGATGCTCAACGCGGTACGCAATGCCGGGCAGACACTGTTCAACACGACAGACGGCGACGTGCGTATCCAGCTGGTGGCGTTCTCCGGTACCGCCCGTTCCTACCCGGCGGTGACCGATGTCACCGCGTTCACCAACCTGGTGAACAGTCTCAACCCACAGGAAGGTGGTGCGCGTCCGTTCTCCGGCAACACGGATTTCACCGCTGGCATTCAGCAGACGATGGCGGTCTACACGCCCATCTCGGGCTGGAGCAACCAGGTCTTCTTCATCAGTGATGGCAACCCGAACGAGCAGACCGGACCGGGCGGCACGTCGCTGACCGCGACGGTGGCGAGTCAGTGGAACAGCTTTGTCGATAACAACGGCATCAACGTCACGACCATCGGCGTGGGCAACGGTATCAACACCGCGCGACTGCAGGATGTGGACGTCGATGGTTCCGGCACTCCCATCATGGTCAGCGCCTTCGCGGACCTGGTCGAAACCCTGGCCAGCCAGATCGTCGGTGGGGTGGTGTCCGGCAATGTGTTGCTGGGCAGCGACAATGCGATTGGCGGTGGTGACGATGATGCGTTTGGCGCCGATGGTGCAGGCCGCATCCTGTCTATCCAGATCGGCACTACCACCTACATCTGGAATGGTGCCGGCACCATCAGCCTGAGCACGGGCGGCAGCCTTTCCGGCAGCCTGCTGAGTGCGATCACCACACCCGGTGGCGGCAAGCTGACTTTCGATTTCACCACGGGCGCCTGGACCTATATCGCACCGAAGAATGTGGCTGCCGACACCAGCGAGAGTTTCACCTACAGCATCATCGACAAGGACGGCGACCCGTCGAGCGCCTCGCTGACGGTGAGAATCGAAGACGCCTCGCCGGTGATCGGCCGGGTGGACGAAGATGAACTGCCCAGTGGCATCACCGACGGCGACGCCCACTCCACCGTGGTGACCGGCAATCTCGGCGAGCTGCTGGTGGGCACGCCGGCAGGGGCCCAGTTCGGCGTGGCCGCCACGCCCCTGGCAATGCCCGTGCTGACCTCCGATGGGGTTGCTATCACCTACTCTCGAGTGGGTAACACCCTGTTCGCCAAGGCCGGCGCCGATACGGTCTTCACGTTGCAAGTGCAAAGCAACGGCACGTACACCTTCACCCTGCTGGGGGCGCTGGATCATCCCAATGGCGCGGGCGGTGACGAGCAGATTCTCACCTTGAACCTGACCGGAGCCCTGCAGGCCAGCAATGGCTCGGGCAACCTGCCGCTGGCGGGCGATCTGTTGATCCAGGTGGAAGACGATATTCCGGCAATCCTTGCCACCTCCAACCTGGTCTACTCCAACGGCAGCAATCCCGAAGGCGCGTCCGGGATCTTCGCGTACAGCACCGGTGGCGACACTCGCGGCAGCGGGCCATTCTCGGCCACGGATTCGGATTTCACGTCCATCAACCTCAGTGGTACGGTCGGCGGCACTGCCATTTCGTCGACATCCGTGACCTGGGCGTCTGAAACCTCTACGACCGCGACTTTCGATATCAGCTTCCGCTATGCCCCCAATCCGGCCACGCCGGGAACGCTCGACGATGCGACCGGCACCCTGGTGTTCGACAAGGCCAATGGCACCTACACGGTCTCGTTGGACGAACCCATCCAGGGCTTCACCATCTTCAAGACCAGCACCTCGATCAGCATTACCGGCTATGAGTTGAACAGCACTCAGCCGGACACCAGCCAGCCGGCGGTATCCGTGGTGGAACTGGCCAACGATTTCTTCGTGCAGTACACCAGCTATGCCGAGCCCGGTGGCGGTACAGACAGCAACAATCTGCGCGCTGGCACCAGCAGTACCTCGGTCTTCACCAATGGCGAGCTGTTCAGCCAGGACGCTTCCTGGGTCAGCGTGAGCAATTTGGCCAATGGCGTGGGTGGCGATACGCTGGGCCAAGGTGAGGTGCTGGACCTGAATTTCTACACTGCCAATCCCAAGGGGCAGGTCGGCGTCGAGCCGAGCGCCCGCGCCGCCGGGATGTTCCTGAAGTTCGACGGGGTCGGTAATGAAGACTTGGTGGTGGTGCTCAAGCTGATCGGGGCAGGTGGGGCCAAGACCACGCGGGCGCTCGTGGTAAGCAACGGCGACATCATCACCACCAACAGCCTGGCGCTGGCCGCCTACGGCATCATGCTGGACAACAACGACGGCGCCATCGTCATCGAGAACAACGATTTCAATGCGCCCGGCGAGAACTGGCAGATCTACGGCGCACAAATACTCACCAGCGTCGAAGGCATCACCACGTCCAGTGCCATCAACTTCAATTCGGCGCTGGGTAATGCCGGGGCCTCGAACGTGACCAATGGAATCGGCTTCGGGTCCTCGGCAACCGATAACGATGTCCTCAAGGTTTCGGATGTAGGCTTCATTACCGCCGAGCGCGACACGCTGGATGCCGAACTGGACTTCCAGGTGGGCATCAAGGACGCCGACGGCGATACCACCTCAACCCAGGCCCTGCATGTGACCCTGGAGGCGGGGAGTACCTTCGTTGGCACTGCGACCAGTGACGTGATCCAGGGCAGCAGTGGCAACGACCACCTTTCCGGCATGGGCGGCGACGATGTGCTGCTGGGTGGCTTGGGCAACGATGTACTGGACGGCGGAATCGGTAGCGATACCGCGTCCTATGACGGGGCCAGTGCCGGCGTCGCAGTGAATCTCGCGCTGCTCGGCCAGCAGAGCACCGGTGGCGGCGGGCTGGACACCCTGATCGAAATCGAGAACTTGCTGGGTTCGCATTTCAACGATGTCCTGGCGGGCAACAGCGGCAGTAACGTGCTGGCGGGCAATGGCGGCAACGACCAACTGACCGGTGACACGGGTGCAGACACCTTCAAGTGGCTGCTCGGTGACACTGGCACTACCACCATCACTGACTTCAATCCGGGCGTGGACAAGCTGGACCTGTCGCAGTTGCTGACCGGCGAGCACAGCAATGTGGGAAGCCTGGACGACTACCTGACCATGGCCTTCGGCGCCAACACCACTATTACGGTGGACAGCAATGCGGCCACCGCGGGCGGTTCAGGCCAGACCGTGGTGCTGCAGGGCGTGAACCTGATGGCGGTGTATGGCGCGGCGGATACCGCCTCGGTTATCTCGCACATGCTAGATGACGGCTCGTTGAAAGTGGATGTCTGATCACAAGGGAATGTGCCCGCGCCCAATGGCGCGGGCCTGCTTCCGGACTTGAGACAGGACATGACATGATCATCAACCCGTTACCCATGTCTCCCGACAAGCGTTACCCATCTATCCCGGCTGAACACCATGCGCACCGGTTCGGCGTTAGCAGAGGGGCCGTCGTGGCCAAAATACCGCCGGTGCGCGCGGCGCACCCTACAAACTGAACGGTCCGTGCCCTTTCGCGAACGAATTCCCACAGGGCGAGGATTAATTGCATCTCGGTTCGTAGCCCGGATGAAATCCGAGGTGGGTATTCCGCCGTCAGCCTGCTTATCGCCACTCACTCATGCCAAGGGGCCGGCGCGCCGATCAGGCGGCCCATCGCACCCTGGATACCCAGCTCTTTCAGTACATCCAGTTCGCCCTGGGTTTCCACCATCTCCGCGATCAGGGGCAGGTCGATGCTGTTGGTGGCACGGAACAGGGCTTCGATGAACAGGCGTTTGTCGCTTTCCTGGTCGATGGCGCGGACGTAGGTGCCATCGATCTTCAAGTAGGCCAGGCCCAGGTGGGCGAGGTTGCCGATCAGGCTGAAGCGTCCGCCGAAGTGTTGCAGGCCCAGGCTGTAACCCGTCTCACGAATGGCCTGGCAGAGGGCTCCCAGTTCGCTGGCGGGCGGCAGGTGGCGTTCGTCCAGTTCCAGGGTGAGCAAGGGGGCCTGTTGCGGGTGCCCCTTGAGCAGGGCCAGGAGGTGCTCGCGGTGTTCGCTTTCCCGCAGGCTGGCCGTCGACAGGCTGAGGGCGACGGGCGCGGGATGCGCCTGCAGGTGCGTCAGGCAATGTTCCAGCATCGCCAGGTCGAAGCGCGCGGCCCAGCCCAGGCGCTCGATCCAGGGGAGGAACCGGCCGGCGGCCACCGCTTCGCCTTGCGGGTCGAGCAGGCGTGCGAGCACCTTGTGGTGCAGGGCTTCAGTGGGGTTGGCGCAGAGGCTGACCGGTTGGAAATAGAGGCGCAGCTTGCCCTTGTTCAAGGCGTCGTCGAGCCAGCTGCGCCAGTCGTGCAGGCTCTGACCGGGCGCGGCGTCGTAATCGTCCAGGCGTACCCAGGGATGGTCCGGGCTTTGTGCAGCCTGTGTCAGGGCCTGGTCGGCGCGGCCCATTACCTTCTGGATATCCTCCCCAGGCCGGTAGGCGGCGATGCCGAGGAAGGCGACAGGGTTACGGTCGCTGGAGCCGGTGGTGTGCAGGTGCCCAAGCTGGTCGGCGAGTTCGTGGGCGAGCTGTTCGGCGTCTTCACCGGCAAGGCCAGGCGCAAGCAGCGAGAACTCCCCGCCGCGGCTGCGGGAGGCCAGCCAGTCGGCATTGTCGCGACGTTGCAGCAGGCCACCGAGGATTTCCCCCACATCGCGGATCAGGGCATCGGTGCGTTGGCCGCCCAGGCGCTGGTTCAGCCCGCCCAGGTCGTTGATCCGCAGCAGCACGAGGTAGCCGGCGGCATTCTGGTCGTTGGGCACCAACTGGTTGGCCAGGCGGATGTCGAACTGGCGCCGGTTGGCCAGGCCCGTGAGGTTGTCCTGGTAGGCCTCTTCACGCAGGCGCTCACTGCGCGCGGCTTCCTCGGCGAAGAGGTTGCGCAGCTTGTCCACCATCTGGTTCATGGCCAGCACCACACGGCGTAGTTCCGGCGTGCGCGGCACCTTCGGCATGGCGAGGAATTCACGGCGGCTGATGGCTTCGGCCTGCTGCACCATAGTGTCGAGCGGGCGCAACTGGGTGCGCAGGAGCCAGGCACCCACCAGGGCGCTGACCACACCGCAGAGCAGGAGCCAGGCGAGGCTGCCGAGGGCGCTGTCCCACAGTTTGGCCAGGGCGAACTGGGGATGGCTCAGCACTTCCACGCGCGCTGCCTGCTGCCAGCCGCGCATGATCAGGGCATCGCCGCCCTGGGGCTGCAGGTTGACCAGGTGGGCGAACCACTTCGGCACTTGGTCGCTGGTGGTGGTGGCGCGGCGTTCGGCGATCACCCCGCCATCGGGAATACGCACGACGCGAATGCTGGCGAAATAGCCGCTGTCGAAGATGGAGCTGACCATCAGCTCGATCATCGCCGGGTCGTCCACGTGGGGCGTCATCGAAAGGCCCAGTGCGGTGGCGGCGTCCTGGGCATGGGAGCGCAACTGGCTGAGCAGCTGCTCGCGGGAGCTTTCCACGCCCGCGAGGAAGCTGCCGGCGAAGGCCAGCGCCAACAGCAGGCAGATGGCCAGGAACAGTTGCTTGAGTAACGACATGGATTAACCCTCTCCTATGGCGAAGCCTTCGGCTCTCATTTTTTTCAGCAGGTCCTGCCAACGCGACAGCTTCTTGGTGTCACCGGCCCGCTTGGCACCGGTGTACAGACCTTCGGCGTTGAAGGCGTAGACCGGCAGCAGGTCGGTGCGTTGGGAGGCAGGGCGTATCTCGCCGATCAGGTTGTCCAGCACCAGGGGATCGGCAGTCGGGGTCTTGTAAAAGGTGAGCACCATGTGGGCCTGGTTCTGGCGCAGGGCCTTGACGTAGGTGATGCGTAGTTTTTCAGCGGGGACGCCGAGGCGGCGCAGGGTGAAGTACTTGGCGATGGAGTAGTCCTCGCAGTCGCCAGCCCCCTTGACCAGTGCCTCGACCGGTGTGGCCCAGTAGTCGTTGTCGCGCCAGGTGCGGATGTCGTCGGTGAAGCGCAGCTGGTGATTGAAGAAGCGGTTGACCGCGCTGAGCTTCTCGGCTTCAGGCAGGTCGACGCTGGCCTGGATCAGCTCGCTCCAGGCGAGGATGCGCGCCCTGGCCGGGCCCAGGTCGCCGTAGCGCTTCTGGGCGTTCTGCAGGATGAGGTCGAAGTCCCAGTTGGCCAGCACACTGGCCAGGCACAGCAGCAGGCCGGCGAGCAGGCAGCTACCTTGCCATGCCAGCCACGAGGGGTGCCGCAATCCCTTCGCCGCACGCCGTTGCCGCATCAGCTGTCTCTCCGCCCAGGATGCTCAGAGTCTAGGCAGGCCTTTTGGGAATTGCCGGCTGTTTTTTTGCGCCTCAGTGGGGGCGCAGGGTCTTCTGGCGAAGGATATAGATGCTGACGAGCACCGCGCTGGTGAGCATGAAGCCTCGGGCCCAGGGCAGGGGTACGAGGAAGCAGGAGAGGGTGATGCTGGCCCACATCAGGGCCAGGGCATAGATCTTGCCCTTGAGCGGGATGCCCTGGCCTTCCAGGTAGTCGCGAATCCAGGGGCCGAGCCGAGGATGTTCCACCAGCCAGAGGTAGAAGCGCCGCGAGCTGCGCACGAAGCAGGCCGCGGCGAGGAGCAGGAAGGGGGTAGTGGGCAGCACCGGTACGAAGATGCCGATGACCCCCAGGACGACGCTGAGCCAGCCGATTACCAGGAGGATCACGCGCAGCGCCGGGTGGCGCTGCTGCTGGATATCGCTGTGCGCCATCCGCGCCGCCTTAGTGGTGACGGGGCTTGAGCAGGGCGGGCTTTTCTTCCGGGGCGTTGCAGAGCAGGAAGAGGGCGGTCAGCAGTTCGGGAATCTGCTCGATCATCTCGTCCACCAGGTTGCGGTCCTTGGCGATGTCGGCGAACTCGGGCTGTTCGTCGAACAGGCCGGAACCGACCATGATCGGCAGCAGCAGCTCGCTGACTTCTTCCTCGGCACTTTCGAACCAGGTTTCTTCGCGCAGGAACACGCCTTCCATGAAACCGATGCACCAGCCGCGCAGGTCGGAATCGTCCGGGTCGCTGCCCAGGTCCAGGTCGCAGGGCATTTCGGGGTCTTCATCGCTGGCCAACTGGCGGGCGATGTGGGCCTTGAGGGCCAGCAAGGTGGCTTCGATTTCGTCGCGTTCGGCGTCGCTGCGGTAATGCGGCGGTTCGGCGAACAGGGCGTCGATCCATTCACGCTCGGGCACCTGGTCCGGGCAGATCGACAGGGCGGTCAGGTAGCCGTGGGTGGCCACATAGTCCAGAGCCTCCTCGTGCAGGTCATCGGCGTCGAGAAAAGCTTGCAGGCGGGACAGTTGCTCAGCGAAGGACATCGTGGGACTACCTTGAGGGATAAACGACGCTGGATTCTAGTCGAGTGTGAGGCTCGCAGCAAAAGGCAGGACCGATGGGCGTGGGCATTTTGCCGTTGCGGCTGACGTATAATGCCCGGCTTGTTCCGGAGACCCCCATGCTCGACCAGGCTCAGCGCATCCTCAAAGACGTATTCGGCTACGACGCTTTCCGTGGCAACCAGGCCGCGATCATCGAACGTGTGGCCTCCGGCGGCGATGCCCTGGTGCTGATGCCCACCGGTGGCGGCAAGTCGCTGTGCTATCAGGTGCCGGCTCTTCTGCGCGAAGGCCTGACGGTGGTGGTGTCGCCGCTGATCGCGCTGATGGACGACCAGGTCGCCACGCTGGACGAGCTGGGCGTGCCGGCGGTGGCGCTGAACTCCACGCTGAGTGCCGAGGCCCAGCGCGATATCGCCGACCGTTTGCGCCGTGGGGAGATCAAGCTGCTTTACCTCGCGCCCGAGCGCCTGGTGCAGCCACGCATGCTGGCCTTCCTGCAACGGCTGCCGATCGGCCTGTTCGCCATCGACGAGGCCCACTGCGTTTCCCAGTGGGGCCATGATTTCCGTCCCGAATACCTGCAACTGGGCCAACTGGCCGAGCTCTTCCCCAATGTCCCGCGCATGGCGCTGACCGCCACGGCGGACATGCGTACCCGTGAAGAGATGGTCCAGCGTCTGCATCTGCAGAACGCCGAGCGCTTCCTCTCCAGCTTTGACCGGCCGAACATCTTTTATCGGATCGTCTCCAAGGATCAGCCGCGCAAGCAGTTGCTGGGCTTCCTGGCCGAGCGGCGCGGGGATGCCGGAATCGTCTACTGCCTGTCGCGCAAGAAGGTGGAAGAGGTGGCCTCGTTCCTGTCCGAGCAGGGGTTCCCGGCGCTGCCTTACCACGCGGGCCTGGCCAACGACCTGCGCGCCTATCACCAGAAGCGTTTTCTCAATGAGGAAGGGCTGATCATGGTGGCCACCATCGCCTTCGGCATGGGTATCGACAAGCCCAACGTGCGTTTCGTCGCTCACCTGGACCTGCCCAAGTCGCTGGAAGCCTATTACCAGGAAACCGGCCGCGCCGGCCGCGACGGTCTGCCGGCGGATGCCTGGATGGCTTATGGGCTGCAGGACGTGCTGCTGCTCAAGCAAATGCTGAGCAACTCCGAAGGGGACGAGCGCCACAAGCGCATCGAGCAGCACAAGCTGGATGCCATGCTGTCACTCTGCGAAGAGACCCGCTGCCGCCGCCAGACGCTGCTGGCCTATTTCGACGAAGAACTGCCGCAACCCTGTGGCCATTGCGATATCTGCACCGATGGTGTGCAGACCTGGGATGCCACCGAGCCCGCGCGCCAGGCGCTCTCGGCCATCTATCGCAGCGGCCAGCGCTACGGCGTCGGCCATTTGGTGGATCTGCTGCTGGGCCGCGACAACGAAAAAGTGCGTTCCGCCGGCCATCAGCACCTGTCCATCTTCGGTGTGGGCAAGGCCATGTCCGAGAACGAGTGGCGCACCTTGTTCCGCCAACTGGTGGCGCGCGGCCTGGCCGATATCGACCTCGAAGGCTTCGGCGGCCTGCGCCTGACCGAGGCCTGCCGCCCGCTGCTGCGCGGCGAGGTGCAACTTGAGCTACGCCGCGATCTCTCGACCAAGGCGCCGAAACCGACCGCCAGCGCGGCCAGCCAACTGGTACGAGGCGAGGAGCGCGAGCAGTGGGAAGCCCTGCGCACGTTGCGCCGCAAGCTGGCGGAGGAGCATAGCGTCCCGCCTTACGTCATCTTCCCGGATGCCACCCTGCTGGAAATGCTCCGCAGCAAGCCGCGCAGCCTGTCCGAAATGGCGCAGGTCAGCGGCGTGGGCGCACGTAAGCTGGAACGCTATGGCGAGGCGTTCCTGGAGGTGCTCAACGGTGCGGGTGAAACACCCCGTGCCGTCACCGACCTGCGCCATGAACTGGTGAGCCTGGCCCGCGCCGGAATGACCCCGGCGCAGATTTCCCGTCAGCTCAATTGCAGCGAGAAGAACGTCTACAGCCTGCTGGCCGAAACCATCGGCAACCAGCAGTTGAGCCTGGAACAGGCGCTGGACCTGCCGGAAGACCTGTTGGGCGAAATCCAGGACGCCTTCCTCGACGGCGAGGGTGAGCTGCCGCCTGTGGCGGAAATTGCCGAGCTGTTCGCCGGCCGGGTGCCGGATGGCGTCCTGCATTGCGTGCGCGCGGCACTGCAAGCGGAGTTCGAGGCCTGATCGGAGCGTGCGCGCGAGCTGACGTAAATATGACGGGGCAAAACGACCAACTTGTGACGCAGTGCGCGACCGGCTAATGTGCGTCAGAGGCCTCCGACAGAAGAGGTAGACGTGTCTTACAACAATACTGCCTGGCTAAATGAAGTTCGCCCCAACCCCTATGCCGACCAGTTGGCACTGGGATTCCGACATCTGCGATTCACGCGCTCCCTGGAACGTGA
This sequence comes from Pseudomonas sp. TCU-HL1, assembly GCF_001708505.1. Classification (NCBI taxonomy): domain Bacteria; kingdom Pseudomonadati; phylum Pseudomonadota; class Gammaproteobacteria; order Pseudomonadales; family Pseudomonadaceae; genus Pseudomonas; species Pseudomonas sp. TCU-HL1. The sequence goes on from NZ_CP015992.1 coordinate 2,018,351, forward strand.
ATATCGGGACTATTTCCTCGAAGAGAATTTCGACCTCAAGCGCATCGCCCTCAGCGTTGGCCTGATGATCTGGCTGGCTTTCGCCATGCTCGATTTCTACCTGATCAGCAGCGAGGCACGCTGGTGGATGCTGGCCGTGCGGCTGGGCGTGCTGGGGCTGTTGCTGGTGTGTGGGGTGCTGATGCTCCAGCGTCGTCACCGCCACCTGTTGGCGCCGTTGAGTCTGGTCTGCATCGGAGCTCTCGGCGTAGGGGCCGGGGCGGTGGTGGCCATCGCCCATCGCAGCGATCCGTCGTTCCCCTACGAAGGCCTGCTGCTGGTGTGCATGGCAGCCTACTTCCTGGTGGGGCTGCGCCTGGTGGAGGCCCTGGGAGTTTCCCTGGTGATCTTGCTGGCTTATGTGGGCCTGGAGCTCTGGGCCGGGCTGCCCTGGCCACGGCTGATCAACAACTTGCTTTTCCTGCTGTTCGGCAACGTTGCAGGCGCCGTGGGTTGTTACCTGCTGGAGTTCAAATCCCGCGAACATTTCCTGATCAGCCGACTGATGCGGGTGCTCGCCGACCACGACAGCCTCACCGGCCTGTACAACCGCCGCAGCTTCAACCGCCAACTGGAACGCCTGTGGCGCCAGGCCCAGCGCGAGCAGCACGGCCTGGCACTGCTGCTCTGCGATGTGGACCATTTCAAGGCCTACAACGATCGCTATGGCCACCAGGCCGGGGACCAGGTGCTGCAACAGGTCGCCCGGGTATTGGAGGACACCGCCCGGCGTCCGCTGGACATGGCGGTTCGGCTGGGGGGCGAAGAGTTCGCCGTGCTTCTCTATGGCATCAGCGAGCAGGAAGCCCGACGCTGCGCCGAAAAGCTGCGTGCTGCGCTGGAGAACCAGGCGATCCGCCACGAGGCGTCACCGACCGCGCCGGTACTGACCATGTCCATAGGCGTTGCCTGTGTGCTGCCGCAACCGGGGATGCCCTTGGGCAAACTCTACGAACTCTATGAGCACGCGGATCGCGCGCTATATGAAGGCAAGGCATTAGGCCGCAACCGCGTTGTGGCATAGATAGTCGCTCCGGATGGCGCGCGCCGTGACTGTCCGGGGCGATGGCCGGTGCTAGCATCGCCGTTCCTCCCGCCATGAGCGATCTGCATGGACAAGCTGATCCAGGCCGACGGCCAGCCGCATTACGGCATCTTTCCCGCTGCGCCGGGCCTCATCAATTACCGTGACTTCGACTTCCGTTCGCCCATGGGCCGGCGCCTGGGCGCTTTGGCCAAGTGGCGGCGATTCCACCAGTTCCAGTACTTCGGCCTGCTCAGCAACGAACTCATCGGCGGTTGCGCCCTGGCCAACCTGAGTCTGGTGGGCGTGGGATTCGTCTACCTGTTCCACCCGGCCAGCGGCCGCATGATCGAACGCCAGTTCAAGCTCCCACTGGGGCTTGGGACCGAGTTTTCCCAGAGCCCGGACAACGGTGTCTGCCAGCTGCGTCAGGGCCTCAACCTGCTGCGCCTGGAGAACCGTGGCGACATCGGGGAGAAGCGGCTACTGGTGGAGTTGGATGATGGCACTCGCATCGATGCGACGTTCAGCGAACGTGAGCCGGCTTTCCAGCCCATGTGCCTCTGCACGCCAACGGCTGTGAACGGCTGGGTGTATGCGCAGAAGGTGGCGGGCGTTGCCTGCCGGGGCCAGGTCAGCAGCGACCTGGGGAATTTCGATCTCGGGCAGATTGGCGCCTTTGCGCACCACGATTGGTCCGCCGGCTATATGCGCCCGGAGACCCATTGGAACTGGGCCTGCCTGTCCGGGCTGTCCGGCGGACTTCGTGTGGGGCTGAATCTGTCCTGCGGGGTGAACGAAACAAGCTTTACCGAGAACTGCTTCTGGCTGGATGGCGAACTGCTCAAAGTCGATACCGTGCGCTTCAGCTTCGACCGTGACCAGCCATTGAGGACCTGGGCCATCAGTTCCCATGACGGCCAGGTGGCGCTCACATTCGAGGGTGAAGGGCTGCATCAGGAGCGGTTGAATCTCGGATTCATTGCAAGCAATTTCAAGCAGGTGTTCGGCCGCTTCAGTGGCACGCTGCGTCCGGCGGGACGCCCGCCGGTGGTGATCGACGAGATGTGGGGGTTCGTCGAGGACCAGTACGTGAAGTGGTAGGGAAGGGGGCTTGCTCACGGCTTTCGGCTATGATTAGCTGGCTAATTATTAGTATAAGAAGCCCGAGTCATTTCGATGTCCTACCCCGATCAACACCGCTTCGCCATGCAACTCGCCCAGATGTCCCGCGCGTGGCGTGCCGAACTGGACCGCCGCCTCGCTGGCCTGGGTCTTTCCCAGGCTCGCTGGCTGGTTTTGCTGCACCTCTCCCGTTTCCAGGAATTGCCCACCCAGCGTGAGCTGGCCAAGAGCGTTGGCGTTGAAGGCCCGACTCTGGCGCGGTTGCTGGACAGCCTGGAAGCCCAGGGCCTGATCCAGCGCATGGCCGTTGCTGAAGATCGGCGGGCGAAGAAAATCGCCTTGTGCCCGCCGGCCCGCCCCCTGATCGAGAAGATCGAAGCCATTTCCAGTCAGCTGCGCCAGGAACTCTTCGCCGGTATCGACGACGAAGAACTGCGCCATTGCCAACAGATCCATGCACGGATACTGCTGAACCTGGACCGCCTTTAATGGGGCAGGACCTCGAAGCGCTACACCAGCGCTTTGGTGCCCGTTATCCGCAATGGCTGCTGGGCCTGCTGATGCTCGGCAGCATGGCGATGATCCTCGCTTCCACCAGCATCAACGTGGCGCTTCCGGCGATCATGTCCGATTTCGGGATTGGTCGGCCGCTGGCGCAATGGCTTTCCACCGGGTTCCTCGCTTCAATGACCGCCGGCCTCCTGCTCGCGGCCTGGTGCCAGGCGCGTCTGGGGGCGCGACGCACCGTGCAGATCGGGCTTGGCCTGTTCAGCGTGGCGTCGCTGCTGGCGCTGGTGGCGACGTCCGCCTGGCAACTGATCGCCCTGCGCATCCTCATGGGCGCCTGCGCCGGCATCATCCAGCCGCTGGCCATGGTGCTGATCTTTCGCGTCTATTCCGAGGGTGGCCGTGGCATGGCCCTCGGGCTTTATGGGCTTGGCATCATGGTGGCGCCGACCCTCGGCCCGACCATAGGCGGCTATCTCATCGATCAGTTCGGCTGGGGCGCGGTGTTCTGGCTGCCGCTGCCGCTTTGCCTGCTGGCGCTGGTCGGTGCGCAGTGGCTGATGCCCAGCGACCGGAATCGCAGTACGCCTGGTGTCGACCTGCCGGCATTCGTCTTGCTCTGTGTGGCGCTCTTTTCCCTGCTGGGCGCACTGGCCGAAGCCCAGCGCTTCGGCTGGCTGGCACCGAGTGTCTGGCTTCCCGGCTTGCTCGGCCTGGGGTGCGCAGCAGCGTTCCTGCGTCGCAGCCGTGCCTGCGAGAAACCCTTGCTGCCCCTGCAGCTCTGGCGGCATGCCGCTTTCCGCAAGGCCAGTTGGGTCGCTGTGGTACTGGGCCTGGGGCTGTACGGCTCCACCTACCTGATTCCGCTCTTCCTGCAGACGGTGGAAGGATACAGCGCGGGTGAAGCGGGGCTGTTGCTGCTGCCCACCGGCGTCGTGCTGGGGCTGTCGTCCTTCCTGGGCGGCTGGGCCAGTGACCGGTTGTCGGCGGCGTCCATGCTGGTGTTCGGTCTGCTGGTGTTCGCGCTGTCGTCGGCTGCGCTGGGGATGGCCGGGGCGGGCGCATCCTTCCTCGTGCTTTGCAGTTGGGCGTGTGTCGGTCGATTGGGGCTGGGGTTGCTCCTGCCGGCCATGAGCACCGGCGCGCTGGATGTCCTCAATCCAGAAGAACTGGCCCTTGGAGCGGGCGCCATCACCTTCGTGAGGCAGCTGGGTGGCGCTTTCGGGGTCAACCTGCTGACTTTCTTCCTGGAGTGGCGGCATGCCGCTGCGGGAGGCGACGCGGCGGCCGAGACACTGGCGTTCGAACAGAGTTTCTGGCTGGTTGCGCTACTGTTCCTGGCAGCGGTGATACCGGCTTGGGGCGTGCGTCCTGCAAGGCGTTGAGCGTGCATTTCGCACGACGAAAAATTTGTCAAGTCCCTGGCGAAATCTTTCCTATAGTGGAGTAAGCTACAGCACAGTTCTGTGGCCAGCTGCCATTACCACGGGCAAAGGAGCAAACGCCCGGTGTTGCAGGTCTCGAGTGGGATGGATAAGGAGCTGCGTCCCGCTATCATTGTTGTTTTGAGGTCAACGTATTTCGCGTCGCTTCGATGATGCCCGGGCGGGACACCAGAAGTGTGACTTGTGAGTGCGAATGGCCGGGGAGGACATATGGCAAGGGTTCACAAGCTCCTTTTGACGCTTGCTTCAGGCTCTGCGCTCTATTCGGGTCTGGTGCCGGCGTTGGGGCTCGGCGAAATCACCTTGCACTCTGCCCTCAATCAGCCGCTGGACGCCGAGATCGAGCTGCTTGAAGTCGGCGATCTCAATGACAGCGAAATCAAGGTCAGCCTGGCGTCCGCCGATGCGTTCGAGCATGCCGGCGTCGACCGTTTCCTGTTTCTCAACGATCTGCGCTTCAGCCCGGTAATCCGAGGCGCGGGCAGCCGCATTCGCGTGGTGTCCAACAAGCCGGTTCGTGAGCCATACCTGAATTTCATCATCGAAGTGGCCCGCCCCAACGGCAAGCTGCTGCGCGAGTACACTTTGCTGTTGGACCCGCCCGGTTCGGTCTTCACCGCCGGCGCTGCACCGGTCAGCCCGGTGCGCAGTGTTTCCGTCGCAACCTCCAGTTCCCCGCCGGTACAACCCAAGCCCGCACCGGCTGCCGCGCAAGGCAAGTACTACCAGGTGGCACGAGGCGATAGCCTCTGGCGGATTGCCAGGCGCCTCAGCGCTGGCAGCCGCATGAGCCAGCAACAGATGCTGGATGGAATCTATGCCCTGAATGCCCAGGCTTTCCCCGGTGGCGACATCAACCACCTGCGTGTTGGTCAGTCGCTCCTGCTGCCGGATGATGCGGTTCTGGCCAGTCAGCCGGCGGCTGTGGTTGCAACTGCTCCGGCTGCTCCGGCGAGCCAGGCGCCAGTATCCGCCGCCACCACGCCTCCCAGCCCAACCCTGGTTGAACTGACCCAGGTCCAGCAGCGGGTGGATACGAGCATTGCCCAGGGTGAAGCCGAGCGCGCGCAGTTGCGCCAGGACATCGCCGAACTGCAGGCCCGATTGGAGGTCATGCAGAAGCAGCTGAGCGGTAGCGACCAGCAGATGACCGAGCTTCAAACGCAGGTCCAGCAAATCGCCGCTACGCCCGCACCTGCCATCGAAACCCCGCAGGTCCAGCCCGTCCGCGAGGTTAGCGTGATTCCCGCAGCGCAGGCTGCCGAACAATCCGCTCCGGCGCAGGCAAGCAGTTCCGGCATCAGCCCATTCTGGTGGGCGATCATGGTGTCCGGCCTGGTCCTGCTGTTCCTTCTGGATTGGGTGCTGTTGCGTCGTTCCCGTCGCGAGGCCCAGCAGCAGGAGCTGGAAGAAGCCCAGGCCACCGGCAAGGCAAAGGTGGCTTTCCAGCACCGTCATCAGGATATTCAACCAGCCGCTCCTGCGAAGCTGGAGCCGGCTCCGGTTGCCGCCAAGGCTACCGTTGCGCGGGAGGTGGTCTCGCTGCCGAGCGCCAAGGTTCATTCCGATGCACTGGAAGGCGCCAACATCTATATCGCCTACGGCCGTTGGCGCGAAGCGCTGGCCGTGCTGCGTTCTGCTGTTGCGCAGGATCCACAGCGCCTGGAACTGCGTTATCGCCTGCTGGAAGTGCTGGGCGAGCTGCGCGATCCGGTCGCCTTCACCCTCGAAGAGGCCGCGCTGCGTGACCTGCATGCTGACGACGAGCGGCTGGCGGCAATCCGTGCCGGCTACGCCGACCTAGCCTCGACCAGCACCCCGGTCGAGCCCGTCTTCGTGCTGGACGAATCCACTCCGGCGTCCGCTTCTGCGAGCAATGAGCCCATCGATAGCCTGCCATCCGATTTCGATGGCTATCCGCTGGATGCCGACTGGGAACAGGTCAGCCCGTTCAAACCGGCCGAGCCCAAGCGCAAGGCAGCTGTGGTTCAAGCCTTCCCGACCGTGGAAGAGGACGTGGGTTTCCCCACTAATCTCCAGGAGCTGCCGGAAGTTTTCGAGCTTACGCTGGATGCCGATACCCTGAGCCCCTTCGGCGAACTGCCGGAGTTGACCCAGGCCGAGAGCCTGGACGAGCTCACCGTCGACTTCATCGATCCGATGGTCAGCCTGGACGATCTGGACAAGCTCGACGCTCGCCAGGAGAACCTCACCAAGCTCAATCTGGCGCTGGCCTACATTGAGCAAGGCAATATCGAAGCGGCCTGCAGCATCCTCAACGAGGTCATCAGCGAAGGCGACGACCAACAGAAACAGGAAGCACGGGACCTGCTGGCCAAGATTGCCTGACGCGTTGCAGCCTGAATGAAAAAGCCCGGACCTGGTCCGGGCTTTTTTGTGTTTGGGCCTTTTACTCCGGCGAGCGCCGGGGTTCCGGTTGCGCAACACCTGTCATCCGTTTGGCCGCCAATACGAGCCAGCAGGCGAGGATGAAGGGGGCGGTCATGGCAGGCAATCCGATGGCGGCGAAGCCGGGCTGCAGGGCGACGCCCAGCAGGATACCGGTCAGCGCGCACCAGGGGCGGCGCAGGTTCTTGCCCAGCGCCAGGGCGATCAACGCTCCGTTGAGGCTGAACAGTCCGCCCAGCACAGCCTGCATGGGCATGCCCTGGAGAAGCGCCAGGAGCAGCGCGGTGATCGATCCCAGCAGCGCCCAGAGCGCCACCCGCCAGCCGACAAGAAAGAGGGCGCCCAGCACCAGGGCACCGGCAACCGGTTGGTCGAGGAAGATCACCTGGCCGATACCGCGCACGATTGCCAGCGGCGTGTCGATCAAGCCCGGTTGCAGGGTGACTGCGGCGAGCGGGGAGGGCGTCAGTTCTAGTTGCGCGCCCAGGGCCAGCAACAGCCAGCCGATGCCGACGAAGGGCGAGGTATAGGCGGGCAGCCAGTTACGCCGGCGAACAGCCTTGAGCAGGGTGTTAAGGAGCAGGCTGGAGAGGCCACTGGCACAGAGGATCAGCAGCGCCAGATAGAGCGACGGCTCGAAGCGTGCGCTAAGCAACAGGCCCAGGAGTACGCCGTTGTAGCCGTAGAGTCCGGCCTCGATGTCTTCGGGCGCGTAGCGCCGTCGCACGGCGGTAAGCCAGGCGGCGGCACCACCGAGCAGCGCGCCGCCCAGTAAGTTTGGGGCGCCCACGGCGATGGCGAGCAGGATCAAGGCGCCACAACCGGGGTGGCGCTGGAGGAAAATCTGGCTGAATCCGTTCAATTGGGCTGAGGCCCAACTCCGGACTTCGGGTCGTAGAGGCAGTCGTTGCATGGCAGCTTGAAAAAAGAGGCGCCCCGGTGAGGGGCGCCGACTAACTGGCGGTAGCCAGATGGGATTTCTGTTTCCGCCCGACATCGAGGCCGGTACGGTGAGCTCGGGTTCTCTGTGGACCCCGTCGCTCTGGTCGTTTCACATCAATTCAGCGTTTCGATCCGCAGGCTGTTGGTGCTGCCCGGCTGGCCGAACGGCACGCCGGCGGTGATCACCACGGTATCGCCGCGTTTGGCCATGCCTTGGGCCTGGGCAATCTCCAGCGCGGTGCTGGTGACTTCCTCGACCTTGTGCAGGCGCTCGTTGACGACGGAGTAGATGCCCCAGGCCACGGTCAGGCGACGTGCGGTATTGAGGTTCGGCGTCAGGCTGAGGATCGGTGCCTTGGGGCGCTCGCGGGAGGCGCGCAGGCTGGAGCTGCCGGATTCGGTGTAGTTCATCAGGGCGGCCACCGGCAGGATGCTGCTGATGCGGCGGATGGCGCAGCTGATGGCGTCCGAGGCGGTGGCTTCGGCTTGCGGGCGGCTGACGTCGAGCTGGCTTTGGAAATCCGGGCCGTTCTCCACCTGGCGGATGATCTTGCTCATCATCTGCACGGTTTCCAGCGGGTAGTCGCCGGACGCGGTTTCAGCAGAGAGCATCACGGTGTCGGCGCCTTCGGCCACGGCATTGGCGACGTCGGTCACCTCGGCACGGGTCGGTGCCGGGGAGAAGCGCATGGACTCCAGCATCTGGGTGGCCACGACCACCGGGCGACCCAGTTGGCGGCAGGTGCGGATGATGTCTTTCTGGATGCGCGGCACGTTCTCGGCCGGCACTTCCACGCCCAGGTCGCCACGGGCCACCATGATGGCATCGCACAGTCGCGCGATCTCTTCCAGGTGCACCACAGCCGAGGGTTTCTCGATCTTGGCCATCAGGAAGGCGCGGCCCTGGATCAGCTCACGGGCTTCGACGATGTCTTCCGGGCGCTGCACGAAGGACAGCGCCACCCAATCCACGCCCAGGTCCAGGCCGAAGTCCAGGTCGCGGCGGTCCTTGGCGGTCAGCGGCGACAACTGCAGCACCGCTTCCGGCACGTTGACGCCCTTGCGGTCGGACAGCTCGCCGCCGGCGATCACGGTGGTTTCCACCACGTCGGCCTGCTTGGCGGTCACCTGCAGGCGCAGCCGGCCGTCGTCCAGCAGCAGGTTCATGCCCGGTTCCAGGGCTTCGATGATCTCGGGGTGGGGCAGGTTGACCCGGCGGGCATCGCCCGGGGTGTTGTCCAGGTCCAGGCGGAAGGCCTGGCCGCGCTCGAGGTTGACCTTGCCCTCGGCAAAACGGCCCACGCGCAGCTTCGGCCCTTGCAGGTCCATCAGGATGCCGATGGGGTAGTTGAGTTGACGCTCCACCTCACGTACCCACTGGTAGCGCTGGGCGTGGTCGGCGTGCTCACCGTGGCTGAAGTTCAGGCGGAACAGGTTGACGCCGGCTTCCACCAGTTGGCGGATGTCGTCGATGCCTTTGATCGCCGGACCGAGGGTGGCGAGGATTTTTACTTTCTTGTCAGGCGTCATTTTCAGGGCTCTCGAGAATCAGGATGGCGCGGAAGTCGTTCACGTTGGTACGGGTCGGCTCGGTGACGATGAGGTCGCCGAGGGCGGCGAAATACCCGTATCCGTTGTTGTTGTCCAGTTCGTCGCTGGCAGACAGGTCCTGTTTGGCCGCGCGGGCGTAGCTGCAAGGGCTCATGATGGCGCCGGCATTGTCTTCCGAACCGTCGATGCCGTCGGTATCGCCAGCCAGGGCATAGACGCCCGGTAGGCCTTTCAGGGTGTTGGTCAGGCTCAGCAGGAATTCGGCATTGCGCCCACCACGGCCGTTGCCGCGCACGGTCACGGTGGTTTCGCCGCCAGAGAGGATCACGCACGGCGGCTTGATCGGCTGGCCATGCAGCACCACTTGGCGGGCAATGCCGCCGTGGACTTTGGCCACTTCGCGGGATTCGCCCTCCAGGTCGCCTAGGATCAGCGGCGTGAGGCCGGCGGCGCGTACTTTCTCGGCGGCGGCATCGAGGGACTGCTGCGGCGTGGCGATCAGCTGGAAGTGGCTGCGGGAGAGGCAAGGGTCGCCTGGCTTGACAGTCTCCGAGCGCGGGTCCTGCAGCCAGGCGCGCACGTGGGCCGGTACCTCGATCTCATAACGGGCGAGGATCGCCAGGGCTTCGGCCGAGGTGGTCGGGTCGGCCACGGTCGGGCCGGAGGCGATCACGGTGGCTTCGTCGCCGGGCACGTCGGAGATCGCGTAGGTGTAGACAGTGGCCGGCCAGCAGGCCTTGGCCAGACGGCCGCCCTTGATCGCCGAGAGATGCTTGCGCACGCAGTTCATCTCGGAAATGGAGGCGCCGGATTTCAGCAGGGCCTTGTTGATCGCCTGCTTGTCTTTCAGGGTCAGGCCCTCCGCGGGCAGGGCGAGTAGGGAGGAGCCACCACCGGAGAGCAGGAAGATCACCCGGTCGGACTCATTGAGGTTGCTCACCAGTTCCAGCACGCGCCGGGCGGTTTCCAGGCCGGCGGCGTCGGGCACCGGGTGGGCCGCTTCGACCACTTCGATCTTCTTGCAGTCGGCGCCGTGGCCGTAGCGGGTCACGACCAGGCCAGAGATTTCGCCCTGCCACTCGCGCTCGATCACTTCCGCCATGGCGGCTGCGGCCTTGCCGGCACCGATGACGATGACGCGGCCGGAGCGGTCGGCGGGCAGGTGGTCAGCCAGTACCTGGCGCGGGTGGGCGGCGGCGATGGCGATGGCGAACAGGTCGCGCAGGAAAGCTTGGGGATCGAGGGACATGGCAGGCTCCGGGGCGCTGGATTCTTGTTATGGGCATGATGGCCGATTTCAGTCCCGAACCGCCGCGCGCAGCGGTTCGGGACTGGAATCGACCTTCCTGGCCTTCGGCGCCGTGTCGCCTGGGGCCAGGAGGGTCGAAAAGGGCCCACCTGCAAGGTTGGCTGGTCGTAGGTTGGCGCCGAGCTTGCGAGGCCCAACGCTGGAGCTGCCGGCTCAATGTTGAGCTTCGCTGTGCTCAGCACCAACCTACGGGGTATTCCAGTTCAACCTTGCAGTGGGTAACGCATCACTCCTCGCGGATCGAGAAGTTGGCCATGTGCTCCAGGCCCTTGATCAGGCCGGAGTGGTCCCAGTTGCTGCCACCCAGTGCGGCGCAGGTGCTGAACACCTGCTGGGCGTTGGCGGTGTTCGGCAGGTTCAGACCCAATTCGCGGGCGCCGGACAGGGCCAGGTTCAGGTCTTTCTGGTGCAGGCTGATGCGGAAGCCCGGATCGAAGGTGCCCTTGATCATACGCTCGCCATGGACTTCCAGAATCTTGGAGCCGGCGAAGCCACCCATCAGGGCTTCACGTACCTTGGCCGGGTCGGCGCCGTTCCTGGCGGCGAACAGCAGGGCTTCGGCAACGGCCTGGATGTTCAGCGCAACGATGATCTGGTTGGCCACCTTGGCGGTCTGGCCGTCGCCGTTGGCGCCGACGCGGGTGATGTTCTTGCCCATGGCCTGGAACAGCGGCAGCGCGCGTTCGAAGGCGTTCGGGCAGCCACCGACCATGATGCTCAGGGTCGCGGCCTTGGCACCGACTTCACCGCCGGATACCGGGGCGTCCAGGTACGCGGCGCCAGTCGCCTTGATCTTCTCGGCGAAGGTCTTGGTGGCGGTGGGGGAAATGGAGCTCATGTCGATCACCACCTTGCCGGCACCGACGCCCTCGACTACGCCTTCCTTGCGGAACAGCACGTCTTCGACCTGGGGGGTGTCGGGAACCATGATGATGATGAATTCGGCCTCCTGGGCAACCTCTTTCGGGTTGGCCAGGCCAATGCCGTTGTCGCCCAGCAGGTCAGCCGGGGCCTTGTCGAAGTGCTCGGAGAAGAGCAGGGTGTGGCCGGCCTTCTGGAGGTTCTGAGCCATGGGCTTGCCCATGATGCCGGTGCCGATGAATCCGATTTTTGCCATGGGGATCTCTCCTCAGATTGCGTTGTGCGTCTTCAGCCAGCCAAGGCCAGCAACGGTGGTGGTAGCCGGCTTGTATTCACAGCCGATCCAGCCCTGGTAGCCGATGCGGTCCAGGTGCTGGAAGAGGAAGCGGTAGTTGATCTCGCCAGTGCCCGGCTCGTTGCGGCCCGGGTTGTCGGCGAGCTGCACATGGTTGATCGCGGCGAGGTTGGACTCGACGGTGCGTGCCAGGTCTCCTTCCATGATCTGCATGTGGTAGATGTCGTACTGCAGGAACAGGTTGGCGCTGCCGACTTTCTCGCGGATGGCCAGGGCCTGCTTCGTGTTGTTCAGGTAGAAGCCGGGGATGTCGCGGATGTTGATGGCTTCCATCACCAGCTTGATGCCTGCGGCCTGGAGCTTCTCGGTGGCGAACTTGAGGTTCTCGACGAAGGTGCTCTCGATGGTGGCGCAGTCATGGCCTTGCGGGCGGATGCCGGCCAGGCAATTGATCTGGGTGTTGCCCAGTACCTTGGCGTAGGCGATGGCCTTGTCCACACCGGCGCGGAACTCTTCGATGCGATCAGGGTGGCAGGCGATGCCACGCTCGCCCTTGCCCCAGTCACCGGCCGGCAGGTTGAACAGCACCTGCTCCAGCTTGTTGGCGTCCAGGCGGGCGCGGATTTCCTCTACCGGGAAGTCGTAGGGGAAGAGGTATTCGACACCGCTGAATCCGGCTTCGGCGGCAGCGGCGAAACGGTCCAGGAAGTCCACTTCGGTGAACAGCATGGACAGGTTGGCGGCAAAACGGGGCATGAATGTCTCCTTCTTGTTCCCCTCTCCCTTTGGGAGAGGGGCTAGGGGTGAGGGCGGTATCCAATCGCTCGGACTTCCCCTCTCCCCCGGCCCCTCTCCCGCAAGCGGGAGAGGGGAGGTGAAGCCCCTCTCCTGCCACGAACAGGAGAGGGGAGTCGGTCAGTCCAGCAGCGAGATGGCGGTCGGCGCGTCGGCGCCACGCTGGGCCAGTTCCTCGAACTCGTTGACGGCGTTGATCTCGGTACCCATGGAGATGTTGGTGACACGCTCCAGGATGACTTCGACCACGACCGGTACGCGGAACTCTTCCATCAGTTGCTTGGCCTTGGCGAAAGCACCCTGCAGTTCGTTGGCGTCGAATACGCGGATCGCCTTGCAACCCAGGCCCTCGACCACTGCAACGTGGTCCACGCCGTAACCGTTGAGTTCCGGTGCGTTGACGTTCTCGAAGGACAGCTGCACGCAGAAGTCGATTTCGAAGCCGCGCTGCGCCTGGCGGATCAGGCCCAGGTAGGAGTTGTTCACCAGCACGTGGATGTAGGGCAGGTTGAACTGCGCGCCCACGGCCAGCTCTTCGATCATGAACTGGAAGTCATAGTCACCGGACAGTGCAACGACCGGACGGGTCGGGTCGGCCTTGACCACGCCCAGGGCTGCCGGAATGGTCCAGCCCAGCGGGCCCGCCTGGCCACAGTTGATCCAGTGGCGCGGCTTGTAGACGTGCAGGAACTGCGCGCCGGCAATCTGGGACAGGCCGATGGTGCTGACGTAGCAGGTGTCTTTGCCGAAGAATTCGTTCATCTCTTCGTACACGCGCTGCGGCTTGACCGGCACGTTGTCGAAGTGGGTCTTGCGCTGCAGGGTGCGCTTGCGCTCACGGCAGGACTCTGCCCAGGCGCTGCGGTCTTTCAGCTTGCCAGCGGCTTTCCACTCGCGGGCCACTTCCAGGAATGCATCCAGTGCGGAGCCGGCGTCGGAAACGATGCCCAGGTCCGGGGTGAACACGCGGCCGATCTGGGTCGGTTCGATGTCCACGTGGATGAAGCGGCGGCCCTGGGTGTAAACGTCGACGGAACCGGTGTGGCGGTTGGCCCAGCGGTTGCCGATACCGAATACCAGATCGGATTCCAGCAGGGTGGCGTTGCCGTAACGGTGCGAGGTCTGCAGACCGCACATGCCGGCCATCAGCGGATGGTCGTCAGGAATGGTGCCCCAGCCCATCAGGGTCGGGATGACCGGTACGCCGGTCAGTTCAGCGAACTCGACCAGCTTGGCAGAGGCGTCGGCATTGATGATGCCGCCACCGGCAACGAGCAACGGACGGTCAGCGTCGTTCAGCATGGCCAGGGCTTTCTCGGCCTGGATGCGGCTGGCGGAGGGCTTCTGTACCGACAGCGGCTGATAGGCGTCGATGTCGAATTCGATCTCGGCCATCTGCACGTCGAACGGCAGGTCGATCAGCACCGGACCAGGGCGGCCACTGCGCATTTCATAGAAGGCTTTCTGGAAGGCGTAGGGCACTTGGCCCGGCTCCAGCACGGTGGTTGCCCACTTGGTGACCGGCTTGACGATGCTGGTGATGTCGACAGCCTGGAAGTCTTCCTTGTGCAGACGTGCACGGGGAGCCTGGCCGGTGATGCAGAGAATCGGTATGGAGTCGGCGGAAGCCGAGTACAGGCCGGTGACCATGTCGGTGCCGGCAGGGCCGGAGGTGCCGATGCAGACGCCGATGTTGCCCGGGTTGGTGCGGGTGTAGCCCTCGGCCATGTGCGAGGCGCCTTCGACGTGACGGGCCAGTACATGGTCAACCCCGCCGATTTTGTTCAGGGCTGCGTACAGCGGGTTGATGGCGGCGCCGGGGATGCCGAACGCGGTGTCGATGCCTTCGCGGCGCATCACCAGGACGGCAGCCTCGATTGCTCTCATTTTGGCCATGTTTTGTGCCTCTTTCTTGTGAAAATTGTATACAAGCTACGTGGCTGGATTCTATTCAGCTGCTGACTGCAGGGTCAAGGCCATTTATGAGGCTAAAGGTCGCAGGGGTCGACTCTTTTAAAACGCCCGTTTCACGGGGCTCTCCATAGATGCTCAACACGCTGACGAAAACACTGTATACAAAAAATAATATGATTGTATCTATCTGTTGATTTTTTTGTGTTCGGTGGGATAGTGAGCTACAGCTTTCGGATGCGTCGCAGGACGGGCTGGAAAACGCCTGCATGACCATGGGAGTACGTCAGCCCTGGTCCAGACGACGCCGCACAAGGTTCAACCACTCACGAGGAACGCTTGAAATGACCACCCTGACCCTGGAAACCGCTGTGAGCATTTCCAACTACGCGCTGTCCGTTGGCCGGGACCTGCGTACTGCCCCGCTGACCATTGCCGTGCTGGATGCCGGCGGCCATCTGATCACCCTGCAGCGCCAGGACGGCGCCAGCATGCTTCGTCCTCAGATCGCCATCGGTAAGGCGTGGGGTGCAGTCGCGCTGGGCAAGGGCTCGCGCCTGATCGCCGCGGACGCTCAGCAGCGTCCGGCCTTCATCGGTGCGGTGAACAACCTGGCCGACGGCAACCTGGTGCCGGCGCCGGGCGGGGTGTTGATCCGTGATGGTCAGGGCGCCGTGATCGGCGCTATCGGCATCAGTGGCGATACCTCGGACATCGACGAACAGTGCGCGGTGAGTGCCGTGGAGGCGGCAGGCCTGAAAGCGGACGCTGGCGCGGCCTGATATTTCATGGGGGCTGCTGCGCAGCCCTCAGCTCGCCGGCGAGGCGAGCAGGCTTAGGCGCTTTTCGCCTGAGCCTTTTCCTCGACTTCGCAACCCTTGATCACCAGGCGGATGATGGTTTCCGCAGCGGCGTCATAGTCGGCGTCACTGAGGCTGGATTTGCCGGTAACGGTGGAAATCTGCCAGTCGAAGTCGGCGTAGGTCTGCGTGGCGGCCCAGATGCTGAACAGCAGGTGGTGGGGATCGACCCTGGCCATCAGGCCCTGGTCTATCCAGCGCTGAATGCACTCGATGTTGTGCTTGGCCTGCAGGTTCAGTTGTTCCGTCTGTTCCGGGGAAAGGTGCGGTGCACCGTGCATGATTTCGCTGGCGAACACCTTGGAGGCGTAGGGCAGGTCGCGGGAAATGCGGATCTTCGAGCGGATATAGGCCGTCAGCACCTCATGGGGATGGCCGGCCTGGTTGAAGGGCGTGGAAGCCTGCAACAGCGGCTCGACGATGCTCTCCAGTACTTCGCGATAGAGGTTCTCTTTCGACTTGAAGTAGTAATAGACGTTGGGCTTGGGCAGGCCAGCCTTGGCTGCGATGTCGCTCGTCTTGGTGGCGGCGAACCCTTTGTCGGCGAATTCCTCGCTGGCCGCGCGCAGGATCAGGTCTCTGTTGCGCTCGCGAATACTGCTCACATCGGCTCCTTCTTTGGCTCGCCCGGGCGCCTGGTAGGCCGGCCGGCGAGAGGTCGGGCATGGTATCACCCGCATCAAAGGGCTCTCAAGCGAGCCACTGGATGAATTTCCTGTATACAAAAAAATTCTATTCTGTTTCCATTCGGCATCCGTCCATGTCATCGGAGCCCTGTCCGATGCGTGTTGCGGCAGACGTTACCCATGCAAGACAACCACTTGCTCGACCCCTTCGGGCGTCGAATTTCCTATTTGCGCCTATCGGTCACCGACCGCTGCGACTTCCGGTGCACCTACTGCATGAGCGAGGACATGGTCTTCGCTCCCCGGGCGCAAATCCTCAGCCTCGAAGAACTCTATGCCGTCGCCGATGCCTTCATCGGCCTCGGGGTTACCCGTATCCGCATCACCGGCGGCGAGCCGCTGGTGCGCAAGGGCCTGACCTCTCTACTGACGCGCCTGGGGAAGCGTGAAGAGTTGGACGACCTGGCTATCACCAGCAACGGTTCCCAGCTCGAACACATGGCGACCGAATTGCGCGAGGCGGGCGTTACCCGTCTCAACATCAGCCTCGATTCACTGCAGCGCGATCGCTTCGCTGCCTTCACCCGCCGTGACCGCCTCGATCAGGTGCTGTCCGGAATCGATGCCGCGCGTGCCGCAGGTTTCCGCCGTATCAAACTGAACACGGTGGTGCAGAAAGGCCGCAATGACGATGAAGTGCAGGACCTGGTGGCTTTTGCCGTCGAGCGTGCTCTGGACATCAGCTTCATCGAGGAGATGCCCCTCGGCAGTGTTTCCAGCCATGAGCGCAAGGTCACCCTCTGTACTTCGGAGGAGGTGCGTGAGCGGGTCGAACGCCGTTTCCAGCTGCTGCCCAGCAGCTACCGGACCGGCGGGCCGTCCCGTTACTTTCAGGTGGTCGGCACTGAAACCCAGGTCGGTTTCATCTCCCCCCATAGCCGCAACTTCTGCGGTGACTGCAACCGTGTTCGCGTCACTGCCGAGGGCAAGCTGGTGCTATGCCTGGGCCACGAAGGTGCGTTGGATCTCAAGGCGCTGATCCGCCGCCATCCCGGTGACGGTGAGAGATTGCGGGCGGCGCTGATCGATGCGCTCAGGCTCAAGCCTGAGCGGCACTACTTTGAAGCCGATTCGCAGGTCCAGGTCATTCGTTTCATGAGTGCCACCGGCGGCTGACCGGAATCATTTCCTGAACTCAAAGCTGTACATACGCCTTGCGTAGGGTGCGCCGTGCGCACCGAAACTTTCCTGTCCCGTTATTGGTGCGCGTGGCGCACCCAACAAGGAGCCCCAATGGCCAAGACACTCTTGATCAAGAACGCCGACCTGCTGGTGACCATGGATGGTCAGCGCCGGGAAATCCGGCAAGGCGGGATGTTCATCGAGGACAATCGCATCGTGCAGGTGGGACCGAGCAGCGAGCTGCCGCAATCTGCTGACGAAGTGCTGGATATGACCGGCAAGATCGTCATTCCCGGCCTGGTCAACACGCACCATCACATGTACCAGAGTCTCACCCGTGTAGTGCCGGCGGCTCAGGATGGCGAGTTGTTCAACTGGCTGACCAACCTCTATCCGATCTGGGCACGCCTGACGCCGGAAATGATCCAGGTGTCCACCCAGACGGCCATGGCTGAGCTGATTCTTTCCGGCTGTACCACCTCCAGTGATCACCTCTACATCTACCCCAACGGCTGCAAGCTGGATGACAGCATCCATGCTGCTGGCGAGATAGGCATGCGCTTCCACGCGGCGCGCGGCAGCATGAGCGTCGGCCGTAGCCAGGGTGGCCTGCCGCCGGACTCGGTGGTGGAGAAAGAGGCGGACATTCTCAAGGAATCCCAGCGCCTGATTGAGGACTACCACGATGCGTCCCACGGTTCGATGCTGCGGGTGGTAGTGGCACCGTGCTCGCCGTTTTCGGTGAGCCGTGACCTGATGCGCGAAGCCGCCGTGCTGGCGCGTCAGTATGGCGTCTCCCTGCACACTCACCTGGCCGAGAACGTCAACGACATCGCCTACAGCCGCGAGAAGTTCGGCATGACCCCGGCCGAATACGCCGAAGACCTGGGCTGGGTGGGGCACGACGTCTGGCATGCCCACTGCGTGCAACTGGACGAGCACGGCATCGAGCTGTTCGCCCGTACCGGCACCGGCGTTGCCCACTGCCCGTGCTCGAACATGCGCCTGGCCTCGGGTATCGCACCCGTGCGCCGCATGCGCGATGCCGGCGTACCGGTGGGCTTGGGCGTGGACGGTTCGGCTTCCAACGATGGCGCCAGCATGATTGGCGAAGTGCGTCAGGCGCTGCTGCTGCAACGGGTCGGTTTCGGCCCGGATGCCATGACCGCCCGGGAAGCCCTGGAGATCGCCACCCTGGGCGGCGCCAAAGTGCTCAACCGTAACGACATCGGTGCCTTGGCTCCGGGTATGGCGGCCGACTTCGTCGCCTTCGACTTGAATCACATCGCCTATGCCGGCGCCCTGCACGACCCGCTGGCCGCGCTGGTGTTCTGCACCCCGACCCACGTTTCCACCAGCGTCATCAACGGCAAGGTGGTGGTGCGCGATGGCCATGTGGTCACCGTGGACCTGCCATGCGTGCTGGAGCGTCACAACCAGTTGGCGCGCCAACTGGTGTTGGGCGAGTAAATCGTCCGGTGGGGGCGGGGCGAGTAGCCCCGCTCCTTTCTGTTCGTGCTCAGATGAGAACAAGGAGGAGGTTATGAAGCCTCGGGTTTTCGGCTGGCTGGCTGCCGGCCTGTTGTCCGCGAATGGCGCCTTGGCGCAGACCTATGTGATAGGTGTCGAGAAACAGTCTTTCCAGCCCCACTACTGGATCAGCGAGCAGGGCGAGTACCAGGGCTTCGCCCGCGACCTCTTGGACCTGTTCGCGCGCGATGCCGGGCTGGACATCCAGTACCAGGCGCTGCCGGTCAACCAGCTCACACAGCACTTGCTCAACGGCAGCATCGACTTCAAGTACCCGGATAACGCCAATTGGGCCGGCGACTTGAAAGAAGGCAAGGGCATTGTCTACAGCTCGCCTGTGGTGCAGTACGTCGACGGTGTTCTGGTGGCACCCAAACACCAGGGCAAGAGCGTCGAGCAGCTTCAGCGGTTGGCAGTCGTGGAGGGCTGGACCCCCTGGAGTTATCAGGACCGCATCGACGCCGGCCAGACCCAGGTGGTGCGCAGCGGCGATCTGGGTCAGATGATCAAGCAGGCGATGAAGCAGCAGGCCGACGGCGCCTACTACAACGTCGTGGTCGCGACTTACTACCTGGACAACATCCGCGCGCGGCCCGGCGCCCTGGTGTTCGACCCGGACCTGCCGCATACCCGCGGTACCTTCAATCTCTCGAGTCTCAGGTATCCGGAACTGATCGCGCGTTTCGACCGCTTCCTTTCCGAGCACAGGCAGGAGGTCGATGCGCTCAAGGCGCGCTACCAGGTGGAGTCGAACCTGGATTCCGAGTACCTCGGCATGGAACAGTGGAAAGTCGACTTCCTCAAGCGACAGAAGGAAAAGGCCAATCCTTGAATCGAAAGGCCCAATCCAGAGCGCCGGCAGAGCAGGGAAGCGTTGCCGGGCTCGGAATTTTGTACACAATTTTGAAAGAAAGTGTTGTTGGCGATGTTTGCAGCGTGTATATAGTTCGAAAAATCCTGACCGCCAGATCAGCTTTTGAGATGACGTAACTACATGGGGTGTTCATCGGCACCCTGTAAGCCCATGACCGACAAAAAAAATAGGCAGGCTTGACCCATGAGTTCATTCAGCATGTCCGGGACGCAACCCGACTTCACCTACGACCTGGGCCGCCCATCCGGCGCCGGGGCGCCACTGTTCGATGTCTTCTCTCATCCGCCTGCAAGCTTCTCCGTACTGGCACTGGTCGCCGGACTGGGGCTGCAAGGTGAAGGCGCCTTCTTCGCCCGCCTGGCGGCGCTCCTCGCCGGGTTCGGCAGCCGTCCCGGCCTGATCAACTGACATCCGGCGCGCGACCCTCTCCAATCCCGAGTCCAGTTGAAGCCTGCCCCTGCCGTTGCCGGGGCGGGCTCCGGTTGGGTGCGGGACGGAAAAACCTGAAACCCACTACAACAAGGGAAAACCCATGAAAGCCAAGTATCTGCCGCACTGCCTTGCCCTCTCGACCGGTTTGCTCGGCGGCGGCCAGGCCATCGCCGGTGACCTGCTGTTCTGGCAGAACAACAGCCTGACCTACCTGTACGGCCAGAACTTCAAGATCAATCCGGAAATCCAGCAAACGGTGACCTTCGAGCACGCGGATGGCTGGAAGTACGGCGATAACTTCTTCTTCCTGGACAAGATCTTCTACAACGGCGATGAGGATGCCCTGGTGGGTAGCAACACCTACTACGGTGAGTTCCAGCCGCGCCTGTCGCTCGGCAAGATCTTCGACCAGAAGATCCAGTTCGGTCCGGTGACCGACGTGCTGCTGGCCATGACCTACGAGTTCGGCGAAGGCGACGTCGAGTCCTACCTGATCGGTCCAGGCTTCGACCTGGCCATTCCCGGCTTCGATTTCTTCCAGGTCAACTTCTACAACCGCACGACCGACGGCAGCCGCCCAGGCGACAACGTCTGGCAGATCACACCGGTGTGGAGCTACACCATTCCGGTGGGCAATTCCGACATCCTGATCGACGGTTTCATGGACTGGGTGGTGGACAACGACGAGAACAGCCGTGGCACCTACCACGCCAACCTGCACTTCAACCCGCAGGTCAAGTACGACCTGGGCAAGGCCATGGGCTGGGGTGAAAAGCAGCTCTATGTCGGTTTCGAGTACGACTACTGGAAGGATAAGTACGGCGTCGACAGCGAGAGCTTCCTCGGTGAGGAAATCCTCGACGGCACCAACCAGAATACGGCCAGCCTGCTGGTCAAGGTGCACTTCTGATCCCATCGGGGAAAAAGACCGGGGGAAGGCGCAGTGCGCCTTCCCTGCGGTGACAAGGGGAGATGGAACATGTCGCCAGCTCTTGTAGAAGGAGCGAATTCATTCGCGAAGCAGGCCGAAGGCCTGCCTTTCGTGCTCAGGCGATCGCGAATGAATTCGCTCCCACAGGCGGGCTTGTCGTCAACCTCAGAACGTGAATTCCAGGTTCACCGTCGGCGTCGAGGTGCGACTGCCACGGCCGCCGTCGACGCCGAACTTGTTGTGCCAGTACTCGTAGCCGACACCCAGCCACAGGTTCGGTTTGCGCTTGGCGCCAGGCATGGCGGCGACCATGAGCGACGTGCGCATCAGCGTTTCCGGCGCGGTGTCCTTGTCGAAGTAGTCCTCACCCTTCTCGCCAACATGGTTCACGAAGCCCTGGAACTTGGCGTCGTGATCGCCGAGCTGGAAGGGCTTGAGCCAGGTCAGGTTGACCATGTAGGTGGCGTCGAAGGTGTGGTCCGGGTGCTTGGCACTGGGGATACCCGAGTGGTTTTTCTCGCGGTAGTACATCAGGCTCAGGTCAAACACACCGGCGCCGTTGAACTTGAGCGTCGGGCCGAACACCAGGGCGCGCTTCTTGGCCGAGGCCAGGTTGTTGTTGCGGCTGGCGTCGAAACCGAAGGTGAAGGCGTAGTCCTTGATCAGGCCGGTGCCCAGTGGCTGGTCGAACACCCGCGAGGCGAACAGTTGGTGGCGGTAGACCGCGTAGACCTCGCTGCCCCCGTGGTCGGTGCCTTTGCGCGGGTCACGGCTATCGGAGAGGAACACATCGAGGTTGAAGTAGTTGCTGCCGTAGCGGTAGCCATCCGCGTGGGTGAAGCTGTAGGTGCGCTTGGCGAATTTGTTCGGGTTGTTCGGGTTGGTGTACTGCTGGCCATAGCGGAAGCCAACGCTGTTGTTCATCCACTCGAAGACCTTGCCGTCCTCGGCGGCGAAGCTGGTCGGGCCGGTGGCCATCAAGGCGGCGCCAAGCGCCAGGCTGGTGTAACGACGCATTCGGGTACTCCTTCTTTTTGTTGTTGAGCTGAAAACGGAAATGACCTGTCCTGAACGGCAGCGCGCGAAGGCGGCCGTCATCGGGTTCGGGGTTAAAAGAGCCCGCCGGGTAGGCGGGCTGTGGAGTTCCGGCGGTACCTCATGGGGGCCGCCGGATGGGAGCAAACTCAGTGCACGGCGCAGTGCCGGCTGCGGTCCTTCTCACCTAGGATGTTGAACAGCAGGTTCAGCGTGAGGGCACTGACAGTGGCCATGGCGATGCCGCTGTGGGTGATGGGCTCCATCCAGTGGGGAAGCTGTGCGAAGAGCTCGGGACGTACCACCGGTGCCATGCCCATGCCCATGCTGACGGCGACCAGCAACTGGTTGCGGCGGTCGCTGATGTCGGCCTCGTGGAGGATCTTGATACCGGTGGCGGCCACCATGCCAAACATCGCCAGCCCCGCTCCGCCCAGCACCGCCGGCGGGATCGAGGCCACCAGGAAGGCGGCTTTCGGCAGCAGACTCAGACCGATCAGGAAGGCCCCTGCGGCGACTGTCACATAGCGACTGCGCACACCGGTCATCTGCACCAGACCAATGTTCTGGGCGAAGGACGAATGGGTGAAGGTGTTGAAGAAGCCTGCCAGGAAAGACGCGCCGGCGTCGCACATCAGGCCACGGCGCAGGGCGTTGGGGCAGACTTCGCGGCCGGTGATCTTGCCCAGGGCCAGGAACATGCCGGTGGACTCGACGAAGATGATCACCACCACCAGGCACATCGAGAGCACGGAGGCGAGTTCGAACTTCGGCATGCCGAAATGCATGGGCTCCACGATCTGGAACCAGGGGGTTTCGTCCAGGCCGTTGAGGTCGACCATCCCGCTGGCGCCAGCGAGGGCGTAGCCCAGGGCCATGCCGACGAGCACCGAGACGTTGACCCAGAAGCCCTTGAGGAAGCGGTTCACCAGCAGGATCGTACCCAGCACCAGCGCCGCGATGGACAGGTACTCCAGCCCGCCGAACTGAGGGGCCATGTTGCCGCCGCCTGCCCAGTTGACCGCAACCGGGAAGAGGGTGAGGCCGATGGAGGTGATCACGGTTCCGGTCACCAGCGGCGGGAAGAAGCGCACGATGCGCGACATGAAGGGCGCGATCAGCAAGCCGAAGAATCCGGCGGCGATGGTGGCGCCGAAGATGCCCTGGATACCAACGCCGGGCATCCCGGCCATGACCACCATGCTGCCGACGGCAGCGAAGCTGGCACCCATCATCACCGGCATGCGGATGCCCACCGGGCCGATGCCGATGGACTGCACGATGGTAGCGATGCCGGCGACCAGCAGGTCAGCATTGATCAGGAACGCGATTTCTTCACGGGACAGGCCGGCGGCCTGGCCGACGATCAGGGGTACGGCAACGGCGCCACCGTACATAAGCAGGACATGCTGGAAGCCGACAAGCAGCAGTTGCATCAGGGGCAGGCGCTGGTCAGCGGGCGAAAGGGCGATTTCTCGCTCTGTCGGAGTGGTCATGCAACACCTCGGGCGCTTTTGTTCTTGTAAGTCGCTTGGCAATGCTGCACCTCGTGGGTGCGGCTTGCCGGGTATTCATGTTGCTGGCCGGGTGGGTGGCACTCGGCCGGGGTACTGCCAGAAAAAAAGCCTGCCTGGTGGGGCAGGCTTGAAACGCGGGCGGTGCTTGGGGTCACCGCCCGCCGTGGTCTTGCGGGTGCGGCTGGCGCTTAGTTGGTCTTGGCGCCCTGGGCAATCCAGCGGCCGATCAGGTCACGTTCTTCCTGGGTCATCTGAGTGATGTTGCCCAGCGGCATGATCTGGCTGGCGACAGCCTGGGCCTGGATCTTCGGTGCGAGCATCTGGATCTGTTGCGGGGTGTCGAGCATCACGCCGCCCGGCGCCGAGGTGAACATCGGGCTGGTGGGTTTGGCGGAGTGGCAGACGGCGCAGCGTTCCTTGATGACGTCGTGGACCTTGTCGAAGTTGCCGCCAGTGGCACTGGCCTGGGCCGGAGCTGCAGCCGGTTGTGCCGGAGCAGCAGCCTGCGGCTTGCTCTCGCCGGCTGCCGGGGCAGCGGCGGAAGTCGCGTGTTCCTGGCGGGCAGGCTCAACGGCCACGCTCGGTTCGGCGGCCTTGTAGTTCGGAGCAGTGACGAACGCCAGGCAGATCATGCCGAGGGCACCGGCCGGCAGGGTCCAGGCGAACTTGTTGCTGTCGTGGCGGGTGTTGAAGTAGTGGCGCACCAGTACCGCGAGTACCGCGATCCCGGCCAGGATCAGCCAGTTGTACTGGCTACCGTAGGTGCTCGGGAAGTGGTTGCTGATCATGATGAACAGCACCGGCAGGGTGAAGTAGTTGTTGTGGCGCGAACGCAGCAGACCCTTGGCCGGCAGGATCGGGTCCGGGGTGCGGTTCTCTTCGATGGCCTTAACCAGGGCACGCTGCGCCGGCATGATGATGCGGAATACGTTGCCGACCATGATGGTGCCGATCAGGGCGCCGACATGGATGTAGGAACCACGGCCGCTGAACACATGGGTGAAGCCCCAGGCAGCGCCGACGATCAGCACGAACAACACCAGGCCCAGCAGGGCGGGGGTCTTGCCCAGCGGCGAGTCGCAGAGGAAGTCGTAGATGAACCAGCCGGCAACCAGCGAGCCGATGCCGATGGCGACGGCGGCGGCCGGGGCGATGTCCACGCCGGGCGCGATCAGGTACAGGGTCGGGTTCAGGTAGAACACCACGGCCAGCAGGGCGACGCCCGATAACCAGGTGAAATAGGCTTCCCATTTGAACCAGTGCAGGTTGTCCGGCATTTTCGGCGGAGCGAGCTTGTACTTCTCCAGGTGGTAGATACCGCCACCGTGGATGGCCCAAAGGTCACCCGACAGCCCGTCGCGCGGATTGGCGCGGTTGAGGTTGTTCTCCAGCCAGACGAAATAGAAGGATGCGCCGATCCAGGCGACACCGGTGATCATGTGAACCCAGCGAATGCTAAGGTTCAGCCATTCGGTCAGATGTGCTTCCACAATGTTTACCTCTTTCCCGCCGACCGGCACGCCGATCGTTGGGCTTCTCTTATTAGTGGTGGGGGTCGAGGAGGAGCTGTTCGTCCTCGGTGAAGAAATGCTCGTCGCAGTTGTTGCCGGAACCGCTGCGATCAACCACCAGGAAGTCATCCCGCTTTTCGATCGTCAGCACCGGGTGGTGCCAGACGCCGCGATGGTAATTAACGCCCTGCCTGCCATTGGATAGGAAGGCACGGACCAAACCCGGTACAGGTACATCGCCAATTGGCGCGACCACGACCAGAAAGGAGTTGCCGAGCAGCGGAATGAAGGCCTGGCTGCCCTGCGGATGTCGTTCCAGCATGCGGATGCGCAAGGGCATCTCAAGGGATTCGGCGCTGAAGATGCTGATGATTGCCTTGTCGTCCGGCTGGGCGGTCTCGACCGTCGCCAGCTTGTGATAACGGCGGGTGGAGCCGTTGTTGATCATGAAGTACTCGCTGCCGTCGGTTTCGATCACATCTCCGAATGGGGCGAAGGCTTCTTTGGTCAGGGGCTCGATCTTCAGGGTTCGCATGGCTGTTCTACTTGTTCGTTGCTGGTTCCCATCCCGCAAGCGGGAGAGGGGCCGGGCGGGGGAGGCGGTCATTCCATCCTCCCCCCTGGCTCTCCGATTCGGCGAAGAGCCGATGGGCGGGCCGTGGCCCGTCCGGTCTTGAATGGGGGCGATGCGGCTGCGGCTTACATTTGCTGCAGACGGAACAGCGCGATCTTGTTGATCTCGGCCAGCGCCCTGGTGAATTCGGCTTCGGGGGAGTTGTGGATTCGCTCCTCGAAGGCCGCCAGGATCTGGTGCCGGTTGCTGCCTTTCACCGCCATGATGAAGGGAAACCCGAACTTGGCCTTGTAGGCGTCGTTCAGTTCGGTGAAGCGCGCGAACTCTTCAGCCGTGCACGCGTGGATGCCCGCACCGGCTTGTTCGCTGGTGCTGGCTTCGGTCAGCTCGCCACGCACCGCAGCTTTGCCTGCGAGGTCCGGGTGAGCGTTGATCAGCGCCAGCTGGGCTTCATGGCTGGCGCTGAGCAACAGGTCGGCCATGCGTTGGTGCAGGCCATCGATTTCATCAATGCTGACGTCCTGGCCGAGGTCAAAAGCCTTCTCGGCTACCCAGGGCGAATGTTCGTAGATGTCGGCGAAGACGTTGACAAAAGCATCGCGGGACAGCGTGGACGGGGTCAGGGTCTGAAAGCGGCTCATTTCGCTTGCTCTTTGAAAGGGTGGGTGGCGTGCCAGTGACGGGCGATGTCTGCGCGGCGGGCGAACCAAACTTTTTCATGGCCCTTCACGTATTCGATGAAGCGCGCCAGGGAGGCGAGGCGAGCCGGACGGCCCAGCAGGCGGCAGTGCATGCCGATGGAGAGCATCTTCGGCGCGCCAGCGGCGCCTTCGGCGTAGAGCACGTCGAAGGCGTCCTTGAGGTACTCGAAGAAGTCATCGCCCTTGTTGAAGCCCTGCACCTGGGTGAAGCGCATGTCGTTGGTGTCCAGGGTGTAGGGGATGACCAGGTGCGGTCTTTGCGCGGTGCTGGCAGCGTCCCAGTAGGGCAGGTCGTCGTCGTAGGTGTCGGAGTCGTAGAGGAAGCCGCCTTCTTCCATCACCAGGCGACGGGTGTTCGGGCCGGTACGCCCGGTGTACCAGCCCACTGGGCGTTCGCCGGTCAGTTCGGTGAGGATGCGGATGGCCTCGAGCATGTGCTCGCGCTCCTGCGCCTCGTCCATGTACTGGTAGTCAATCCAGCGGTAGCCGTGGCTGCAAATCTCGTGACCGGCCTCGACCATGGCGCGGATCACATCCGGATGACGCTGGGCGGCCATGGCGACGGCGAAGATGGTCAGCGGGATGTCGTGCTGCTTGAACAGGTTCAGCAGGCGCCAGACGCCGACGCGGCTGCCGTACTCGTAAAGAGATTCCATACTCATGTTGCGCGCGCCCTGCAGCGGTTGGGCGGCCACCATCTCGGACAGGAAGGCTTCGGATTCCTTGTCGCCATGAAGCACATTGCGTTCGCCGCCTTCCTCGTAGTTGAGGACAAAGGACAGGGCGATTCGGGAATCACCCGGCCAGTGCGGATGGGGAGGGTTGTTGCCGTAACCGATCAGGTCGCGTGGGTACTCAGCGCTCACTGCAGTCTTCCTTCTCGTCTGTTGGATCGATCAGCGACAGCCCGGGAAGTGGTGCGCGACCGTGGATGGGGTGATTGTATACAAACTGCCGTGTGTTTTGTAAATCGAAAATTTGTTGAAATCGTCATCTTTGGATCAAGCAATAGACCTGCCTAACTGGTCAGGTGCTAAGGGCTAGATGCTTGACTGCTGGCCGATGCAGGCAAATCCGGATGTTACGTGGGCTTGCGGTGAGCTAGCGGGATTGGTCGGCGTGATTGTGTACAATTTTTTGGTTTTATGTCTTACATTGGTGTTGTCGCGTGTTATTCTGCGCACAGTACCGGGGCCTAGGCCCTGACCACGCACCGATATGAACAAGCAGAGGAGGTGTGGCGTTTCGATCGCGGCCCGCACAGCGGCCCGAAGGACGCCCAGCGAGCAATGGGACGTTTGACTACGCATGTACTGGATGCCGCCCACGGCTGCCCCGGCCGTGACATCAAGATCGAGCTCTACCGCGTGGAAGGCGCGGGCCTTGAGCTGGTTGCCACCGCCACCACCAACGACGACGGTCGCTGCGATGCGCCGCTGCTGCAGGGCGCTGACTACCAGAGCGGCGTCTATCAGATCCATTTCCACGCCGGCGACTACTACCGCGCTCGCGGCGTGAAGCTGAACGAGCCCGCATTCCTGGATGTGGTGGTACTGCGCTTCGGTATCTCTGCAGAGCAGGATCACTACCACGTGCCGCTGCTGATTTCCCCCTACAGCTACTCCACCTATCGCGGTAGCTAGCTTCCGATTCTCGTTACCCTCGACTCAACGAGTCTTCATAGCCCGTTCACACTGCGGGCTTTTTTTTGTCCACAGGAAAGTGCCGGGGCGGAAAAAAGAAGCCCGGCGCGAGGCCGGGCTGAAACGCATCACGGGGAGATGCGCAAGGGATTGAGGCAAACCGCAAGACAAAGCCTGTGCGCCAGCCCGAGGGGCTGTGCAGGTGCATGGGGTGGCGGTCGGATTAGGGAAGAGTCTAGGCGCCAATCGCGATTTCGCCGGCCAGTGGTCGGAAATCGATTGGGTCTGTCGCTGCCAGGTAACGTGGCGGCCCCGTGACGCGGCCTGGATGCGTCGGAGGATACGATTATCAACCCGTTACCCATGTCCCCCGACAGGCATTACCTATCTGTCCCGGCTGAGCGCTATGCGCCCCGGTTCGGCGTCAGATGAGGCACGGTCGCTCCCACAGGCAGATGGCCGGCTCTTGTAGGTTGTGCCTGAGCTCCGCGAAGCCCAACGCGCAGCCTGACTGGGAATCGTTGGGTTTCGCTCCGCTCGCGGATCGCCGCCCGACCCAACCTGCGGGACCGCAATAATCCTGCTGGTTCGCTGGCTCGAATCGTCACAGGCAGAGTCGGTGACTCATGACCACGTTCCAGGAACGTGGTTTTCCAGGTTCAAAAGAAAAGGCCCTGACGCAGTGCGGCAGGGCCCGGTATTACGGTGTTCCCGCTTACAGGAAGATGAACTTGGCTACGAAGATGGCGCACAGTGCGTAAAGGCTTACCGACACATCCTTGTATTTGCCGGTGAAGGCTTTCATCGCCACATAGGTCACGAAGCCCAGGGCAATACCGTCGGCGACCGAGAAGGTCAGCGGCATCATGATGACGGTGACGATGGCCGGGATGGTTTCGGTGTGCTCTTTCCAGTCGATGTGGGCCATGCCGCCCATCATCAGCATCGCAACGTAGATCAGCGCGCCTGCGGTGGCGTAGGCAGGGATCATGCCGGCCAGCGGGGCGAAGAACATTGCGGCGATGAACAGGATGCCCACGGTAACCGCGGTCAGGCCGGTACGGCCGCCAGCAGCCACGCCCGCGGCGCTTTCCACGTAACTGGTCACCGGCGGTACGCCGAGCACGCCACCGAACACGCTGGAAGCGCTATCGGCCTTCATCGCCTTGGACAGGTTCTCAATACGGCCATCTTCCTGTACCAGGTTGGCACGTTGGGCGACGCCCATCAGGGTGCCGGCGGTGTCGAACATGTGCACGAAGAGGAAGGCCAGGATCACGCTGACCATGGTCACGTCGAAGGCGCCGGTAATGTCCATGGCCATGAAGGTCGGGGCGAGGCTCGGGGGCATGGAGAACACGCCACCGAACTTGACGATGCCCAGGCCTACGCCGATCAGGGTAACGGTCAGGATACTGATCAGGATGCCGCCGAAGATACGGCGGTACTCCAGCACCGCGATCATCAGGAAGCAGATGGCGGCCAGCAGCGGACCGGGGGAGGTCAGGTCACCGATGTGCACCAGCGTGGCCGGGTGGGCAACGACGATGCCTGCAGTCTTCAGGCCGATCAGCCCGAGGAACAGCCCGACTCCCGCGCCCATGGCGAAGCGCAGGCTGCTGGGAATGCTGTTGAGCAGCCATTCTCGAATGCGCGAGAAGGTCAGGATCATGAACAGCACGCCGGAGAGGAACACCGCGCCAAGCGCGATCTGCCAACTGTAGCCCATGGTATTGACCACGGTGTAGGTGAAGAAGGCGTTCAGGCCCATGCCCGGAGCGAGGCCGACCGGCCAGTTGGCATAGAGACCCATGAGGAGGCAGCCGAAGGCTGCAGCAAGGCAGGTTGCAACGAAGGCTGCGCCATGATCGATCCCGGCATCGGCCATGATGTTCGGGTTGACGAAGATGATGTAGGCCATGGTGATGAAGGTGGTCAGCCCTGCAGCCAGTTCGGTCTTCACGGTGGTGCCGTGAAGGCTCAGCTTGAAGAGACGCTCAAGCAGACCGTTGGCGGGGGGGGTTGTGGCGTACGTTCCTTGTTCTTGTTGTTTGATGCTTTCCACAGCGTGGTACTCCTCATCTCTTTTGTTTTGTTCACCCAGAGCCTGGAGAGGGCTCCGGACTGACTGAGGCGGATGGCGTGAGTGGTGCGCTTCCTCCAATACTTGACCGCAGGGTCAGGAAGTTCACGGCGCGATTATGCCTTTGTATACAAAAAAAACAAATAATGTTTTCAATGTTCGAAAAAGCGCACCAATCAGCAAAAGCTGATCACGGGGGCAGGAATTGCTTGGACAATTCGCACGCTAATGGAATTGGTAAGTTCATAAAAAACAATGAGTTAGGAATTTACAGGAAATCGAGCGCGCGGTCGGAGGAGGGAGGCAAAGCACGGAATGGCACTGTAATAGCCGGGCTTATGACAAAAAAATGTAGGGAATCCGCTGTTTTGTCGTGTCAACGCTGCCCGGAAAGCGATGGTAGGGAAGTGACGGAAAAACCTGCGCAACTGGTCAGGAATGGGGTTGGAGCTGCGGCGAAACTGTTCAAGGCAAGATGATTGTGTACAATATCACTCGCTTTTCCCCTGATTATCCTTGCTGACAAACAGCGCTCAGCCCGGTGGAAAGGGGCAAAAAGGGCCCTGGAAGACCGCTGAACCCCACTGACGCGAGCACCCATGAACGAACAGTTGCAGCCTCTCAAGAAGCAGCCGCGCACCGCCAAAAGCACCCGCAGCGGCACGCAGGACGACGTCGTCTATGCACATATTTTCGATGCCATTCTCGAGCAGCGTTTGGCTCCCGGCACCAAGTTGAGCGAGGAGGCCCTGGGCGAGATTTTCGGCGTCAGCCGTACCATCATCCGCCGTGCCCTGTCGCGCCTCGCCCATGAGGGTGTGGTGCTGCTCAGACCGAATCGCGGTGCCGTGGTCGCCAGCCCGAGTGTCGAGGAAGCCCGTCAGATCTTCTACGCACGTCGCCTGGTGGAACGCGCCATTACCGAGCTGGCAGTGGAACACGCCACCGCCGAGCAGTTGCAGGAATTGCGGCAGATGGTCAATGAGGAGCAGGCGTGCTTCTCGCGCGGCGATCGCGGTGCGGGTATCCGCCTTTCCGGCGAATTCCACCTGAAGCTCGCCGAAGCGGCGAAGAACTCTCCGCTCGTCAGCTTCCAGCGCAGCCTGGTGTCGCAGACATCCCTCATCATTGCCCAGTACGAAAGCGGGAGCCGCTCTCACTGTTCCTTTGATGAACACAACCGCCTGATCGACGCCATCGAGTCCCGTGACGTCGAGCGCGCGGTGATGCTGATGATGCATCACATGGACCATATCGACGACAAGCTGAACCTGGACGAAGGCGGTGCGTCGGACGACCTGCATGCGGTGTTCTCGCACCTGCTGCAGACCAAGAAGAAGCCCGGTCGCGGCACTCCCCGCAGCGCCTGATCCGGCTCAACAAGAAGCCCCGCTGATGCGGGGCTTCTTGTTTTTGGGGGGGGCGGGGCGGGCAATGAAATTGTGGGGGAGAATTCATTTGAACCTGGGAAACCACGTCCTGAGGACATGGTCATGAGTCACCGGCGCTGCCTGTGACGATTCGAGTCAGCGAACCAGCAGGATGACGCCGGTCCCGTAGGGTGCGCCGCGCGCACCGGGAGACAGACTCGGTGTCGTAACCATCGCCTCGGTGCGCATGGCGCACCCTACTTCTGGGCACGGTGGCGGAGATCAGCCGGGTGCTGCGTATGAGGATGGCCCCCCTGTAGGGGGGCAAACACAAGTCCACGTTCCACGAACGTGGATCTTTACTCGCCTTGCTTCCAGGGTCGTGCCCTCACGTTGGGCTTCGTTCCTCAGCACCAACCTTCTACGGCAGGCCTTCGGCCTGCATTGCGAATGAATTCGCCCCCACAGGAAGGGGAATGCAGCCCGGAAGCCCAAAAGAAAACCCCGCCGGGGCGGGGGTCTCTCATTGCGCCGTCACTCAGCCGCGCTGATGCACGCTGCTGCCGGCGGCGAAGGTTTCCTTCACCGTGCGGTCGTCGCCGAGGATGGTCAGGGCGAACAGTTTTTCCTCTAGGTTGCGTGCCTGCTGCAGGCGGTAGTCGAGCAGCGGGGTGGCCTTGTAGTCGAGTACCACGAAGTCCGCATCCTTGCCTGCCTGGAAGTTGCCGATCTTGTCATCCAGGTAGAGCGCGCGGGCGCCGCCCAGGGTGGCCAGGTAGAGCGACTTGAACGGATCGAGCTTCTTGCCTTGCAACTGCATCACTTTGTACGCCTCGTTCAGCGACTGCAGCTGGGAGAAGCTGGTGCCGGCACCAACGTCAGTGCCCAGGCCGACGCGAACGCCGTGTTCTTCCAGCTTCTGCAGGTCGAACAGGCCGCTGCCCAGGAACAGGTTGGAGGTGGGGCAGAACGCTACGGCCGAGCCGGTTTCCGCCAGGCGCTTGCACTCGTCATCGCAGAGGTGCACGCCGTGGGCGAACACCGAGCGCTGGCCGATCAGCTTGTAGTGGTCGTAGACGTCCAGGTAGCCCTTGCGCTCGGGGAACAGCTCCTTGACCCATTCAATCTCCTTGCGGTTCTCGGATAGGTGGGTGTGCATGTACAGGCCGGGGTATTCGGCGTACAGCTTGCCGGCCAGCTCCAGTTGCTCCGGCGTGCTGGTGGGAGCGAAGCGCGGGGTGACTGCGTAGTGCAGGCGGCCCTTGCCGTGCCAGCGCTCGATCAGCTCCTTGCTGTCGGCGTAGCCGGACTCGGCGGTATCGGTCAGGTAGTCCGGGGCGTTGCGGTCCATCAGCACCTTGCCGGCGATCATGCGCA
Organism: Pseudomonas sp. TCU-HL1; assembly: GCF_001708505.1. Lineage (NCBI taxonomy): Bacteria > Pseudomonadati > Pseudomonadota > Gammaproteobacteria > Pseudomonadales > Pseudomonadaceae > Pseudomonas > Pseudomonas sp. TCU-HL1. The sequence goes on from NZ_CP015992.1 coordinate 2,050,810, forward strand.
GGTCCAGCGCCTGGGCGGCTTCGAAGAAGGCGTCCACGGACTCCTTGTGAACGGTGCCGAACACCAGGGCGGTGGTGGTGCCGTTGCGCAGGAGTTCCTTGAGGAAGATGCCGGCGACGTCGGCAGCATGGGCCTTGTCAGCGAACTGCTTCTCGGTGGGGAAGGTGTAAGTGTTCAGCCAGTCCAGCAACTGCTCGCCGTAGGAGGCGATCATGCCGGTCTGCGGGAAATGGATGTGGGTGTCGATGAAGCCGGGGGTGATCAGGGCATCACGGTACTCGCGCACCTCGACACCGGCGGCCAGGCCCGGCAGCAGGGACTTGGCGTCGCCCAGGGCCTTGATGCGGCCGTCTTCCACCACCAGCAGGCCGTCCTCGAAATACTGGTAGGACTGCTCGACGCCCACCAGGGCGGGGTCGGCGATGCTGTGCAGGATGGCGGAGCGGTAGGCGATTACGTGGCTGGTCATGTCAGTCTCGTCTTTCATGATTTCGCGGAGGGGGGCGTAGGTTGACGCTGAGCGGAGCGAAGCCCAACGTTGGGCTTCGCAGGCTCAGCGCCAACCTACATGGATATCAGGCCTGTTCCCGGCGCGAGGCGGGAATCAGCTTGGCGACCGTCTCGCCTTTCTTCACTTCCGTACCGAAGTTGGCGTTGTAGATGGCGACGACTTCGCCGGCGATGGAAATGGCGATCTCCATCGGCAACTTGCCTTTGACTTCGGCGATACCCATCGGGCAGCGCATACGTTGCACGGTTTCGGTGGCAAAACCGCGCTCGCGCAGCCGGTGCTCGAACTTGACGCGCTTGGTCTTTGAGCCGATCAGGCCGAAGTAGGCGAAGTCGTTGCGCTTCAGGATTTCGGCGGTCAGTTCCAGGTCCAGTTGGTGATTGTGGGTCATGACGATGAAGTAGCTGCCCTTGGGCATCTCGGCGATCTCGTCGATCACTTCTTCGTTGACCACCTTCTCCACGCCAGCCGGGATATGTTCCGGGAACTCGTTCTCCCGCGAGTCGATCCAGCGCACCTTGCAGGGGAGGCTGGCGAGCAGCGGGACCAGCGCGCGGCCGACGTGGCCGGCGCCGAACACGGCGATGTGCGCCTGGGGCTGGCCCATGGGCTCGAACAGCAGCACGGTCGCGCCGCCACAGCATTGGCCGAGGCTGGCGCCAAGGCTGAAGCGCTCCAGGCGGGTGTCCTGGGTGCGACTCTCGAGCATCTCGCGGGCGATCGCCATCGCCTTGAACTCGAGATGTCCGCCGCCGATGGTCTCGAAGATACGCTCAGCGGTTACCACCATCTTGGAGCCGGCATTACGCGGGGTAGAGCCGCGCTCTTCAATGATGGTGACCAGCACGCAGGGTTCACCGCGTTGCTGCAGGTCGGCGAGGGCGCTGATCCAACTCATTTGCTCAGTCTCCAGCTACGCAGTGGCCTGGTGGAACGTGACAGCCGCCAATCGTCCTTTGGACGCACGGGGGCCGGCAGCGTTTCCAGCAGGACGGCTTCGGTGTCCTGCTGCGTTGTCTTCGGTCGATCGGTGGCTGTTGTCATTGTTCTTCACCGTTTGTCGTACTGCGGAATCGGCCTGGCGTCAGCGGCCAGACCGATTCGCGCGGGTCATGCCGGTTCGGTCTCCGCCTGGGCGGCGGCTGTGGCCGGCTGCTGCAGTTTCTTCATTTGCTCGACGCCCCAGAGCACGCGCTCGGGGGTGGCCGGTGCGTCGATGGCTGGCTGCGCACGGTAATCCGCCAGGCTGGCCACGGCGTCCTTGATGGCACACCAGACTGCGATGCCGAGCATGAAGGGCGGCTCGCCCACGGCCTTGGAGTGGAACACCGTCTGCTCGGGATTCTTGCGGTTCTCTACCAGCTTCACCCGCAGGTCGATCGGCATGTCGGCGATGGCCGGGATCTTGTAGCTCGCCGGGCCGCTGGTCATTAGCTTGCCCTTGGCGTTCCACACCAGCTCTTCCATGGTCAGCCAGCCCATGCCCTGGACGAAGGCACCTTCGACCTGGCCGATGTCGATGGCCGGGTTCAGCGAGGCACCCACGTCATGCAGGATGTCGGTGCGCAGCATCTTGTACTCGCCGGTCAGGGTGTCGACGATGACTTCGGCGCAGGCCACACCGTAGGCGAAGTAGTAGAAGGGGCGGCCGCAGGCCTTGTCGCGGTCGTAGAAGATCTTCGGCGTGCGGTAGAAGCCGGTGCTGGAGAGCGAAATCTGGTTGAAGTAGGCCAGCTGGATCATTTCCTCGAAGGAGAGGTAATGATCACGCACGCGCACCTGCTCGTTCTTGAACTCCACATCCTCGGCCGTCACCTTGAAGTGGTTGGCGAGGAAGTCCACCAGGCGACCCTTGATGGTTTCGGCCGCGTTCTGGGCAGCCTTGCCGTTCAGGTCGGTACCGCTGGATGCCGCTGTCGGCGAGGTGTTGGGCACCTTGTCGGTATTGGTGGCGGTGATCTGGATGCGGCCGATGTCCACTTGGAACACTTCCGCGACCACCTGGGCGACCTTGGTGTTCAGGCCCTGGCCCATCTCGGTGCCGCCGTGGTTCAGGTGGATGCTGCCGTCGGTGTAGATGTGCACCAGCGCACCGGCCTGGTTGAGGAAGGTGGCGGTGAAGCTGATACCGAATTTCACCGGGGTCATTGCCAGGCCTTTCTTCAGTACCGGGCTCCTGGCGTTGAAGGCGCGGATTTCCTCGCGGCGCTTGGCGTACTCGCTGCTGGTCTCCAGTTCCTCGGTCATCTCGGCGAGCATGTTGTGCTCGACGGTCTGGTAGTAGTGGGTGACGTTGCGCTCATCCTTGCCGTAGTAGTTCAGCTTGCGCACGTCCAGCGGGTCTTTGCCGAGGTGGCGCGCGATGGCGTCCATGATCTCCTCGATCGCGACCATCCCCTGGGGGCCGCCGAAACCGCGGTAGGCAGTGTTCGAGGCGGTGTTGGTCTTGCAGCGGTGACCGTTGATGGTGGCGTTTTCGAGGAAGTAGGCATTGTCCGAGTGGAACATTGCGCGGTCGACGATGGAACCGGACAGGTCAGGCGAGTAACCGCAGTTGCCCGCCAGTTCCAACTCAATGCCCTTGAGCAGGCCGTCGTCGTCGAAGCCCACGTCGTACTCGACGTAGAAGGGGTGACGCTTGCCGGTGATGCTCATGTCTTCCATGCGCGGCAGGCGCATCTTGGTCGGACGACCGGTGTGGTGCGCGATCACTGCACAGAGGCATGCCGGACCGGCGGCCTGGGTTTCCTTGCCGCCGAAGCCTCCACCCATGCGGCGCATGTCGATGACGATCTTGTGCATCGATACGCCGAGCACCTCGGCCACCAATTTCTGCACCTCGGTGGCGTTCTGCGTCGAGGTGTAGACGATCATGCCGCCGTCTTCGGTGGGCATGACCGAGGAAATCTGCGTTTCCAGGTAGAAGTGTTCCTGGCCGCCGATGTGCAGGGTGCCTTGCAGGCGGTTCTTCGAGGCGGCCAGCGCGCTGCTGGAATCGCCGCGCTTGTGCTGGTGGCTATCCAGCACGAAATGTTTCTTGCGCAGGGCGTCGACCACATCCAGCACGGGCTCCAGGTCCTCGTACTCGACGATCGCGGCCATGGCTGCCTTGCGCGCGGTTTCCAGGCTGTCAGCGCCTACCGCCAGTACCACCTGGCCGACGTATTCGACCTTGCCATCCGCCAGCAGCGGGTCGCCGGCAACCACCGGGCCGATGTCCAGCTGGCCAGGCACGTCCTTGGCGGTGATGGCGATGGCCACGCCCGGGAACTGGTAGCAGGGCGTGGTATCGATGCGGGTGATGCGCGCATGGGCGCGGTCGCTCATGCGGGCATAGACGTGCAGCTGGTTGGGGAACTCCAGGCGGTCGTCGACGTACACGGCTTCGCCCGACACATGCTTGGGCGCGCTTTCATGCTTGACGCTCTTGCCAACGCCGGTGGTGATGTCGGCGCGGAACAGTTCCGCCAGTTCTTCCTGGGTCTTGTGGTGGTGTTTGTTAGACATACGCGGTTACCCGGGTTTCGACTTCTGGGGATTGCAGCTCGAGGAAGAACTTGCGCAGCAGGTTCTGGGCGGTCAGCAGGCGGTATTCCTTGCTGGCGCGGAAGTCCGAGAGCGGAGTGAAGTCCTTGGCGAGCGCCTCGCAGGCACGTTCGACGGTGCCCGGGTACCAGGCGGCGCCGATCAGGGCCTGTTCGCAGGAGGTGGCGCGCTTGGGAATGCCGGCCATGCCGCCGAAGGCGACACGGGCCTTGCGCACCACACCATTTTCGATCACCAGGTTGAAGGCGGCGCAGACGGCGGAAATGTCATCGTCCAGACGCTTGGACACCTTGTAGGCGCGGAAGACCTGATTCTTGCGAACGCGTGGCACGCGCACCTTCTCGATGAACTCGGAGTCCTGGCGAGCGGTGACCTTGTAATCGAGGAAGTACTCGTCCAGCGGCAGGGTGCGGGTCTGGTTGCCCTTGCGCAGGACGATTTCGGCGCCGAGTGCGATCAGCAGCGGCGGGGCGTCGCCGATGGGCGAAGCGTTACCGATGTTGCCGCCCAGGGTGCCTTGGTTACGGATCTGCAGGGAGGCGAAGCGGTGCAGCAACTCGCCGAAGTCCGGGTACTCGCGAGCCAGTGTCTCGTAGCAGTCGGACAGGGTGGTGGCGGCGCCAATCTCGATGAAGTCGCCATTCTCCTCGATGCGCTTCATGGCGTCGATGTGGCCGACATAGATCATGACCGGCAGCTCGCGGTGGAACTGGGTGACTTCCAGGGCCAGATCGGTGCCGCCGGCCAGCAGGCGGGCCTGCGGGTTGGACATATAGAAGTCAGCCAGATCGGCCACGGTCAGCGGCACCAGGCAACGCTTGTCGCCGCTGTTCAGTTCGGCGGTCTCAAGCGGGGCGATGGCTTTCAGCTGGGCGACGGTCTGGGCTTCGGCGGCGTCGAACTGGTCCGGCTGCTTCTGGCAGCACGCCTGCTCGGCGGCGTCGATGATCGGGCGGTAGCCGGTACAGCGGCACAGGTTGCCCGCCAGGGCTTCCATGGTCTGGGCCTTGTCATAGCCGTTGCTGTTCTTCTGCAGGGCGAACAGCGACATGACGAAACCGGGGGTGCAGAAACCGCACTGGGAGCCGTGGCAATCCACCATGGCCTGTTGCACGGAATGCAGTTGGCCCTGGTGCTTGAGGTCTTCGACGGTGATCAGTTGCTTGCCGTGGAGCGAGGAGACGAAGGTCAGACAGGAGTTGAGGGTGCGGTAGCGGATGCGGTCGCCCTCCAACTCGCCGACGACCACGGTGCAGGCACCGCAATCGCCCGAGGCGCAGCCTTCTTTGGTACCGGGTTTGCCGACATGCTCACGCAGGTAGTTGAGCACCGTGACATTGGGATCGAGGGCATGCTCAGTGCGCAGCTCCCGATTGAGTAAAAACTGGATCAAGGGCGACCTCCAGGCACTTTATTGTTTTTACGAGGGCTCGTATGGGGCAAATTTAGAGGCCTCTGACTTTTGGGTCAATAAATATTTGACTCGAAAGTCAGGAAATCTTCATCTCTTTCAGTTATTAGCCGTCCGCGCCCGCTCTGTCTCAAGGTTAAAGCGCAATTCGTGCCACCTGTCATAAGTGTAGGAAGTGGGCGCACGCGGTGCGTCTCCCTGAAGGGGCGATTTCAATCGCGAAGCAGGCCGAAGGCCTGCCTTTCCCAATCCGAGCGGGTTCCATTCGCGAATGAATTCGCCCCACAAGAGCTGCAACAGGCCTTGTGATAGACTTTGCCGCCTGCCCATGTCCTGCGGCAGAGTCGGAAATTTCCCCCCCTATCACGCTTGCGTCCACTGCCTGTACCCGTAGTACTGTCAGCGCCGGAGCTTTTGCGTGGGAAAGCTCCGGCACAGCGCACAATGTTCCCCAGTTCGAAGGAAAACCATGACGTTCAAGGCACCGGACAGCCTCTCCGAGCAGATTGCCCATCACTTGGCCGAGCGCATCATTCGCGGCGAGTTGAAGGAGCGAGAGCGCATCCAGGAACAGAAAGTCACCCAGGCCATGAATGTCAGCCGGGGATCGGTGCGCGAAGCGCTGCTGATCCTTGAGCGTCGGCACCTGATCAACATCCTGCCGCGCCGTGGCGCCCAGGTGTCCGAGTTGACCACCCAACATGTCCGCAGCCTTTACACGCTGGTGATGGAACTCTACATCCTGCTGGGCTACGCCGTGGCCGAGCACTGGCGCACGGAGGAAGACCTCGCACCGTTTCGCGCCATCCAGCAGCGCCTGGTCGAGGCGCGCGAGCGGGAAGACATCCTTGCCTTCGTCGACTCCAGCTTCGCGATCATGCAGGCGGCCTATCCCTTCGCTGATAACCCTTACCTGCAGCAGACCCTGGACAACCTGCAGCCGGCCATTGCCCGCACCTACTACATTGCCCTGGAGCGCCGCCGTGGCCAGATGGGCCAGTTCGGTGCGGTGTTCGACGACCTGTTGCTGGCGGTGATTGCCCGCGATCAAGAGAGGGTCCGCGAGGTACTGCTGGGCTATGGCAAGCAGAACTGCGAGCTGGTGCTCGCAGCCCTGTCCGAGCGTTGAGCGGAGTGCGCCCATGCGGCTGAAGTGCATCAAGCTGGCCGGGTTCAAATCCTTCGTTGACCCGACCACTGTCAGCTTTCCCAGCAACATGGCGGCCGTAGTCGGCCCCAATGGCTGCGGAAAGTCGAACATTATCGACGCCGTTCGCTGGGTAATGGGTGAAAGTTCGGCAAAGAACCTTCGCGGCGAGTCGATGACCGATGTCATCTTCAACGGCTCCAACACCCGCAAGCCGGTCGCCCAGGCCAGCATCGAACTCATCTTCGATAACTCGGACAACTCCTTGGTCGGCGAGTACGCCGCCTTCGCCGAGATTTCCATCCGCCGCCGCGTCAGCCGCGACGGCCAGAACACCTATTTCCTCAACGGCACCAAGTGCCGTCGTCGCGACATTACCGACATCTTCCTCGGCACCGGCCTGGGGCCACGCAGTTATTCGATCATCGAGCAGGGGATGATCTCTAAGCTGATCGAGGCCAAACCGGAGGATCTGCGCAACTTCATCGAAGAGGCCGCCGGTATCTCCAAGTACAAGGAGCGCCGCCGAGAGACCGAGAGCCGCATCCGCCGCACCCAGGAAAACCTGGCGCGCCTGACCGACCTGCGTGAAGAACTGGAACGCCAGCTGGAGCGTCTGCACCGCCAGGCCCAGTCCGCGGAGAAGTACCAGGAGTTCAAGGCCGAGGAGCGACAGCTCAAGGCCCAGCTCGCTGCGCTGAAGTGGCGGGCGCTGAACGACCAGGTCGGCCAGCGCGAGGCGGTGATCGGCAACCAGGAAGTCAGCTTCGAAGCCTTGGTGGCCGAGCAACGCAACGCAGACGCCAGCATCGAGCGCCTGCGCGATGGGCATCACGAGCTGTCCGAGCGCTTTAACCAGGTGCAGGGTCGTTTTTATTCCGTAGGGGGCGACATCGCCCGCGTGGAGCAGAGCATCCAGCACGGGCAGCAGCGCTTGCGCCAATTGCAGGATGACCTGCGTGAAGCTGAGCGCGCCCGTCAGGAAACCGAGTCTCACCTGGGCCACGACCGGACGTTGCTCGCCACCCTGGGCGAGGAACTGGACATGCTCGGCCCGGAGCAGGAGATGAGCGCTGCCGCCGCCGAAGAGGCAGCCGCCCAGCTGGAAGAAGCTGAAACCGGCATGCATGCCTGGCAGGAACAGTGGGACGGCTTCAACCAGCGCAGCGCCGAGCCGCGCCGCCAGGCCGAGGTGCAGCAGGCGCGTATCCAGCAGCTGGATCACAGCCTGGAGCGCCTGGTCGAGCGTGAGCGTCGCCTGAATGACGAGAGCGCCCAACTGGCCGCCGACCCGGAGGACGCGGCGGTGCTGGAGCTGAGCGAAGCGCTCGCGGTGGGCGAACTGCGCCTGGAAGAACTCCAGGCCTCCGAACAGGGCCTGGCAGAGCGCCTGGACAGCGTGCGGGACGAGCTGCAGCAGGCAGCCGCAGTCCAGCAGCAGGCCCAGGGCGAGTTGCAGCGCCTGAATGGTCGCATCGCTTCCCTTGAGGCCCTGCAGCAAGCCGCACTCGACCCTGGCAAGGGGGCTGCGCAATGGCTGCGTGAACAGCAACTGGCCGAACGTCCGCGACTGGCCGAGGGGCTGCGGGTGGAGCAGGGCTGGGAGCTGGCGGTGGAAACCGTCCTCGGCGCTGATCTGCAAGCCGTGCTGCTGGACGATTTCAATGGCCTTGACCTTTCCGCTTTCAACCAGGGCGAGTTGCGCCTGGCCAGCGCCGGCAAGGGCGGCGCGCGGGTACCCGGCAGCCTGCTGGACAAGGTTGAGGCCCCGATGGATCTGGCGCCTTGGCTGGCCAAGGTCCAGCCGGTGGAGTCCCTGGAACAGGCGCTGGCCCGTCACGCCAATCTGGCTGAGGGCGAGAGCCTGATCAGCCGCGACGGCTACTGGGTGGGGCGCAATTTCCTGCGCGTACGTCGTGCCAGTGAAGCTGAAAGTGGCCTGCTGGCCAGAGGCCAGGAACTGGAGCGTCTACACGCCGAGCGCGAGGAGCGCGAGGCCGCCCTGGAGCAGCTGGACGAGCGCCTGCAGCACCTGCGTGACAGCCAGCGCCAGCAGGAAGAAGCGCGCGAGCAGCAGCGCCGCCAACTGCAGGAAGAAGCCCGCAGCCTGGGCGAGTTGAAAGCCCGACTGTCTGCCCAGCAAGCCAAGGTCGAGCAGCTCACCCTGCGGCGCAAGCGCCTGGACGAAGAGCGCGGCGAGCTGGAAGAACAGCGCTCCCTTGAGCATGAACAATTGGGCGAAGCGCGCCTTACCCTGCAGGATGCGCTGGATGCCATGGCCACCGACACCGAACTGCGCGAGAAACTGCTGGCCGAGCGTGACAGCCTGCGTGAGTGTCTCGACCGCATTCGTCAGGAGGCCCGCCAGCACAAGGACCATGCCCACCAGTTGGCCGTGCGCGTCGGTGCGCTGCGCGCACAACACGACTCCACCCGCCAGGCCCTGGAACGCCTGGCGCTGCAGTTCGAGCGCTTGAACGAGCGTCGCGAACAGCTCAGCCTGAACCTGGAGGAGGGCGCCGCGCCGCTGGAAGAGCTGCGCCTGAAGCTGGAGGAACTGCTGGAAAAGCGCCTGGGCGTGGAGGAAGAGTTGAAGTTGGCGCGGCTGGCCCTGGAAGATGCCGACCGCGAACTGCGCGACGCCGAGAAGCGCCGTACCCAGGCCGAACAGCAGGCGCAACTGCTGCGTGGCCAGTTGGAGCAGCAGCGCCTGGAATGGCAAGCCCTGACGGTTCGCCGCAAGACCCTGCAGGAACAGCTCTACGAAGATGGCTACGACCTGCACGGGGTGCTCGCCACTCTGCCGGGCGAGGCCAGCGAAGGCGCCTGGGAAGAGGAGCTCGAACGGCTTGCGGCGCGAATCCAGCGTCTTGGGCCGATCAACCTCGCGGCCATCGACGAGTACCAGCAGCAGTCCGAGCGCAAGCGCTACCTGGACGCGCAGAACGACGATCTGGTGGAAGCCCTGGACACGCTGGAAAACGTCATCCGCAAGATCGACAAGGAAACCCGCAACCGCTTCAAGGAAACCTTCGATCAGATCAACGCGGGCCTGCAGGCGCTGTTCCCCAAGGTATTCGGTGGCGGTCATGCCTACCTTGAGCTCACCGGCGAAGACCTGCTGGATACCGGAGTCGCAATCATGGCGCGGCCGCCGGGCAAGAAGAACAGCACGATTCACCTGCTGTCCGGCGGGGAAAAGGCGCTCACGGCCCTGGCCCTGGTGTTCGCCATTTTCCAGCTCAACCCGGCACCGTTCTGCATGCTGGACGAAGTGGATGCGCCCCTGGACGACGCGAACGTCGGCCGTTATGCGCGACTGGTGAAGGAAATGTCCGAGAAAGTGCAATTCATCTATATCACCCACAACAAGATCGCCATGGAAATGGCGGACCAGTTGATGGGCGTGACCATGCACGAGCCCGGTTGTTCGCGCCTGGTGGCGGTGGATGTGGAGGAGGCGATGTCGATGGTCGAGGCCTAGCCTTGAAGCCGCGGGCGAACTCCGGAACGACAAGGCAATCAAATTCGCATCGCCTTGGGAGTAAGCCACTATCAGAGGTTTCTCTGCTGGGCTGGTCGTGCTAGCTTTATGCCCAAATTTGTTGCACGTGGAAAACGCCATTCAGAACATGGAGTTGGGCGCCACGTTTCAGGGGACGGGATGTCCTTTCTTCACCTTTGTTTGTACTTTTTCACTAGGGGACACAGGACTACATGGATATCGGTCTGCGCGAGTGGCTGATCGTCATTGGCATCATCGTAATCGCCGGCATTCTGTTCGATGGCTGGCGCCGCATGAGTGGCGGCAAGGGGAAGCTCAAGTTCAGGCTGGATCGCAACTTCTCCAACGTTCAGGACGACGATGAAGATCCGAATCTGCTCGGCCCGTCCCGGGTCAAGGAGCACGGTCACCAGGAGCCATCCCTGGACGAGGCCGATCTGCCATCGCTGAGCGCTCGCGAGCCGAGCAAGCGCCGCGGTGAGCCGCATCAGGGAGACCTCAATCTCGACGAGCCGGTACCGACCCTGCTGAACCCGGTCGACGAAGGCAAGAAGAACGGCAAGGCCCATCCTCAGGTGCAAACCCAGCAGGAAGCGCCGGTCGAGGAAGTGCTGGTCATCAATGTCGTCGCCCGCGACGAAGCCGGCTTCAAGGGCCCGGCGTTGCTGCAGAACATTCTGGAAAGTGGTCTGCGCTTCGGTGCCATGGATATCTTCCATCGCCACGAAAGCATGGCTGGCAATGGCGAAGTGCTGTTCTCCATGGCCAACGGCGTGAAGCCGGGCACCTTCGACCTGGACGACATCGACCACTTCAGCACCCGTGCCGTGAGCTTCTTCCTCGGCCTGCCGGGTCCGCGCCATCCGAAGCAGGCCTTCGATGTGATGGTCGCTGCTGCCCGCAAGCTGTCCCAGGAGCTGAATGGCGAACTGAAAGACGACCAGCGCAGTGTAATGACCGCGCAAACCATCGAGCATTACCGCCAGCGCATCGTCGAATTCGAGCGCAAGCACCTGACTCACAAGCGCTGAGCCGGCGCGCAGTCAACGAAAGAGCAGCCCCGGCTGCTCTTTTTGTTTCAACAGAATGAGCCTGAACCATGACCGATGCCCAAACCGCCGCCGTACGCATCCTTGAGCTGCGCGCCGAGCTGGATGCGCACAACTACCGCTACTACGTGCTCGACGAGCCCAGCGTGCCGGACGCCGAGTACGACCGTCTGTTTCGCGAGCTGCAGGCCCTGGAGGCCCAGCATCCCGAGCTGGTGACCCCGGAATCGCCGACCCAGCGGGTCAGTGGCGCGGCCCTGTCGGCCTTCGGCGAGGTGCGCCACGAGGTGCCCATGCTCAGCCTGGGCAACGCATTCGAAGAAGACGATCTGCGTGCCTTCGACCGCAGTGTGCAGAGCGGGCTTGGCCTGCAGGCCGGCGACCTGTTTGGTGGTGGCGCAGAGGTGGAGTACAGCTGTGAGCCCAAGCTCGATGGCCTGGCGGTCAGCCTGCTTTACCGCAATGGCCAGCTCGTACGTGGTGCCACGCGTGGTGATGGCACCACCGGCGAGGACATTAGCAGCAACGTGCGCACCATCCGCAATGTCCCGCTCAAGCTGCAAGGGGAGGGCTGGCCGGAGTTGCTGGAGGTGCGGGGTGAGGTCTACATGCCCAGGGCCGGTTTCGAGGAACTCAATGCGCGCCAGGCCGAAAGTGGCGGCAAGACCTTCGCCAACCCGCGTAACGCGGCCGCCGGCAGCCTGCGTCAGCTGGACCCGAAGATTACCGCCAGCCGCCCACTGGAGTTCTGCTGCTATGGCGTTGGCCAGGTCAGCGGTGAATTGCCGGCGACCCAGGTGGGCATGCTCGAGCAGCTCAAGGCCTGGGGCGTCCCCATCAGCCGGGAGTTGAAACTGGCCCGTGGCGCCCAGGCCTGCCTGGATTACTACCGTGACATCGGCGAGCGGCGCATGAGCCTGGCGTATGACATCGACGGCGTGGTGTTCAAGGTCAACAACATCGAGGACCAGCAGCAACTGGGCTTTCGCGCGCGCACCCCGCACTGGGCGATCGCACACAAATTCCCGGCCCAAGAAGAACTCACCGAGCTGCTGGACGTGGAATTCCAGGTCGGCCGTACCGGTGCCGTCACCCCCGTCGCGCGGCTCAAGCCTGTGCAGGTGGCGGGCGTCACCGTGTCCAATGCCACCTTGCACAACATGGACGAAGTCGAGCGCCTGGGGCTGATGATTGGCGACACCGTGATCATCCGTCGTGCCGGTGACGTGATTCCTCAGGTGATGCAGGTGGTGGTCGAGCGCCGTCCGGCTGATGCACGGCCGGTGCACATCCCGGAACAGTGCCCGGTCTGCGGTTCGGCGGTGGAACGCACCCAGCTGATCAAGCGCGGCAAGGGCAAGGAAACCATCAGTGAAGGCTCGGTGTATCGCTGCGTTGGCCGCCTGGCCTGCGCCGCTCAGTTGAAGCAGGCGATCATCCACTTCGCCTCGCGGCGCGCCCTGGATATCGAGGGTCTGGGCGACAAGATCGTCGAACAACTGGTGGATACCGGCCTGGTCGCCTCGCCCGCCGATCTTTACACCCTCCAATACGACCAGGTGGTGGCGCTGGAAGGTTTTGCCGACCTGTCTACCCGCAACTTGCTGGGGGCCATTGCCGATAGCCGCAAACCGACGCTGGCGCGCTTCATCTACGCCCTGGGCATTCCTGACGTGGGTGAGGAAACCGCCAAGCTGCTGGCTCGCGCGCTGGGTTCCCTGGAGCGCATTCAGCGGGCACTGCCTGACGTGCTCACCTACCTGCCCGACGTGGGACTGGAAGTGGCCCACGAAATCCACGCGTTCTTCGCCGATGCGCATAACGAGAAGGTGATTGGCGACCTGCTGGAGCGCGGCATCGAGTTGCAGGAGGAGGGCGGCCTGAGCCCGGAATTTGCCGCGTGCGCAACCTTCGCCGACTTCATCGACAAGCTCAATATCTCCGGTATTGCGGCCACGGGTGCGAAGAACCTGGCGGAAAAGGCCGGCAACCTGGATGGCCTGATTGCCCTCAGCCGCGACTGGCTCGATCTGAGCGTGATGAAGGGCCTGAACGAAAAGGCCAAGCAGGCCCTGCGCGAATTCTTCGTAGTGGAGGAGAGCGTTCGCCGTGCCCAGGCCATCGAAGTCCAGCTGCGCGATTTCGGCATGCACTGGGAAAGTGAGAAGAAGGTCGTGGACGGTCTACCGCTGGCAGGCCAGACCTGGGTGCTGACCGGCACGCTGGAAGTCATGAGCCGGGATGTCGCCAAGGAGAAGCTGGAGACGCTGGGGGCCAAGGTGGCAGGCTCGGTATCGGCGCGTACCCACTGCGTGGTGGCCGGGCCGGGCGCCGGTTCCAAGCTGGCCAAGGCCAATGAGCTGGGTGTACGGGTTCTGGACGAGGAGCAGTTTCTCGCGGAACTGGCGCGGCTGGGCTGATGCTCAGGCCCCAATGCCCAGAATTTCCTCGTCGATCACGGCGGCGGGCGCTTCCGCCGCTTCGATTGGGCGCAGGCTCTGCCGATACTCGCTGGGCGTGCAGCCCGCTAGTTGCTTGAATGCGCGAGCAAAGTAAGACGGGTCCTTGAATCCGGCCTCATAGCCGATGCTGGTTACCGGCATCTGGCTGTTCTCCAGCAGGTGCTTGGCGAAATCCATGCGCTTGCCGAGGATGTATTCCATGAAGCCGATGCCGTTGACCTCCTTGAAGAGGCGGCTGAAGCGGAAAGGGGTCATGCCGCACTGCTGGGCCAGCTCCTTCTGATCGACGCTGTCGCGAAAATGCTGCTCGATGTAGGGCATCACCTTGCTCAACGCCTTGTGCTTCTGGTGGCCAGAGGTCAGGCGAATGCTCTCAGGCAGGGGCGGGTTGCGTTCCAGCAATGGCTTGCGCCCGAGGCTGGTGACGGCTCGGCGCACTTCGCTGAGCTGCTGCAGGCTGTCGAGGAAACGGTTCTGCTCGTCAACGCCCAGCGGTAGCACTACGAACTCCCAGACCCTGGCGCGCATCGCCCAGATAGCCAGTTCCTCGGAGTGCTGGACGGTGAACATGGCGATGGGGGTGGACGGGTAGGTCCGCTTCAACTCCAGCAGCAGGTTGAGGCCGTTGACATCCGGGCAGTTGAAGTGGACGCAGATCATGTCGACCTGGCGTAGCTGCTCCTTTCCCGGCGTCTTGCGGCCTTCCGCCAATCGGCATTCGCAACAGCCCTCGAACTGCTGCATGAGCGCTGGCGTCGACCTGCTACGAGTCAGGTCGAGCCAGAGCAGCACGGGTTCTACGGCGGAGTTCGACTGCATTATCTAAACCTGCGCCCAGTTATTGTGGTTCCCCGAGGTGCAGTATTGTCACTGTGCCATTAGGCTAAAGAACCAATCCCTATAAGCAGGCGCTGCCTCCTGTGACACCGTTCTACCCAAAAGTGGGTGCCCCATTTTTCGCGGCTTTCGCGCCCGCTGCACCGTTCGTCACCCGACCAGTCACCTGCCTGAAGGCCCCGTCACGTCTGGGCCAGAGCCACTCTGGCCTGGCGCCCTGATAGCCCACCCTCTTCCAGCAAGAAAGTCCTAGCGATCCGCAAAAAACTCCTAACTCCCCACTTTTGGGGGTGACTAGGGTGGATTCAGGCGGGGCGAGAAGTGCCGCCGGACACTGCAGATACAACTGAGTGAGGTGGGCGAAATGACTTTTGAAGCAATCAAGACTTCGGTGATGAAGTTCGTGAAGGATGAGGATGGGCTGACCATTGTGGAATACGCGGTTGCCGGCGGCATTATTACCATTGGGGTTGTGACTGCTTTCACCTTGCTGGGCGGCGAGGTGGATACCAACATCCGGGCGCTCTGTGGTGCGGTCAAGTCCCGGGCTGGCAGCGCTGCAGCACCCTGCTAGTACAAAAGCTTCCAGTGTGAGACGCCGCTATGCCCGCGGAATACATCCTGATCCCTGCCGTGCTTCTTGGGCTGCTGGGTATCGCGGTGGTGAGCGACCTGCTTCACCACCGCATTCCCAACCTGTTGGTACTGACAGGTATCGCGCTAGGGCTTGGACTCCAGGTGTATTCCGTTGGGTATAGCGGCATCAATATCGGACTGATGGGCATGTTGATTGGTTTCGCCATCTTCCTGCCGCTCTACGCATTGGGTGGGATGGCTGCGGGCGACGTGAAGCTGATGGCCATGGTCGGCTGTTTCTTTACCTATCAGGACGCCATGTGGATGGCCTTCTACAGCTTGATTGCCGGCAGTGTCTGCGGATTCCTGATCGTCCTCTGCCGTGGGCAGGTGCTGCGCACCCTGACGCGTTACGGGCTGATGCTGAGGACATGGGTGTACCTGGCGCCGACCCAGGGTGAAGCTGCAGGCAAGCCATTCCCATATTCGGTTGCCATTCTGCTGGGAACCTTGATCGGCATCTTCTGGCAACCACTCGGGCATTAGCTCAGGAGGCGAATCATGTTTGCCGTCAGCGACAGCGAAGCCTACCCCAGCGAACGCGAGGCCGTACAGCGACTTGCGCCGCAGCCGCGCACCATTCGCGAGACCGGCCTGGCGGACAGCTTCCTCGGTGATCTGGTCTGCAAGCACCTGCATGATGCTGGTGTGTTGGACCTGCCGCGTCTGGTGGAGCGCCTGGCGCTGACAGGGGCGGTGCTGGAGGAGGTCCTCGCTTTCCTGCGCAAGGACGGACGTGTCGAAGTGCTGGGCCAGGCCGGTGGCCAGGCCCTGCGCTACGGCCTGACCGAACGCGGCCGCAGTGCCGCCCGTGATGCCCTGGCGCGCAGCGGTTATATCGGCGCCGCGCCTTTCCCAGTGAGCGCCTACCGCTCGTTGCTCAAGGTGCAGACCATCCACCATGGCCGCATCACCGCGCGGGATATGCGCAATGCCTTTCATAGCGTGGTTCTGGCCGACGAGATGCTGGACCAGCTCGGCGTGGCGATGAACTCCGGCCGCGCCATCATGATCTACGGGCCGGCGGGTACCGGTAAGACCTATATCAGCAGTCGCCTGATCCGGTTGTTCGCCGAGGCCATCTGGGTGCCCTATGCCATCGCCATCAACGAGGCAGTGATCGAGATTTACGATCCCCAGGTGCACCAACGCTTGGAGGACGGTACACAGCCAAACAAGCTGCTGCTGGATGAAGGCATCGATCGCCGCCTGCTGTGCTGCAAGCGCCCTATCGTGATCACCGGTGGCGAGCTGAGCATGGAGCAGCTGGATATCCGCTACGACCCCTTCACCCGGCTGTACAGGGCGCCCTTGCAACTGAAGGCCAGCAACGGCCTGTTCATAATCGACGACATGGGTCGTCAGCGCATGGCACCGGCTGAATTGCTGAACCGCTGGATCGTGCCCATGGAAGAGAAACGCGATTTTCTCAACCTGGGCGGTGGGCGCCATTGCGAGCTGCCTTTCGACCTGATTCTGGTGTTCTCCACCAATCTCAATCCGCTGGAGCTGGCCGACGAGGCCTTCCTCCGGCGGATTGGCTACAAGTTGCATTTCAACTACCTGCAGCCGGATGAGTACGGGTGCATCTGGCGGCAGGAAACCGAGCGGCTCGGCATTCCCTTCGACCCTATCCTGCTGCGCTACGTGCTTCAGGGGTTGTATGAGCCCCAGGGCATGCCACTGGTGCCTTGCCATCCGCGGGATCTGCTGGGCATGGCGCTGGATCATCAGCGCTATCTCGACGGCTCTGGCCCGCTGTCGCCACAGGACCTGGAATGGGCCTGGCACAACTACTTCGTCCAGCTCGATTTCCTTGGCTGAGGAGAAACCGACATGAGCGCAAGAACCCTTACCCTGGTTGCCCTGTCCCTGCTCCTGGGGCTTGGCGCCGCCTGGATGGCCAACAACTGGCTGAGCGCCAAGCTCAACGCCAGTCCGGACGACAACCTGCAGGCCGTGGTCGTGGCCACGGTGGAGATCCCCTTCGGGCAGATGGTCGAGGCCCAGCAGGTGACCCTGGTACGCATGCCCAGGGACACGGTGCCGGATGATGCCTTCGACGCCACCGAAAAGGTGGTGGGCAAGATCGCCACCTTTTCCATGCTCCGGGGGGACATCCTGCGTGAGGCAAGGCTGGCCGAGCACCTGGGCGGCAGCACCCTGGCCTCGCTGATCGAGTCCGACAAGCGTGCAGTGACGGTGCGCGTCGACGATGTGGTCGGCGTTGGTGGCTTCCTGCTGCCGGGCAACCGGGTCGATGTACTGGCCACCAAGCGTGTTGGCAACAACAGTGAAGCTGAGTCCAAGACCATTCTCGAAGACCTGCGCGTGCTGGCCGTGGACCAGACCGCCAGTACCGACAAGACTCAGCCGGTGGTGGTGCGCGCCGTGACCCTGGAGATGTCGCCCAAAGAAGCGGAAATCCTGGTCAAGGCCATGACCGAGGGCCGCCTGCAACTGGCCCTGCGCAATCCGCTGGACGACCAGAAGAAGCCCGAATCCAAGGTTGCGGCGGCGACAAAGCAGGCAGCTCCCGTACCCGCCGCCCCTAGACCAATAGTGCGCCGCAGCGATGGTGGCTACGGTGTGATCATCATCCGTGGCACAGAAGTAAAGGTGGCGAAGGCTCAACTCTAGGCCAGTACTTTCGCCTACCGGCGCAAAGACGGCGCAGTCAGTGACCAGTCACACGAGGAGAGGGTTATGCAAAACATTCGGAAAGTTGGAACCCTGGCGCTGCTCCTGCTGGCCTGGACCCTGCAGCCGGCCCCCCTGGATGCGGCGCAGCCACCGGTAATGGCCGCGCCCATGCCGACGGCCAGTACCGGCCGGATCCAGGTGCCGATCTACAAGGCACGCATCCTCACCACCCGGGCGCCGGTCAAGCGCATCTCGGTGGGCAACCCGCAGGTGGCCGACCTGCTCATGACCAGCCCGACCCAGCTCTATCTGCTGGGGCGCTCCCTGGGCAGCACCAACGTGCTGCTCTGGGACAACAGCAACCGCCTGATCGACAGCCTCGACCTGGACGTGGTGCACGACCTCGGTGGGCTCAAGGAAAAGCTGCACCAACTGATGCCCAACGAGCGCATCGAAGTGTTCAGCGCCCAGGGCTCCCTGGTGCTGCGTGGCCAGGTCAGCAGCGCATCGGCCATGGATACGGCGGTGAAGGTGGCCAAGACCTACGCTGCGCAGAGCGCCAGCGTTGTCCAGGGCGAAGGCGAGGAAGCCCAGGCAGCGCCAACTCAGTCCCTGGAGGTGATCAACCTGCTCAGCGTCGGCGGTAGCCAGCAGGTGATGCTGGAGGTGAAGGTGGCGGAGATGCAGCGCAGCCTGTTCAAGAGCCTGGACGTGCGCTTCAACGCTCTGGACTTCGGCTCCTCCAGCCGCTGGTCCACTGGTGGCTTCAACAATGGACAGGGGCTCGGCTTCGATGCTGATGGCAACATCAATCCGACCACCCTGTTCGGCAGTGGCAAGGGCTTCCTGGCCCAGTTCCTTTCGGACGAGTTCCTCTTCAACGTGGTGCTGGAGGCGGCCAAGGACAATGGTTCGGCCAAGGTGCTGGCCGAACCCACCCTCACCACCCTGAGCGGGCAGCAGGCGGAATTCATCTCCGGCGGCGAGTTCCCGGTGCCCATCACCGAGGACGACGGCATCACTATCGAGTTCAAGGAATTTGGCGTCGGGGTGAAGTTCATGCCCGTGGTGCTGGACGCCGGGCGCATCAACCTCAACCTCAATGTGTCGGTCAGCGAGCTGTCCAACGCCAACGCCCTGGCCCTGGATACCGGGCTGGAGAGCATCCTTGGTCAGGGGGTCACCCAGGTGATCCCCTCGCTGACCAAGCGCAGCGCGCAGTCCACGGTCGAGCTGGGCAATGGCCAGACCATCGCCATCGCCGGCCTGATCAGCGAGAACACCCGGGACTTCGTCAGCAAGTTCCCGGGGCTAGGCGACCTGCCGGTGCTCGGCCACCTGTTCCGCAGCCAGCAGTTCCAGAATGGCGAAACCGAGCTGGTGATCCTGGTCACTCCGCATCTGGCCAAGCCCATCGACGCCAAGACCGTGCGCCTGCCCACCGAGAAGTTCGTCGAGCCCAGTGACCTGGATTTCTACCTGCTGGGCAAGACCAAGGGACGTGAGCCCGGCAGGGCGGTCCCGGTCAGCCTCGGCGTCAGCGAAGGCCGCTTCGGCCACGATCTCAACTAGTCGGAGACCGCAAGCATGAAAGGAATGATTCCCCTGTGTCTGCTGGTTGCCGGACTTTCCGGCTGCATGACCTATGAAGAAGGCCGGGTGGGGCCTCTGGGTTACAGCGTCTACCAGACCACTTACCAGCAGATTGCCGACAAGGAGCGGGCCGCCAATCCGGGCACCGAGGTGTCGTCGGCCGGTATGGATGGCCCGTTGACGGAGAAGGCCATGGATGCTTACCGGGGGGCAACGGGCGACGCGGAAAAGGTCGGTCAGCCCATCCAGATCAATATCGGCGACTGAGAGGCCAATCATGAGCCCGCGTACCCCTGGACCATTCACCGGGATGCCCCGTCACCAGCGCGGTGCGGTAATCGTGCTGGTCGTGGTGGCGCTTCTGGCTATTCTGGCCATGGCCGCCCTGGCGCTGGACGGCGGGCACATGCTGTTGAACAAGACCCGGCTGCAGAATGCAGTGGATGCGGCGGCCCTGAGCGGGGCCAAGACCCTCCTCCAGGTCCAGGGCTCGCCGGACGCCGCCCGCCTGGCGCGGGAAGCGGCGCTGGACACCCTGGCGCGGAACGCCAGCGCCAGCGGCAATGACGAGTTGGCCCAGGCCCTGGCTGCCAATTCCGGCTTTGCCGTGGTGACGCAGTCAGCCAGCGTATACGGGCCTTTCTCCTTCGACGGCCCCGTGGGCGAGAGTCCTCGCTATGTTCGAGTGTCGGTACCGAACTATCCGCTGGCGGGTATCTTCTGGGGCGTCCTGCGGGTGATTGGTGGTACCAACCCGGCAAAGGCCGTCGAGGCAATCGCTACCGCCGGCCCGAGCCCGACCAGTCCCTGCGATCTGGCGCCGCTGATGGTCTGTGGCAATACCAGCCCTGGCCAGAACGATCCGGACAACGGCATGTTCTGGGGCTATCGCTTTGGCGACCTGGAGGTGTTGAAGACTTCGAAGAACGGCACCTCGGGAATCGGGCCCGGAAATTTTCAACTGCTGGACTTCGGTTCCGGCGGCAGCACTGTCAGGGAGCAGTTGGCGGGGGGCGGAACCCTCTGCCCGGAGATCGGCGAAAATGTGGCCACCAAGCCCGGCAATACCGTAGGCCCTTCCGTGCAGGGTTTGAACACCCGTTTCGGCGACTACCAGGGAGGCAACCTGAGTCCGGAGCAGTACCCCCCGGACCTGGTCGTCGACTACAACAAGCTAGGCAATGGCAAGCCCGCGCTGGAACCTGATCTCGACACCGATGCCGTGTCCTTCCTCGGTTCGGGTGGCGGGCAGGTATCCACGGACGCCTCCGGCAACATCAGCACGGCGGCGGGCGTCGGGCTCTTCGACTACAACGACTGGAAAACCAATACCTCGGCATGCGTCGATAACCCCTCCAGTTCCGGTTGCCGGAGCAATGGGGTTTTTGAGCGGCGCATGCTGAAGATCGTCATCGGCCACTGCACGGGCACCGATGGCGGCACGGCCTCGGTGCGCGTGCTCGGCTTCGGCTGCTTCTTCGTGCTGCAACCGATGGAGCAGCACGGCGGGCGGGCCTGGATCCTCGGCCAGTTCATCCGCGAGTGCGAGGGCGATGACCTGCCCGGGCCAGATCCCGCCGATGAAACCGGCCCGCAGATCATCCAGCTGTACAAGACCTACATCGACAACAGCCGGACACCGAGCAGCGACTCGTAGGAGGCTTCATGGGACCTCATGCAGGCAAGGGCCCGCAAGGCCAGCGCGGGGTAGCGATGGTGGAGTTCACTATTGCGCTGCCGCTGCTGCTCCTGCTGCTGCTGGCCATCGGCGAGTTCGGTCGGCTGCTGTTCCAGTACAACAGCCTGCTGCAGGCCAATCGCGATGCGGTTCGCTATGTGGCCGGCAAGGCATGGAACCGGACCCTTGGACAAGTTGACCTGAGTGCCGGTCTGCAGGCGGAAACCAAGAACCTGGCCGTTTACGGCGTACCCGTGGCGCAGACCGGTGCGCAGCCGGTGGTGCCGGGGCTAACTACCGCCAATGTCCAGGTTTCCGCAGTGGCCGGCACCACTGACCACGTGCAGGTGAGCATCAGCTACAGCTTCCAGCCGTTGATCGGCAGCGGCATTCCTGCGCTGGTCGGTAGCCAGGTCCGCCTGGACTTTCCGCTGGTCGCTACCTCCGTCATGAGGGCGCTGTGATGAACATGCATCGGATGCGCGGGGTGTACGTGGTGGAGTTCGCCGTCATCGGGCTGTTGTTGTTCATCCTGCTTTTTGCTGTTCTGGAAATGGGGCGCCTGTACTTCACCGTCAATGCCCTAAATGAAACCGTGCGTCGCGGCGCCCGTCTGGCAGCGGTGTGCGATATCCGCGATCCGCGCATCCTGCGCCGTGCAATCTTCAATGCCGCGACGGACAGCGGTGCCAGCAGCCTGATCGGCAGTCTGGATACGGCTGATCTGACCTTGACTTACCTGGACGAGAACGGTGCGACCGTCGCCAGTCCGGACGACCTGAGCGGTGCCACGGGATTCCGCGCCATCCGCTTTGTCCAGTTGCGGCTGCAGAACTTCAGTTTCGACCTGTTGATCCCGGTGCTTGGCGGGAGCATCACATTGCAGGAGTTCAGGTCGACCTTCCCCCGTGAAAGCCTCGGCCGCCATGCCGAGGCGGACGCCTTACCGGAGATCACGCCATGCTGAACATCAGAGGCGCCTCGACCGTCCACCCGGTAGGACAACAGGGCCAGCGGCTGTTGATCAGCAGCCGCGACGCGGCGGCACTGCGTCATCTCCAGGGGTGCTGCCAGCGCCTGCCGGGCCTGCTGGTGAGCACGCGCCTGGTGACCAACGGACATACCGACCCGCTCTACGGGCTGGAGCAGATGCCCGACTTCCTGCTCCTGCGCGTCAGCCATCTCTGGCGCGAAGAACTGGCGGCCCTGCTGCAGCGTCCCGCGCAGGAGCGTCCGCCCCTGCTGGTGTGCGGCCCGCTAAACGAGCGTGATGGCATACGCCTGGCCATGCAGGCCGGCGCACGTGACTTCCTGCCCGAACCCGTCGCGGAAGAAGAGTTGCGCGCGGCCCTCGGTCGCATGCTGGTGGAGTCCCGTAGTGGTGGCTCCACGGGCGGCAAGCTCATCGCTGTGATGAATGCCAAGGGCGGATCCGGGGCGACCCTGCTGGCCTGCAATCTCGCCCAACAGCTCAGCGCCGCGGGCAAGGGCACCTTGTTGCTGGACCTGGACCTGCAGTTCGGCAGCGTCTCCCATTATCTGGATGTGCGGGCCTTCCACAGCCACCTGGATGTATTGCAGCAGGTCGACGAACTGGACGGCGTGGCGTTGCGAGGTTTCTGCAGCCACTTCAGTCCGGAGCTGCACGTGCTCGGTGGGCGCTCCAGTGAACTCTGTCTGTCCCAGGACGTGCGGCTGGAGCAATTGGAAAGCCTGTTGCGATTGGCTCGAACCACCTATGACTGGGTCGTGGTGGATCTGCCAAGACAGATCGACCATATCACCGGGGTCACCCTGGAGCAGGCCGATCGGGTGTACATCGTGGTGCAGCAAAGTCTGAGCCATCTGAAGGATGCCACGCGCCTGGTGCGAATCCTGCGGGACGACCTCGGGGTGCAGGGAAACCGCCTGCAGGTGGTGGTCAACCGTTACAACAAGGCTTCGCCCGTGACGCTGAAGGATATAGCAGAGGCATTGCGCTGCGCGGACTTGCAGAAGTTGCCCAATGAGTATGCGGTGGTGAGTGAAAGCCAGAATACCGGCGTGCCGCTGGCCCTGAGTGCGCCGCGGGCGCCGGTAACCCTGGCATTGCGTGAACTGAGCCAGGAGTTGCTCGGCACGGAAACTGCCACCCAGGGCTTGCTGAAACGTACCTTCGGCCGATTGTTCAGGGGATAGATCATGCTCAGCGAATTTCGCAATCGTCTGCGTCAGCCTGCCGGATCGAAAGGCCAGCAGCCAGCAACTACCGAGACCGAGGAACCCGCCAGCGCCTTGATGGCCTGGGAGGTCAGTGCCCCGGATACCTTGTACGAGACTAGGACCCAACTCAATCCGGTTGAAGCCGAGTGGCGGGAGAAGATCTACCAGCAGTTGCTCAAGGTAATGGACTTGTCCTTGCTGGATTCCCTCGAGCCCGCCGAGGCCGCACGGCAAATTCGGGAGATCTGCCTGCGCCTGCTGGACGAGCACTCGGCTCCGGTGAACTCCGGCTGTCGCCAACTGATCATCAAACAGATCACTGACGAGGTACTCGGTCTCGGGCCGCTGGAGCCCTTGCTGGCCGATCACAGTGTGTCCGACATCCTGGTCAACGGACATGCTTCGGTGTACGTCGAGCGCCATGGCAAGCTGCAGCGTACCGATGTTCGCTTTCGCGACGACCAGCACCTGTTGAACATCATCGACCGTATCGTCTCCAGCCTGGGGCGGCGCATCGACGAGTCGTCGCCCCTGGTGGATGCGCGGCTGAAAGACGGTTCGCGGGTCAACGCTATCATCCCGCCGCTGGCCATCGACGGGCCGAGCCTGTCGATTCGGCGGTTCGCGGTCGACCTGCTGAACGCTGAAAGTCTGGTCCAGATGGGCACCCTGACGCCGGCCATCGCCCTGGTGCTCAAGGCGATCGTGCGCGGCCGCCTAAACATGCTGGTGTCCGGCGGTACCGGCACCGGCAAGACCACCATGCTCAACGTGCTGTCCAGCTTCATCCCGCACAACGAACGCATCGTCACCATCGAGGACTCCGCTGAATTGCAGCTGCAGCAGCCGCACACGGTGCGTCTGGAAACCCGGCCGGCGAACATCGAGGGCCGCGGCGAGGTGAACCAGCGCGAACTGGTGCGCAACAGCCTGCGGATGCGCCCGGATCGCATCGTCATTGGCGAGGTGCGGGGGGGCGAGGCGCTGGACATGCTGACGGCGATGAATACCGGCCACGACGGTTCCCTCACCACCATCCACGCCAACACCGCGCGCGATGCCCTGGGGCGGATCGAGAACATGGTGTCGATGACCGGCGCCACCTTCCCGATAAAGGCCCTGCGCCAGCAGATCGCCTCGGCGATCGATGTCGTGATCCAGTTGGAACGGCAGGAAGACGGCAGGCGGCGCCTGGTCAGCGTGCAGGAAATCAATGGCATGGAGGGCGACATCATCACCATGACCGAGATCTTCGCGTTCGAGCGCCGGGGCATCGGCGAGCACGGGGAGGTGCTGGGCGACCATCGGCCCAGTGGCATGATTCCGGCCTTCCGCGATGTGCTGGCCAAGCGTGGCATCGAGCTGCCGCTGAACCTGTTCCGTCCGGAGTGGATGGAGGGCTGACACCATGAACCAGATTCCGTCCGAGTACATCCTGGCCTTTCTCGGCATGGTGTTCATTGCGGTGTTCCTGCTCAGTCAGGGGCTGGTGGTGCCGGTGTTCGGCGAGGCCAGCAAGGTGCGCAAGCGCATCCGCTCGCGGCTGGACCTGCTCGAACATGCCAGCAACCTGCCGAACATGCAGACGGTGCTGCGGCAGAAGTACCTGAAGCGCCTTTCGCCCTTGGAGGCCAGCCTGGAGCAGTTGATGTTCATGGAGCGCCTGGCGCAGATGATCGAGCAGTCCGGGCATGAGTACCGCTCCTACCGGGTGTTGCTGCTTGGCCTGCTCCTGGCGGTCGCCTCCGGTATAGGAGTCTGGTTCGCGCTGAAGCTCTGGTGGGCGGGGCTGATCGTTGCGTCGCTGGTGTTCTGGCTGCCGATCATCAAGATTGCCAGTGACCGCAACAAGCGTTTCGCTGCTTTCGAAGAGGGCTTGCCGGATGCCCTCGATGCCATGTGCCGCGCCCTGCGTGCCGGTCACCCCTTCAACGAAACGCTGCGCCTGGTGGCCGAAGAGCACAAGGGCCCGGTCGCCCATGAATTTGGTCAGACTTTTGCCGACATCAACTATGGCAATGATGTGCGCCGGGCCATGCTCGGTCTGCTGGAGCGGATGCCGAGCATGACGGTGATGATGCTGGTGACCTCGATCCTGATTCACCGGGAGTCCGGCGGCAATCTGACCGAGGTGCTGGAGCGTCTGGCCAGCCTTATCCGGGCGCGCTTTCGCTTTCAGCGCAAGGTCAAGACGCTGTCCGCCGAAGGGCGGATGTCGGCCTGGGTGCTGGTTGCAGTTCCCTTCGTGCTGTGCGCCGGGATCATGCTGACAACACCCTCCTACATACCTTTGCTGCTCAAGGAGCCCATGGGTCAGAAGATGGTGATGGCGGCTTTCGTCGCCATGCTGTTGGGCATCTTCTGGATTCGCAGGATCATTCGGATCCAGGTCTGAGTATTGGGAGTCAGATAGGAGAAGCGCGTCATGGACTATCTGCTTGGCCTGATCAGTGGTGCGGTGGGTGACCAGCAACTGGGGCGCCTGATTTTCCTCGGAGCCGTTTGCCTCAGTGCGATCCTGGCTGCAGTTACTCTCGGCATGCTGGTGTTCGGCCTGCAGAGCCCGGTGCAGCGGCGCCTGGCCATGATCAAGCGCGGCCATGGCGATCTGGTGGCCGGGCAGCGTCCTCCCGGGAACTTGCAATTGTTGCTGGAGCAGGTGGGCCAGCGCCTGGCCAGTGGCGAAGAGGGCAAAGCTTCCGCCACTCGAATGCTGCTAATGCACGCCGGCTACCGATCCGCCTCGGCGGTGCAGGTGTACTGGGCCATTCGCCTGCTCATGCCACTGCTGCTGCTGGGTATTTCGCTGCTGGCACTTCCTTTGATGCCGAAGCTGTCCCTCACAATTGTGCTGCTGCTGGCAGCGGTCGCCGTGGGGGTGGGCTGGCTGGTCCCGGCCGTAGTCGTGGAAAAGCGCAAGGAAGCCCGAATCAATCGCCTTCGCGTGGCCTTCCCCGATGCTCTGGACCTGATGGTGGTCTGCGTAGAGTCCGGTCTGGCCTTGCCCCAGGCCATCGAGCGGGTGGCCGAGGAAATGGCGGTGAGTCATTCGGAGTTGGCCGAGGAACTGGCCCTGGTCAATGCGGAAATCCGCGCTGGTATTCCCAGTGCTCAAGCGCTCAAGAACCTGGCTGAGCGAACCGGTCTTGAGGATGTGCAGGGGCTGGTCAGCCTGCTGGCGCAGAGTATCCGCTTCGGCACCAGCGTTGCCGATACGCTGCGTATCTATGCGGAGGAGTTTCGCGACCGTCGGACCCAGGCGGCCGAAGAGCAAGCAGCAAAAATCGGTACCAAGCTGGTTTTCCCACTAATCTTCTGCCTGTGGCCGAGCTTTTTCCTGGTGGCCATAGGACCCGCTGTTGTTGGAGTCCTCAAAGTATTCGGGAAGCTATGACATGAACAGAACCAGTCTGCTGTTAGCCACGCTGGCTGTGTTGTCCGGGTGCCAGAGCATGGGGCCGGAGAAAGTCAGCGGGATCCAGTCGGTCTACCGTGGTGACAACTCAGTGCTCTATCAGGTACAGACCCAGGCCGACTCCCCGGACCAGGCCATGCTGATGGCAGCCAGGTCCTACCAGGTCGGAGAGCTGGATCAGGCGCTGTTCCAGTACCTGCGCGCCATCGAACTGGACCCGAAGCGTTATGCGGCGCTGGTCTGGATAGGACGTATCCATCGTGAGCGGGGCAATACCCAGTTGGCCGAAATGGCTTTCGCCGATGTGCTGGCCAGCGACCCGGATAATCTCGACGCCCTTGGCGAGTCGGGTCTGCTCAATCTTTCCATTCGTCATCACGAGAAAGCCCAGGAGTTCCTGCTCAGGGCCGTGGGGGAAGATCAGCGCCGCTTGGGCGGCAGCGCCAAGGTGAGCCTCGCCGATGTCGCCCGGCTCAAGGTCGACAGTAAATCCCCGGTGCGGGTCTACAACGGATTGGGCGTGCTTGCGGACCTGCGCGAGGATTTCTCGGTTTCCGAAGGCTTCTATCGACTTGCGATGCAGATCGACCCCCGCTCGCCGCTGGTGCAGAACAGCCTGGGTTATTCCTATTACCTGGGTGGCAAGTGGCCTGAAGCCGAGCAGGCCTACAAGCGCGGCATCAGCAATGACCCGTCCTACGAGTCGCTCTGGCGCAACTACGGCCTGCTGCTGGCGCGCATGGGGCGCTACGAGGAGGCGATTTCGGCATTCGAGCAGGTGGAGAAACGCGCCGAGGCGAGCAACGACGTCGGCTACATCTGCCTGGTAGAAGGCAAGCTGGATGAGGCGGAGCAATTCTTCCGCAGCGCCATCGACCAGTCGCCCGCGCACTATGAAACCGCCTGGGACAACCTCAATCGGGTTCAGCAGATTCGCCGGCTTAGGGGGTTGGGAAGCAACTCGACGGTGGGAGAACCAGTGGCAGTGATACCAGGCGCCGAGGTGGCACCGGTCGCCTTGCCCTGATGGGCAACGAAGAAAGGGGGCAGGCCAGTGGCCTGCCCCTTTTCATTACTTGTTGACCGTGTCGGTCAGGGCCTTGGCCGGTACGAACTTGACCACTTTCTTCGCGGCGATCTCGATGGTCTTGCCGGTCTGCGGGTTTCGGCCGGTGCGGGCGGGGCGCTCGCCGACCTTCAGCTTGCCGATGCCCGGCAGGGTGATCTCATCACTGTTTTCCAGGGAATCGCTGACGATTTCGCTGAGCTGCTCCAGTACGGCGCGCACGGACGCCTTGGTGGTGTCGGTGGCTTCTGCGATGTCAGAGATCAGCTGGTCTTTGGTGATTGCCATGGTGTTGCTCCATTCAATGAGTGTCTGGCTTGTGGCCTGGCCGGTCACGCCGGCCCAGATGAGACAAGTGACGTGTCTGTTAGTGCGGCGATGATTGAGGTCGGGCGCCGGAACCCGTGGGGAAGCTAGCACAAAAGATTGGGAGAACCTGGCGGGGCCCCAATCCTTGCGTCGATTTGACGCAACCTATCGTCGGTCGTGGCAGCTGGTGGGGTGTTTCCGGGTCTGATTCGCAAGTGCTTGTAAGGAAACCGGTTTTAGCGGTTGTAAGTTGGCGAAGAGCCGGTACAATGGCGCGGCTCGCCGCTCTGGCGAGCGGCGTGATGGTGGCCCTGCCGGTCCCCCCGCAACGATCAGCCGTGAACCCGGTCAGGCCCGGAAGGGAGCAGCCGCAGCGGTGAAATCGTGTGCCGGGGTGTGGCTGGTGGGGTCACCTCCAATCTCTCCAGCTACCCATCCTCAACGGTAGCGCGCCAGTATCTCCTCGATTTCCCCTGACTCCTTCATCTGCAACAGTGTGCGCAAAATGCGCTGCGCCGGCAGTGCCGGGTCGTTGCGCACCAGGCAGCTCACGGGCTCTTCCTCGAGGATGCCGGCGTTCACCAGGTGGTCCGTGTTAGGCAGATCCCGGTTGAACCATTCGAGCGCCAGCTCATTGCTCACTGCATATTGATAGCGACCCGCCAGCAGCTTCTGCAGGACGAGTTCCTGGTTGCGTGCTTCGTCGCGCCGCAAGTCACCGTGATCGAACAGCTGCTGCAGGCGTGGATAGGTGTAGCCCAGCACAGTGCCGATGCTTTGGCCGGATAGCTTGTCCGGGCTGGACAGTTGCTCACTGGCTGAGCGTGCCACGATCAAGTCCCTTTGTTGGATGAAGGGCACGCTCCAGAGGTACTCCTCGCTGTTGGCGATCCATTTTGGGCTGATGTAGCAGCGCACATCGATCTCGCCCTGTTTCAAGGCCAGCTCTACGCGATTGCGCGGCAATACCTGGATTTGCGCCGGCACGTCGAGTCGTTGCGACAGGCGCTCGATCAGGTCATGGATGATGCCGCCGACGAGGCGATTTTCCTTGAACTCGGCCACGGGCATGGCCCAGCTGTCCACAGCCGAGAAGCGCAACGTCGCCGGGGCGGCGCTGCCAAGGGGGCTCCAGCATAGGAGTAGGGCGAGGACAAATGAGCGCATCGGGCTCCCTCGTCTGGGGGGCGGTGCTTCACAATGCCCGTTGCCGCGCGGATTGAACAGGGCGCCCTTCGCATCGGATGCAATTTGCGCATCGCTCCGCTAGCATTAGCGCCTTCTGCTTCCCCGACGCGATGGTTTTCAATGAGTTATCAGGTTCTTGCACGAAAATGGCGTCCGCGCTCGTTCCGCGAAATGGTCGGCCAGACCCATGTGCTGAAAGCCTTGATCAATGCCCTGGACAACCAGCGCCTGCACCACGCCTACCTGTTCACCGGTACGCGCGGCGTGGGCAAGACCACCATCGCGCGCATCCTGGCCAAGTGCCTGAACTGTGAAACGGGTATCAGCTCCACCCCCTGCGGCCAGTGCTCGGTCTGCCGGGAGATCGATGAAGGTCGCTTCGTCGACCTGATCGAAGTGGACGCCGCCAGTCGCACCAAGGTGGAAGACACCCGCGAACTGCTCGACAACGTGCAGTACGCCCCCAGCCGCGGTCGTTACAAGGTCTACCTGATCGACGAAGTGCACATGCTCTCCACGCACTCGTTCAACGCCCTGCTCAAGACCCTTGAAGAGCCGCCGCCCCACGTCAAGTTCCTGCTGGCCACCACCGACCCGCAGAAGTTGCCCGTCACTATCCTCTCGCGCTGCCTGCAGTTCTCCCTGAAGAACATGCCGCCGGAGCGGGTGGTCGAGCACCTGACCCATGTGCTCGGTGCGGAAAACGTACCGTTCGAAAATGACGCGCTCTGGCTGCTCGGCCGTGCCGCCGACGGCTCCATGCGTGATGCCATGAGCCTTACCGACCAGGCCATTGCCTTCGGTGATGGCAAGGTGCTCGCGGCTGATGTGCGCGCCATGCTCGGGACCCTCGATCATGGCCAGGTCTACGGTGTACTCCATGCGCTGCTGCAGGGTGATGCCCGGGCGCTGCTGGATGCCGTGAGCCACCTGGCCGAGCAAGGGCCGGACTGGAATGGCGTGCTCTCCGAAATGCTCAATGTGTTGCACCGCGTGGCGATTGCCCAGGTGCTGCCGGACGCCGTCGACAATGGCCAGGGCGACCGTGATCGCGTGCTGGCGCTGGCCCAGGCGCTGCCTGGCGAAGACGTGCAGTTCTACTACCAGATGGGCCTGATCGGCCGTCGCGACCTTCCCTTGGCGCCGGACCCGCGCAGTGGCTTCGAGATGGTGCTGTTGCGCATGCTGGCGTTCCGCCCGGCCGACGCCGAGGGCGCACCAAAGGTGGTTCTAAAGGACCCGGGGATCAGCCAGGCCACGACTGATCCCCAGACCAACCCAGTGGCCGGAGCTGCTTTGCCGGCTCCGGTTGCCGTTTCCACTCCGGCACCCGTACCCGTACAGTCCTCTGCACCGGTCGTTGTGCCGACGCCTGTGGTCAATCAACCTGTTGCGGCTCCGGCTCCGGCTCCGGCTCCGGCTCCGGTTCCGGCTCCGGTCGTCGATGTGCCTGCCTCGGTACCTGTCGTCGAGGCCCCGGTAGTCGTACCTGCAGTGGCAGAGGCACCGACGGCGCCAGTCGCAGCGCCCGTGCCTGAACCCACTCCTGAACCTGTGGTGGCGCAAGAGCCCGATCCTGTGGCCGAGGCGCCGGCTGTAGCCGAAGTGGTCGATCTGCCGTGGGAGGAGCCGTCTGTTGCGGTGGCGGAGTCTCCGGTAGTCGAGGCGCAGCCTGAGCCTGAGCGGGTTGTCGAGCCCGCGCCGCCTGCGGCCGAACCAGTTGCGACGCCTCAGCCACAGCCCGCAGCGGTTGTCGCCGCTGACGAGAGCGACGATGAGCCGCCGCCCGGTGACTACGACGAATACTACGAGGCTGATGCCGGCAGCATCGCGTATCTGGATGATCTCGGCCCGACTCCGGCGACCGTCGCCGAGCCTGAAGTCCTGCCTGCTGCGCAGCCGGCGACCGGCCTGGCCGCCGAATGGCTGGACCTGTTCCCGCGCCTTGGCCTGTCGGGCATGACGGGCAACATCGGCGCCAATTGCACCCTGGTGGCGGTTGACGGCGACGTTTGGCGCCTGCATCTGGATCCGGCGCAGAGCGCGCTGTTCAACGCCAACCAGCAGCGTCGCCTGAATGACGCGCTGAACCAGTACCACGGGCGTAATCTGAAACTTGAGGTCGACGTCATACGCCCTGAGCAGGAAACTCCGGCGCAAGCGGCTGCCCGCAAGCGTGCCGCTCGTCAGCATCAGGCCGAAGAAGCCATTGCCAGCGATCCGCTGGTGCTGAAAATGATCGAACTGTTCGGCGCTCAGGTGCGTGCCGACACCATTGAACCCCTTGACCGCTGAGGACAATCACCATGATGAAAGGTGGCATGGCAGGCCTGATGAAGCAGGCCCAGCAGATGCAGGAAAAAATGCAAAAGATGCAGGAAGAGCTGGCCAACGCCGAAGTGACCGGCCAGTCCGGCGCCGGCCTGGTGAGCGTGGTGATGACCGGTCGCCATGACGTCAAGCGCGTCTCCCTGGATGACAGCCTGATGCAGGAAGACAAGGAAATCCTGGAAGACCTGATCGCTGCCGCAGTGAACGATGCCGTGCGCAAGATCGAGCAGAACAACCAGGAAAAGATGGCGGGCATGACCGCCGGGATGCAGCTCCCCCCCGGCTTCAAAATGCCCTTCTAATCAACGTGACGCCCAGTCGACGCGCTTGACTGCGTTGCCGCCGGATTCGGAATCCTCATGTGCACCAGCACACTCCGGTTCCTCGTCCGTCGGCGCCTTGTCCTGCACGCCGCCTGGCCGCCACTACCTCCCCGCAATGCACCTCCCTTCCGGAACTGATACATGAGCTTCAGCCCGCTGATTCGCCAACTGATCGACGCACTGCGCATCCTGCCCGGCGTGGGCCAGAAAACGGCGCAGCGCATGGCGTTGCAGCTGCTGGAACGCGACCGCAGCGGTGGTTTGCGCCTGGCCCAGGCGCTGACGGTGGCGATGGAAGGGGTAGGGCACTGCAAACGGTGCCGGACCCTGAGCGAGGAGGAGCTCTGCCCGCAGTGCGCCGACCCGCGACGTGATGACGCCCTGCTCTGTGTGGTAGAGGGTCCGCTGGACGTGTTCGCCGTGGAGCAGACCGGTTATCGCGGTCGCTTCTTCGTGCTCAAGGGGCATCTGTCGCCGCTGGACGGCCTTGGCCCGGAGGCCATCGGCATTCCGGAGTTGATGGCGCGGATCGAGGTCAGTCAGTTCGCCGAGGTGATCCTGGCCACCAACCCCACCGTGGAAGGGGAGGCCACGGCTCACTACATTGCCCAGTTGCTGGCGCCCAAGTCCATCATTGTTTCCCGCATTGCCCACGGCGTGCCGTTGGGTGGGGAGCTGGAGTTAGTGGACGGCGGCACCCTGGCGCACGCCCTTGCAGGCCGTCGCCCGATCGGTCTCTGACCGCACAAGCCTTTTCCGCGCGAATCGAGACCGATACAGCCTTGCCGTTGGCATAAGTCTCGCCTTGAAAACCAAGCAAGCGCTCGGTAAGTTCTTTTGATCTTACCGGGGAGTCTTGCCATGTCTGCCTACCAGGAATACTTCGACGAATCCCATCAACTGGTGCGGGATTCTGTGCGGCGCTTCGTCGAGCGGGAAATTCTGCCCCATATCGCCGAGTGGGAGGAGGCGGAGGAATTTCCCCGCGAGCTCTACCTCAAGGCAGGTGCTGCGGGAATTCTCGGCATTGGCTACCCGGAGCAGTTCGGCGGCAGTCACGAAGGTGATCTGTTCGCCAAGGTGGCGGCCAGTGAGGAGCTGATGCGTAGTGGCTCCGGCGGGCTGGTGGCTGGTCTGGGTTCCCTGGATATCGGCCTGCCGCCGGTGCTCAAGTGGGGGCGCGCCGAACTGCGCGAGCGTGTCGTGCCACAAGTCCTGGCCGGCGAGAAGATCATGGCGTTGGCGGTCACCGAGCCCTCCGGCGGCTCGGATGTGGCCAATCTCAAGACCCGCGCCGTGCGCGACGGCGATTTCTATCGCGTCAGCGGCAGCAAGACCTTCATCACCAGTGGCGTGCGCGCGGACTACTACACAGTGGCGGTAC
The DNA here is from genome assembly GCF_001708505.1 of Pseudomonas sp. TCU-HL1. Lineage (NCBI taxonomy): Bacteria > Pseudomonadati > Pseudomonadota > Gammaproteobacteria > Pseudomonadales > Pseudomonadaceae > Pseudomonas > Pseudomonas sp. TCU-HL1. Next base: position 2,084,046 of record NZ_CP015992.1, read on the forward strand.
GAACCGGTGGGGAGGGTTTCGGCGGCGTCAGCCTGTTGCTGGTGGAGAAAGGAACGCCGGGCTTCACCGTTGGCTGCAAGCTGAAGAAGATGGGCTGGTGGGCTTCGGATACCGCCGAGCTGTTCTTCGACGACTGCAAGGTGCCGGCAGAGAACCTGGTCGGCATGGAGAACATGGGCTTCGCCTGCATCATGGCCAACTTCCAAAGCGAGCGTCTCGCACTGGCCATCATGGCCAACATGACGGCACAGCTGGCTTTGGAGGAGTCCCTCAAGTGGGGGCGTGAGCGCGAGGCCTTCGGCAAGCCCATCGGCAAGTTCCAGGTGCTCAAGCATCGTCTGGCGGAAATGGCCACCCAGTTGGAAGTGTCCCGCGAGTTCACCTACCGCCAGGCGGCGAAGATGGCTGCCGGTAAGAGTGTGATCAAGGAAATCTCCATGGCGAAGAACTTCGCCACCGACATCGCCGACCGCCTGACCTATGACGCCGTGCAGATCATGGGAGGCATGGGTTACATGCGCGAGAGCCTGGTGGAGCGTCTGTATCGTGACGGCCGCATCCTGTCCATCGGTGGCGGTACGCGGGAAATCATGAACGAGATTATCGCCAGGCAAATGGATCTTTAAACAGGCTGGAACCTCGCGTGGTTTGGGGTCAGCTTCGCTGCTCTTGGCGAGTAAACATCCACGTTCGTAGAGCGTGGACTTGTGTTTGCCCCCTATAAGGGGGCCATCCTCACGCGCAGCACTCGGCTGATCTCCGCCACCGTGCCCAGCAGTAGGGTGCACCATGCGCACCGAGGCGATGGCGGTGACTCCGAGTCTGTCTCACGGTGCGCGCGGCGCACCCTACGGGGCCAGCAGCATCCTGCTGGTTTGCTGACTCGAATCGTCACAGGCAGAGCCGGTGACTCATGACCACGTCCTAAGGACGTGGTTTCCCAAGTTCAAATGAATTCGCCGCCACGTGCGGCCGATGGGTTCCTTTGACGCAAAAGAAAGGGGCACGCTTGTGGCGTGCCCCTTTGCCGTTTCGGGCGGGGTGACGGCCTGGCCGTCTGAAGGAGAGAGCGGCGGCTCCCGTGTGAGGAACTCCGCTGGAAGCCTGTGCTTCCGGGTGAAGCTGCCCGGCTCGGCCTTGTGGGCCGGCCGGGGTGGAACGGTGCCGCGCCCGGGAGCGCGGTGGTCGGTCAGCTGATGGTCATCAGGCTGGCGTTGCCGCCGGCGGCGGCGGTGTTGACGCTGATGGCGCGTTCGATCAGCAGGCGCTCCAGCGGGACCGCGGTTTCGCCTCGGGACAGGCCCTGGACGCCGATGATCGGGCCCTTGCGGGAGGCGACTTGCTGGCAAACGGTGCCCAGCTGGTCGGAGTCGCCGTGGTGCAGGACCGCATCGAACGCCACTTCGGACTGGCTCCAGTCCGCCACCAGTTGGATGCGGGCCTGCACGGGTTTCGGCAGGGCGCCGCGCAGCTTGCCGGTCAGCTCGCTGGTGGCCCAGAGCACGCTGCTACCAACGGCCAGTGCCGCGGCCAGCTGGGTCAGCAGGTCGGCTTCATCGTCAGCCAGGCAGAGCACGGCTTCGCGGGGCAGGAGCACGTAGGTGTTGCGCTCGCCGGTCGGGCCGGGGAGGACGCGACTCAGGCCACTTTGGGATTGCTCGGCAAAGCTGTGGCAGAGGCTGGCGAGGTTGTCCTTGCCATTCTTCGCAGCCCAGGCTTTCAGGGCTTCCAGTGGCTTGCCCAGACGCTCCTGAAGAGCATTGCGTTGCTGTGCGTCGGCGACATTGGTGCCGTCCAGGCGCTGGAAGGTGCGGCTCACGCCATCGGCCGGGCGAGTGGCGAGCAGGCGGTACATGTACAGCGGGCCGCCGGCTTTCGGGCCGGTGCCGGACAGGCCTTCGCCACCGAAGGGCTGCACGCCGACCACGGCGCCGACCATGTTGCGGTTGACGTAGAGGTTGCCGGCGTGGGCCTTGTCCACCACCTTGGCGATGGTTTCGTCGATGCGGGTATGCACGCCCAGGGTCAGGCCGTAGCCGGTGGCGTTGATCTGGTCGAGCATGGCATCCATGTCTTCGCGCTTGTAGCGCAGCAGGTGGAGGACCGGGCCGAAGATTTCGCGCTCCAGGTCGGCCAGGTTGTCCAGTTCGATCAGGGTCGGCATCACGAAGGTGCCGCGCTGCATCACATCACCCTCGGTGCGAGCGATCTGGAACACGCTGCGGCCTTTGCTGCGCATGGCCTGGATGTGCTTGTCGATGTTGGCCTTGGCTTCGGCGTCGATCACCGGGCCGATGTCCACATTCAGGTGCTCGGGGTTGCCGATGCGGCATTCGGCCATGGCGCCCTTGAGCATTTCCACCACGCGGTCGGCTACGTCTTCCTGCACGCACAATACGCGCAGCGCGGAGCAACGCTGGCCGGCGCTGTCGAAGGCGGAGGCGATCACGTCCGTCACCACCTGTTCGGCGAGGGCGGAGGAGTCGACGATCATGGCGTTCTGGCCGCCGGTTTCGGCGATCAGCGGGATCGGGCGGCCTTGGGCGTCGAGGCGGCCGGCAACATTGCGGGCGAGGATGCCAGCCACTTCGGTGGAGCCGGTGAACATCACGCCTTTGACGCGCTCGTCGCTCACCAGGGCGGCGCCCACGGTGTGGCCCAGGCCCGGCAGCAGTTGCACCACGCCTTCCGGAATTCCGGCTTGCAGCAGGATGCGCACGGCCTGGGCGGCGATCAGCGGAGTCTGCTCGGCCGGTTTGGCCAGCACGGTGTTGCCGGCGGCCAGTGCAGCGGCCACCTGGCCGGCGAAGATCGCCAGCGGGAAGTTCCACGGGCTGATGCAGACCACCGGGCCCAGCGGGCGGTGGCTGTCATTAGCGAAATCGTGGCGGGCCTGGGCGGCGTAGTAGCGCAGGAAGTCCACGGCCTCGCGCACTTCGGCGATGGCGTTGTTGAAGGTCTTGCCGGCTTCGCGGACAAGGATGCCCATCAGCGGCTGCATCTCCGCTTCCATCAGGTCGGCGGCGCGATCCAGGGCGGCGGCGCGCTCCACCGGCGGGGTGGATTGCCAGATCGGCGCGGCGGTGATGGAGGCCAGCACGGCATTGCCAACATCAGCGGTCGTGGCGTTCTGCACGTGGCCAACCACATCGCGGTGATCCGCCGGATTCAGCACGGGCTCGCTCGCACCTTCGCTGGTCGGGCAGCCGAGCATGGGCTGTGCGCGCCAGTCTGCATGGCCGGAGCCCAGCAGGGCGCTGGACAGCGAAGCCAGGCGGTGTTCGTTGGCCATGTCGATGCCGCTGGAGTTGACGCGGGCTTCGCCGTACAGGGCCTTGGGCTGGGGGATGCGCGGATGCGGCAGGCCCAGGGTGCCTTCGACGCTGGCCATGGATTCGGCACTGGTCACCGGGTCTTCCACCAGGTCCTTGATGGAGATGCTGTGGTCGGCGATGCGGTTGACGAAGCTGGTGTTGGCGCCGTTTTCCAGCAGGCGGCGGACCAGGTAGGCCAGCAGGGTTTCATGGGTGCCGACCGGTGCGTAGATGCGGCACGGGCGGTTCAGCTTGCCGTCGGCGATCTTGCCCACCACTTGCTCGTACAAGGGCTCGCCCATGCCGTGCAGGCACTGGAACTCGTACTGGCCCGGGTAGTAGTTCTGGCCGGCGATCTGGTAGATGGCCGACAGGGTGTGGGCGTTGTGGGTCGCGAACTGCGGGTAGATCGCGTCCGGTACGCCGAGCAGCTTGCGTGCGCAGGCGATGTAGGAAATGTCGGTGTAGACCTTGCGGCTGTAGACCGGGAAGCCTTCCAGGCCGTCGACCTGGGCGCGTTTGATCTCGCTGTCCCAGTAGGCGCCTTTCACCAGGCGGATCATCAGGCGGTGCTGGCTGCGGCGGGCGAGGTCGATCACATAGTCGATCACGTAAGGGCAGCGCTTCTGGTAGGCCTGGATGACAAAGCCGATGCCGTTCCAACCCTTCAGGGCCGGGTCGAAGCAGAGGCGCTCGAGCATGTCGAGGGAGATTTCCAGACGGTCGGCTTCTTCGGCATCGATGTTCAGGCCGATGTCGTACTGCTTGGCCAGTAGGGTCAGGGACAGCAGGCGCGGGTACAGCTCGCCCATCATGCGCTCGTACTGGGCGCGGCTGTAGCGCGGGTGCAGGGCGGAGAGCTTGATGGAGATACCCGGGCCTTCATAGATGCCGCGGCCATGGGAGGCCTTGCCGATGGCATGGATGGCCTGCTCGTAGGAGGCGTAGTAACGCTGGGCGTCTTCCTCGGTCAGCGCGGCTTCGCCGAGCATGTCGTAGGAGTAGCGGAAGCCCTTGGCTTCGAAGCTGGTGGCGTTGGCCAGGGCTTCGGCGATGGTTTCGCCGGTGACGAACTGCTCGCCCATCAGGCGCATGGCCATGTCCACGCCCTTGCGGATCACCGGCTCGCCGCTCTTGCCGATGATGCGGTTCAGCGAGCTGGAGAGGCCGGCTTCGTTGTGGGTCGACACCAGCTTGCCGGTGATCAGCAGGCCCCAGGAGGCAGCGTTGACGAACATCGATGGGCTCTGGCCCAGGTGTTGCTGCCAGTTGCCGGTGCTGATCTTGTCGCGGATCAGGGCGTCACGGGTGCCTTTGTCCGGGATACGCAGCAGGGCTTCGGCCAGGCACATCAGCGCCACGCCTTCCTGGGACGACAGGGAGAACTCCTGCAGCAGGCCCTGGACGATACCGGCGCGGCCGCCGGCGCTCTTCTGGTTGCGCAGCTTCTCGGCAATGCCGTAGGCCAGTTTGTAAGCGGCGTCGGCCATCTCGGCGGGCAGGCGGGCCTGCTCCAGCAGCATGGGTACGGCTTCCTGCTCGGGGCGGCGATAGGCGCCGGTGATCGCGGCGCGCAGCACGGACTGCGGCAGGATGCTTTCGGCGAAATCGAGGAACGGCTGGTGCGCGGCTTCGGGCAGGGCTTCGAGCGCGTCGTGGTCACCTTCGGCCAGGCGCTGGGCAATGCCCTGGAGTTCCGGCAGGGTCATGCCGCTTTCCAGCGCCTCGAGGTAGCTGAAGATCGCTTGCTTGATCAGCCAGTGCGGGGTGCGCTCGATCCTGCGCGCAGCTTCCTTGAGACGATCACGGGTAGCCTCGTCCAGTTTCACGCCAAGGGTGGTGCTCGTAGCCATTTCTTGTCCTCTTTTCAGCCGTATGCGACGGCATTAGCGGCGCAAAGAGTAGCGTTGTCCTACAAGGGGTGCAACCTGGTGCAACCAAAGGTCGTAGAACTTGCTTCGCTCTCCGGATGAAAGGTCCTGAGCAGCGTTGATCGGGTTGCACCTTGTTGGTGCGAAAGTCCGATTTTTCAGGCGGCCGGCAGGGCGAGGCCCGTCCGGTGGAGAAGGGTGCAACCCGGGTGCAGCCAACTTCAATCCGATCTGGAAAGCATAGGCGGCCCTCGGCGAAAGCCGAGGGTGCGAGGTGGCAGGCGACGGATGGCGGGTCAGGCCCTGGCAGCCTGGGCGGCCTCTACCTGGGCGAGGAGGGTCTGGCGGGCACTTTCGAGGATTCGGTCGGATAGCTCTTCACTCGCCACACTGCGGGCCAGGGTCAGTGCGCCCACTAGGGTGGCGAGCATGGACAGGCTCTGCTCGGCACTACCAGTTTCCTTTTCCAGCAGCTCCAGCATCCCGGTCAGGACGCCGTCGGTGATGGGGCTGGCATTGCCGCGTTGGCCAAGTTCAGCTGACATGGTCGGCAACGGGCAGCCTTGCTCGGGGTGGGCGCGGTGCTGGGGCGAGAGGTAACGCTCGAAGAAGGTCTTCAGCGGTTGCTCCTTGGCGAACGCCTTGACCCATTGTGCGTTGGCGTCATTCGCTGCAGCCTGGAGCGCTTCTTCCACCAGGGCGTCCTTGGACTTGAAGTGCGCGTAGAAACCGCCGTGAGTCAGGCCCAGCGCCTTCATCAAAGGCTGCAGGCCGGTGGCATCGATGCCATCGCTGCGGAAACGACGAGACGCTTCGGCAACGATGCGTTTATGGGTTTCGGCCTTGTGGTCTTCGGGGTAGCGCATGGCAGTCACCTCGTTCGGAACGTTGATATGGCGATTGTAATTCCTCGTTGCCGGTCGTGCGAGCCGGATCTTGGGCGTTAGTCCGTGGCAAGCGCCTGCTCCGCTTTCACCGCGCTGATGAATGCCTGCATGGCTGAGGATTTGATGCGGTGGCGACGGGTGATCAGGCCGAAGGGCGGCAGGCGCGGTTCGAAGGCGATGGGCAGCACTGCCAGCAGGTGTCGGCCGGGATAGTCCTCCACCACCGAACGCGGCGTGACGCCGATCATGTCGGTCTGCTGCAGCAGGGAAAGCAGGGTCATGATGGACGTGGTTTCGACGATGCTGCTGGGAATGTCCACCCGCGCATTGTGGAAGGCCTGGTTGACGATGGCGCGCATCGGGCTCGGATGCTGTTGCAGCACCCAGGTCATGCCCTGCAGTTCATTCCAGCCCAACGCCTGCGCGCTGGCGACCGGGTTCTGCGCGCCGGCGATCACGCAGAGCTCCTCTTCGCCGAGGCTGTGGAACAGCAGGTCATCGGCGCGCGCACCGGTGGGAATGCGCCCCAGCACCACGTCCAGTTGGTCCTGCAGCAGGGCCTGGACCAGTACATCGCTGGTGTCCACCTGAATGCTCATGGAGAGGCGGGGGTGGCTTTTCTTCAGGGTCGCAATGGTGCGTGTGAGCAGACCCGATGACAGCGCCGGAATGGCGCCTACCGTGACGCGGCCGAGGTTGCCGGATTCCAGCGCGGCCAGCTCCTCGCGCATGCCGGACAGTTCGGCAAAGACCATGCGCGCGTAGTAGATCACCGTCTCGCCGAAGGGCGTGGCGCGCATGCCTCGGGGCAGGCGTTCGAACAGCTCCACCCCGAGCAGGCCCTCGGCTTCGTGCAGCATCTTGGTGGCGGCGGGCTGGGTCATGCCGATCTCATCCGCCGCCCGACGCAAAGAGCCGAACTCCTTCAGGGCCAGCATCAGGCGCAATTGTCGCAGGCGCAGGCGGCTGTGGATGAGGGCGGCTTCGGGAATGCGCGACATGGGCAGGACTCGGCAATCAGGGAGCGGCAAGCCTGACAAGAATTGCCAGGCGCTGCCAAGGGGAGGGAGGAGTGGGGCACAGGATTGCGGCACCGATTTGTGGGAGCGAATTCATTCGCGAATGAATTCGCTCCCACGCGGCCTACTGGGCAGCCAGGTGTCGCTTGCGCACGCCGCACAGCGCCTTGGCACCCCGTGCCAGCAATGGCCAGAACAGCATCAGCAGCGCGGCGCTGGTCAGGCTACCCACCAGTGGGTTGGACCAGAAGATCGTCAGCTCACCGTTGGAGAACAGCATCGATTGGCGGAACGCGTCTTCGGCCTTGTCGCCCAGCACGGCGGCCAGCACCAGGGGGGCGATGGGGTAGCCAAGCTTCTTGAACAGGTAACCCAGGGCGCCGAAGCCCAGCATGAGGACCACATCGAACATGGAGTTGTGCACCGAGTAGGCGCCGATGGCGCAGACCATCACGATGATCGGGGCGATGATCGAGAACGGGATGCGCAGGATCGAGGCGAACAGCGGCACGGTGGCCAGCACCACGATCAGGCTGACGACGTTGCCCAGGTACATGCTGGCGATCAGCCCCCAGACGAAGTCGTGCTGCTCGACGAACAGCGTCGGTCCCGGATGCAGGCCCCAGATCATCAGGCCGCCAAGCATTACCGCTGCCGTGGCCGAGCCGGGAATCCCCAGGGTCAGCATCGGCAGCAGGGCGCTGGTGCCGGCGGAGTGATCGGCGGTTTCCGGGGCGATCACTCCTTCGATCTCGCCCTTGCCGAAGTTCTCGCGGTTCTTCGAGAAGCGCCGCGCCAAGCTGTAGCTCATGAACGATGCCGCCGTGGGGCCGCCGGGAGTGATGCCCATCCAGCAACCCACCAGCGCGCTGCGCAGCCAGGTCAGCCAGAAGCGTGGCAGCTTCGCCCAAGTGCGGAGGATCACCATCGGCGTGATGCGCGCGTGTTCGCCCCGGAACACCAGCCCTTCTTCCACCGTGCAGAGAATCTCGCCGATGCCGAATAGGCCGATCACCGCCACCTCGAAGCTGATCCCCGAGAGCAGCCAGCTCTGGTCGAAGGTCAGACGCAGGTCGCCGGACACCGTATCCATGCCGACGGCAGCCATGGCGAAGCCGATCATCATCGCCACCACCGTCTTCAGTGGCGGGTTCTTGCTCATGCCGATGAAGGTGCAGAACGCCAGCAGGTAGACGGCGAAGAACTCCGGCGAGCTGAACTGCATCGCGAAGTCGGCAATGCGGGTGGAGAGGAAGGTCAGCAGCAGCACGCCGACCAGCGCACCCAGCAGGGCCGAGGTGAAGGCGGCGGTCAGCGCTTCGGCAGCCTTGCCCTGACGGGCCATGGGGTAGCCGTCGAAGGTGGTTGCCACCGAAGACGGCTCGCCGGGGATGTTGAACAGGATCGAGGTGATTGAGCCACCGAACAGTGCGCCCCAGTACATACAGGAGAGCAGGATGATCGCCGACACCGGCTCCATAGTGAAGGTCAGTGGCAGCAGCAGCGCTACGCCATTGGGCGCCCCCAGGCCCGGCAGCACGCCGACCAGGATGCCCAGCAACACCCCCACCACCATCAGGCCGATATGGCCGGGAGTTAGAATCAGGTTCATGCCGTGCATGAGGGATTCGAGTTCGCTCATTTAAGCAGGCCTCCCAGCATGGCCAGCGGGCCGGCTTGCAGCGGCACCTTGAACCAGAGCGCGAAGATCAGGTAGCTGGCCAGGGTCGCGCCACAGGACACGGCGAAGATCGCCAGCCATACATAGGGCTTCCCGTGCTGGCGGTCGCGCCACATGAACCAGGCGATGAAACCCGCCGAGGCCAGGTAAATGCCGGTGAATAGCATGGCGGCCACGTACAGGGCGATGGGCAGGAACACCGCCAGCACCTGGCGGAAGGCGCCTCGGCTGACGAAGGCCTCGCCCAGGGCGCGCCAGTGCAGTCCTGTCAGTAGCAGGTTGGCCAGGCTGGCACCGGTCAGCAGCAGGCCGATGTAGAAGGGAAAGTAACCCGGCTCCGGGCCGGCATCGCCCCAGCCGATACCGCTGGCGTAGCTTCCGTACATCACCACGCCGCCCAGGGCGGCAGTGAAGAGCGCGAGGCCGGATTCCACCCAGCGGGTGCCGACCAGCGCGGACGAGTCTTGGTTCGTAGACATCTGCTCACCCCACTGACGGGCGCTGCGCGGGGCAGCGCCCGTGTTGGATCACTTGCGCAGCCAGCCGGCCTGCTGGAAGACCGGGGTTACCCGGGCGGTGTCCTTCTCGATGTAGGCGTTCAGCTCGTCGCCGGCGAGGAAGGTCGGCACCAGTGCGTTGCGCTGGACGTAGGCCTTGAACTCGGGGGTCTGGCTGACCTTGCGCAGCAGCTCGACATAGAACGTGCGTTGCTCGGGGGTGACCTCGCCGGCCATGAACACGGTGCGCGGGAAGCGGTACTGGTCGACGCCCAGGCCCTGTTCCTTGCAGGTGGGGATGTCGGCCCAGCTCTGCTCACCGGCAACTTTCTCGGTGTAGGCCATGCGCTGGTGGCTGAACACGCAGAGCGGCTGGACCTGGTTGCCGCGCCACTGGCTCAGGCTCTCGGCCGGGTTGTTGACGTTGGAGGAGATGTGCTTGCCGGCCAGTTGCGTGGCCGCTTCGCTGCCGCTCTTGAAGGGTATGTAGGTGAGCTTGCTGCCGGTCGTCTGGTTGAGCAGCAGGGTCAGGGTCTGGTCCACGTCCTTGGACTGGCTGCCGCCCATGCGCAGCTTCGCCGGGTCGGCCTTGACCTGTTCGTAATAACCCTTGGCGTCTTTCCAGGCGGCACCCTGATAGGTCCAGAGGATGAAGTCGTCTTCGGCCACTGCAGCGACCGGGGTGAGGTCGGTCCACTGGTAGCCGAGCTTGGCGACCAGGGGCAGCAGGTAGACATTGTTGGTGCCGATCACCAGGCGCTCGGCGTCACCCTTGGACAGTTTCATGTCCAGGAATGCCTCGGCACCGTTGCCGCCGCCCTTGTTCAGCACCACGGTGTTCACGTCCATCAGCTTGTGCTGGCTGATGATCGACTGGATCAGGCGGCCGAGCTGGTCGGTGCCGCCGCCAGGTCCTCCGGCGACCACGATCTCGACATTCTTCTCGGGTTGCCAGGTACTGGCGAGTGCTGGGAGGGCGCTGGCGCAGAGCAGGGTGCATCCGGCGAGCAGGCGAGCGATATGACGAACGGGGGGGGTTCGCATGGTGGACCTCTTCTTGTGCTTGTTATGGGTGGGCCGAGTGTGGGAAGCGGGAGCTATCACGTCTACTCAATAAATCGCATACAGCGATAGCCTGGAGTTATCGCTTACCGCTCCAGCGCCCCAGGCTGGCATATCAGCCTTTCGGGAAGCCTTCACCCACGCGGGTTCGATCTTCCGATATCCCCAGGGAATAGGTCTATGAGGAGTTTTGATTAGACGGTTATTGCTCCGGTTTGGAATAGTTCGTCCATACCAAGAGCGCCCCAGACCTGCCACAGGGCACCACTGACACGAGGACAACCGCATGAGCAACGCCCGCCTTCCCCGCATCGCCATGGTCCTGGGCGACCCCGCCGGCATCGGTCCGGAACTGATCGCCCGGCTGTTGGCCGAGCCCGAGGTGCGCCGGCAGGCCCATGTGCTGCTGATCGCCGACGAAGCGGAAATGCGCAAGGGGATGCAGATCGCCGGTTGCGAGTTTCCCTACCGGCCGGTCGCTTCCCTGGAGAACCTGGAGTTCACCGATGAGGTGCCGCTGTTCTATCAGTACCGGGGTGCGGCCGAAGGGCCGTTCCCGCGCAGCGAAGCCAGCGTCGTCGGCGGGCGCTACAGCCTGGACACCCTGGAAGTGGCCTTGCGCCTGACTGCCGGCAAGGTCACCGACGCCATTCTCTTCGGCCCGCTGAACAAGACCTCCCTGCACATGGCCGGTATGGCCCACAGCGACGAATTGCACTGGTTCGCCGAATACCTCGACTTCCAGGGACCATTCTGCGAGTTCAACGTGCTGGACAACCTCTGGACCTCGCGGGTGACTTCCCACATCGCCCTGGCCGATGTGCCCGGCATGATCAGGCACGACCGCGTAGTGGAAGCCATTCGGCTGATCGACACCGCCCTCAAGCGCAGCGGACTGGAAAAGCCGCGTATCGGTGTCTGCGGGCTCAACCCGCACAACGGCGACAACGGCAGCTTTGGCCGCGAAGAGTTGGACATCATCGGCCCGGCCGTCCGCACGGCGCAGGAGCAGGGCATCGATGCCGATGGGCCTTATCCGGCGGACACCATCTTCCTCAAGGTGCAGGGCGATGCGCGGGTGTTCGACGCGGTGGTGACCATGTATCACGACCAGGGGCAGATCGCGATCAAACTCATGGGCTTCTCCCGCGGCGTGACGGTCCAGGGCGGCCTGCCCATACCCATCACCACGCCAGCCCACGGCACTGCCTTCGATATCGCCGGGCAGGGCAAGGCCAACGTTGGCGCCACGCGCCAGGCCTTCGAGATCGCTTGTCGCATGGGTCGCAACCGGGCCTGAGCCCCGCGCCAACCCTTAACCTCGTTCTTGCTTTCACCGCGCCACCCAATGGGTGAGCGCGGTTTTTGCGTTATCTGCTGGCTGGTGAATTGATAACCGACCGAGTGTGGCGTGGCGATGATGTATTGCTTGTGGTTATCACTGAATGAGCACAAGTGATTATTCGCCGCCCCTTGCGCTGGCTAGAGTCGGCCTCGACGAAAGCACCTCGCGACTCGTTGCATTACCTACAAGAAGCCCGCCCTGTCTCCTCGCAAGACGATTATTGGCAACAGAAGGACCTCACAATGACAATTACGAATTCCCTGCCTGGGACGCTGGTCTCGGCCATCGCCAAGAGCCGCCTGCGGCTACTGCCCTTTCTCATCCTGATGTACGTGCTGGCCTTCATCGACCGGGCCAACGTGGGCTATGCGCGCACCTTCCTGCAGGCCGATACCGGTCTCAGCGATGCCGCCTTCGCCTTCGGCGCCAGCATCTTCTTCATCGGTTACGCCTGCTTCGAAGTACCGAGCAACTTGATGCTTCACCGCCTCGGCGCGCGCGTCTGGCTGTGCCGGATCATGGTCACCTGGGGCCTCGTCTCGGCCGCCATGATGTTCGCCGACAGCGCTACCGCCTTCTACGTGCTGCGCTTCATGCTGGGCGTGGCGGAAGCCGGCTTCTTCCCCGGCATCATCCTGTACCTCACCTACTGGTTCCCGGCGAAGAGCCGTGGCCAGGCGTTGGGGATGTTCTACTTCGGGCTGCCGCTGGCGCTGGTGCTGGGCGGTCCGCTGTCGGGCTGGCTGCTGGAGTTCCATGGCATCTTCGGCATGACCAACTGGCAATGGCTGTTCGTGGTCGAGGGCCTGATGGCGTCGGTGGTGGGGATAGCCGCCTACTTCTATCTGGTGGATCGCCCGCGTGATGCCCGCTGGCTGAGTGCGGAGGAGAAGGCCGCGCTGGAGGACAAGCTGGCCGAGGAGGACGCCCAGAAGCGCGGCCACAGCCCCCATGGATTCCTCAGCGCGCTACGCAGTGGCCAGGTGCTGAAGTTCTGCCTGGTCTACTTCACCGTGCAGATGAGCGTGTATGGCGTGGTCTTCTACCTGCCCACCCGCATCGCCGGCTTCCTCGACGGCCAGGTGGGCTTGAGTGTCGGCCTGCTCACCGCCATTCCCTGGGCCTGTGCCCTGGTGGTGACCTGCCTGGTCACCCGCCATGCCGATCGCACCGGGCAACACCGCAACCTTGCTGCCCTGATGCTGGCGATGGCAGCGGCAGGTATCGCCGCATCGGCGCTCAGCACGAATCTGACCTTCGTGGTGATCGCCTTCTGCTTCGCCGCCTCCGGGTTCGTATCGGTACAGCCGCTGTTCTGGACCATCCCCACCAGCTACCTGAGCGGTGCGGCGGCGGCCAGTGGCATCGCCCTGATCAACTCCCTGGGCAACCTCGGCGGCTTTGTCGCGCCGAATCTCAAGACCCTGATGGAAACCCTCTTCGGCGACCCGCGCGCGGGCATGTTCGCCCTCGCCGTGGTCGCCGTCCTCGGTGCCCTGATGATCCTCCGCCTCAACACCCCCGAAAACGCTACCGAGCTGGCACTCGAGCCTGCCCGCGCGAAATGACTGCAGCCATAGGAACCTTGCGTATGAAAATCAAATCCATCCGTACCCGTGTCTTCGAGTGGAAGGGCAAGGTGGTGCCGCCCCAGGCGCACTTCTGCACCAACGCCACCGACATCCTCTATGAGCGTGGCGATGCCATGGGCTCGTTCCGCTTCCATGGCTGGCTGGTGGTGGAAATCGAAACCGACACCGGCATCGTCGGCATCGGCAACTGCGCCCTGGCGCCGCGCGTGGCCAAGGAGATCATCGACCTCTACCTGGCACCCATCGCCATCGGCGAAGACCCCTTCGACTACGAATACATCTGGCAGAAGATGTACCGCCGCAGCCACGCCTGGGGCCGCAAGGGCATCGGCATGGCCGCCATCTCGGCGGTGGACCTGGCGATCTGGGACATCATGGGCAAGGCGGTGAACAAGCCGGTGTTCAAGCTGCTGGGCGGGCGCACCAAGGAAAAGATCTGGACCTACGCTTCCAAGCTCTACGCCAACGACAACCTCGACCTGTTCCTGGAAGAGGCTCAGGGCTACCTGAACCAGGGCTTCACCGCGTTGAAGATGCGCTTCGGCTACGGGCCCAAGGACGGCCCGGCGGGTATGCGCAAGAACATCGAGCAGGTCCGCGCGCTGCGTGAGCTGGCTGGCCCGGACGTGGACATCATGCTCGAATGCTACATGGGCTGGACCCTGGAGTACGCCCGCCGCATGTTGCCGAAACTGGCCGAGTTCGAGCCGCGCTGGCTGGAAGAACCGGTGATCGCCGACGACATCGAAGGCTATGTGGAGCTGAAGAAGATGGGGATCATGCCCATCTCCGGTGGCGAGCACGAGTTCACATCGTACGGTTTCAAGGACCTTCTGGAGCGCCGTGCAGTGGACGTGATCCAGTACGACACCAACCGTGTCGGCGGGATCACCGCGGCGCGCAAGATCAACGCCATGGCCGAAGCCTGGTCGGTGCCGGTGATCCCCCATGCCGGGCAGATGCACAACTATCACCTGACCATGGCCAGCACCGCGTCGCCCATGGCTGAGTTCTTCCCGGTGTTCGACGTCGAGGTGGGCAACGAGCTCTTCTACTACGTGTTCAAGGGCGAGCCGCAGCCGGTGAATGGCTACATCCAGTTGGACGACAACCTGCCGGGCCTGGGCCTGGAGATTTCCGAGGAACACCTGAAGGACTTCAACATCATCGAGTAACGGGCACTCCAGCCCAATGGGCAGCCCGGGCCAGGTGTGTCGGCGGCTCGAGCACCCGATTGGCCCCGGCGTATGCCGGGGCTTCTTTTGTGCGCCCAGCATGGGCGCACTCTTGGAGGTGTAAGTCCTCCCGTGAGCTGGCCACAGCGAACGAAGCGAAGCGCAACTGCGAAAGGGCGACCGACCGTGGGGAGGAAGCGTGGAGCGAAACTGCGAGCCGATGGACAAGAATCGGATACGAGGCGCTGCCGAGCAGGGCGAGCGGGCAAGAAGCCGCGAAGCTCTCGTGGCCAAGGCGAAGTGGCGTAAATCCGGCGGTTGTGCAGTGAAGGAGTGCGTCCTTACCTGGGGAGATCTCGCCTCATGCCTGAAAGGGCGACGGCGCCAGCCGGAGCGAGAAGTCAGCAGAGGCCGTAGTAGTCGTTTTTTTCGACGAAGGGCCGAACGAGAGAGAGCGCCATAGGCCATCTTGATGCGACATGACCGGAAGTCAGATGCCCGCCAAACGCGGGGCGGACGCCGACGAGAAACGGTGAAGCCGTGAATCGCTCCGTCAGCGACGAGGCATGGCGCCCGCAAGGTGATCCCGAAAACGCAGGGCAAGGGCTGCTGCAACGCGCCTTTGCGAGAGGCAACCTGCAACGCGCGTGGAAGCGCGTCAAGGCCAACAAAGGGGCGGCGGGAGTCGACGGTCTGGACATTGAGCAGACGGCCGAACACCAGCTGACCGAGTGGGCCGGGATTCGCCAGCAACTGCTGTCGGGGGAGTATCGGCCCAGCCCAGTCCGCCGCGTGGTGATTCCCAAGCCGGACGGCGGCGAGCGCGAGCTGGGGATTCCGACGGTCACCGATCGCCTGATCCAGCAAGCGCTGTTGCAAGTTTTGCAGCCACTCCTCGATTCCACCTTCAGTGAGCACAGCTACGGTTTTCGTCCGGGTCGTAACGCCCACGGCGCGATTCTCGCGGCGCAGCGTTACGTTGCCTCAGGGCGGCGGATCGTGGTGGATGTGGACCTGGAGAAGTTCTTCGACCGGGTCGATCACGACATTCTGATTGATCGTTTGGGCAAACGGATTGCGGACCGGCCGGTGATCCGGCTGGTGCGTGCCTATCTGGATGCTGGAACGCTAAAGGCTGGTGTGATCGAGAAAAGCCGCTGCGGGGCGCCGCAAGGCGGCCCGCTGTCGCCGTTGCTGGCGAACGTGCTGCTGGATGAAGTGGATCGGGAGCTGGAGCGCAGAGGCCATTGTTTCGTGCGCTACGCCGACGACGCGAACGTCTACGTGCGCAGTCAAAAGGCAGGTGAACGGGTGATGGCCTGGCTGAAGCGCTTGTATGGACGGCTGCACTTGAGTGCCAATGAGCACAAGAGTGCGGTGGCCAACGCGTTTGGCCGTAAGTTTCTGGGTTACGCGTTGTGGTCCAGGCGAGGCGAAGTCAAGCGGGCTGCATCCTATAAGGCGCAACAGCAGTTCAAGCAGCGGATTCGCTGATACACCCGACGCTCAAGCGGACGCAGCCTGCAGCAAGTTGTCGATGGCTTGCGCCCTTACCTGCTGGGTTGGAAAGCTTACTTTGGCTTGTCACAGACACCAGGCGTCTGGCGAGAGCTGGATGAATGGATACGACACCGCCTGCGAGCGATCCGGCTCAAGCATTGGAAGCGTGGGACGACGACCTACAAAGCGCTGCGAGCACTTGGCGCCAGTGAGGGAACGGCACGGCAAGTGGCGAGGAACACCCGTCGTTGGTGGCGCAACAGCTCCTTGGAGCTGAATCGAGTGCTGAATATCGCCTGGTTCGACCGTTTGGGGCTACCCCTGATCTAACCTCAATCTCTCGAACCGCCCGGTGCGGACCCGCATGCCGGGTGGTGTGGCAGGGGAACGGCCTGTGAAGGCCGTCCCCTATGCCGATTCAGGCCGACGCCAGGGCCAGGTCGGCCAGCACGCCGGTGAGGATCAAACGGATACCGTCGAACATGTCGAACATGTCGAGCATGGGAGGCTCCTGGTTGGGGGATGCCAATCCTGTAGGAGCGATTTCAATCGCGAATGAATTCGCCCCCACAAAACGCTTACGGGCACGAATCCAGGCGTCGCTCACGCCGCACGGGCTAGGCGAGAAGGGCGGAGAACGCGGAATGTACTGTTGTACATGAGCATTTCGACGCTCTTCTCAACAACGCCCGGGCAAGCGAGCGGCGGCCGGATCAGTGCTTGAACATCACATGGCGAATGGCGGTGTAGTCCTCCAACCCATACATGGACATGTCCTTGCCGTAGCCGGAGTGCTTGACGCCGCCGTGGGGCATTTCGCTGACCAGCATGAAATGAGTGTTGACCCAGGTGCAGCCATACTGCAGGCGCGCGGACAGGCGGTGGGCGCGGCCGACATCGGCGGTCCAGAGGGAAGAAGCCAGGCCGTAGTCGGAATCGTTGGCCCAGGCCAGCACTTGTTCCTCATCGTCGAACGCGGTGACCGAGATCACCGGGCCGAACACTTCGCGGCGGACGATCTCGTCGTCCTGGCGGGCGCCGGCGAGCACGGTGGGCTGGAAGAAGAAGCCCGGGCCGTCGACGCGCGCACCACCGGTGACCACCTGGATGTGCGGCACGGCGGCGGCGCGCTGGACGAAGCCTTCGACACGCGCCAGGTGCTGCTCGGTGATCAGCGGGCCGAGCTCGGTGGCCGGGTCGTCCTGCAGACCGGTCTTGAGGCTGCCGACGGCCTCGCCGAGCTTGGCCACGAAGCGCTCGTAGATGCCCTTCTGCGCATAGATGCGGCAGGCGGCGGTGCAGTCCTGGCCGGCGTTGTAGAAGCCGAAGGTGCGGATGCCTTCCACGGCGGCGTCGATGTCGGCGTCGTCGAAGATGATCACCGGGGCCTTGCCACCCAGTTCCATGTGCATGCGTTTCACGCTGTCGGCGGTGCCGGCGATGATCCGTGAGCCGGTGGCGACCGAGCCGGTGAGGGAGACCATGCGTACTTTCGGGTGGGTGGTCAGCGGCTCGCCGACGCTCGGGCCACGGCCGAAGACCAGGTTCACCACGCCGGCAGGGAAGAGCTCGGCGATGAATTCGGCCAGCTTGAGGGCGGTCAGCGGGGTCTGCTCGGAGGGCTTGAGCACCACGGTGTTGCCGGCGGCCAGCGCCGGGCCGAGTTTCCAGGCGGCCATCATCAGCGGGTAGTTCCACGGCGCGATGGAGGCGACCACGCCCACCGGGTCGCGGCGGATCATCGAGGTGTGGCCGGGCAGGTATTCGCCGGCGGCGGAGCCGTTCATGCAGCGGCTGGCACCGGCGAAGAAGCGGAACACGTCGGCAATGGCCGGCAGTTCGTCGTTCAGCGCGGCGGCGTAGGGCTTGCCACAGTTCTGCGATTCCAGGCGCGCCAGTTCTTCGGCGTGGGCGTCGATGCGGTCGGCCAGTTTCAGCAGCAGGGTGGCGCGGTCCTTGGGCGAGGTCTGCGACCAGGCCGGGAAGGCGGCGTCGGCGGCCCGCACGGCGGCATCGACCTGGGCCGGACTGGCCTCGGCGATTTCCACCAGGGCGGTGCCCAGGGACGGGTTGAGCACGGCGAGGCCGGGGCCTTCACCGGCGACGAGCTGGCCGTTGATCAGGAGCTTGGTTTGCATGGGGGCGTCCTCATAGTTGTTCCCTCTCCCTTCAGGGGCGACCGGCTAGGGGAGGGTTGGGGAGAGGGTTACTGGGTTCGGGTACACGGCGGTGCTTGGACTGAGCTTGGTTACCCTCTCCCCCGGCCCCTCTCCCTGAAGAGGAGAGGGGAGCAGAGCTCGGAGAGAGTGTGCGGTGGCTAGTTACTGCGCCGGCACCCCGGCGACGTCAGCGGCCGTTGGGGTTGGCTTGGAGAACTTCCAGGCGTCGCCGGCCGGGGCGGTGCCCTTGTCGTACGGCTTGGCCAGCAGCATGTAGAGGAAGCCCGCGCCCATTACCACCACTGTGGTCAGGATCATCGAGTAGTTGATGTACCAGGCGGCATCCGGGCTGCGCGGCCAGACCATGTTGACGATGGCGCCAAGGCCGTAGATCAGCGCGGCGACGTTCACCAGCAGGCCCCAGCCGCCCAGACTGAACTGACCGCTCGGGCGCCAGCCCTTGGCGCGGGCGATCAGTGCCGCGATCACGATCAGCTGGAAGGCGACGTAGATACCAATGGCGGCGAAGCCGACGATGGTGGCCACGGCGTCCGCCATGAACAGGCCGAGGCAGACGATGGCCGCCGGCAGGACACCGCTCACCACCAGGGCGAAGGACGGTACCTGGTTGGCGGACAGGCGCTTGAGCAGGTTGCTGCCGACGATCATTTCGTCACGGGCATAGGCGAACAGCAGTCGGCTGGCGGCGGCTTGCAGGCTGAGCACGCAGGAGATGAAGGACACCATCACCACGGCCATGACCAGCTTCGAACCCACCGGACCGAAGGCATTGGAAAGGATGGTGGAAACCGGGTCGGTGTCTTCGCCGGCGATGACCTTCTGCATGTCCGGCACCGCGAGAATCAGCGCCAGGCAGGCGAACATGGCTGCGGCGCCGCCGATGTAGATGGTCATGCGCATGGCCTTGGGAATGCGCTTGCCAGGGTTGGGGGTTTCCTCGGCCACGTCACCGCAGGCCTCGAAGCCGTAGTACTGGAACAGGCCCGCCAGGGACGCCGCGAGGAAGGCCGGCAGGTAGGAGCCGTTGACGTTGATCTCGAAGGTGTCGAACAGCACGCTGAACGGCTGGTGGCGTTCGAAGATCAGCAGGTAGCCGCCCACCAGGATGGCCCCGACCAGTTCGCAGAGGAAACCGAACATGGCCACGCGCGCCAGCAGCTTGGTGCCCACCAGGTTGAGCGCAGTGGATAGCAGGATCAGGCCAAGGGCGATGTAGATGTTGGCGTTGGAGTTGGCCTCGAAACCGAGCATGGCGGCCAGGTACGGACCGGCACCGACGGCAACGCCGGCAATGGTGGCGCACAGTGCCCAGGCATAGACCCAGCCCACCATCCACGCCCAGCGCTTGCCCACCAGGCGGCGTGCCCAGGGGTAGACACCACCGGAAATCGGGAACTGCGAAACCACTTCACCGAACACCAGGCACACCAGCAACTGGCCGAGGCCGATCAGCAGGTAGGACCAGAACATCGGCGGGCCGCCTGCCGCGAGGCAGAGACCGAACAGGGTGTAGACGCCGACCACCGGCGACAGATAAGTGAAACCGAGGGAGAAGTTCTCCCACAGGCTCATGCTGCGGTTGAAGTTGGAGCTGTAGCCGAGCGCGCGCAGCTGTTCGGCATCCTGATCGATCGAAGCGGTTGCACGCGCCGCAGAAGACCCACTCATATTGTTTTTCCTCATTTGAATGGCAGTCGTTTGCTTGGCCGGCGGGGCGGGGCCCGCCGGTGCTCATGGAAGAGCCTTTGTTGTTATGGGTGAAGCGTGATGCGGACTCAGACGGCCTTGGCCACCTGCTCGTCGCGGCCGTCGTCGAACTGCGACAGCCACTCGACGGCGGCGTCGCGGTAACGGGTGAAGCCCTTGTAGTCCACCAGCTCCTGGTTGAGGGACTTGAGCACGCGGTGCATGCGCTTGGCCCAGGCCGGGTTGGTGGCGATGTCTTCCAGGTTCAACAGATAAGTACGGATCGGGAACACGATGGCGTTGCTGCGCGGCAGGCGGTGCAGCGGCTGCAGCTCGATGCGCAGGTAGACCAGCTTGCCGGCGTTCTCGGCGGTCACCGTGGTGCGGTCCGGGGCCCAGTCCGGCAGGCTTTCGGCGGAGACGTCCAGGCGCGGGTTGACGGTCAGCGACCAGTTCAGGCGGCGTACAGGATGGCCGCAACGCAGGCGCAGGAGGAACTTCAGCGCGCGGTCGAGCATGCCGGTCTCTTTCACCAGCGGCACCGGACCGTGGAACTCGTGCCAGGCCATGCCGAGGTTGAAGCGCAGGGAGTAGTCGGCGCGCTGGGTGGCGATACCGGCGCCCCAGTACAGGGTGCCGTCACGCTCTTCCTGCAGCACCCAGTCGCCCTGGGCCTGCCGGGTGATGTATTCCATCGGCTCGTAGGGGAGGGTGGCCGGGTCGCCGAAGGTGAAGGTGTCGTCGATGTTCAGCAGCTTGTTGGTCCAGTGCCAGCGAGTGCCGTCCTTCTCCAGGCTGAAGAACTCGGGGTAGTCGCTGGCGTAGGACTCCATGATCAGCTCGAGCAGGTCCCACTGGGCTTCCATCATGTGCGGCGCCGACACGTAGTGCATGCCCGGGTCTTTCTCCAGGGTGATGGCGCGGTCGCGGCATTCGCTGATGTAGTGCTCGTCGATGTCGAAGACGGCCTTGAGCGCTGCGTCGCCCACCGATACATGGGGCTCCAGGTTCATCGAGTACATGTACTCGTCGTCCGGGAAGGGGAAGGGCGCGCGGGCGATGCACTCGGGGCTGTTCGCGTAGGTGTAGTCGTCGCGGTAGGTTTCGTCGGGTCGGAACTGGATGGTCATGGTCGTTCTCCGTTCAGCAGTCGATGACCAGCCGCGAGCACTTGGCGCGCGATACGCAGGGCATGATTTTCTTGTTGGCGGCCTTGTCCTCGTCGGACAGCCAGTCGTCGGTGTGGTGGATCTCGCCGTCCAGCTCCAGCACAGGGGTTTCACACATGCCGCAGGCGCCGCCACGGCACAGGTAGGGAATCTCGTGGCCGGCGGCCTCGGCGGCCTCCAGCAGGCTCTGGTCGGGCGAGACCTCGATCGTGGCGCCGCTGCGCGCCAGGGTGACGCTGAAGGCTTCGCCGACGCTGCCCTGTTCCAGGAACCGCTCGTAGTGGATGTGGCTGTCGGTCCAGCCCTGGGCGCGGGCGCTGTCGATGGCGTCCTGGATCATGGATTCCGGGCCGCACACATACAGGTGGCTGCCCAGCGGGCGGTCAGCCACTACGGCGGCGATGTCCAGGCGCTGGTCGATGTCGTTGCGGTACAGGCGCACCGCATCGCCATATTCGCGCACCAGTTCGTCGCCCAGGCGCGCGTGCTCCGCGCCACGCACGGCCAGGTGCACTTCGAAGGGCGTGCCGCGCAGACGCAGTTCCGCCAGTTGCGAGCAGACCGGGGTGATGCCCACGCCGCCGGCGATGAACAGGTGCAGGCGGGCGTGCTTGCTCAGCGGGAACAGGTTCACCGGGCGGAGGATTTCCAGCACGTCGCCTTCGTTCACGGCTTCGTGCATCCGCAACGAGCCGCCACGGCCGTCCTCGACCCGGCGTACGGCGATCTGGTAGGCGCTGGAGTCGTAGGGCGAACTCATCAGCGAGTAGGCGTTGCGGTAGGTGCCGTTCTCATGGGGGATCAGCACCACCACGTTGCTGCCACCGGAGAAAGGCGGCAGGTGCGCGCCATCGGTGGACACCAGGGTGAAGCGCTTGATTTCGGGGGTTACGGCTTCGACGCGGGCGACCCGCACGTTCAGGGTTCCGTTGCTCAGGCTCATGTGTCGAGCTCCTCGGCGGCCGGCAGTTCGCCGGGGACTTCGGCATCGGCCTTCACGGCCTGGAAGGCGGCGAGGCGGCGGGAGTAGTGATCGCGCACCACCAGCATCCGACTGCAGCTGGGGCACTGGAATACGCGCTGGGTGACATTCTCGGTGTAGCTGTCGCAGTGCACGCACCAGACGCGGCGGACGAAACTGCCGGCGTGCTCACGGAGCACTTCGTCACCGTTCATGTCGTAGCGGGTGGCAACCTGCATCGCGGTGCCGATGAAGCTTTCCGAACCGGAGAGGTAGAGGCGGGTGCCCATGTGGGCATCCCCGAGGATGTGTTCGAGGTCGTCCACCAGCTCTTGATTGCTGGCATAGACGCGCAGCTCGGCAACGTCGCGTTGTGAGAGTTCGGCGAGGAAGTCCTGGCCGGAAAAGGATTCCTGGGAGTAGAGCAGGGTAATGTTCAGGCCCTGCCCGGCCATGTCGTCCAGCAGGCGCAGCAGGGCGCGGCCGCCGCTGCCCTGGCCGACGACCAGATGACGGATACCGCCGGGGAGGGGGTGGAGCTGGTCGTATACCGGCCGGCTCTTGATACCTGTGATCAGCATTGTTGTTTTGCCTCCAGAGCTGCCGGACCTCTCGGGCCCGGCTTCTATGCGATGACCCACTCAGGTGGATGGGTTGCCGTTAGCTGGAGCACATGCTGTGCCAACTTAGTAACGTATTGAAATAAAACGAATTTTATTTGTCTTATAGTGCTGGATGTAGGCAGAAATGAATTGCCTTGTTGGCATTCTTGCAGCGTTGTACGGGAGTGCGGGGAGGGGGAAACGACAGCATTGGGGCACATCCCTGTGCCGGTGGGATCAGTCGCGTTGCAGCTTGCGGATCAGGGTGCCGATGTCGATGCCGAGCTGCTGGGCGGCCTTGCGCTTGCTGCCCTGGCTCTGGACCGCCTGGAGGATGAGTTGGCGTTCGAAGCGCTGCACCTGGGCCTTGAGATTGCTGCCGGCTTCCTCGCTGAGCGGCACGATGCTCTCGCCGTCCACACGCTCTGTCACCGGACGGGCGAATACCGGGGCAGCGAGACCGAGCAGTTCCGGTGGCAGGTGATGTTCCTGGGCTTCTTCGTCCGCCAGCACGGCCAGACGTTCGAAGACGTTCACCAGCTCACGGATGTTGCCGGGGTAGTCGTAATTCATCAGGCGCTGGCGGCAGCCTGCTGAGAGTCGCAGGGTCGGCTGACGGTCGCGGTTGATGCGCACCAGGAGGATGTCCATGAGCACCGGGAGGTCTTCCAGGTGCTGGCGCAGCGGCGGGATTTCCACCGGGAGCACCGCCAGGCGGTAGTAGAGGTCGGCGCGGAATTCGCCGGTCTCCACCAGGCGACGCAGGTCCTTGTTGGTGGCGGCGATCACCTGCACCTGGACCGTCTTGGAGAGTGGCGAGCCCACCGATTGGATGCTGCCGTCTTCCAGGAACTTGAGCAGCTTGGCCTGCACATGCAGCGGGATTTCGCCGATCTCGTCGAGGAACAGCGTGCCGCCCGAGGCGCTCTCGATATAACCGCGTTTGCCACCCTGGAGCGCACCGGTGAAGGCGCCGCGTTCGTAGCCGAACATCTCGGACTCGAACAGGCTTTCCGGGATGCTGCCGCAGTTGACGTGGATGAAGGGTCGGTCGCCCCAGCCGGCGGCGCGGTGGATGTGCCGCGCAATGGCGGTCTTGCCGACGCCGGGTTCGCCCAGCAGCAGGAGCCTGGCGCGCCGGCGAAAGGCCCGCACGCCAGTGTCGGCGATGCTGGAAAGCAACGGTGAAAGGTGCAGGGCGTTGTCCTGCGGGTCGCCCAGGCCGCTGTTCTCTGCGGGCGCAAAGGCCTGCGGGGAGGTGCGGCGCTGGCTCTCGCGGCCTTCGAAGTCGCGCTGCACCAGAAGGGTGTAGGGTTTTTCGTAGGCGCCGGTGGGTACCGCCTGGGTACTGGTGAGGAACATCCGACCATCGCGGGAGCGGGTCAGGGCGCTGGTGCCGCCACGGCTGACGGCCTGCTGGAAATCATCGAAACCCAGTGCCGAGCGCTGGAAGAACTCGGCGTTGGGCAGGCCCAGCGCTTCCTGGCGGGACAGGCGATTGACCCGTTCTGCGGCGAGATTGAGGAAGCGCACCCGCGATTCGCCGTCGCAGAGGATGATGGCCTCGCTGAAGCTGTCGAGCAGCGCGTGCAGGGCCGGCGTTTCCAGTAGTGCGGAGAGCACTTCGCTGCTGACGCTCACCGAGGAGCGCATGCCCATCTTCAGCGATGGCAGGAGGTTCTTGTCGATCATGGATGCAACTCGCCGCTATGGCGGATGCCGCGCTCGGTTGCACGCAGCACCGCGACCTTCCAGGCCACGCCTTCCTGCATGAGGATGCGCGAGCAATGGACGTTGAACAGTTGCGGCCGGCCGCTCAGGTCGGGCAGCTGCAGGCTGTGCCAGGTGCGTTCGGGCAGCGACTGGTCCAGCAGGGCGTGGGCGATGCTGGTGCCCTGGGTGATGCCGAAGGTGTTCTCGAAGGCAGCGTTGCGCCATTGCGGCTGGAGCTCTTCGTCGATCACCACCACCGCGTCCGGCACCGCGTCGAAGACCCGGCGCAGCGCATCGATGCGTTGCTCGGCGTCGTGCTGCACGCGCAGCTCCTGGCTGACGTCGCGGATGCTGCCCCACATGCGCAGCAGGCGGCCGTTGTGGATGGCGGCGCGCACATCGTTTTCCACGTAGGCGGGCGAACCATCGTGGCGGCGGTCCACCGAGAGGGCGCCGTCGACGCAGAAGCCGGTTTCCACCAGGCGCCGCACGAACTCTTCGTTGGCCGGGCTGCGCGGCCAGTAGAGGCGCACCGGTTGCTGGTTGAAGTCGACGTCCGCCGGCATTTCGTAGACCTCCGCCATGGCGCGGTTGCACATGCGCCAGTAGGAGCGGTTTTCGAACACCTGGCGGACGATCTCGTCGGGTGTCTGGGTCATGTCCACCGCCTCGGCGAACTCGATGCACCAGTAGGCCACCTTGGCGCTGTAGAGCATCTGGCTCATGACTTCGTTGGCGTTCTGCAACTCGTTCACCCGGCGGGTGAGGGCGCCGAGCGGCATCTTGATCAGGTGCAGGCGGGGTGTGGGCTCGGTGCGCCATTCCAGAATGCCGCTGGCCAGCATCGGCAGGAGCCCGCCACTGTGGCGGATCAGGGTGAGTTCCAGGTCCTGGATGCGTTCGTCGGCGGGCGGGTTGGCGAAAAGCAGATTCAGGGCGCGCACCGACTCGGCGGTGTAGATCTGTTCGATACCCAGCCCCAGGAGTTCATCCGGCGCATAACCAAGCTGGTCGCTCAGGCTGGGCGAGATATGCAGCAGTTGGCCGCTGATCGAGAGCGTGGCGGAAAGCAGCAGGCCGCGTTCGGCCATCAGGTGTAGTGGGTCCATGTCGATTCCAGGTGTTCTTGCGGGATTCGAACTTACGTCCGCACATTGCGTGCCAGCCGCCATGGACAGGTGGCGCGGGGCCTGCGGCCGAACGCGGGGTGCGAGTGCTGCATTTTTACAGCGCTTCCCGGCAGGACCACAGCACCTCCGGTCGGCCGATGGAAGGCTGGGCTTCCCTGTCCGGCATTGCACGCCGGCCGGCTCTTGAGTCACAGAGGCTTAGCCGATATCTTGAGGCGCCTAATCATTAGTCTGCTACCAAGTCCTTCCCCGGCAGACGACCCGGACCCCTGATGAGCTCCCAAAGTCCCTTGTCGCAACGCATCGACCAGCCGCTGAAAGGTATCGTGCTGGTCTGCCTGGCGACTTTCCTGTTCTCCAGCCACGACGCGATTTCCAAGTACCTGTCGGCGTTCTACCCCATCGTGATGGTGGTCTGGGTGCGCTATCTGGTGCACACGCTGCTGATGGCGGGCTTCCTGCTGCCGCGTGAGGGGATGCGGGTGCTGCGCACCAAGCGGCCGCTGTTGCAGGTGGCGCGGGCGCTCTGCCTGATCGGGGTGAGCCTGCTGTTCACGACCGGCCTGCGCTATATCCCGCTGGCCGAGGCGACCTCGGTAATCTTCCTCGCGCCGCTGTTGGTCACCCTGCTTTCGGTACCCCTGCTGCGCGAGCGGGTCTCCCGCGGGCAATGGGGGGCGGTGCTGGTGGGCTTCGCCGGGGTGCTGCTGATCGTCCGTCCAGGTGGTTCGCTGTTCACCCCGGCCGTGCTCTACCCGCTGGCCGCCGCCGTTTGTTTTGCCTTCTATCAGTTGCTGACGCGCATCCTTGCCCGAACCGACAGTTCGGCCACCAGCAACTTCATCACCGGCCTGACCAACACGCTGCTGATGAGCACTCTGGTGCCGTTCTTCTGGCACCTGCCGGACAACCTCGGCCACAGTTTGTTGATGCTCGCCCTGGGCACTTGCGGCATGGGCGGGCACATGCTGCTGACCCAGGCGTTCCGCCACGCTTCACCGCCGCTGCTGGCGCCCTTCGGCTATGGGCAGATCGTCTTTGCCGGCCTGCTCGGGCTGCTGCTGTTCAACCATGCGCCGGACCAGGTCGGCCTGCTCGGCATCGCCATCATCGTGGGTAGCGGGCTGTTCATGGCCTACGCGCAGAAGCGCTAGCAGCCTGCTAGGCGCTTTCCACCTGGCGCGAGTCCACATAGTCCTTCAACCACCTGAGTACCTGTACCGGTTCCCAGCGGGACGGATCGAACAGGGCATAGGCCTGGCCCTGGTAGCCCACCACATCCAGTTGCCGGTGATAGCCGGCACGCTGGAACAGCGCCTCGATCTCCGCCAGACAGGTGTTGAAGTGGAGGCGGCCGAAGGGCGTCTTGCCGTCGGTGACCAGACCTTCCAGGCGCAACTCCTCCACGGCCTCGCGGATTTCTTCCGGGGCCATGCGGCTCACGGTGTATTTCAACTGGCGTACATCCAGCATCGGGGTGTCCTCGGGCGGAATCAGTGCAGTCGCCGAGTGGCGAGCAAGGGCTGTACCTGGCCGGGGGGCGGGAAGGGCAGCGGTAACTGATAAGGCAGCGGTGCGTTGGTTGGAACGGGTTGCTCGGGTATCGGCAAGCGGATCGGGGCTGATACAGGCATAGGACTTTTCCTGGATTACTGTATATTTATACAGATAGCAGTTGCCGCGGTCTGATGGCAACCAAACCAAAGGAAAAATCTGTTGTCAGTCATTTCCCACTGACGCAGTACCGAGAACAAGAATCCTGATGATCCGCTCTATCCTGCTGTTTTCCCTGTTATTTTCCGCCGCCACCGAAGCCGCAGCCCCACGTACCTTCAACGAAGCCAAGAAGGTCGCCTGGAAGCTCTACGCCACTCACCCGGTGGAGTTCTATTGCGGCTGCCGCTACCAGGGCAATCGTGTGGACCTGAAGAGTTGTGGCTATGTGCCGAGAAAGACACCTCAACGGGCCCAGCGCATCGAGTGGGAGCACATCGTGCCAGCCTGGGTGATCGGCCATCAGCGTCAGTGCTGGCAGAAAGGGGGGCGCAAGAGTTGCACCGAGAACGATCCGACCTACCAGCGCGCCGAGGCCGACCTGCATAACCTGGTGCCGAGCATCGGCGAGGTGAACGGCGACCGCAGCAACTACAGCTTCGCCTGGCTGCCGCAGAAGCCGAGCCAATACGGCGCTTGCCCGATGGTGGTGGACTTCAAGGCACGCAAGGCGATGCCGCGGCAGCAAATTCGCGGGATGATCGCGCGCACCTACTTCTACATGAGTGATCGCTACGGTCTGCGTATCTCCAGCCAGGACCGCAAGCTCTACAACGCCTGGAATCGCCAATACCCGGTGGAAGCCTGGGAGCGTAACCGCAACCAGCGCGTGGCTTGTGTGATGGGCTATGGCAACCCGTTCGTGGGCAAGGTGGATATGGGTGTTTGCCGGCGATAGTGCCAACGCCTTTTGCGAATGAATTCGCACCCACACGGGCAGGCCTTCAGCTCACTTGGCGATTGATTCGCCCCTACAGGTGATCGATGGCCCACCAGGAAGGCAGGAGCCGCTGCACCTCCGGCCGCGCAAAGCGGTCGTCGATCAGGTGCACCACGCCCCTGTCCTCGGTCGAGCGGATGACCCGCCCGGCTGCCTGCACCACTTTCTGCAAACCCGGATAGAGATAGGCGTAGTCGTAGCCGGCGCCGAACTGCGCGGCCATACGTTGCTTTAGTTGCTCGTTGATGGGGTTCAGCTGCGGCAGGCCAAGGGTGGCGACGAAGGCGCCGATCAGCCGCTCGCCGGGCAGGTCGATGCCTTCACCGAATGCACCACCCAGTACAGCGAAGCCGATGCCCTGGCCACCGACTTCGAAGCGCTGGATGAACGCCTGGCGCTCGGCTTCATCCATCTGCCGTGCCTGCAGCCAGATGGGCACCTGCGGATGTTCGCGGGCGAACAGGCTGGCGACTTGCTGCAGGTAGTCATAGCTGCTGAAGAAGGCGAGGTAGTTACCGGGACGTTCTGCGAACTGCCGGGCCATCAGCCGTGCGATGGGAGTGAGCGATGCGTTGCGGTGCTGGTAGCGTGTTGAGACGTCGGTGGCTATCTGCACCCGGAGCTGTTCGGCGCTGAAAGGGGAGTCCACTTCCAGCCAGGGTGTATTGGCGGCCAGTCCCAGCAGGTCGCTGTAATAGCGGCGCGGGTTGAGGGTGGCCGAGAACAGCACGGTGGAATGGCTGGCGGCGAACCGTGGACCCACGAATGGCGCGGGTACCAGATTGCGCAGGCATAGACGCGACAGGCTGCTTCCACTTTTGCCGGGGCGCTTGCTGAGGTCGAACAGCGAATGGCTGTCGAACTGCTCGGCCATGCGACCGAATTGCATGGCTTCGAAGTAGAACTCCTGCAGGGCGGTATCCACGGCGGTGGGGTTGTCGGTGAGGTAGTCGGTAATCGCGGTTACCGCCCCTTGAAGGGCATTGAGCAGCTTGGTCGGAGGTGCGTCATAGGCGCGGTAGTCCTCGGCCTGTTCCTTGTTCAGTTCGCTCCAGGCACGGCCGACCCGTTCCAGGGATTTTTTCAGCGTGGCCGGCGCAGTCTTGCGCAGGGCCTTTAGGCTGAGCTGGTCGAGCTCGGCCGAGTACATCTTGCGCGCCCGTTCCACCAGGTTGTGGGCTTCGTCCACCAGCACGGCGACGCGCCACTGATTGGTGTTGGTCAGACTGTGGAGCAGGGCGCTGGAGTCGAAGTAGTAGTTGTAGTCGCCCACCACCACGTCGCTCCAGCGGGCCATCTCCTGGGCCAGGTAATAGGGGCATACCTGATGGGCGAGTGCGATTTCACGAAGGGTTTTGCGGTCCAGCCAGCGGCGTTCCGCTGCCGCCTTGCGCGCGGCAGGCAGGCGGTCGTAGAAGCTTCGGGCGAGGGGGCAGGATTCACCGTGACAGGCATTTTCCGGGTGCTCGCAGGCCTTGTCGCGGGCGACCAGTTCGAGCACGCGCAGGGGCTCGGCATCGATCTGCTGCAGGGCGTCGAGCGCCAGTTGGCGGCCAGGTGTTTTCGCCGCGAGGAAGAAGACCTTGTCCAGCGCCTGGCGCGGAACCGCCTTGAGCAAGGGGAACAGGGTGCCCAGGGTCTTGCCGATCCCGGTGGGCGCCTGAGCCATCAGGCAGCAGCCGGTGCTGGCCGCCTTGTAGACCGCTTCGGCGAGCTGGCGCTGGCCGTGGCGGAATCCGGCATGGGGGAAGGCGAGGGCTTCAAGGGCTCCGTTGCGCGCTGCTGCGTGGGCGACTTCCTGTTTGGCCCAGGCGATGAATCGCTGGCATTGGGTTTCGAAGAACCGGCGCAGGTCATCGGCCTTGTGGCGCTCGATGAGGAGAGTTTCCTTCTGGCTGCCGACATCGAAATAAACCAGCGCCAGTTCGATTTCCGGTAGCGACTGCTGCTGGCAGAGCAGCCAGCCGTAGACCTTCACCTGGGCCCAGTGCAGGTGCCGGT
Source organism: Pseudomonas sp. TCU-HL1 (assembly GCF_001708505.1). Taxonomy (NCBI): domain Bacteria; kingdom Pseudomonadati; phylum Pseudomonadota; class Gammaproteobacteria; order Pseudomonadales; family Pseudomonadaceae; genus Pseudomonas; species Pseudomonas sp. TCU-HL1. The sequence goes on from NZ_CP015992.1 coordinate 2,113,925, forward strand.
GGTTGTCCGGCATGCGCTGAAGATCGCCGCGATAGGTCTTCACTTCTTCCAGACGGTTCAGCACCGGGTCGTATCCGTCGGCGCGGCCGCGTACCCGCAGCGGGCCGAATTCGCCAACCAGCACCACTTCCGTCTGGTAGCTCTCGCCGCGACGGCTGGCCACCAGTGCGTGGCCGGCCATGCCTTCCTGTGCAGTGGGCGCAGGGGTGAAGCGCAGGTCGAGGTCGCCCGTCTTGGCGGTGAACTCGCAGAGCGCGCGTACGGCGACGGTGTAGCCCATGTCAGGTGTCCGCCCATTGCACGTAGCAGACTTCCACGGGAATGTCGTGCTGGGCACAGAACTCCAGCCAGCGCAGTTGGTTGTCCTGGAGGCGGTCACCGGGACCCTTCACCTCGATCAGGCGGTAACGACGCTCGGCTGGCCAGAACTGGATCAGGTCCGGCAGGCCGGAGCGGTTGGACTTGATGTCGGCGAGGATGCGCTGGAAGCAGGCTTTGAGCTGTGTCGCCGGCAGGCAGGCCAGCGCCCGGTCGAGCAGGGCTTCGTCCAGGTTGCCCCAGTAGACGAAGGGCGACAGCAGCCCTTGTTTGGCGGCGAAGGTCCGGCGAATGCTGGTCAGGTAGTCGGCACTGTCCAGTTGCGCCAGGCAGGCGTCGAACAGTTCGGTGCGGCGAGCATGGAAATCGGGGCTGAGCAGGTCCGCCGGGCCATTGTGGAAGGGATGGAAGAAGGCACCGGGCAGGGCCGCGAAGATGGCATCCCAGCACAGCAGGCCGAACAGCGAGTTCAGCAGGGTGTTCTCCACGTAATGCACGGGCGCGTCGTCTTCGTGGAAGTGCTGCAGCACAGCGTGCTCCACTGACAACGGTTCCGGGGGCTGGGGTAGCACAAGATCGATGCGTTGCACCGATGCACGGCCGGCTGGCGGCTCCTTGGGCAGGCCCAGCTTTCGCCGCAGGCGCGGCAGGATGCGGATCAGGTGTTGCTGCTCTTCCTCGCTCTCGGGCGCTGCGTTGGCGAGTTGCGCAAGGTCGAAGGCATCGTCATGGGCGTCCAGGCGTTCTAGCACGCGAATGCGTCGGACCCGCGCCCCCGGGTAGCCGCACAGGCCATACAGGCCAAGCGCGGCTTCCAGTAGTTCGCAGCGTTCGCAGTGCTGGCCAACCTGGAACAGCAGTTTGCGACGACGCGCATCCAGCCACGGGTTGGCGTGGGGTTCGACGGGAAGTTCGGGCAGTAACTGCTCAAGTGCCTCGCCCGCCTCGAAGCGCTCCCGCCAACGGTGCAGGCGCAGGTAGTAGTCGAGGTCGGCACGCTCGCGGAAGCCCCTTGCCGAGGTATCGATCTCCACCTTTTCGTACTGGTAGATGCCGAGGTCGGCGAGGACGAATTCGGACCAGTCCTGGTAGAGGTTGCCGAAGAACATCAGCCGCAGGCGATCGCAGATGTCCATCAGGCCGAGGGCATAGACGCAATCGCTACTGGCCGGAAACCAGTCCGCAAAGGTGCGGCGACCATCGTATTCGGCAAGGAGGTTCTCCAGGCGCTCCGCCTTGCGTCCTGGTGCCTTGCCGAAGCAGGCATCCACTTCGCCCAGCGTGAGCAGGCCGAACAGCTGCGCCAGGTCCAGTTCCGCCGCTGCATCCACCCAGCCGAGCGCCAGCAGCGGAACAGCCGCATCGCGGGTATCGCCGATCTCCGGGTAGTTCAGCTTGCTCGCACGAAACAGCGTGCCCTTGCGCATCACCATGCGAACCAGCAGCGCCTGGGAGGCGCGGGGCAGGGCGCGGAAGTCCTCGATGAATGCCTGCTCGTCGCCGTCGAGCAGGTCGTGATAACGCTCGCTGATCCAGTCCAGCAGGGTGTGGAAGTTGTGCAGGTAATAGAAGGGATCGTCGAGGGCGGCAGGCATGGCGGGAGAAGGCAGACCAGTCTTTTACTGTGGATATATACAGATATCAGGCACGGCGGGGGCGCGGCAAATGCATTTCGATCAGTGGGTCTGCGGGCGCCAAGACGCTATTTATTTTGTCGCGCCTGAAACTAAAAAACCTATATCCAAAGCCTTTTGGCGCGCGGGCCCAGCGCTTTTCGTGCTGGTAGCTTTTTCCTAGCCAGCGACTACAAAAATCATAATTTCGCGAATGTCTCGCTCTGAACAGAATGCGGCCAACACCCCAACAGATAGCCGCATCAGCAGAACAAGAATGATCAGAGTCAGAGGAGGCAAGCGATGACCGACCTGAACCAGACCGCGTTTCAGACCTACGCGGAGCAGGCAGTTGAAGTAACAGAAATCGATACGCTGGTTGTTGGTGCCGGTCAGGCCGGCGTGGCCATGAGCGAGCACCTGACCAAGCTCGGAGTGCCGCACCTGGTACTGGAGCGCAATCGCATCGCCGAAGCCTGGCGCACGGGGCGTTGGGATTCGCTGGTGGCCAATGGGCCGGCCTGGCACGACCGCTTCCCCGGGCTGGAATTCGACCTCGATCCCGACGCCTTCGCGCCTAAAGAGCAGGTTGCGGATTACTTCGAAGCCTACGCCAAGCAGTTCGATGCCCCCATCCGTACCGGCGTGGAAGTGAAATCGGTGGTGCGCAATACCGACCGTCCGGGATTCACCATCGAAACCTCGGAGGGGGTGATCCAGGCAAACCGCGTGGTGGCCGCTACTGGTCCTTTCCAGCGTCCGATCATTCCACCGATTGCGCCGACCAACGCAACGGTCACGCAGATTCACTCCGCCCAGTACCGCAATCCTCAGCAACTGCCGGAGGGCGGTGTGCTGGTGGTGGGTGCCGGGTCATCGGGCGTGCAGATTGCCGATGAGTTGCAGCGTGCCGGCAAGCAGGTCTACCTGTCGGTTGGCCCGCATGATCGTCCGCCGCGTGCTTACCGCAACCGTGATTTCTGCTGGTGGCTTGGCGTGCTCGGTCTGTGGGACGCGGAAGCCGCCCAGCCGGGCAAGGAGCACGTGACCATTGCCGTGAGCGGGGCCCGTGGCGGGCACACGGTCGATTTTCGTGGCCTGGCCCATCAGGGCGTGACGCTCGTGGGGCTTACCAAGTCGTTCGACGGCGACGTGGTGACCTTCCAGCAGGACCTGGCGGACAACATCGCCCGCGGTGATGAGAACTATTTGTCCCTGCTGGATGCAGCTGACGCCTATATCGCGCGCAATGGCCTTGACCTGCCAGAGGAGCCGGAAGCTCGTGCTTCGTACCCGAACCCGGAATGCCTGACCAATCCGATTCTTGAGCTGGACCTGGCCAAGGCCGGCGTCACCTCGATCATCTGGGCGACCGGATACGCGGTTGATTACAGCTGGCTGAAGGTCAATGCCTTCGACGGCAAAGGCAAGCCGCAGCACCAGCGCGGTGTTTCGACCGAGCCCGGCATCTATTTCCTGGGCCTGCCGTGGCTGTCACGCCGTGGTTCCACGTTCATCTGGGGCGTTTGGCACGATGCCAAACACATTGCCGACCATATCGCCACGCAGCGCAAGTATTCCGCCTACCGCGATGCTTCGCAGCGCCAGGCCGATGACTGATCGAAAGCGCCCCCCTGATTCGCAACCTCATAACTGCAGATTAATGGAAGCAAGTTGATGCCTACTCATACCCGCATTCGTATGTTCAATACCAAGGATACGTATCCAAACCAGAGCCTGGACAACGACCTGTGCCAGGCCGTGCGCGCCGGCAACACCGTCTATGTCCGTGGCCAGGTCGGGACCGATTTCGAAGGTCGCCTGGTTGGGCTGGGCGATCCGCGCGCCCAGACCGAGCAGGCAATGAAAAACGTCAAGCAACTGCTGGAGGAGGCGGGAAGCGACCTGTCCCATATCGTCAAGACGACCACCTATCTGATCGACCCGCGCTATCGCGAGCCGGTCTATCAGGAAGTCGGCAAGTGGTTGAAGGGCGTGTTCCCGATCTCCACCGGACTGGTGGTGTCGGCCCTGGGCCAGCCCCAGTGGCTGATGGAGATCGACGTGATCGCGGTGATCCCGGACGACTGGCAGCCGAAGGCATAAGGAGCAGGGTCATGACGTTCTCTATCATCGGCCGCTGCCACGAGACAGGCCAGCTCGGTATCGCCATCAGCTCGTCCAGCATTGCCGTCGGCGCGCGTTGCCCGTGGGTGCGCGCCGGTGTCGGGGCGGTGGCGACGCAGAACGTCACCTTGCCGGCGCTGGGGCCGCAAATCCTTGACTTGATCGACGCCCAGCAACTTGAGCCCGCCGCGGCGCTGGATCGGGCATTGAGCGCCAACGGCTGGAGTCAGTACCGCCAGGTAACAGTGATCGACGGGCAGGGGCGAGTCGCGCTTTTCAGCGGTAGTGAGGCGCTGGGCGTGCATAACGCCGTGGCTGGCGAGCAATGCGCCGCGGCAGGGAACCTGTTGGCCGGCACCCAGGTGATCGATGCCATGGTCAAGGCTTTCGAGGCTGCGCCTGGTTTGCTGGCGGATCGGCTGCTGGTCGCCATGCATGCGGCGATGGCGGCCGGTGGCGAGGCAGGTCCTGTGCATTCGGCGGCGCTCAAGGTAGTTGGGGACCTGACCTGGCCGATCGTCGACCTGCGGGTCGATTGGGCGGAAGAAGATCCCATCGGTCAGCTGGATGCGCTCTGGCAGGCTTATCGGCCGCAGATGCAGGATTACGTGATCCGGGCGTTGAATCCGACCGCGGCGCCCAGCTACGGGGTGCCAGGCGATGAGTGAGGTGTCCAGCCGCGACGTGCTCGAACGGCTGATCGGTTTTGCTACGGTCAGTCGGGATTCCAACCTGGAACTGATCGCTTTTATCCGGGACTACCTGGCAGGGCTGGGGGTGGAAAGCGAGCTGTTCCACAACTCGGAACGCACCAAGGCCAATCTGTTCGCCACCATCGGTCCTCGTGACCGGGGTGGCGTTGTACTTTCCGGCCATACCGACGTAGTGCCGGTGGACGGGCAGGCCTGGACGGTCGAGCCGTTCCGGCTGACCGAAAGGGAAGGGCGGTTGTACGGACGTGGTACGGCGGATATGAAAGGCTTCATCGCCTCCGTGCTGGCGGCGGTACCTGCTTTTCTCGAGCGCCCTCTCAGCGTGCCGGTTCATCTCGCCTTCTCGTATGACGAGGAAGTGGGGTGCCTGGGCGTGCGGGCGATGCTGGCGGAACTGGAGAAGCGGCCGCACAAGCCGCGCCTGTGCCTGATTGGTGAGCCTACCGAGCTGAAGCCGGTGCTCGGCCATAAGGGCAAGCTCGCCATGCGCTGCCAGGTCCAGGGGGCGGCTTGCCATTCCGCCTACGCGCCTTATGGCGTCAACGCCATCGAATATGCGGCGCGGTTGATCGGCAAGCTGGGGGAGCTCGGCGCGGAGCTTGCCCGTCCAGAGCGGCACGACGAGCGTTTCGACCCACCGTTCTCGACGGTGCAGACCGGCACCATCAAGGGAGGGCGGGCACTCAATATCGTGCCTGCGGAGTGCGAGTTCGATTTTGAAGTGCGCGCGCTACCGGACTTCGATGCCCAGCAGGTAGTCGATGACTTGCAGGCGTATTCCGAGTCCGAGCTGGTGCCGAAAATGCGTGCGGTGCAGGCTGGCACAGGAATTCGCCTGCAGCTACTGAGCGCTTATCCGGGGCTGGCTACTTCACCGGATAGTGAGGCGGCATGCCTGTTGGCCGTGCTCAGCAAATCAACGGAGTTTGGCACTGTGGCCTTCGGGACCGAGGGTGGACTGTTCGATCAGGTGGGCATTCCCACCGTGGTCTGTGGCCCGGGAAGCATGGATCAGGGGCACAAGCCCGATGAATTCATCAGCACAGGGCAGTTAGCCGGCTGCGACGCAATGCTGCGCCGCCTGGCGCTATATCTGCAGTCCGGGGACGGCCTGCTGTAAAATGCTGCACCGATTACGAATGGCCAAGCAGTGTGATTGACGGCCGTCAACCCCATTGCTACCATTCCAGCCCTTATGTTGGCTCGATTCCTCCGTCCGGAGGTTGAAAAAGCCAATGTCAACCCTGAGATTCGCGCCGCTTCCGGCTTTGGCAGGCAGCGGCGCAACTGGGGCGACGCAGGATACCAGCTTCGATCCTCGTCGCTTCTATTGATGACTTGACCGCATTGGCTGGAGTGCGGAATAGGGCCTTTCCTGGCCTTTGACTACAGGTATGAACATGAGCGAAAGCTTTGCAGAACTTTTTGAAGAAAGCCTGAAATCCCTCGATATGCAGCCGGGTGCAATCATCACCGGCATCGTGGTCGACATCGATGGTGACTGGGTCACCGTCCATGCTGGCCTGAAATCCGAGGGCGTCATCCCGGTCGAGCAGTTCTACAACGAACAGGGCGAGCTGACCATCAAGGTGGGTGACGAGGTCCACGTTGCGCTTGACGCGGTGGAAGATGGCTTCGGTGAAACCAAGCTGTCCCGCGAAAAAGCCAAGCGCGCTGAGTCCTGGCTGGTTCTGGAAGCGGCCTTCAACGCCGAAGAAGTGGTCAAGGGTGTTATCAACGGCAAGGTCAAAGGCGGCTTCACCGTCGACGTCAGCGGCATCCGCGCGTTCCTGCCGGGCTCCCTGGTGGATGTGCGTCCCGTACGCGACACCACTCACTTGGAAGGCAAGGAACTCGAGTTCAAGGTCATCAAGCTGGATCAGAAGCGCAACAACGTTGTCGTTTCCCGTCGCAGCGTCCTGGAAGCCGAGAACAGTGCCGAGCGCGAAGCTCTGCTGGAATCCCTGCAGGAAGGCCAGCAGGTCAAAGGTATCGTCAAGAACCTCACCGACTACGGTGCGTTCGTTGACCTGGGCGGCGTAGATGGTCTGCTGCACATCACCGACATGGCCTGGAAGCGCATCAAGCATCCGTCCGAGATCGTCAACGTTGGTGACGAGATCGACGTGAAAGTCCTGAAGTTCGACCGCGAGCGCAACCGCGTTTCCCTGGGTCTGAAGCAACTGGGCGAAGATCCTTGGGTCGCCATCAAGGCTCGTTACCCGGAAGGCACTCGCGTGACCGCCCGTGTAACCAACCTCACCGATTACGGCTGCTTCGCCGAGCTGGAAGAGGGTGTGGAAGGCCTGGTACACGTTTCCGAAATGGACTGGACCAACAAAAACATCCACCCGTCCAAGGTCGTTCAGGTTGGCGACGAAGTGGAAGTTCAGGTTCTGGACATCGACGAAGAGCGTCGTCGTATCTCCCTGGGCATCAAACAGTGCAAGTCCAATCCGTGGGAAGACTTCTCTGGCCGCTTCAACAAGGGCGACAAGATCTCCGGCACCATCAAGTCGATCACCGATTTCGGTATCTTCATCGGCCTGGAAGGTGGTATCGACGGTCTGGTCCACCTGTCCGACATCTCCTGGAACGAAGTTGGCGAAGAAGCCGTACGTCGCTTCAAGAAGGGCGACGAGCTGGAAACCGTCATCCTCTCCGTTGATCCGGAGCGTGAGCGCATCTCCCTGGGCATCAAGCAACTGGAAGACGATCCGTTCTCCAGCTACGCCTCCATGCACGAGAAAGGCAGCATCGTTCGCGGCACCGTGAAAGAAGTTGACGCCAAGGGTGCTGTAATCAGCCTCGGTGGCGAGATCGAAGGCGTTCTGAAGGCTTCCGAAATCAGCCGTGACCGCGTTGAAGACGCGCGCAACGTGCTGAAGGAAGGCGAAGAAGTTGAAGCCAAGATCATCAGCATCGACCGCAAGAGCCGTGTAATCAGCCTCTCCATCAAGTCCAAGGACGTTGATGACGAGAAGGACGCCATGAAAGAACTGCGCAAGCAGGAAGTGGAGTCCACCGGTCCGACCACCATTGGTGATCTGATCCGTGCTCAGATGGAGAACCAGGGCTAATCACCCTGCTCCTTCAGCAAAAAGGGCGGCCTAGGCCGCCCTTTTTGTTTTCTGCGATTTCCCTTCAGGTGCTTGGACTGTTCAAAGCTCCTCTGGCGTGCTAAAACCTCATGGAGCTGATCTAGCCGCTTGAATTAGAAGGGAAAACCATGACCAAGTCGGAGTTGATCGAACGAATCGTTACCCATCAGGGCCAGCTATCGTCCAAGGATGTAGAGCTTGCCATCAAGACCATGCTCGAGCAGATGTCCCAGGCCTTGGCGACAGGGGACAGGATCGAGATTCGTGGATTTGGTAGTTTTTCCCTTCATTTCCGCGCTCCGCGCGTTGGGCGTAACCCTAAGACGGGGGAATCGGTGCGCCTGGATGGCAAGTTTGTTCCGCATTTCAAGCCTGGGAAGGAGCTAAGGGATCGAGTGAACGACGAAGAGTAGCCTCTTCACCCCACCTTAAGTGGTCGTCCTCTCTTTCCAGGTATTTCTTGTTTTGCGTCAAGGTGTTATTCGCGCTCTCTGCTTGCGAATTTACGAAACGTAGGCAAAATGCTCGGGCTGCACGGTACTGAATCGACTGTGTCGATTTCTGCGCTGCCCATTGCAGCGTTTGGAGGTAATTCGTCCTGAAGGTGCAGTCGGAGAGGGCGAATTCATTCGATGTGTTAAGGACTGACTCGTGGTGTGTCTATTCCCTTAGTCGCGGCGCTTATGGCAGACAATTGGCTTGAATGGTCGTTGATTGCGAATGGGGCTGCACGTGCTGGAGGCGGTGCCATGCTTGGCGTCTGCTTCCCGAATCCCTTCCCGTGTCACTCTCGATATCCGTTTGGCTGATTTTGACGTCCCGCAAGGAGAGGCAAGGTTTTGCTCCATTCATCCAGTTTCGCGGGTCTCGGGGCCTTTCATTGGTGGAAGGCTTGTGAGTTGGGGGCGATTGGCTCCAGTGATTGCTCCCGTTCTGTGGTGTTCCAGAGGGAGGTGGAATGACCGGCAGTTCGGCGGCCCATCTGCAGGCAGGGCTATGAGATTTTCGTCCAAGTCCTTATGTGTGGTTTTTCGGCGTGTGCCTGATGTGCTCGCTGAACTCGCCATTCGTACAGACGGCCATGCAGCGCGGGTGCCGTGCCTTGGGTCGATCAAGCTCCCGTCTGGCTGATGCCTTTGATCAGTCAGATAGTCGGGAAGCGTGACTCAAACTGAATTGGCTCAATTTCTCGAGATAAAATATTGAAGCGTTATTGCGTTGTTATTTGGGTCGGGGTTTCTCTGAGTTTATAAGTATGCAATTTAAAGAATATAAAGATAGGCTTGGTTCCGGTGTTTATAATTTTTCTGTGAAACCAAGTTTATTCATGCTGTGGCTGGGGGCGTTCGCTTATGCATTTGTTCTTGGGTTGACATTGCAGAAACTCGTGCTGCCTCTGATTCCAAGTATGCATGCAGGCCACGGTCTCATGTTTGATGATGCGATAAACTTTCATCAGAATGCAGTCGCCATAGCGAATAGTATCAAGGCTAATGGCTGGGGCGCATGGGAGCTGATGCCTTTCGGCCGTTACACCGCGAATGTCGGGATCCTGGGTGCGATATATGCATTGTTCGGGGCCGAACCGGCTTATTTTCTGCCGCTGAATGCCGCATTTCATGCGCTGGGTGCGGTGTGCATAGTGCTTTTGACCTCTTTGATTTCACCTGTTACGCAGGGCATCAGGGGGGGGTTGTTCGCTGCATTCCTTTTCCTGGCCTTTCCTTCTGCTCTGGTCTGGTACGGCCAGAACCACAAGGACGCCTTCCTGATTGCGGGTTACCTGCTTTCCCTATATGCGTTCCTCCGCTCGTTCAGTCCGTGTTCGTTCCGCAAGGCGCTGATCAATGTCCTGATCATGGGCATCGGGATGGGGCTCGTAGCCATCATGCGGCCGCATATGGTGATGATCTATACCGCGGCTTTCGGTTGCGCATGGCTGGTGCTGGCCGCGTGGAGGCTCGTGCGTCCGGGCACCTTGGGGCGAGTCACCCTCCTCAATGCCCTAACGATGCTGGCCATCGCGGGCGCAATCGCCTCGACTGCTCCTGTGGAGAACCAGATGGTTACTTGGGAGGGGGGTGGCGTCGGGGGAGGCAGGCATGCGCCAGCCAACATGCAATTGGATAACTGGAAGTGGGAGCGTTCGGAGTTCCTACCCCTGAAAGTGGATAAAGAGCTGGAGAAGATTTCGGCCATTCGAGTGCATTTCATTCTGTCTGGAGAGAAGGTGGGCGCGGGCTCCATCATTGATGGTGATGTAAAGCCGACCAATGCCGTTGAGGCGCTTTTGTACATGCCAAGGGCCGCGCTCGTAGGTGTTTTTTCCCCTTTCCCGAGCTTCTGGGTCGAGCGACTCTCGTTGCCCAGGATCATTGGCTCGATTGAAACCTTGATTTTCTACATTCTCTTCCCAGGTGTGCTGGTGATGCTCTGGAAGAGGCCCAGCAAAGAGTTAGTCGCAAGCCTGATTGCTTGCTTGGCGGTCATTACGGTTATCAGTTATGTGGGTCCCAATATTGGTACTCTGCATAGGGTCCGCTATGGGCAGTTGTTTGTATTCACCTTGGTCGGATGTGCTGGTTGGGGAGTACTGCTAAGAGGTTGGCTGGAGCGTTCGGGGTACTCGCTTGCCTCGTTGCGAGTTCATGGAAGTCCTGCAGACAATTCCGCCGGTGGTGCAATCGCGAGCGGCGGCAAGGCATTCGGAGCGGGGCTCGTCGTGACGATCGTCACGATGCTGGGGCTGCTCGGGCTTCTTATCCGGGACTTGATGCTGATCAATCGCTCCGGTTTTGGTCATAGCCTGGATAGCTACTACATGGCAATCATGTTGCCAATGCTTGGTGCAAGCATTTTGGCTGCGCCACTTGGGGACGCACTGACAACCAAATTCTTGCAACAGAAAGAGCGCAAGAATATTCAATCCCTGCTAAGTGCTGCGGTCAGTTTTACGCTGCTTCTGTTTGCCCTGATAAGCATCGGGTTCTTGATGTTTTCCCACAGGATATTTTCCGGATTCCTAGCTGCTGGCCATCCCGCTGAAGTCATAAGGCTCTTGCCCGTCGCAATCCCGTTGTTTCTCCTGTCCGGGATAATAGTCGCAGGGAACAGCCTCGTTAATACACTTGGTCGTCCTGTCATTGCGGCTATTGCGCAGCTTGCGGTTCCGATAGTGGTGGTGGTGGCTATCTTGTTTGCTGATGATGGCCAACTCATGACCTACGCAATGGCAGGCATGAGCATTGGGCAGCTTGTCAATCTCGTCATCTTGTTCGCGATAGTCAGGCGCTTTGGGTTTACTTTGGTACCGGGTTCCATGTCGGCCCTCTTTCGTGAGAGGGAGATGATTGCCAATTGCAAATGGCTGGTTTTCTGCGCCCTAGTAACAGTTTTGGTCATACCTGTCAACTATTGGTTTGCTGGTCGGATTGGCGTTGGTTCGATCTCGACCTGGGCGATTGGCAGCAAGTTGGTCCAGATGTCGTCCCTACTCGGCGCAGCATTACTTACGGCGGTCTTTGTGCCCTACATGACTCGCCTTGTTTCCATGGGTTCAAAATCCCGGATACGTGGAAACCTGTACCTGTCGCTGGTCGCGGGGAGTTGGGGAAGTGCAGTCGTAATCGCGGTCGTCTTCATTTTCGCCGAACCGTTGGTGTTTGCCGCAGTCTCGGAGGGAGATAAAGAGGGGGCGGCCATGCAGTTGATTGGAATACTCAAGCTGGGGGCGCTGCAGCTTCCGTATGTCATTTCCAGCATTCTGCTTATCAAGCTGTGTGCGGTTTCTTCCAAATCCCGAAAGGCCGTAGTGGCGGCGTCTGCCGGCCTGGTCGGCAACGTGGTTCTGAACTTCATTTGGGTGCCGATGTGGGGGGTGCTGGGCCTGGCTGCGGCTTGGACGGTGTCGAGCATCCTTTCGACGGTCCTGATCATGGCGTTCACACGCAAGCAGTCTCACCTGAGTGCCGCGGAATTGTTCAGCATTGCCGCTACTTGGTTGGTGCTGTTCGGCTTTGCCGCCAGCATGCACCTGCGGAGTGTCGCGGTCCTGATGGTGACTCTCGTCGCATCGGTAGCAGTCATCTCGTTCCAGTTCAGGGCCCTCGCAAAAGTCACCCATGAGTGATGAGTGTCGTTACTTCGTGCGAAGCTGGCCACTCCGTGGCCAGTCAGCGCGGCACGGGCATCGGCAGTCGACTGTTCTTTGCTGGTGGGGGTGCATGCTGTAGGCTTTCGACCTCCCCTATGGATGGGCATCATCTATGTGGGTTGGTTCAGTTCCGGGTGTCCGGGGCATTGTGGTCTTGCAACCCGTTTTCCAGAGGAGCTGCGCCGGAAGCGGCTTTCTCGAATCTGAAGGAAATGTCATCGGCAGGATTGAGGCCTATCGCCAGCCCAGCCTGCCGTATTGTTGGAGTTTGAAATGTCTGTCCAGTCTGAACTCTGTGTTGCCAAGTTCAAGAGCAAAGAGGCTCTAATCGGAATTCTGGGGCTGGGCTATGTTGGCCTTCCACTCATGCTGCGATATAGCAATATCGGCTTTCGAGTGTTGGGAATCGATATTGACCGTGAGAAAGTCGAAAAGCTGAACGCCGGCAAGAGCTATATCGAACACATATCGGGCGAGCAAATTGCGAAAGCTCGTGCCGAAGGGTTCGAGGCGACCTCGAATTTTCAGCGCGCCAGCGAGTGCGATGCGTTGATTCTGTGTGTGCCAACCCCCCTCAACAAGTATCGCGAGCCTGACATGAGCTTCGTGATCAATACCACCAATGCCATCAAGCCTTATCTACGGACGGGTCAGGTCGTTTCGCTGGAGAGTACGACGTACCCGGGGACGACCGAGGAGGAGTTGCTGCCGCGGGTGGAAGAGAGCGGTTTGAAGGTTGGCGAGAACATTTTCCTGGTTTATTCCCCTGAGCGGGAGGATCCGGGCAATCCCAACTTCGAGACTCGTACGATTCCCAAGGTCATCGGTGGGCATACACAAGAGTGTCTGCGCGTAGGGGTGGCCCTCTACGAGCAAGCCATTGATCGCATCGTCCCTGTCAGCTCCACGAAAGCTGCCGAAATGACCAAGTTGCTGGAGAACATCCATCGTGCAGTGAACATTGGCCTGGTCAACGAGATGAAGGTGGTGGCCGACCGTATGGGGATAGATATCTTCGAAGTGGTCGACGCCGCCGCGACCAAGCCCTTCGGCTTCACGCCCTACTACCCGGGGCCCGGGCTGGGCGGGCACTGCATTCCGATCGACCCCTTCTATCTCACCTGGAAAGCGCGTGAGTATGGCTTGCATACGCGATTCATCGAGTTGTCGGGGGAAGTGAACCAGGCAATGCCCGAGTACGTGGTCGGCAAGCTTATGGACGGCCTCAATGACGAGGGCAAGGCCCTCAAGGGCAGCCGAATCCTCGTGCTTGGCATTGCGTACAAGAAGAACGTGGACGATATGCGAGAGTCTCCGTCGGTGGAGATCATGGAGTTGCTGGAGGCCAAGGGTTGCCAGGTGGCCTACAGCGATCCCCATGTCCCGGTCTTTCCAAAGATGCGCGAACATCATTTCGATCTGGTGAGCGAAGAGCTTACCGCTGAGAATTTGGCCAGATTCGACGCAGTCGTGCTCGCCACCGACCATGACAAGTTCGACTATGAGTTGATTCGCCAGCACGCTGCGTTGATTGTCGATAGTCGCGGCAAGTTCCGAGCGCCTGAAACGCACATCATCAAAGCCTGATTTTCCGGAGAGTTCTGCTTGAAACGCTTCGCACTGATCGGCGCTGCCGGTTACATCGCCCCCCGCCATATGCGCGCTATCAAGGACACGGGCAACGAGTTGGTGTCCGCCTACGATGTCAATGACTCGGTAGGCGTTATTGACAGCATCTCTCCCCAAAGCGAGTTCTTCACCGAGTTCGAACGCTTCATCGAACATGCCTGGCGGTTGAGGCGCGATCCCGCGACGGCGCTGGACTATGTGTCGGTTTGTTCTCCCAACTACCTGCACCACGCCCATATTGCCGCCGGACTTCGGCTTGGTTGCGACGTGATCTGTGAGAAACCACTGGTTCCCAGTCCGGAGATTCTTGACGAATTGGCGTTGATTGAGCGGGAAACTGGTATGCGCGTATACAACATCCTCCAACTCCGTCATCACCAGGCCATCCTGTCTCTGAAGAACAGGGTTGCCCGGGAAAATGCCGCGGAAAAATACGATGTTGAGCTGACGTACATTACCTCCAGGGGTAAGTGGTACATGGAAAGCTGGAAGGGCGATCCGCGAAAGTCCTTTGGCGTCGCGACCAACATCGGTGTGCATTTCTACGACATGTTGCACTTCACCTTTGGCAAGCTCCTGCGAAATGACGTCCATTTCTCCAGCGAGTCCAAGGCGGCCGGTTACCTGGAGTATGAGAAGGCGCGCGTGCGCTGGTTCCTTTCCATTGATGCCCGGGATCTGCCAGAGTCCGTGCGGGGCAAGAAGCCAACCTATCGTTCGGTCACCGTCAATGGTGAGGAAATCGAGTTCTCTGAGGGTTTCACTGACCTCCACACCGTAAGTTACCAGGAGATCCTTGCCGGTCGCGGATACGGCATAGAAGATGCGCGCCACTGTGTGGAAACGGTGAACAGCATCAGGACTTCGTCGATCGTCGAACCTCGGGAACGCGAGGGGCATCCTTTTCTCGCGGGCCTGGCTTGTTGAGGCTGGTATGACTGTTCAGGTACATCCGTCCGCGATCATCGATGAAGGTGCCCGGATCGGTGACGGCTCGCGTGTCTGGCATTTCGTTCATGTTTGCGCCGGCGCGTGCATCGGAAAGGGCGTCTCGCTTGGACAGAACGTCTTTGTCGGCAACTGCGTCGTGATCGGCGATCACTGCAAGATTCAGAACAATGTCTCCGTCTACGACAATGTTACGCTGGAAGAGGGGGTGTTCTGCGGGCCTAGCATGGTGTTCACGAACGTCTACAACCCCCGATCCCTGATCGAGCGCAAGAGCGAGTACCGCGATACGCTGGTTCGTCGCGGCGCCACCTTGGGCGCCAATTGCACCATTGTCTGCGGGGTCACGATTGGCGAGTTCGCGTTTGTAGGCGCGGGCTCAGTGGTGACCAGGAACGTGCCGGCATACGCACTTATCGTCGGCGTGCCGGGGCGACAAATTGGCTGGATGAGCGAGTTCGGTGAGCGGCTCGCTTTACCCTTGCAAGGGGAAGCGCAGGCAATTTGCGAACATACCGGCGCCCGTTATGTTCTGCAGGGCTCGACACTCAGCAAAGAGGATTCGTGATCCATGATCGAGTTTATCGACCTCAAGGCGCAGCAGCTCCGTATCAAGGACAAGATCAATGCTGCCATCCAGCGAGTTCTGGCTCATGGTCAATACATACTCGGCCCTGAAGTGACCGAGCTGGAAGAGCGCCTGGCGGCGTATGTGGGGGCCAAGCACTGCATCACCTGCGCCAATGGTACCGATGCTCTCCAGATCGCCCAGATGGCACTTGGCATTGGGCCTGATGATGAGGTCATCACGCCGGGCTTCACTTACATCGCGACGGCCGAGACTGTTGCCTTGCTTGGCGCGAAGCCGGTTTACGTGGATGTGGATCCGCGCACATACAATCTTGATCCATCCCTGCTGGAAGCCGCGATAACGCCTCGGACCAAGGCCATTATTCCGGTCTCGCTCTACGGGCAGTGTGCGGATTTCGATGCGATCAACAGCATCGCGGCCAAGCATGGCATTCCCGTCATTGAAGACGCGGCGCAAAGTTTTGGCGCGACCTACAAAGGCAAACGTTCTTGCAACCTGACCACCATCGCGTGCACCAGTTTCTTTCCGAGTAAGCCGCTGGGTTGCTACGGAGATGGCGGTGCGATCTTCACCAGTGACCATGAGCTTGCTGTCGTGCTTCGACAGATTGCGCGCCATGGGCAGGACCGGCGTTACCACCATGTACGAGTGGGTGTTAACAGTCGTCTGGATACGCTGCAGGCGGCGATCCTGTTGCAGAAGCTGGATATCTTCGAGGACGAAATCACGCGGCGGCAGGCGGTGGCCGCATCCTATGACCGGCTGCTGAACCATGTAGGTATTCATACGACTCCGTACATCGAACCAGGGAACCTGAGCGCTTTCGCGCAATACACTATCAGAGTGTCGGGTCGGGATTGTGTCATTGAGGGGCTCAAGGCGAGGGGGGTTCCTTGCACCGTTCATTACCCAATTCCGTTGAACAAGCAGCCGGCAGTCATTGACCGGCTGGCATCGTTGCCAATCGGCGATGTATTGGCAGAAGAGGTAATGAGCCTGCCGATGCATCCTTATCTTGATGTTGACTCCATTAACCTGGTCGTCGAAGGAATTCGCCATCGGAATGGCTTGCTGTGAGCATGGATTATGACTGATGTACTTGGCAGGAGAGTTCTGGTTATTGGTGATGGTGCATCAGTATTCGTTCGTGACTTTATCTGCCAATATCATGGAAGAGGCGTGCGTATCGACCTGATTTCTTTCTCGTGCTGCGAGGAAGTTCCGGGTGTGGAGTCTCAGTTCAATTGCCGTTTCAGTGCTGGCGGCTTGGGTAAGTTGCTATTTCTACGTGATTTGTATTCGGCGCTGCGGCGAACGGATGGCGTCTATGACAGCGTGGTGCTTCATTTCGTCTACCCATTCATGGCGTTCTTTTTGCCATTTCTCCGCGGGAAATCCAGACGACTGATTTCGGTCGTCTGGGGAAGCGATTTCTATAGATCAAGCTTTGTTAAGAGAGTTGCCCAGGCGATGATCTTCTGGGCTTCGACAAGGATTGTGTTTACCAATCCAGAGACGCTGAAGGATTTTTCTCGCGGAGTGCTCCGACCCAAGAGCAGGCTTTGTGTGGCACGATTCGGATTGCCTGTGCTGGATCAAATAGAAAGATATCAGGAGAATGATGCGGATCGCTCGGCGCTGTGTGGGTTCTTTGGTCTTCCAGCAGAACGAAAGATAGTTCTGGTTGGCTATAATTCCAGCCCAGCGCAGCGCCATGTCGATATAGTTCGTGAACTCCGGCGGCTGGACTCATCCATCAGGAACAGGATGCATCTCGTTTTTCATCTGGGCAGGGGCGGGGACCAGTTGAAGTCCACTTTGAGGGACCTGCTCGCGGAGTGTGAAATCGCCGAATATACCATCCTGTCCGAATTCTACGGGTTCTCTGATATTGCCAGGTTGCGCTGTGTCACGGACATCTTGATAAATGTTCAGGTAAGCGACCAGTTCAGCGGGTCTATGCAGGAGACTCTTTATGCTGGCGGGGTGGTAGTTGCGGGAGACTGGCTACCGTATCAGGAGTTGTTATCGTTTGGTCGTCAGATTTGCCTGGTGCACTCACTTGGCGAGTTGCCAGCAATGGTTGAGCAGATTGTAGTGTCCAAAGCCAGTTCGCACACGTCCCCCGGCTTGAAAGACTATATTGCAGGTGTGTCAAGTTGGTCGGCAACCATGCATCATTGGGATGATGCCCTTTTCGGGGGCGCTGATTAGTGCGTTTCTCCAAGATTTCAGGGTTTGCCATAGGGCCAGCCGCCAATGCGGTACTGGGGGTGGTGAGTCTGCCGTTAATCACGTGGATGTATTCAAGCGAGGACGTTGGGCGACTGGCGTTACTACAGGTGGTCTCCAGTTTCTTTGTTCTTGTCCTCAGTCTTGGTCTTGATCAATCCTATGTGCGCGAGTATCACGCATCGCGCAATAAGTCTTTGCTCTTGCGGTTGGCCATTACCCCTGGGCTATTCTTGCTACTTCTCTGTGTTTTAGTTTCGTTTTTTATCTTGCGACTGCTTTCCGATGGTGTTTTTTCTATCGATAGTGCACTAATCGGATTTTTGATCGTTCTGTGTTTTTCCTCTTTGTTTTTCACTCGGTTCTCAACCTTGATATTGCGCATGCAGGAGCGCGGGGTGACCTTTTCGCTATTTCAAGTCCTGCCGAGACTCTTCTTCATTCTGCTGGTCTTGTCCTTCTACCTGGTGTGGGGTAACCAGCAATTTCTGGCGTTGATTTCCGCGCATGTCGCATCGGTGGTTGTAGTTGCGATCCTGTGTTTCTGGGTTGTTCGTCTGGAGTGGCGGCTCGCCCTGGGGCATCAATTCAATATTCATGAAAGCGTGCCCTTGCTCAAATTTGGTATGCCGTTGGTCGCCGGCGGGCTTGCCTACTGGTGTATGTCGACGATTGACAGGGTCCTTCTGCGGAGCCTTTCAGGGTTCGAGGAGCTTGCTGTCTATTCAGTTGCGACAAGTTTCGCCATGGTTACCGCGATATTTCAAAGCGTGTTTTCCGTGGTCTGGGCGCCGATCGTATACAAGTGGGTCGAGCAGGGGGTCGAGTTAGACCGACTGAATGTAATTTCCGAGACTGTGCTGCTGGTCGTTCTGCTGTTTACCTGCATTGCGGGTTTTTTCTCGTGGGTACTGCTGTTCGTGCTTCCCGAGGAGTACGCCAGGGTGCGTTTCCTCCTTCCGGTCTGCATGCTTTGCCCGTTGTTCTATGCCTTGTCGGAAGTCAGCGGCATTGGGCTGGGAATCTCCAAGCGAAGCGGCTATGCAATGCTGGCGTCGCTCATTGGATTGCTTATCGCCGTGATCTGCAATTTCTTGCTGATTCCCCGATTGGGGGCCGCTGGCGCGGGGGTAGCCTCGGCGGTTGCATTCTGGTTCTACCTGCTTTTACGGACCGAGTTTTCCTACCGTGTGTGGCAGCCGACTCCGCGGCGGAAGATGTACTTCTCGACCTTTTTGCTGCTTCTCGTTTCCTCCTATTCCGCCATCAGCGTCGAATTGAGTGTGTTTTACTTCGCTTCGATGTGGCTTTTTTTTGCTGGGTTTTTTATTGTGATTTTCTGGTCTAGAATTAATTACCTGTGCAAGTATTGGTGGCAATAGGCTGTCAATAAATTTCCCAGGTTTTTATATCCTTGGCTATATAGAGGTGCTGAATATCTTTGCGTTTTTTGTTTTTATGTAGTTTTGCGTTGTTTGGGCTTGTTTTTCGGTTTTTTTTGGCGTCATTGCCCATGCTAATCGGGTGTCTGGGTTGGGGTGCTCGAATTTTACGGGTTCTTCAAGTTAACCTTTATGTTCGAAAATTTGGCTAAATTTAATTTTTAAACTTAAGAGGGTTTAGTATTTTTAGGGTGTTTTGGGATGCTCTTGCTTAAAAGAAGCTATAGGCTGGTCACAGTTTGTTCGGGTCAGGTTCAGGCAGGCGCATGTCCTATGGGGGGCTATTTATCTCTTTCGAGTGATCATGTCGAATGGTAAGTTGGTCGGCTCTGGCGTCAGCTGCCATGGCGTGAGGCTACAGAAATTTAACCGAATTTATATATGTTGAGCGGTCTAGTAATTTCAGCCTAAATTATTTGATGGTATCACTGTAGTGTTGATGAGGTTGTGAGTTAGAAGGTTTTTAATGAGGTTTAATGAAAGTATATCTCATTGCCTTGTGTGTTAAAGTGGATGAAGCCATTGGCTCGATTCGGCCCGAGAATTGGGCTGGCTGGTTGAGCAGGGAGCATGAAGTAACAGTAATTGCCCGCGAGTTAAAAGGGGCTGATGATGCCAATGACGAGTTTTCAGTGGTGCGTCCCGCGAGTTTGCTTATGCGAATTCTGGAGTGGATGAGCGACTGCAGGAGGAATGGAAGACTAAATTCCCAGGTAAAGTCGGAGAAAAACTCAAGTAAGGAGGCTTTCGATGATATGGCCAGCACGCCTGCTGGAGTATTTTTCTGTCGAATGCCTTGCCTTTATGATATCTGGTTCTTTGCCTGTTATCGTGCGCTTAGAAAAAACAGGCCCGAACTGATAGTCGCCAACCATAGCCATTATGTCGGGCTCGTTGTTGCCTGGATTTATTCATTACTGAATCCACAGGCCAAACTATGGGTGGATTTTCGTGACCTATGGGTGGGTAATCATTTGGCTATCGGAATCGGTGGGGGCAAACGCTTCGAGAAGTGGTTTGAGTTGAGGATGCTCCGGCGTGCGGATGTCATCTCTACTGTAAGTGAGGGGCTGGAATCGTAGATTTTCTTCGGTGAGCGTATAGGGGAATATTTTGTTCTTTTGGAACGGTGTATGAAAGTCTCGATCCTGATGCCGGCATTCAATGAAGAGAAATTCATAGATGATGCGATAAAAAGCATTGCTAAACAGATTGTCGATTATGAGATTGAACTGATCTGTGTTGATGATTTTTCGTCCGATGGCACTTGGGTCAAGTTGGTGGCTCTGGAGAAGGAGTACTCTTTTGTCAGAGCCTTTAGGAATGTCGAGAAAGGCAAATGCAGCGCATTCAATTTGGCCTTCGAGCATTCAACTGGCGACTATGTGATGTTGCTTGCTGGCGACGATATGCTTCCTGAGGGGGCTCTCAAGGCAAGGGTTGAACCGCTGCTGGATGCAGGCCCTTACGCTATAACTGCTTGCAAATACAGGACTACATCGACGGACAGCAGGCTGGATGGCATGGTAATGCCGAAATTGAAGGG
Source organism: Pseudomonas sp. TCU-HL1 (assembly GCF_001708505.1). Classification (NCBI taxonomy): domain Bacteria; kingdom Pseudomonadati; phylum Pseudomonadota; class Gammaproteobacteria; order Pseudomonadales; family Pseudomonadaceae; genus Pseudomonas; species Pseudomonas sp. TCU-HL1. The sequence goes on from NZ_CP015992.1 coordinate 2,134,339, forward strand.
GACCGGTGCCCTGTCAGGTGGGACTATCGTGTTCTCCAGAGAGTTTGCGCTGAAGGTTTTTCCGATCCCGAGTTGTCTTGTTAGTGAAGATATGTGGATAAAATGCCATATCGAGTATCTTGATGGAATGCGAGTAATCGATGTTCCAGTCGTCGGCTTGATTTATCGACTGCATGAAAACAATTCATTGCGTCGGGATGTCGGTTTTGCTGTCAAGAGTGAAGATATTCGCCGTAGGTCCATGGTTTATAGCGTTTTTCTTGAGTCTAAGCGAGCGGCGCTTAGTCAGAATTGTATTGAAAAACTTTCTAGGCTGGCTGCTTTGGAAACACTGCGTGCATCTGGAAGTCGGTTGAGCATTTTGCTCTTCAAGGGTGTGCCGCTGATAGATAAGTTGCGCGCGCTAGCATATTCACATGCCGTCTGTTATTGGTTGCACAGCAGGCTTATTCGGTTTTCCACGGGGTTCGCGCGGTGAGTTTCCATATCGGGGTCACGCGCACATCGAATAATTATATTTGTGGACGATTTCATGAAGCGTAAGCGCATCTGCTTTGTTGTCGCGGTTCCGATGACGGTAACTGCGTTCCTGAATGCTCATATCGAGCGCCTGGCTGATGAGTATGATGTCTTTGTCGTGTCCAACTTTTCTTCCGGTGATGTCGGTATCTCGCCCAAGGCTGAAAAGGTTCACGTCGAAATCGCACGCGAGATTTCCCCTTCACGTGATCTCAAGGGGTTGTTTGCGTTAATGCGAGTTTTTCGCAAATACAACTTCGATGTTGTTCATTCTGTGACTCCAAAGGCTGGTCTCCTGTCAATGATTGCGGGCTTCCTTGCCAGGGTGCCGGTGCGGATTCACTGGTTCACCGGGCAGGTCTGGGTGACCCGCAAGGGACTCGGTCGCCAGTTGCTGAAGTCTGCTGATCGAACCATTGCTGCATTGGCCACTCATTTGCTGGCTGACAGTCCGTCCCAACGTGATTTCCTGATAAGAGAAGGCGTGTGCTCCGCCAGGAGGATCGAGGTGATGGGCGACGGCTCCATTTGTGGCGTGGATGGCCAGCGTTTCCGTCCGAATCTGGAGGCTCGCCGGGTGATTCGCGAGGCTCATGGCATTGGTCCGGATGAGGCCGTGGTGCTCTTTCTCGGGCGTTTGAGCGTCGACAAAGGATTGAGGGAAATGGCCCAGGCAATGGCGTTGCTCGACCAGAAGTTCCCGGCAGTGCACTGGCTGATTGTCGGTCCTGACGAGGAGCGGATGGTCGAACACTTGCAGGAGGTCGGACGTGCCTTGGGTAATCGCCTGCATTTCCAGGGATTCACTCGTGAACCGGAGGCATATATGGCCGCAGCTGATATCTTCTGCTTACCTAGCTATCGCGAAGGGTTTGGTAGTTCGGTGCTTGAGGCGGCAGCGGCCGGAGTTCCTGCTGTGGCAACTCGAATCTACGGTCTTTCCGACGCTGTCGAGGATGATGTGACAGGGATTTTGGTGGAACCCCGAGACCCGCAGTCACTGACTCACGGTCTGGCGCGGATGTTGGGTGAGCCGGCACTCATGGCTCGTATGGGGTTGGCCGCGAGGGAGCGAGCATTGGGGCGGTTTTCTAGCAGGCGGATCGTTGATGAGTTGTTTTTCTTTTATCGGCGAATCCAGTTTCGCTAGTGGAGTGAATGAGTGATCAAGCGTGCTTTTGACGTTTTCTGCAGTGCAGTTGGCCTGCTTTTGCTCTTTCCCCTGTTGCTGCTGTTGTTCGTTGCGGTTCGACGCTATCTCGGTGCGCCCGCACTTTTTCGCCAAGTGCGGCCTGGCATGGATGGCCGGCCGTTCGAGATGATCAAGTTCCGCACGATGCTCGATTCGACGGACGAGGCAGGCAAGCCTTTGCCGGATGCGCAGCGCATGACGCCCTTCGGTCGGTTTCTGCGGGCTACCAGCCTGGATGAGTTGCCCGAGTTGTGGAATGTGCTCAAGGGCGACATGAGTCTCGTAGGGCCGCGGCCACTATTGATGGAGTATCTGCCCCTCTACAGCCCGGAGCAGGCCAGGCGCCATCAGGTCAGGCCAGGGGTAACGGGCTGGGCGCAGATCAACGGCCGGAATGCATTGAGCTGGGACGACAAGTTCGAGCTCGATGTCTGGTACGTGGATAACCGATCGCTCTGGCTGGACATCCGGATCCTGTTTCTGACCGTGCGCAAGGTGTTCGTCCGGGAAGGTATCAGCGGGGAAGGCGAGGTCACCATGTCGAAGTTCACAGGTAACAAGCAGTGAATCGATTGGCGCTGTTGGGCGCTAGCGGCCACGGCAAGGTGGTGGCTGATACCGCTGAAGCTTGTGGGTGGAACTCCATCGTGTTCTTCGATGACGCATGGCCGGCCTCCGAGCGCAACGGTCCTTGGCCGATAGACGGCAGTGGCGCTGATCTGCTCAGGCGTTTGTCGGACTTCGATGCGGTAATGGTTTCGATCGGCAACAATCGCATCCGACTAGCCAAGCTGGAGTCTCTGAGGAAGGCGGGAGCCCGTTTGATCAACCTGATTCATCCCTCTGCGGTCATCAGCCGATACGCTGTGCTTGGCGAGGGAACGGTGGTCTTTGCTGGTTCCGTGGTCAATGCGTTTGCGCAGATCGGCAAGGGCTGCATCCTGAACACGGGTTGCAGTGTCGATCACGACTGCAGCCTTGCCGATGCTGTCCATATCAGCCCTGGCGCACGCCTGGCTGGTGGAGTTCGAGTAGGTGAGGGAAGCTGGATTGGTATTGGTGCGAGCGTACGCCAATCGGTTTGCATAGGCAGCGATGTGGTGGTCGGCGCTGGAGCCGCTGTCGTTGCCGATACAGTCGACAAGGTCACAGTCGTGGGTGTGCCGGCAAGGATCAAGTGACGTGGTTGACGGTCACTTGGGCGGCTTACTCGTTTAGTTTTGAAGGTTCTACGGGATATTACTTGTGCTGAATACTCCATTTTCTCCCTGGCCGTACTTTTCTGAAGAAGAGGCCGATGCTGTTCGAAGTGTCATCTTGTCCAACAAGGTCAACTACTGGACGGGGAAGGAGTGCCGTGAGTTCGAGCGCGAGTTTGCCGACTGGGTCGGCACAAAGCACGCGGTGGCGCTGGCTAACGGAACTGTCGCCCTGGACGTTGCGCTGAAGGCGCTCGACATTGGTGTAGGGGATGAAATCATTGTTACTTCGCGGACCTTCCTGGCGTCGGCGTCTTGCATCGTGAATGCCGGTGCCGTCCCCGTTTTTGCCGACGTTGATCCCGACTCTCAAGCGATCACTGCCGAGTCGATTGCCGCGGTGGTCACGGCTCGTACTCGGGCGGTCATTTGCGTGCATCTGGCCGGCTGGCCGTGCGACATGGATCCGATCATGGCCCTTGCTGCCAAGCACGGTTTTTACGTCATCGAAGATTGCGCGCAGGCCCATGGCGCCCTCTACAAAGGGCGCCCGGTAGGATCCATCGGGCATATCGGTGCCTGGTCGTTCTGCCAGGACAAGATCATGACTACGGGGGGGGAGGGTGGCATGGTCACAACCAATGACACTAACCTGTGGTCGAGCATGTGGTCGTTCAAGGACCACGGCAAGTCGTGGGAAGCTGTTTACGAGCGGGAGCATCCATCCGGTTTCCGTTGGTTGCACGAGAGCTTCGGTACCAACTGGCGGATGCTCGAGGTCCAGGCTGTCATTGGACGAATCCAGCTGAAGAGAATGGCCGCGTGGCAAGCCGCACGCCTCGAGAATGCCAATCGAATCTGGAAGCTCTCCGACGGTCTGCGTGGGCTGCGCGTGCCGGCTCTGCCCGATACCATCCGCCATGCCGCCTACAAATGCTATGTGTTTCTGGAACTCTCTGAGCTCAAGTCCGACTGGAGTCGAGATCGAATCATTGCTGAAATCACTGAGCGGGGGGTTCCATGCTATTCGGGCACCTGTTCCGAGGTTTATCTCGAAAAGGCTTTCGATGGTACGGGGTGGCGTCCCCAGGGGCGTTTGCCTGTTGCCAAACAGCTGGGCGAGACCAGCTTGATGTTCTTGGTTCATCCGACGCTCAGCCAGGCGGAGATCGATAAGACCTGTGATGTCTTGGCAGAGGTAATGGCTCTGGCCGCAGCATGATCCGAGCAAGACCGTGATGTGTCGCTGATCTATATAAAAATGAGGATGCTTTTGTGTTGAGGGCAATTGACCTGTTGCGTGAGCGGCTACTGAAACTGCCGCGTCGAACAAAGCGCATGGTGCAGGTTGGCATGGATGTGGTCTTGGTGTGGGCCGCTCTTTATCTCGCCTTTGTGGTGCGGTTGGGTGTGGACCAATTGGTATTGCCGTGGGACGGATATACATGGCTTTTTCTTATTGCGCCTCTGATTGCGATACCATTATTTGCTCGAATGGGTATGTATCGCGAGGTCATGCGCTATTTCGGTAATGCTGCGCTTATCGCGATTGCCAAGGCAGTCACCCTGTCAGCTCTGACCTTGGCCTTGATTGTCTATTGGCACCAGGATGCGCCTAGAACTGTTCCGCGTTCATTGGTATTCAACTACTGGTGGATCAGCTTCGTCATGGTGGGGGGGCTGCGGTTGTTCATGCGCCAGTACTTCCTTGGTGACTGGTATATGGGCGGTCAATCGCTGCCCTTTGGGACTCGAGAGGATACGCTTCCTAAAGTTGCGATTTATGGGGCCGGCGCCGCTGGCAACCAACTGACTGCCGCACTGCGCATGGGGCGTGCCATGCGTCCGGTCGCCTTTATCGACGATGATAATGGCATCGCCAATCGGGTTATTTCCGGCTTGAGGGTGTACAAACCCAAGCATATCCAGCAGATGGTCGATGAAACGGGCGCTCAGGAGATCCTCCTGGCAATCCCCTCGGTGTCTCGTAGTCGGCGCAAGGAAATTCTCGCAATGCTTGAGGGGTTGCCTCTGCATGTGCGAAGTGTGCCTGGCTTTATGGATCTGGCCAGCGGACGAGTGAAGGTCGACGATATTCAGGAGGTGGATATTGCCGACCTGCTCGGGCGGGATGCTGTGCCACCTCGGCAGGAATTGTTCGAGCGCTGCATTCGCGGGAATGTAGTCATGGTGACAGGCGCGGGCGGTTCTATCGGCTCGGAACTCTGTCGCCAGATTCTTGGTTCTGGTCCAGAGACACTGCTGCTGTTCGAGCACAGTGAGTTCAATCTTTACAATATCCAGATTGAGCTAGAGAGGCGCTTGGCTCGCGAGTCAATGAACATAACCCTGGTTCCGATCCTGGGTTCGGTTCGCAACCGAGGTCGGCTTTTGGATGTCATGCGGACCTGGAAGGTTGACACTGTCTATCATGCTGCTGCCTATAAGCATGTTCCGATGGTCGAGCATAATGTGGCTGAGGGTGTGCTCAATAACGTCATGGGGACTTTGTACACCGCTGAAGCTGCAGTGCAGGCGGGTGTCGAGAACTTCGTGCTGATCTCTACTGATAAGGCGGTGCGGCCCACCAACGTCATGGGTAGTACGAAGCGTCTCTCCGAAATGGTCCTGCAGGCTGTGAGCAGCGAGCCAGCACCAGTGTTGTTCGGCGACAGCGAAGCGATGCACCGGGTCAACAAGACCCGTTTCACCATGGTTCGCTTCGGGAACGTTCTTGGTTCTTCCGGATCGGTGATCCCGTTGTTCCGAGAGCAGATCAAACGTGGCGGGCCGGTAACTGTCACCCATCCCAATATCACGCGTTACTTCATGACGATTCCAGAGGCTGCGCAGCTGGTGATTCAGGCGGGTTCCATGGGGCAGGGTGGGGATGTCTTTGTTCTGGACATGGGGCAGCCGGTAAAAATCGCCGAACTTGCGGAGAAAATGATTCATCTTTCCGGTCTGACTGTTCGCTCAGAAAAAAACCCCAACGGCGACGTCGCGATCGAGTTCACCGGGCTGCGTCCAGGGGAAAAACTCTACGAAGAGCTGCTGATTGGCGACAATGTGAGCCCGACCGACCACCCGATGATCATGCGTGCCAACGAAGAGCATCTTTCTTGGGAGGAGTTCAAGCGCGTACTGGCCGAGCTCTTTGCTGCCGTCGAAGCTGATGACTACGTCCGTGTACGCCAACTCCTACGCGAAACGGTCAACGGTTACACCCCCGGAGAGGAAATAGTTGACTGGATTCATCAGCAGCGGCGAATTGAGCCTTCCAACTCCAGGCATTAGTTTGTGTGGGGCGGTTATGGATGTACCGCCCTTCCCCTTAATGACATGGAGTGTATGCAATGATTCGCGTTCGAATCGCCTCGCTGTTTATCGTCCTCTGTTCTCTCTTCGTTGGTTACAGCCCCCTCGCAGCTGCTGCGAAGGTAGAGACAACTGCCGCTTCAAGTGCTGAAGCACAGGCTGGCAAGCTAAACATCAACGCAGCCGATGTGGTTGCTATCCAGGATCGGTTGATTGGTATTGGCGAAGCGAAAGCCAAGGCGATCGTCCAGTACCGCGAGGAGAACGGACCGTTCTCTTCGGTCGATGACCTGCTTGAGGTCAAGGGGATTGGTGTAAAGACGCTTGATAGGAATCGCGACAGGCTTAGCGTGGAGTAACCGCGCGATGTCAAAGAGCCGGCCACATTGGCCGGTTTTTTGTTCCGGGCGAGGTGAGGGTGTGCAGCGTAAGCGCTCCATAAATCCCGTCTTCCTTTGACGAGTTGCCGTGATCAGGATGTGCTAGTCGGCGGGCAGTTCCACGGCAGCAGGGCTTCGTAGTCTTCGACACTATTGGCGGTCGGCAGGCGCTCCAGCACATGGCGCAACCAGGCATAGGGTTCGTTCCCGTTGGCCTTGGCGGTTTCGATCAGGCTGTAGATCTGCGCGCTGGCTCTGGCGCCCTTGGGCGTGTCGCTGAACAGCCAGTTCTTGCGGCCGATCACGAAGGGACGGATGGCGTTCTCGGCACGGTTGTTGTCGATGGGCAGATGCCCGCCTTCGACATAGCGCACGAGCCTGCTCCAGTTGCTGGCCAGGTAGTTCACCGCCTTGCCCAGGGCATTCTGCGCGGCGACCTGTGGCTGGGTCTTGTCCAGCCAGGCCTTGAGCTGTTCCAGGATCGGCAGGCTGCGCTGCTGTCGTGCGGCGTGACGTTCCAGGTTGCCGCTGTCCTTGTGATCGCGCTCGATGCCGTACAGCTGGTTGATCAGGTTCAAGGCCATGTCGGCGCGCCCGATCTTGCCCTTGGGCTGCACCTTCTGTGCCTCGATGAATTTGCGTCGAGCGTGCCCAGCAAGCCAGGCGCTCGATGCCGTCTTGGTAAGCGCTCCATGAACCCCACCTTCAACTGAACGATCCGCTTGCGGATGCTGGGCTCCCGTTTTCCCAGTGGAGCCCCGTCATGATGCGTCCGGACGCCAAGGTCAAAGCCGTCTACCTCTATCCGAAACCCGTCGACTTCCGGAAGTCCATTGATGGTCTGGCGGCCTTGGTGGAGCTGGATATCAAGGTGGCCGTGTTCGACCCGGTGTTGTTCGTCTTCCTCAACAAAACACGCAACCGGGTGAAGATCCTCTATTGGGAACGCAATGGCTTTTGCCTGTGGCTCAAGCGCCTGCAGGCCGAGCGTTTCAAGACCAAGCCTGATGCTGAAGAGCCCATCGTGTTGACGGTGCGGGAACTGAATCAGTTGCTGGCAGGATTCGACCTCTGGGGGAACCAGCCACACAAGGTGCTGACCCCGCGTTTTGTGAGCTGAGTCGGTATAATCCGGCGCCATGAAATCTGGCGCAGACTCCCTTCCCGACGATCCCGTCCTGCTCAAGGCCTTGGTTCTGCAATTGCAGGAACAGGTTGCTCTGCTGCGCCACAAACTGTTCTCGCCAAAGTCCGAGCGTAGCCCCGAGGATGCCGACTCCCCTCAGTTGGCCATGTTCAACGAGGCTGAGGAGTTGCTCGAAGAACCTGCTGGCGGATCGGGTGAAGCCGAAGAAGTCGTCGCCCCAGTGAAGCGACGTGGCAAGCGCAAGCCCCTCCCGGCTGACTTGCCGCGCGTTGAAATCATCCATGAACTGCCCGAGCACGAGTTGACCTGTGCCTGCGGCGCCTGCAAGCAGGTGATCGGCGAGGAGACCAGCGAGCAATTGGAGATCATCCCGATGCAGGTACGGGTGATCCGCCATATCCGCAAAACCTACGCCTGCAAAGCCTGCGAAAGCGCTCCGGTCACGGCCGACAAGCCGGCCCAACTGATCGAGAAAAGTGTGGCCAGCCCTAGCGTGCTGGCCATGCTGCTGACCACCAAGTACGCCGATGGCATCCCGCTGTATCGCTTCGAGAGGATGCTCAGCCGCCACGGCCTCGACATCCCCCGCCAGACCCTGGCGCGCTGGGTGATCCAGTCTGGCGAGCAGTTGCAGCCCCTGCTCAACCTCATGCGCGACCAGTTGCTGGGCTACCCGGTGTTGCACTGCGACGAAACCCGGCTGCAGGTACTGCACGAACCCGGGCGCGATCCCACCGCGCAGTCCTGGATGTGGGTACAGAGCGGCGGCCCGCCGGAGAAACCCGTCGTCCTCTTCGACTACAGCACCAGCCGCGCGCAGGAGGTGCCGTTGCGCCTGCTCGCCGGCTATCGCGGCTACCTGATGACCGACGACTATGCCGGCTACAACGCCGTGGCCGCGCAAGACGGCATCGAGCGCCTGGCCTGCTGGGCTCACGCTCGACGCAAATTCATCGAGGCACAGACGGTGCAGCCCAAGGGCAAGATCGGGCGCGCCGACATGGCCTTGAACCTGATCAACCAGCTGTACGGCATCGAGCGCGATCACAAGGACAGCGGCAACCTGGAACGTCACGCCGCACGACAGCAGCGCAGCCGGCCCCTCCTGGAACAGCTCAAGGCCTGGCTGGACAAGACCCAGCCACAGGTCGCCGCGCAGAATGCCCTGGGCAAGGCGGTGAACTACCTGGCCAGCAACTGGAGCCGGCTCGTGCGCTATGTCGAAGGCGGGCATCTGCCCATCGACAACAACCGTGCCGAGAACGCCATCCGTCCTTTCGTGATCGGCCGCAAGAACTGGCTGTTCAGCGACACGCCCAAGGGCGCCACGGCCAGCGCGCAGCTCTACAGCCTGATCGAAACGGCCAAAGCCAACGGGCAAGAACCCTATGCCTGGCTGCGCCACGTCCTGGAGCGCCTGCCAACGGCCAACAGTGTCGAAGACTACGAAGCCCTGCTGCCGTGGAACTGCCCGCCGACTAGCACATCCTGATCGCGATACCCCGTCAAAGGAAGACGGGGTTTATGGAGCGGTTACCCGTCTTGCGCGGCCACGGCGTTGTAGTCGGCGTAGTCATCGGTCATCAGGTAGCCGCGATAGCCTGCGAGCAGGTGCAACGGTACTTCCTGCGCACGGCTGGTGCTGTAGTCGAAAAGGACGACAGGTTTCTCCGGCGGGCCGCCGCTTTGCACCCACATCCAGGACTGCGCCGTGGGATCTCGCCCGGGTTCATGCAATACCTGCAGCCGGGTTTCGTCGCAGTGCAACACCGGGTAGCCCAGCAATTGGTCGCGCATGAGGTTGAGCAGGGGCTGCAACTGCTCGCCAGACTGGATCACCCAGCGCGCCAGGGTCTGGCGGGGGAGGTCGAGGCCGTGGCGGCTGAGCATCCTCTCGAAGCGATACAGCGGGATGCCATCGGCGTACTTGGTGGTCAGCAGCATGGCCAGCACGCTAGGGCTGGCCACACTTTTCTCGATCAGTTGGGCCGGCTTGTCGGCCGTGACCGGAGCGCTTTCGCAGGCTTTGCAGGCGTAGGTTTTGCGGATATGGCGGATCACCCGTACCTGCATCGGGATGATCTCCAATTGCTCGCTGGTCTCCTCGCCGATCACCTGCTTGCAGGCGCCGCAGGCACAGGTCAACTCGTGCTCGGGCAGTTCATGGATGATTTCAACGCGCGGCAAGTCAGCCGGGAGGGGCTTGCGCTTGCCACGTCGTTTCACTGGGGCGACGACTTCTTCGGCTTCACCCGATCCGCCAGCAGGTTCTTCGAGCAACTCCTCAGCCTCGTTGAACATGGCCAACTGAGGGGAGTCGGCATCCTCGGGGCTACGCTCGGACTTTGGCGAGAACAGTTTGTGGCGCAGCAGAGCAACCTGTTCCTGCAATTGCAGAACCAAGGCCTTGAGCAGGACGGGATCGTCGGGAAGGGAGTCTGCGCCAGATTTCATGGCGCCGGATTATACCGACTCAGCTCACAAAACGCGGGGTCAGCACCTTGTGTGGCTGGTTCCCCCAGAGGTCGAATCCTGCCAGCAACTGATTCAGTTCCCGCACCGTCAACACGATGGGCTCTTCAGCATCAGGCTTGGTCTTGAAACGCTCGGCCTGCAGGCGCTTGAGCCACAGGCAAAAGCCATTGCGTTCCCAATAGAGGATCTTCACCCGGTTGCGTGTTTTGTTGAGGAAGACGAACAACACCGGGTCGAACACGGCCACCTTGATATCCAGCTCCACCAAGGCCGCCAGACCATCAATGGATTTCCGGAAGTCGACGGGTTTCGGATAGAGGTAGACGGCTTTGACCTTGGCGTCCGGACGCATCATGACGGGGCTCCACTGGGAAAACGGGAGCCCAGCATCCGCAAGCGGATCGTTCAGTTGAAGGTGGGGTTCATGGAGCGCTTACTGTGCAGCCGAGTAGCCAGGCTGGTGAGAGTCCCGCGCATAAAGAAAAAGCCCCAGGCATATACCGAGGGCTTCTAATTTGGCTCCGCGACCTGGACTCGAACCAGGGACCCAATGATTAACAGTCATTTGCTCTACCGACTGAGCTATCGCGGATCGGATTCGCGTATCTTACTGATTAGAAAGGAGAAGTCAAGCGTCTGCTTGAACTTCTCCTTTTACTTTTCAGAGCACCTGGGTGATGGCGCGGGTAATGCTTTCCAGGTTGCTGTTGTTCAGCGCGGCGACGCAGATGCGGCCAGTGCTGACGGCGTAGATGCCGAATTCGTTCTTGAGGCGTTCAACCTGCTCGGCGGTGAGGCCGGAGTAGGAGAACATGCCGCGCTGGCGGGCCACGAAGCTGAAGTCGCGTTTGGCACCCTGCGCAGCCAGTTGTTCAACCATAGCCAGGCGCATGCCGCGGATGCGAGTGCGCATTTCGCCCAGCTCCGCTTCCCACATGGCGCGCAGTTCCGGGCTGTTCAACACGGATGCAACCACCGTGGCACCGTGGGTGGGTGGGTTGGAGTAGTTGGTACGAATCACGCGCTTGACCTGCGACAGCACGCGGCCGGCTTCTTCCTTGGAGCTGGTCACCACGGACAGGGCGCCAACGCGCTCGCCGTAGAGGGAGAACGACTTGGAGAAGGAACTGGATACGAAGAACTGCAGGCCGGATTCGGCGAACAGGCGCACTGCGAAGGCGTCTTCGTCGATACCGGCGCCGAAGCCCTGGTAGGCGATGTCGAGGAACGGAACATGTTCGCGCTCGCGCAGGACTTCCAGGACGGCTTTCCAGTCTTCCAGTTCAAGGTCCACGCCAGTCGGGTTGTGGCAGCAGGCGTGCAGTACCACGATGGAGCGAGCGGGCAGGGCCTTCAGGTCTTCCAGGAGGCCGGCACGATTCACGCCGTTGGTGGCTGCATCGTAGTAGCGGTAGTTCTGTACCGGGAAACCGGCGGCTTCGAACAGGGCGCGGTGGTTCTCCCAGCTGGGATCGCTGATCGCTACGACGGCGTTGGGCAGCAGGCGCTTCAGGAAGTCGGCGCCGGTCTTCAGCGCGCCGGTGCCGCCCACGGCTTGGGTGGTAACTACGCGGCCTTGGGCCAGGAGTTCGGAGTTTGCACCAAACAGCAGCTTCTGCACGGCCTGATCATAGGCGGCGATGCCTTCGATCGGGAGATAGCCGCGCGGAGCGTGCGCTTCGATGCGGGCCTTTTCCGCTTCAGCTACAGCACGCAGGAGCGGGATGCGGCCCTCCTCGTTGTAGTAGACGCCCACGCCAAGGTTGACCTTGTTGGCACGGGTATCGGCGTTGAACGCTTCGTTGAGGCCCAGGATTGGGTCGCGCGGAGCCATTTCGACGGCAGAAAACAGACTCATGATGCGGCAGCTCGGAGGAGGAAGGTGAGGGTGGGATGCAACCCCGAACGATGTGCGCTAGGGGTTGCGCAATCGGGCCGGTATTATAGCGGCCCAGGCCGCTTGCGGCGACATCGCGCGCAAGCTTTCCGCCAGGTATGACGCCTGTTCTGCGCAGATGTCACATCCAACGTCGAGGTCAGCATGTCGGAGTTCCAGCTTGTCACCCGTTTCAAGCCCGCCGGCGACCAGCCGGAGGCCATTCGCCAGATGGTGGAAGGGCTCGAAGCCGGCCTTTCGCACCAGACGCTGCTGGGTGTGACGGGGTCGGGGAAGACATTCAGTATCGCCAACGTCATTTCCCAGGTGCAGCGCCCGACGCTGGTCCTGGCGCCTAACAAGACATTGGCTGCGCAGCTCTATGGAGAGTTCCGGGCGTTCTTTCCGAACAATTCGGTCGAGTACTTCGTGTCGTACTACGACTATTACCAGCCGGAAGCCTACGTCCCTTCGTCCGACACCTACATCGAGAAGGATGCTTCGATCAACGACCACATCGAGCAGATGCGCCTCTCCGCGACCAAGGCCTTGCTCGAACGGCCGGATGCCATCATCGTCGCCACTGTTTCTTCTATCTATGGCCTGGGTGACCCGGCGTCGTACCTGCGAATGGTCCTTCACATCGATCGGGGTGACCGAATCGACCAACGAACCTTGCTGCGTCGCCTGGCGGAGTTGCAGTACACCCGTAATGACATGGATTTCGCCCGCGCCACCTTCCGGGTTCGCGGTGATGTGATCGATATCTTCCCAGCGGAATCCGACCTTGAGGCGATTCGTGTCGAGTTGTTCGATGATGAGGTCGAGAGCCTGGCTGCCTTCGACCCGCTTACCGGGGAGGTTATCCGTAAGCTGCCGCGATTCACCTTCTACCCCAAGAGCCACTATGTGACGCCGCGCGAGGTGCTGTTGGAGGCGGTCGACCATATAAAGGCAGAGTTGAAAGAACGCCTGGAGCAGTTACGGGGTGCCAACAAGCTGGTTGAGGCGCAGCGCCTGGAACAGCGCACGCGTTTCGATCTCGAGATGATCCTGGAACTGGGTTACTGCAACGGCATCGAGAACTACTCTCGCTACCTCTCGGGGCGTGCCCCTGGTGAGCCGCCACCCACCCTCTACGATTACCTGCCGGGCAATGCCTTGCTGGTCATCGATGAATCCCACGTCACGGTCCCGCAGGTTGGCGCCATGTTCAAGGGCGACCGCTCGCGGAAGGAAACCCTGGTGGAATACGGTTTTCGCCTGCCATCGGCGCTGGACAACCGACCGCTGCGGTTCGACGAGTGGGAGGCGATCAGCCCGCAGGCCATCTTCGTCTCGGCGACGCCAGGGCCCTACGAGGGCGAGCATGCCGGGCGCGTGGTCGAGCAGGTCGTGCGCCCGACCGGGCTGGTGGATCCGGAAGTTGAAGTGCGCCCGGCAACCACTCAGGTGGATGATCTGCTTTCCGAGATTCGCAAGCGTGTGGCCGTCGAGGAGCGGGTGCTGGTCACGACCCTGACCAAGCGCATGGCGGAGGATCTGACCGACTATCTCGCCGATCACGATGTGAAAGTGCGTTACCTGCACTCCGACATCGACACCGTGGAGCGCGTGGAAATTATCCGCGACCTGCGGATCGGCGCCTTCGATGTACTGGTGGGCATCAACCTGCTTCGCGAAGGCCTGGATATGCCGGAGGTAGCTCTGGTCGCGATCCTGGATGCGGACAAGGAAGGCTTCCTGCGTTCGGAGCGCTCGCTGATCCAGACCATTGGTCGTGCTGCGCGAAACCTCAATGGCAGGGCAATCCTCTACGCCGACAAGGTCACCGGCTCGATGCAGCGGGCCCTCGATGAGACCGAGCGGCGGCGAATCAAGCAGGTGGCTTTCAACGAGGTCCACGGCATCGTGCCGAAAGGTGTGAAGAAGGACATTCAGGACATTCTCGAAGGCGCCACGGTGCCGGGCTCGCGCAGCAACAAGCGCAAGGCCATGGCCAAGGCGGCGGAGGAGAGTGCCCGTTACGAGGCGGAGTTGCGTTCGCCGAGCGAAATCACCAAGCGCATTCGCCAGATGGAAGAGAGGATGTTCCAGCTGGCCCGCGATCTGGAGTTCGAAGCGGCGGCGCAGTTGCGCGATGAGATCCAGAAATTGCGTGAGCGCTTGCTCAAGGTCTGATGGAGGAGGGGTGTCCTTTTTCTGAGTCAGCGGCGGCCGAAAATGATCATTACCACACCTGCCAGGGTGGCCAGGCAGGCAAGCAGGGTGGCGAAGTCCAGGCGCTCACCAAGGGTCAGGAAGCCCAGCAGCAAGGCCACCACCGGGTTCACGAAGGCGAAGGTCGACACCAGGCTTGGCTTCACCTCCCGCAGGAGCCAGAAGTACGCGGGGTAGACCCCCAGGCTGACCGGGATTACCAGGTAAGCCATCCAGAGCCAGGCGTCCAGGCTGACGCTGCCCAGCGCCACGCCATGCCAGTCTCCGCGCCAGAGGCCGAAGATCGCGAGTATTGCTGTGCCTGTGAGCATCTGCAGGCTGAGACCCATCCAGCTCGAACGGAACGGCGGTCGCTTGCGCAGCAGCCAGGCGCCGACGGCCCAAAGCAGCGTGGCTGTGACCACCAGGCCGCCAGCGAACCACTGCTGGAAGCCGGCTTCCGGTCCGAGCCCGCTGCCCATCAGCATCACGATGCCGCCGCTGGCCAGGGCCAGGCCGCAGAGCACCCAGAGCGGCGGGCGGCGGTCCAGCAGCCACTCCAGGGCCACGCTCCAGAGGGGCAGGGTGGTATAGAGCATCGCCAGCATGCCGGTGGGCAGGAACTGGTTGGCGTAGATGAGTGCGCCCTGGCCAACGGCGATCAGCAATATGCCACCTACCAGGGCCCCTCCCAGGTCGCTGCGTTGAACCTGTGCCTTGCCGCTGGCCAGCACCCAGCCCAACGCCAGCAGGCCGGCAAAGAGAAAGCGCAAGGTGCCGATGACGAAGGGCGGTAGTTCGCGCAGGAGGAAATGGTTGGCGAGGTAAGTGGTGCCCCAGCCGATGTAAATCATGGCGAAGGCACCGATCAGGAGAAGGGTGCGGCGAGATGAAGCGTGGGAAGACATGTACAGCCTGAAGCGCAGCGCGCCGGTTGCCCGGCGCGGGATTAGTGGGCGGCGGCGCTCGTGTCGCCAGCGGTGCCAGAGGGCAGGGCGCGGGTCATCAGCACGGCTAGCATGCTGACGCCGAGGGCGATGCCGATAAAGTGGAAGGCATCATTGTAGGCCATGATGCTGGCCTGCTGGTGTGCGATTTCGCTGAGCTTGCCGAGTGCCGCTTGCTCGCTGCCGAGTTTCTCTGTCAGCAGTGCCAGGCGTTCGGCGACCTGCGGATTGCTCGGGACGAGGGCTTCGCGCAGGTAGTCGAAGTAGACCTTGGCGCGGGCATCCAGCAGGGTCGCGAGTAGCGCGATGCCGATGGCACCGCCCAGGTTGCGCAGGATGTTGAACAGGCTGGAGGCAGAGCCGGCGTCTTGGGGCAGGATGTAGGCGGTGGCGATCAGCGACACGGTCACCATCACCAGGGGTTGGCCCAGGGCGCGGATGATCTGGATCTGATTGAACTGCGGCCCGGCGAAGTCTGGGTTGAGCACGCCAGAAGCGAAGCTGGCGTAACCGAACAGGCCAAATCCCAGCGCGCAGAGGAATTTGGGTGGGATCACCTTCATCAGCTTGGGCACCAGCGGGATCAGGAAGAGCTGGGGAACCCCCATCCACATGATCACTTCGCCAATCTGCAGTGCGTTGTAACCCTGGATTTGCGCGAGGTAGAGCGGTAGCACGTAGATGGAGCCGTAGAGGCCCATGCCCAGGCCGACGCTGGAGATACTCGAAAGGCCGAAGTTGCGGTTCTTCAGGATGCCCAGGTTGATCAGCGGGTTGGGGCGCGACACCTGGAGGATCACGAAGAGGACCAGGCTGACCAGGGCCACGCTGCCCAGGCCGACGATCAGTTGCGACTCCAGCCAGTCCTTGCGGTGTCCTTCTTCGAGAAAGACCTGCAGGCAACCCAGGCCGACGCCAAGGGTCACGATGCCGGCGTAGTCGGTACGCTTGAGCAGTTCCCAGTGAGGGGCTTTCTTTTCCAGCCCGTAGAGCAGGCCGGCGATCATCAGGAGGCCGGGCGGCACGTTGATATAGAAGATGTATTCCCAGCCGAAGTTCTCCGTCAGCCAGCCGCCCAGGGTTGGGCCGATGGAGGGGGCGAAGGTGGCGGTGATGGCGAATAGCGCCATGCCCTTTGCGCGGTGATGCTCGGGCAATTTGATCAGGGTCAGGGTGAAGGCCAGGGGGATCAGCGCGCCGCCCGTGAATCCTTGCAAGGCGCGAAACACGATCATGCTTTCCAGGCTCCAGGCCAGGGAACAGAGCAGGGACGAGAGTAGGAAGCCGATGGATACCCAGACTGCCAGGCGTCGCGCCGAAAGTAGCTGCACCAGCCACGCGGTGAGGGGAATCATGATGATTTCCGCCACGAGGTAGGAGGTGGATATCCACGAACCTTCTTCCAGGGTCGCGGAGAGTGCGCCCTGGATGTCCTTGAGCGACGAGTTGGTGATCTGGATGTCCAGTACCGCCATGAAGGCGCCGAGCATGGCGCTCATGACCGCGATCCAGTCGCGGCGGGTCGGTTCGCCGATGGGGCGAACCAGGGCATCACCCGCCATGGTTTTCGGCCTTCAGGTGCACCTTGACCAAAACGGACATGCCGGGGCGGATACGGCCCTTGAGCGGATTGTCGGCGGCGAAGGTCAGCTTCACCGGAATGCGCTGGACCACCTTGGTGAAGTTGCCGGTCGCGTTGTCCGGCGGTAACAGGCTGAACTGCGCGCCTGAGGCGGCGAACAGGCTTTCCACGCGGGCTTCGACCGGGCTGTCCGGGAAGCTGTCGAATACCAGTTCGGCTGTTTGGCCGGGCTCCATGTGCTCGATCTGGGTTTCCTTGAAGTTGGCCTGGACCCAGATGTCCGCATCCGGCACCAGCGACAGCAGGTGGGCGCCCACCTGCACGTACTGGCCGTTGCGCGCGGCGCGCTGGCCGACACGGCCGTCCACGGGCGAGCGAATTTCGGTGCGGCTAAGGTTCAGCTCGGCTTGTGCCACGTCGGCGCGGGCGTTGGCGATCTGGGCCTCCAGGCGTTTGATTTCGGCGTTCAGCGCGTTGATCTGCTGGCGCTGAGCCTTGAGGTCCGCTTCAGCCTTGGCCACCTGGGAGCGGGCTACGCGAGAGTCTGCAGAGAGGGTGGTGACGCGTTCCTCGGAGATGTACCCCGGCTTGCGCAGGGTCTGGGCGCGGGACAGGTCGATCTGGGTGCGGCCCAAGGTGGCCTGACTGGCGGCCACATCCGCCTGGCTGGCGGCGATGAGGCTGGATTGCTGGGACAGCTTGCTCTGGGCCTGGGCCAGCTCTGCCTCGCGGGTGGCGAGTTGGGCGCGGGCGCGCTCCAGGGCCAGCTTGAAATCGTCGGCTTCCAAGCGAACCAGCAGGTCACCTTTCTTCACCTGCTGGTTGTCGCTGACCAGCACGTCCTCTATTCGTGCGCCCAACTGGCTCGAGACGCGTGTGATCTCGCCTTGTACGTATGCGTTGTCGGTGGTTTCGACGAAGCGGCCGATCAGTAGCCAGTGAACGAAGAAACCGGCGGCGACCAGTGCTACCAGGGCAATGAAAGTGAACAGGCGGCGTTGCAATTTGGCAGGCATGGCAAACGTGGCTCGAAGTCTTTGCAGAATGTTGCGAATCTAGCAGTGTTCCGTGCTCGCAAATAGCCGGTACAATTCAGAAACTTTGTTGCTTATAGGGAACAATAATGGGGCTGGATGATGCGCTGATCTTCACCCGCGTAGTCGAGTGCCACAGCTTCACCCAGGCGGCTCAAACCCTGGGTATGCAGAAGTCGACGGTCAGCCGGCGCATCGCTCTTCTGGAGGAGCGGCTCGGGGTGCGCCTGCTCAATCGCACCACGCGCAAGCTTCGCCTGACTGAGGTGGGGTTGGCCTATTACGAGCGCTGCCGGCAGATCATGCTGGACTTCGCCGAGGCCGAGCAGGCGGTGATGCAATTACAGCAGGAGCCCTCGGGCCTGCTGCGGGTCACGGCGCCCATCGAGTTCGGCCAGTTGTTCCTTGGTCGGGTACTGGGTAGTTTCATGCGTCAGTACCCGCTGATCACGGCCGAGGTGGAGATCACCTCTCGCAACGTCGACCCGCTGGAAGAGGGCGTGGACATCGCCATCGTGGTCGGCCAACCGCAGGACTCGACCCTGATCGCGCGCAAATTGTTCGAGAATGGCCGGCGTCTGTGCGCCAGTC
Organism: Pseudomonas sp. TCU-HL1; assembly: GCF_001708505.1. Classification (NCBI taxonomy): domain Bacteria; kingdom Pseudomonadati; phylum Pseudomonadota; class Gammaproteobacteria; order Pseudomonadales; family Pseudomonadaceae; genus Pseudomonas; species Pseudomonas sp. TCU-HL1. The sequence continues at coordinate 2,152,798 of NZ_CP015992.1, forward strand.
CGGCGTACCTCGCCGCCCACGGAGCGCCACGCGAGGTGTCCGACCTGTCGCGCCACCGCGCGGTGTTGCTGCCCCAGGATTCGCCGCGCCACTGGCCGTTGCTCGGCGAGAGCGTGCCCTGCCAGTGGGTCGTACAGTGCAACAACATCACCTTTGCCCGTGAGGTGGTCATCGGCGGGGCAGGGATTGCCTCACTGCCACTGATGATCACCGAGGACGCTGTGCGCAGTGGCGAGCTGATCGAGTTGCTGCCAGAGGCCCGTTTGCCGAGTGGCGAGATCTATGCGGTCTACCCGTCACGGCGATTTCAGGCGATGAAGGTCAAGGCTTTCCTCGATTTCCTGATGCGCAGCCTGCCGGTCAGCGAAGGACAGTTGCTGGAGCCCTCGGCGGCCAGCCTGATAAGATCGCGCCTTTGATCCACCTTCAGTTCCGAGACCACTCCATGACCACCGTCCGTACCCGTATCGCGCCGTCGCCCACCGGCGACCCGCACGTGGGCACCGCCTACATCGCCCTGTTCAACCTGTGTTTCGCGCGCCAGCACGGCGGTCAGTTCATCCTGCGCATCGAAGACACCGACCAGTTGCGCTCCACGCGCGAGTCCGAGCAGCAGATCTATGACGCCCTGCGCTGGCTGGGTATCGAATGGGACGAAGGTCCGGATGTTGGCGGCCCGCATGGCCCGTATCGCCAGAGCGAGCGCGGCGAGATCTACAAGAAATACTCCCAGGAGCTGGTGGACAAGGGGCATGCCTTCCCTTGCTTCTGCACCGCAGAGCGCCTGGACAAGCTGCGCGCCGAGCAGACCGAGCGCAAGGAAACCCCGCGCTACGACGGCCACTGCATGCACCTGGCCAAGGATGAGGCCGATAAGCGCATCGCCGCGGGCGAGCCCCATGTCGTGCGCATGAAGGTGCCGAGCGAGGGCGTCTGCGTGGTGCCGGACATGCTTCGCGGTGATGTCGAAATCCCGTGGGATCGAATGGACATGCAGGTTCTGATGAAGACCGACGGCCTGCCCACCTACTTCCTTGCCAACGTCGTGGATGACCATCTGATGGGCATCACCCACGTACTGCGTGGTGAAGAGTGGCTGCCCTCGGCGCCCAAGCTGATCAAGCTCTACGAGTACTTCGGCTGGGAACAGCCCAAGCTCTGCTATATGCCGCTGCTGCGTAACCCGGACAAGAGCAAGCTGTCCAAGCGCAAGAACCCCACCTCCATCACCTTCTATGAGCGCATGGGCTTCCTGCCCGAGGCGATGCTCAACTATCTGGGGCGCATGGGTTGGTCGATGCCGGACGAGCGCGAGAAGTTCTCCCTGGCGGAGATGGTCGAGCACTTCGACCTGTCGCGTATCTCCCTTGGCGGTCCGATCTTCGATCTGGAGAAGCTTTCCTGGCTGAATGGCCAGTGGATACGCGAACTGCCGGTCGAGCGTTTCGCCACAGAGGTTCAGAAGTGGGCGCTCAACCCCGAGTACCTGATGCGCATCGCGCCGCACGTGCAGGGCAGGGTAGAGACCTTCAGCCAGATCGCCCCGCTGGCCGGTTTCTTCTTCTCCGGCGCTGTATCGCTGGACGCCAAGCTGTTCGAGCACAAGAAACTGAGCCCGGACCAGGTGCGTCAGGTCATGCAACTGGTGCTGTGGAAGCTGGAGTCCCTGCGCCAGTGGGAGAAAGACCGGATTACGGCCTGTATCCAGGCTGTTGCCGAAAGCCTGGAACTCAAGCTGCGTGATGTGATGCCGCTGATGTTTCCTGCCATTACCGGCCACGCCAGTTCGGTATCGGTGCTGGATGCCATGGAAATCCTCGGGGCTGACCTCAGCCGCTTCCGCCTACGGCAGGCCATCGAACTGCTCGGTGGCGTGTCGAAGAAGGAAACCAAAGAGTGGGAGAAGCTCCTCGCGGCCATCGCCTGATGGCCCTTCGGCTGGTGCGAGGCGGGCCGCGCACTGGCCGAGGTCGGGTAAGTGTTTGTTCTTCCAGATAAAAAAGTTCGTATAGTAGAAAAAATATTGTTGACAGCCGGATGGGGCGCCCCTAATATGCGCCCCGTCCTCGCGACGGGGCTATAGCTCAGCTGGGAGAGCGCTTGCATGGCATGCAAGAGGTCGACGGTTCGATCCCGTCTAGCTCCACCACTCTTTCCGGAGTGGGTCGCGAAAAGGCATGAAGGTTTCGTCCCCTTCGTCTAGTGGCCTAGGACACCGCCCTTTCACGGCGGTAACAGGGGTTCGAGTCCCCTAGGGGACGCCATATTCCAGCAGCATCGGCCAGGCCGGTGTAGCCGAAGTAATTCGGGGCTATAGCTCAGCTGGGAGAGCGCTTGCATGGCATGCAAGAGGTCGACGGTTCGATCCCGTCTAGCTCCACCAAATCGATGCAATGTGCATCACACGGGGCCAGCCTAGCGCTGGCCCTGCTGTTCGAAGGTTTTGTCCCCTTCGTCTAGTGGCCTAGGACACCGCCCTTTCACGGCGGTAACAGGGGTTCGAGTCCCCTAGGGGACGCCATATTCCAGCAGCATCGGCCAGGCCGGTGTAGCCGAAGTAATTCGGGGCTATAGCTCAGCTGGGAGAGCGCTTGCATGGCATGCAAGAGGTCGACGGTTCGATCCCGTCTAGCTCCACCAAATCGATGCAATGTGCATCACACGGGGCCAGCCTAGCGCTGGCCCTGCTGTTCGAAGGTTTTGTCCCCTTCGTCTAGTGGCCTAGGACACCGCCCTTTCACGGCGGTAACAGGGGTTCGAGTCCCCTAGGGGACGCCACTTCAAGATTTCCCGCACTGCGGGCTTTTCAAGGGTCATTCCAGCTTGGGATGGCCCTTTTGTTTTTCTCCTCCAGAAAACTTTTCAGCGCACGACGAACGGTTTGCCGAATGTCTTGCCAATTTGTATTACGCAAATAATATTATGTGTGTAATTTAATAGGAGGCTGCCATGAGCGACAAGAAAGCCCAGACGCGCGAACGCATCCTGCAGGCGGCTGCCTCGGCGATGCTCCGTCACGGTCCCCAGGAGCCTGGCGTGGCTGACGTGATGTCCGCTGCCGGGCTCACGGTGGGTGGCTTCTATGCCCATTTCACTAGCAAGGACGCCCTGATGCTGGAAGTCTTCGAGCAACTCCTGCGAAAGCGCCGCGACCTCATGGCACTGGTTGACCGGAGTCTCCCTGGGGCGGAGCGCCGCGTTCTGGCGGCGGGTTTCTACCTGTCACACAAGCATCGGGACGCCACGCGTTCCGGTTGCCCGCTGCCGAGCTCGCTTGGGGCGGTGCCGCAACTGCCGCCGGCATACCGGGAGGCGCTGGCCGAGCATCTGGAGGTGCTCAGTGCCGAAATGTGCGAACGCCCCGAGGAAGCCGAGAAGGCCCTCGCCGTCATTGCTCTGATGGTGGGCGGGCTGTCGCTGGCCCGTGCATTGGGAGTTGGCGACCTGTCTGACCGAGTACTGCGTGCCGCCAAGGCGGCGGTTATCTGAGGAACCTGACGATGAACAACATGAGCCTGATTCGTGGATTGCACGCCACCCTGGGTCGCCTGGCGCCGCAGACTGTCGCCCGTCGCATGCGTCGTCAGTTCATGACGCCGCGTAACCTGCCCCCGCGTGATTGGGAGATGCCGCTGCTCGGTAGCGCCGAGCGCATCACCTTGCGTTTCGGTTTGTCGGCCCTGCGCTGGGGGAGTGGGCCCACCGTTTTGCTGATGCACGGTTGGGAGGGGCGCCCCACCCAGTTCGCCAGCCTGATCGACGCGCTGGTGGCTGCGGGCTACGGTGTGGTGGCCCTCGATGCTCCTGCGCATGGCCACTCGCCTGGTCATGAGGCCAATGTGGTGCTGTTTGCGCGCGCCCTGCTGGAGGCCGCTGGGGAGCTGCCACCGCTGCACGCGGTCATCGGTCATTCCATGGGCGGCGCCAGTGTGTTGCTGGCCAGCCAGATGGGCTTGCGTGCGCGGGCCCTGGTGAGCATTTCGGCGCCCAGCAGGATTCTCGGACCGCTGCGCAGCTTCGCTCGCTACATGGGGCTTCCGCCCAAGGCGCGGGCCCATTTCGTCAGCCTTGTGGAGCACCATGCGGGGATTCCTGCGGCGCATCTGGATGTGCAGCGCTACCAGCTGGATGTACCTGGCCTGGTGGTGCATGCCGAGGATGACCCGGTTGTGCCGGTCGACGAGGCGCACGTGATTCACGATGCCTGGTTCGACAGTCAGGTGCTGCGCCTGGAGACGGGCGGCCATCAGCGATTGCTGGCTGATCCCCGTCTGACCGGGGCGGTGCTTGGCTTGCTCGCGGAGGTTCGCGAGCCCCAGGTACTCGCGGAGGTATCGCGCTGAGTCGTCGTGGCACGTTCTGTCGCAGCACTGGCAGGTGACCTGCTGTCGGTGCTCTACTTCCAAGGTTCACGGCCCTGGCATGGTCGCCTGCGACCCAGGCCCGGAACTTTGCAACGTGGAGAGCTGACATGAGCCTAACGATGGATGTGGTGCTGCAGCGGGCGCGACCGGTTCTGCCCGTGCTGGTGATCGAGGATACCGGGCTGGCCCTGGACCTTGCCGGCGCGCTCAGCGCGGGTGGCGTCGAGGTGCTGGAAGTCACCCTGCGAACCCCTCGCGCGCTGGATGCGCTGGCGGCGATTCGCAAGGCGTTTCCGGACCTGCTCGTAGGGGCGGGTACCCTGATTCACACCGAACAATTTATCGAGGCGCGCGATGCCGGGGCGCATTTCGCCGTCAGCCCCGGTTGTACCGAGCGCCTCGCCGCGGCTGCCGAAGACTCTGGCCTACCGTACCTTCCCGGGGTGATGACACCGTCCGAAGTCTTGCTGGCGCTGGAGTACGGCTACCGCTCGCTGAAGCTGTTCCCGGCCAATGGCAATGGCAGCGTGAAAATGCTGAAGAGCCTGAAGGGGCCGTTCACCGGCATTCGCTTTTGCCCCACCGGTGGCGTGACGCCGGACAACTTGCTGAACTTCCTGCGCCTGCCCAATGTGGCCTGTGTCGGTGGCACCTGGATTGCGCCGTCGAGCCTGATTCGTGCCCGCGCCTGGGACCAGATCACCCAACTTGCCGCAGAGGCCCGCGAACTGGCCGGAAGCCTGGAGCTTCACTCATGAACTGGGACCTGCCCGATCCGTTCGTCATCGATATCAAGGTCAATGCCGAAGACATCGATGGTCTAGGCCATGCAAACAACGCCGTGTATGTCAGTTGGCTAGAGCGCTGCGCCTGGCGCCATTCCCAGAGCCTGGGGCTGGACCTGGCCGAATACCGGCGGCTGGACCGTGCAATGGCGGTGCTGCGCCATGAAATCGACTACCTGGCTGCGGCCTACGAAGGTCAGGAGTTGCAGATCGCGACCTGGATCGTTGAGTCGGACCAGCGACTGAAGATGGATCGACGCTTCCAGCTGGTCCGGCCGGAGGACCAAGTCACCTTGTTGCGGGCCAGGACCACCTTCGTCTGCATCGAGCTTTCCACCGGCCGCCCCAAACGCATGCCGACCGAATTCGTCGAGGGATATGGGCGTGCCCTGCAGCCGCCGTTCCCGCTGGAGCTTTGAGGCTCAGTCCGCTGCGGGGGCGAGGAATACTTCGTGCGGATTCTGCACGATGCGCAAGTGGCGGACCTCCCCAGGCTGGATGACGGCGGATTGAGGGATGCCCGGGGGCTGTGCGGCACAGTATCCCGATGCATTCGGCGCTACCCGCAGCGCCACCTCCCCGGCGGGTACCGGGATGCTGACCGACTGGCCGGGCGCGATCTGCGCCACCAGTTCGTTCTGAACATAAAGGTCGATGTCGCAGGCATCCGGTACGTTTTCGTCATGGCTGATCAGCAGCTCGCCAAGGGCGTCCGGCACGGCTTGCAGCGGCGACGACATGATGGCTTCGCTGGCGGCGAAGACGACCGTGGTTGCCAGCGTAAGTGCGGCAAGGACGGGTACAAGGGAATTCATCCTGGCAGTTCTCCTGCGCCGAAGAGGTGAAATTTCGACCACCAGTCCTGCCGGATGCTCCCCGGGATATTCGCCGTCCGTCTTGCTGCGTAAACTACGTGCCTTTTTCCTTCGAGCCTGTCATTCATGCAAATCGCCCTGGCCCCCATGGAGGGGCTGGTCGACGAGATCCTCCGCGATGTGCTGACCCGCGTCGGCGGCATCGACTGGTGCGTCACCGAATTCATCCGGGTCTGCGACCGACTCCTGGCAGCCAGCACGTTCGAAAAGCTGGCTCCCGAACTCGCCGACGGCGCTCGCACTCGCGCCGGCACCCCCATGCGGGTCCAGCTGTTGGGGTCCGACCCGGTGTGCCTGGGCGATAACGCTGCCTTCGCGTGCGAGCTGGGTGCGCCGGTCATCGATCTCAATTTCGGCTGCCCGGCCAAGACGGTGAACAAGTCCCGAGGCGGCGCCGTGTTGCTCAAGGAGCCCGAGTTGCTCCACGCGATCGTTCGCGAGGTTCGTCGTGCCGTGCCGGCGCAGATTCCGGTGACGGCGAAAATGCGTCTCGGCTTCGAAAACCCGGACGGCGCCCTGGATTGTGCGAGGGCGTTGGCCGAGGGCGGTGCCCAGCAGATCGTGGTGCACGCACGGACCAAGGTCGAGGGCTACAAGCCGCCGGCACATTGGGAGTGGGTGGCGCGCGTGCAGGAGGCGGTCAAGGTGCCGGTGTTCGCCAATGGCGAGGTCTGGACCCTAGATGACTGGCGCCGCTGCCGCGAAGTGAGCGGCGTGGAAGACATCATGCTTGGTCGTGGGCTGGTGTCGCGTCCGGACCTGGCTCGCCAGATTGCCGCTGCACGCGCGGGTGAGCCGGTGCGGGAAATGACCTGGGCGGAGCTGCTGCCCTTGCTCCAGGATTTCTGGCGACAGGCCCGCCGCAAACTGGCGCCACGCTATGCGCCGGGGCGCCTGAAACAGTGGCTGGGCATGCTCACCCGCAGCTATCCCGAGGCGGTGGCGCTGTTCACCGACGTGCGGCGGGAAAACGACTGTACCCGGATCGATGCGCTGCTCGGGGTGCCGGACCTGGCGCAGGAGTGGGCCGAGGCCGTTTGAGCACGAAGCGTCGTCGAGCGAAGGTCAGGCAAGGCGGGCGGGGGGCGCCGATGCTGCGGCTGGCACCGGTGATGACCATGACCTTCCGCATGGTTTTTCCTCGAGGGCTTGAAATGCAGCAGGGCGCCCCTATCTAGGTGACTGCGGGATGCCGAAGTCGGGTCCCGCACTTGAACACTTGCTGATTATTCAGGAGATCACCATGAGCACTGCTTTTTCCCTCGCCCCTCTGTTCCGCCATTCCGTGGGCTTCGACCGCTTCAACGACCTGTTCGAGTCTGCCCTGCGCAATGAGGGCGGCAGCACCTATCCGCCCTACAACGTCGAGAAGCACGGTGATGACCAATACCGCATCGTCGTTGCCGCAGCCGGCTTCCAGGAAGAAGACCTGGACCTGCAGGTCGAGCGCGGCGTGCTGACGGTCTGCGGCGGCAAGCGCGAGAAGAGCGACGAGTCCGTCACCTACCTGCATCACGGCATCGCCCAGCGTGCCTTCAAGCTGTCGTTCCGCCTGGCCGATCATATCGAGGTCAGGGCTGCCGCTCTGCAGAACGGCCTGCTGAACATCGATCTGGTGCGCATCGTGCCGGAAGAGGCCAAGGCCAAGCGCATCCCGATCAACGGACAACGTGCAGTGTTGGAAAGCTGATCTCCACGCGACCACGCGAGCCGAGAAGAAGAGGGCGCCCAAGGGCGCCCTCTTTCTTACCTGCTTTCAGGTTCGAGCTGGCCGTTGCAGGCTATGGGCCAGCAGGGCGCGGAACTCGATCAGGGGCAGCGGCTTGCTGTACAGGTAGCCCTGGTAGAGATAGCACCCTTGCTGTTCGAGGAAGTTCAACTGCTCGATATGCTCCACGCCCTCGGCGATCATTTCCAGGCCGAGGCTGCGAGCCATGGCGACGATGGCGCGAATGATCTCCGCGTCATTGGGGTCCTGGGTGGAATCGCGGATGAAGGACTGGTCGATCTTCAGCGCATCCACCGGCAGGCGCTTCAGGTAAGTCAGGGATGAATAGCCGGTGCCGAAGTCGTCCATGGCGAAGCTTACGCCCAGTTTTTTCAGGCGACGCATCTTGCCGATGGTGTCGTCCAGATTCTGGATGACGATGCCTTCGGTAATCTCCAGTTTCAGCATGCGTGCCGGCAGGCGGCTGCGCTGCAGGCAGCGTTCGACCCGCTCGACGAAGTCGCTCTGGCGGAACTGCCGGGGGCTGATGTTGACGCACAGGCTGAAGTCCCGGGCATCGGCCAGTCCCTCCGCCACCAGCTGTTCGCAAGCGTGGCAGGCTTCATCCAGCACCCAGGCGCCTACGTCCAGGATCAGGCCGCTTTCCTCCAGCACCTGAATGAACTGGCCAGGCGACTGCGGGCCCAGGGTTGGGTGATGCCAGCGAAGCAGCACTTCGCAGCCCACCATTTTGTTGGTGCGGGCATCCACCTGGGGCTGGAAGTGCAATTCGAACTCGCTTCGGGCAAGCGCCAGGCGCAGGTCGTTCTCCAGCCGCAGGCGCTCGCTGGCCGCTTCCTGCATGGTGCTGCGGAATATCTGGATCGCATTGCGGCCGGAGTCCTTGGCCCGATACAGGGCGATGTCGGCGCGCTTGAGCAGGTCGGCCGGGCTGGCGCCGTGATCTGGAATGAGGGCGATGCCGATGCTCGGGGTGACCTGCAGACGGTGCCCTTCCAGCAGCATGGGCTCGGCGAGCAGCTTGCGCAGCTTGTCGGCGATTCCACGCACCTGACGGGTGACCTCGGAGCGCTTGCCTTCGAGGCCCGTGAGCAGCACCACGAACTCATCGCCGCCGAGTCGTGCGACCGTGTCTTCCAGGCGCACGCTGGCTTCAAGGCGTGCGGTGACCATCTTCAGTACTGCGTCGCCCAGCGGGTGGCCGAGCGAATCGTTGATGTGCTTGAAGTGGTCGAGGTCGAGGAAGAGCAGGGCGCCGCGCATGCTGTGGCGTTGCAGCAGGGAAATCTGCTGCGTCAGGCGATCGGTCAGCAGGGCGCGGTTGGGAAGGTTGGTCAGCGGGTCGTGGTAGGCCAGGTGCTGGATTTGTGCCTGGGCGTCTTTCAGGGCGCTGATGTCCCGTGCGGTGAGCAGCAGGCAGGGCGTGCCATCCAGGTCAATTTGTTCCACCGAGACTTCCACCACTTTCTGGCTACCGTCACGGTGCTGGCCGAGCATTTCCAGATGATGCGCGCGGCCGTTGCGCTTGATCAGGTCGATCAGGTGCTCGCGTTCCGTCGGGTCGGCCCAGATGTTCATTTCGCTGGCGGTGCGGCCCAGCACCTCGTCGGTGCGGTAGCCGGTCAGGCGGCTGAAGCCTTCGTTGATCTCGATGTATCGGCCGGTGTCGCGCTCGGTGATGGTGATGGCGTCGGGGCTGGAGTGGAACGCCTTGGCGAACTTTTCCTGGCTGGCCTTGAGCGCCGCTTCGGCCTGTTGGCGTGCCGTGATGTCACGGAAGGTCGTGGTGATGCAAAGCTGGCGCTCGACACGGATGAAGCGGCTGGAGACCACGCAGGTCAGGAGCCGGCGATCGCGGGTCAGGAAACGTGCCTCCACGTTGTCCAGGCCCTGGTTCCGCAGCAGCTCGGCGAACAGGCGTGAGCGCTGGTCGGGGTCGGCCCAGAACTGGATGTCCGGGGCGCTGCGGCCGACGATCTGCTCCGGCTGCCAGCCGAACACTTCGCTGAAGCTCGGGTTGATCTCGATGAACAGCCCGTCGCGGATGCGCGAAACGCAAATGGGGTCGGGGCTGGCCTGGAACAGGGTGACGAACTTTTCCTCCGAGGCCGCCAGGCGTTGCTCGCGGCGGACCCGTTCGCTGATGTCCATGAGGATGCCCGTCATCCGCTGCGGTCGGCCCCGTTCATCGCGGTAGAGCTTGGCGGTGCTTTCCAGGTAGTGGACTTCGCCATCGCTGAAGCGCGAGCGATAGGTCACCTGGTAGTCGTTCTCTTGCCCGTCCAGCAGCGCTTGGTAAGCGCGGCGCATGCTCTGGCGGTCTTCTTCCGGTACGCAGATGAAAAAGTCGCGAAACTCGCCTTCGAACGGTTCCTTGGATAGGCCGTGAAGGGCTGAGGCCCGAGCCGAGCCGTACAGCGTGCCATTGGCGATGTGCCAGTCCCAGGTGCCCAGGTCGGCGGATTCCAGCGCCAGGTTGAGGCGTTCCTGGCTGTCTTTCAGGGCCTGCTCCTGGGCGCGCTGGCGGGTGACGTCGCGGGCCGTCAGCACCAGGCAGATACGACCATCCAGCTCGATTTCTTCGCCGTAGAGCAGGTAGGTAGCACGGTCGCCATTACGGTGCCGCAAGTTCACCTCCAGTTCGCTGAGATGACCGTGGCGCTGCAAGGAATCGAGCATCTCTTGGCGTTGCTGCGGGTCTTCCCAGATGCCCAGTTCCAGCGAACTCTGGCCGATGGCTTCTTCCTGGCTCCAGCCGAACTGGCGTTCGAAGCCGAGATTGATCTCCAGGAAGCGGCCGCTCGCCCGGTCGGTGATCACGACTGCGTCGGGTGTGCTGCGAAAGGCCTTGGCGTATTTCTCTTCGCTGATACGCAGGGCGTTCTCTGCCCGCTTGCGTTCGGTTGTGTCGAGGAAGGTGCTGATCAGGTAGGGCTGACCTTCCAGTTCGATGTATTGGCTGGACAGCTGGCCGTCCAGGGTGTTGCCGTTGCGCGTGCGCAGTTTCACTTCCTGGTAGACCGGCGCGCGATTGCTTCGGACATTGCTGTGCAACCATTCGCGTTGGCCAAGGTCGTCCCAGATGCCCAGTTCCAGTGTCGTGCGGCCGATGGTTTCGGTCACGGGCCAGCCCAATACGTCTTCGAAATGCTGGTTGGCTTCGACAATCAGGCTGTCGGTCAGGCGGACCAGCAGCACGACGTCCGGGCTCAGGTGGAAGAGGCTGGAATAGCGCTGCTGTGAATTGAGCAGGTCCTGGGCGCGCTGCTGTTGCTGGGTGACGTCGCGCATCACGCCGATCATCCGCCGCTTGCCGTCGGTCGGGGGTTGCAGGCTGCCGCTGACTTCCAGCCAGTGGAGACTGCCGTCGGGCCAGCGGATGCGATGGCGCAAGGCGCGCTCGGACTGGCGGCCATCGAGCACTTCCTGGAACAGGCGCAGCACTTCGCCTCGATCGTCCTCGGGAATCAGCTGGATGTAGTCCACCGGCTCGCTCAGGGGGTGGTGTGGGTCGATGCCGAACAGCGCCTGCGCACCGCGGGACCAACTGACCCGGCCGGAATCGATATCCCAGGACCAGGCGCCCAGTCGGGCACCGTTCAGCGCTGCCAGCAGGCTGGGGGCGTCCTGCCAGGATTGCTCGAAGGCGACGGGGTCGAGGGCAGCAATATGGGGAAGCGGGGGATTCGGGTCACTGGCTTTGCGCATGCGCGCCCCTTTTCCGGCGATAGGGCAGTTGTTCGGGTCGGTGAATCGCAGGGATACGCCTGACGGCTTCCCGACCCTGTTCTTATGTGGTGCGGCTCAACTTAGCCTTAGCCCTTACAGGTATGCAAGGTCGTCGCGCTGCGCATCCAGCAGCGCCATGAAGGCTTTGGCTGCGTTGGACAGGGTGCGTTCGGTGTGGAGGATGTAGCCCAGTTGGCGCGACAGTTGGATGTCCTGCAGCGGCAGGCGTACCACCGAGTCGTCGAGCATGGTGCGCGGCAGCACGCTCCAGGCGATGCCGATGGACACCATCATCTTGATGGTTTCCATGTAATTGGTGCTCATGGCGATGTTCGGTGTCAGGCCCTCGGCCTCGAACATGCGGCGGACGATGTGGTGGGTGAAAGTGTTGCCGCCGGGGAATACCGCCGGGTGCCGCGCCACATCGGGGAGGAAGATGGTCTTGTCGCGGGCCAGCGGGTGTTCCGGCGCGGCGACGAAGTCCAGCGGGTCGTTCCACACCGGCACCGCCTGGACCGGCAGCGCGGTTTCCGGTGCCAGGGTGATCACAGCCAGCTCCACGCGGCCGTGAAGGATTTCCTCATAGGCCACTTCCGAGTCGAGGAACTGGATATCCAGCGCCACTTGTGGGTAGGCGCGGGTGAAGGCGCGCAGCAATGGGGGCAGGCGATGCAGTCCGATGTGATGGCTGGTGGCCAGGGTCAGGCGGCCGCTGATGTCGCCGGACAGATTGCTCAGTGCCCGGCGGGTGTCGTCCAGCACGTTGAGGATCTGATAGGCGCGGGGGAGCAGGGCGCGGCCGGCTTCCGTGAGGCTCACCTCACGGCCCAGGCGATCGAACAGGCGCACGCTGAGCTGCTGCTCCAGGGACGCGATGCGCTTGCTCACCGCCGGTTGAGTCAGGTGCAGGCGCTCTCCCGCTTCCGAGAAGCTGCCGGTCTCGGCGATAGCGATGAAAGCATTGAGGCTGGCCAAATCCATACATGGACTCCGTGGTTGCTGGACCCGTAGGCTTCGCATTCCTGGATGGAATGCTTTAAATAAAAAATATGAATTTGAGTTATTTGATGCAAGCCCCTACGATCGACCTCACAAGCAAAAGGGGCTTTCGATCCCTGCGTACAGAAACAAGCTGATGAGGACCTGACGATGGCCGGCAAGACGCTCTACGACAAGCTCTGGGATGCTCATGAGGTGAAGCGCCGCGACGATGGTTCGTCGCTGATCTACATCGATCGTCACATCCTTCACGAAGTGACCTCGCCGCAGGCCTTCGAAGGGCTGCGCCTCGCCGGTCGCAAGCCTTGGCGCATCGATGCCAACATCGCCACCCCGGACCACAACGTGCCGACCACCCGTGCCGAGCGCCAGGGCGGCCTCGAAGCCATCGCCGATGAAGTGTCGCGCATCCAGGTCAAGACCCTGGACGAGAACTGCGATGACTTCGGCATCCTCGAGTTCAAGATGAACGACGTCCGCCAGGGCATCGTCCACGTGGTGGGCCCGGAGCAAGGCGCCACCCTGCCTGGCATGACCGTGGTCTGCGGCGACTCCCACACCTCCACCCATGGTGCGTTCGGCGCACTGGCCCACGGCATCGGTACCTCCGAAGTCGAGCACGTGCTGGCGACCCAGTGCCTGGTGGCGAAGAAGATGAAGAACATGCAGGTGCGCGTTGAAGGCAAGCTGCCCGCTGGCGTCACCGCCAAGGACATCGTGCTCGCCGTGATCGGCAAGATCGGCACCGCGGGTGGCAATGGCCACGCCCTGGAGTTTGCCGGCAGCGCCATTCGCGACCTGTCCGTCGAAGGCCGCATGACCATCTGCAACATGTCCATCGAAGCCGGTGCCCGCGTCGGCCTGGTGGCGGTGGACGAAAAAACCATCGCTTACGTCGAAGGCCGACCGTTCGCGCCGAAGGGCGCCAATTGGGACAAGGCCATAGCCGCCTGGCGTGAGCTGGTGTCCGATGCCGATGCCCACTTCGATACCGTGGTCGAGCTGCGTGCCGAAGAGATCATCCCGCAGGTCAGCTGGGGCACTTCGCCCGAGATGGTGCTGCCGGTCGATCAGCGCGTGCCGGACCCGGCCGTCGAAGTCGACCCGGTCAAGCGCGGTTCCATCGAGCGCGCACTCAAATACATGGGCCTCGTCGCCAACCAGGCGATCACCGATATCCAGCTGGACCGCGTATTCATCGGTTCCTGCACCAACTCGCGTATCGAAGACCTGCGTGCCGCCGCCGAAGTTGCCAAGGGGCGCAAGGTCGCTGCCACCATCAAGCAAGCGCTGGTGGTGCCGGGTTCCGGCCTGGTCAAGCAGCAGGCTGAACAGGAAGGCCTGGACAAGATCTTCATCGAGGCGGGTTTCGAATGGCGCGAGCCGGGTTGCTCCATGTGCCTGGCCATGAACCCTGACCGCCTGGAGAGCGGCGAGCATTGCGCGTCCACCTCCAACCGCAACTTCGAGGGGCGTCAGGGTGCGGGTGGTCGTACTCACCTGGTCAGCCCGGCCATGGCTGCCGCTGCTGCGGTGACCGGCCGTTTCGTCGATGTTCGCGAGTTGATCAAGTAAGGAAGGAGAGTCGAGATGAAAGCCTTTACCCAACACACCGGTCTCGTCGCTCCGCTGGATCGCGCCAACGTCGATACCGACCAGATCATTCCGAAGCAGTTCCTCAAGTCGATCAAACGTACCGGCTTCGGCCCCAACCTGTTCGACGAGTGGCGCTACCTGGACGTCGGCCAGCCGAACCAGGACAACTCCCAGCGTCCGGTGAACAAGGACTTCGTGCTGAACTTCCCGCGCTACGAGGGCGCCAGCGTGCTCCTGGCCCGTGAGAACTTCGGCTGTGGCTCCTCTCGTGAGCACGCGCCGTGGGCCCTGGACGAATATGGCTTCCGCGCCATCATCGCGCCGAGCTACGCCGACATCTTCTTCAACAACAGCTTCAAGAACGGCCTGTTGCCGATCATCCTGAAGGACGAGGAAGTCGACGAACTCTTCCAGCAGTGCGAAGCCAGCGAGGGCTACCAACTGACCGTCGATCTGGCGGCGCAGACCGTGACCCGTCCCGACGGCAAGCAATACAGCTTCGAAGTCGACGCTTTCCGCAAACACTGCCTGCTCAACGGTCTCGACGATATCGGCCTGACCCTGCAGGACGCGGAGGCGATCAGGTCCTTTGAAGACAAGTACCGTCAGGGCAGTCCCTGGCTGTTCCGCGACGCCTGAACCGCACGCCGGAGGATGACGTGAGCGAAAAAAACCATGAGCAGGTGGTCCAGCGCCAGTTCGGCGAGCAGGCCAGTGCCTACCTGAACAGCGCTGTGCATGCCCAGGGAAGCGAGTTCGCGCTGCTGCAGGCCGAAGTGGCGGGGCGCGACGATGCCCGCGTCCTCGATCTCGGTTGTGGTGCCGGCCACGTAGCTTTCCAGGTCGCCCCGCTGGTGGGCGAGGTGGTGGCTTACGACCTTTCCGGGCATATGCTCGATGTCGTGGCGAGCGCGGCTGCCGAACGTGGCCTCGGCAATGTGTTCACTCAGCAAGGCGCAGCGGAGTCGCTGCCTTTTGCTGACGCCAGCTTCGACTTCGTCTTCAGCCGCTATTCGGCACACCACTGGAGCGATCTGGGTGTCGCCCTGCGCGAAGTGCGCCGGGTCCTCAAGCCGGGCGGTGTAGCGGCCTTCATTGACGTCGCTTCGCCGGGGCGTCCTTTGCTGGATACCCATCTGCAGGCGGTGGAAGTGCTGCGCGACACCAGCCATGTGCGCAACTATTCGCCTGCCGAGTGGCTGCGCCAGATGGCCGAGGCGGGGTTGCAAACCCGCAGCCATACGCGCCAGCGGCTGCGCCTGGAGTTCTCCTCGTGGATCGAGCGCATGCGCACCCCCTCGGTGTTTCGCGACGCGATCCTGGCCCTGCAGAACGCTGTGGGCGAAGAGGTTAGAGCGTATTTCGAGATTGACGCGGACGGCTCCTTCAGCACTGATGTCCTGGTGCTCTGGGCCGAACGCTAGAACGAATAGCATGGCGCGGAGTGCGCCTAACGAGAGGAAAGCATGAGCAAGCAGATTCTGATTCTTCCCGGCGACGGCATCGGCCCGGAAATCATGGCCGAGGCGGTCAAGGTGCTGGAAGTGGCCAACGACAAGTTCCAGCTTGGTTTCGAGCTGACCGAAGATGTCATCGGCGGCGCTGCCATCGACAAGCACGGCGTACCGCTGGCTGATGAGACCCTGGAGCGCGCGCGCAAGGCGGATGCCGTGCTGCTGGGCGCCGTGGGTGGTCCGAAGTGGGACAAGATCGAGCGCGACATCCGTCCGGAGCGCGGCTTGCTGAAAATCCGCTCGCAACTGGGTCTCTTCGCCAACCTGCGCCCGGCCATCCTCTATCCGCAACTGGCCGAGGCCTCCAGCCTCAAGCCGGAAGTGGTTGCCGGCCTGGACATCCTCATCGTCCGCGAACTGACCGGCGGCATCTATTTCGGTCAGCCCCGCGAGCAGCGCGTGCTGGAGAATGGCGAGCGTCAGGCCTATGACACCCTGCCGTACAGCGAGAGCGAAATTCGTCGCATCGCCCGCGTCGGCTTCGACATGGCCCGCGTGCGCAACAAGAAGCTGTGCTCGGTGGACAAGGCCAACGTCCTGGCCTCCAGCCAGCTGTGGCGCGAAGTGGTGGAAGAGGTGGCCCAGGATTATCCGGACGTCGAGCTCAGCCACATGTACGTCGACAACGCTGCCATGCAACTGGTGCGCGCGCCCAAGCAGTTCGATGTGATGGTCACCGACAACATGTTCGGCGACATCCTGTCGGATGAGGCTTCCATGCTCACCGGCTCCATCGGCATGCTGCCCTCCGCCTCGCTGGATTCGAACAATAAGGGCATGTATGAGCCTTGCCACGGCTCGGCACCGGACATCGCCGGCCAGGGCATCGCCAACCCATTGGCGACCATACTCTCTGTATCGATGATGCTCCGCTACAGCTTCAACCAGACCGCTGCCGCCGACGCCATCGAGAAGGCCGTCAGCCTGGTGCTGGACCAGGGGCTGCGGACGGGTGATATCTACTCTGCCGGTGCGACCAAGGTCGGTACCCGCGAAATGGGCGATGCAGTGGTTGCGGCACTGCGGAATCTGTAATCTGTCGGGCTCGCTGGATAACCAGCGGCCCACTTTTTCAAGAAAGGTGTAGTTGTCATGAAGCGTGTAGGTCTGATCGGTTGGCGCGGCATGGTGGGTTCCGTGCTCATCCAGCGAATGCTGGAAGAGCGGGATTTCGACCTGATCGAGCCGGTGTTCTTCACCACTTCCAATGTCGGTGGCCAGGGCCCCGCGGTCGGCAAGGAAATTGCCCCGCTGAAGGACGCCTACAGCATTGACGAGCTGAAGAGCCTCGATGTGATCCTGACCTGCCAGGGTGGCGACTACACCAACGAGGTGTTCCCCAAGCTGCGTGAAGCCGGCTGGCAAGGCTACTGGATCGACGCGGCTTCCAGCCTGCGCATGCAGGATGACGCGGTGATCGTCCTCGATCCGGTCAACCGCCGTGTCATCGATCAATCCCTGGATGCGGGCACCAAGAACTACATCGGCGGCAACTGCACCGTCAGCCTGATGCTGATGGCCCTGGGCGGCCTGTTCGAGGCCGGTCTGGTGGAATGGATGAGCGCCATGACCTATCAGGCCGCTTCCGGCGCCGGCGCGCAGAACATGCGTGAGCTGATCAAGCAGATGGGCGCGACCCATGCGGCGGTGGCCGACGAACTGGCCAACCCGGCCAGCGCCATCCTCGATATCGACCGCAAAGTGGCTGAAGCCATGCGTGGTGAGGACTTCCCCGCCGAGAACTTCGGCGTGCCCCTGGCCGGTAGCCTGATCCCCTGGATCGACAAGGAACTGCCCAACGGCCAGAGCCGCGAAGAGTGGAAGGGCCAGGCCGAAACCAACAAGATTCTCGGTCGCTTCAAGAGCCCGATCCCGGTTGACGGTATTTGCGTGCGCATCGGCGCCATGCGTTGCCACAGCCAGGCGCTGACCATCAAGCTGAACAAGGACGTGCCGATCGCCGACATCGAAGGCATGATCAGCCAGCACAACCCTTGGGTGAAACTGGTTCCGAACCAGCGTGAAATCAGCATGCGCGAGCTGACCCCGACCGCCGTGACCGGCACCCTGAGCGTTCCGGTCGGCCGTCTGCGCAAGCTGAACATGGGCTCCCAGTACCTGGGCGCCTTCACCGTGGGCGACCAGCTCCTCTGGGGTGCAGCCGAACCGCTGCGCCGCATGCTGCGCATCCTGCTGGAGCGTTGAGGGGCGGTCGGGTACCGATGAGGCTCGCCGGTACCCACGACCCCTTGATTGCCTGCATGCGGGGTGGCGGTTAAAGTGCCGCTCCCCGCATCGCCAGAAGTAACCCCCATGAGCCAGTCCCTCGACATCGCCGTAATCGGCGCCACCGGCACCGTTGGCGAAACTCTCGTCCAGCTCCTCGATGAGCGGGATTTTCCGGTCGGTAACCTTTACCTGCTCGCCAGCGGCGAGTCCGCAGGTGCCTCGGTGCCCTTCAAGGGCCGCAACCTGCGAGTGCGAGATGTAGCCGACTTCGACTTCTCCCAGGTGCGCCTGGCGTTCTTCGCGGCAGGTGAGGCCGTTACCCGCAGCTTTGCGGACCGTGCCACGGCGGTGGGCTGTTCGCTGATCGACTTGTCCGGTGCCCTGGATCAAGGGGATGCGCCGAGCCTGGTGCCTGAAGCCAATCCGCAATTGCTTGCAGGCCTTGCCGCGCCCTACCGCTTGGCCAGTCCGAGTGCTTCAGCTGTTGCCCTGGCCTGCGTACTGGCTCCGCTGAAGGGCCTGCTCAAGCCTCAACGCCTCACTGTGGCGGCCAGTCTTGCGGTTTCCAGTCGCGGGCGTGAAGGCGTTACCGAACTGGCCCGGCAGACGGCGGAACTGCTCAACGCGCGCCCGCTGGAGCCTCGTTTCTTCGATCGTCAGATCGCCTTCAATATCCTGGCCCAGGCCGGCACACCGGATGCCGAAGGGCACATCAGTCTGGAGCGGCGCCTGGTCGCCGAGATCAAGCAGCTCCTCGGCGAGCCCGGCATGCGCATCTCTGCGACCTGTGCGCTGGCGCCGGTCTTCTTCGGCGACAGCCTGGCGGTTTCCCTCGTGGCCGAGAGTGCTGTGGATGTCGCTGCGGTCCGTGAACGCCTGGCGCAAGCACCGAGCGTCGAGTTCGTGGAGGAGGAGGGCGACTATCCGACCGCTGTCGGCGACGCCGTGGGGCAGGATTCGGTATATGTAGGTCGGGTTCGCGGAGGGCTGGATGATCCTTGCGAACTCAATTTGTGGATTGCTTCAGATAATGCAAGAAAAGGCGCTGCGCTCAATGCTGTGCAGTCCGCCGAGTTGTTGATAAAACACTATCTGTCAAAGATACTTACCTGAAAATTTGTAGAAATATTCTAGCTTGACAATACTGGCTTGGCCTTATCGTTGATGGGGAGCCGCCGTTCAGGCGTGCGCAGGCAGCGACTTAAGACCCTCCTCTCGCAATGCGAGAAAAAAGATAAAACAAGGGAATCACTCTATGGTTCGGGTTCGCAAACTTGTGCTGGCAATCGCGGCCGCATCCGCACTGACTTCGGGCATGGCCAATGCCTTGGGGCTTGGGGAAGTCACCCTGCGCTCTTCCTTGAATCAGCCCCTGGATGCGGAGATCGAACTGCTCGAGGTGCGCGACCTGGCATCTGCTGAGGTCAAGTCGAACCTGGCGACTGCGGAGGAGTTCTCCAAGGCCGGCGTCGATCGCCAGTATTTTCTCCAGGACCTCAAGTTCACCCCGGTGCTGAAGGCCAATGGCCGTAGCGTCATTCGGGTGACCTCGACCAAGCCGGTCCGCGAGCCCTACCTGAACTTCCTTGTCGAAGTACTCTGGCCCAATGGTCGGTTGCTGCGTGAGTACACGCTGCTCCTCGATCCGCCGCTCTATTCTCCGCAAACTGCCGTAGCCGCTGCACCGCAGATTCCCGTTGCCGCACCTGCCCCCGCGCCTCGCCCTGCCGTTGCCCCTGCGCCTGTTCGTACCGCTCCGGCGGCTGCGCCTGTCGCCGCCGCACCGCGCCCGAGCGCCCCAGCACCTGCTCCGGCCGCCAAGGCCCCGGCGGATCACTACCGCACCACGTCCAGCGACACCCTCTGGGAAATTGCCGAGCGCACCCGTGCTGGCGGCTCGGTTCACCAGGCCATGCTGGCGATTCAGGACCTGAATCCGAATGCATTCGTCGATGGCAACATCAACCGCCTGAAGAGCGGGCAGGTGTTGCGCTTGCCGGATGAGAAACAGATTGCCAGTCGATCCCGGGCCGACGCCATCGCCCAGGTCCAGGCGCAGAACACTGCCTGGCGCCAAGGTCGTAGCCTGGCCGGGGAGGGCAAGCGCCAGCTGGATGCCACCAAGCGCGTCAGCGCGGGTGCTGCCCCCGAGAAAGTCGAGACTCAGGACAACCTGCGTCTGGTTTCTGCCGCCAGCGGTAAATCCTCCAGTGGCAGCGACAAGGGCGGTAATGGCGAAAGCAAGGCGCTCAGCGACAAACTGGCGGTAACCCAGGAAAGCCTGGACTCGACCCGTCGCGAGAATGAAGAGCTGAAAGGTCGCATGACCGACCTGCAGAGCCAGATGGACAAGCTGCAGCGTCTGATTCAGCTCAAGGATGACCAGCTCGCCAAGCTCCAGGCCGATATGAGTGTGCAAGGCAAGCAGGTGCCTGCTGCTCCGGCGGCGGCCGCGCCCACAGAGCCGGCCAAGCCTGCTGTTGCCCCGGCACAACCCGCGCCTGTAGCTGCCGTGCCCACCCAGCCCGCAGCTCCCGTGGCGGCTGCCCCGGAGCAACCCACCGCCCCCGCGCAGCCTGCCGAGCCCGCCGCTCCGGTTGCTGAGCAACCGGCCCAGCCGGCTACTCCAGCGGCCCCTGTCGAGCCCGCGAAACCGGTGACCCCGGTGCAGACCACTCCGGCCGCTCCCGCCGCGCCGGTGACCGAGCCGCCGTCTTCCAGCATCATTGACGATGTGCTGGCTAACCCGATGCTCCTGTTGCTGGCCGGCGGCAGTGCGCTGGTTGCCCTGCTGGTCCTGCTGATGGTGCTGTCGCGTCGCAATGCGCTGAAAGAGGCCGAACTGCAGAACAGCCTCTCCGCGCAGGATGACGACAACAGCTTCGATACCGGCCTAGACCTGAAGGATGACAGCTTTGCCGCCTTCGACAGTCCTGAGCTGGAAGCGGCTGTGGCCGATGCTCCTGAGGCGGCCCCTAGCAAGGCGGAAGACCGCGTCACAGCCCAGACCGGTGATGTGATCAGCGAGGCTGACATCTATATCGCCTACGGCCGTTTCAATCAGGCTGCCGAGCTGCTCCAGAACGCCATCAACGATGAGCCTCATCGCAGCGACCTGCGCTTGAAGCTGATGGAGGTTCATGCTGAGCTGGGTGACCGTGACGGCTTCGCCCGCCAGGAAGGCGAGCTGCGTGAGATCGGTGGTGCTGGCAGCGACATTGAGCAGCTGAAAGGCAAGTACCCCGCAATGGCCGCAGCCGCCGTTGGCGCTACCCTGGCTGCCGGGCTGGCCGTAGCGGATGATGATCTGGATAGCTTCAGCCTCGACGACCTGACTCTGGACGACGAGCCGGCGACTGCGCCCGCTGTGGCTGGTACGGATCTGGATGATGCATTCGACCTGAGCCTGGACGACCTCGATCCCGATCTGGAGCTCGAACTGGGCGGCGACAAGCCCACTGCCATTCAGCCTGCTGCTGCGCCTGTCGATGAGCTGAGCCTGGATGATCTGGCCTTTGACACTCCGGTGGAGCCGACCAAAGCAGAAAACGACTTGGCATTCGATCTCGACATCGGCGCCGACGATGAGCTGCTGAGCGGTAACGAATCCCTCGAACTGAGCGATGATCTCGCCGATTTCAGCCTCGATCTGGAGCCTGCCGCTCAGTCGGTTTCCGACGATGAGGACGATTTCCTGCTCAGCCTGGACGGCGACCTCGACGCGCCGCTGGCCACCGAGCAGCCTGCTGTGCCGGGAGTGGAGGCTGCCAGTGGCGGTCTGCTCGACCTGCCGGCGGACTTCGATCTGTCCCTGCCCGAGGAGTCGCTGGCCGAGCCGGTCGCCGACAACGACAGCTTCTCCGTCCAGCTGGACGAGGTCAGTGCCGAACTGGACCAGCTTTCGGATAGCCTTCAGCACGCACCGGAGCCGGTTGCCGTGCTGGAAGACGAGGCTCCCGAGATTGGCCTGGATGAAGAAGACGACTTCGACTTCCTTTCCGGCACTGATGAAACCGCGACTAAATTGGACCTGGCTCGCGCCTATATCGACATGGGTGACACCGAAGGTGCTCGCGACATCCTCGACGAAGTGATGTCCGAGGGGAGTGACGCCCAGCAACAGGAAGCGCGCGAACTGATCGCACGACTCGGCTGATAGATGACCGAAGTAGTACCCGCAGCGGCAGCCACCTCGGCTGCCGCTGGCGTTTCAGAAGGGCGTCAACTCCGCCACTCCTAGCTCGTCCATTTCCGCAACTACTCCTGCCATTTCCGCAACCCCTTCGCTATTTCACGGGGTTCACGACCTTGCCGACACGCCGATAAACCCGCTTGGTGATCTCCTGCTGGGTGTGTCCGAGCAGGTCGGAAGCGTCCTCCAGGCTGTCGATTTCTGAGGCGGCTTTCGGCCGGATGTCGTGGAACCGGAACTGCAGGATGGCCTCGGCCAGGTCCGGGTCGCCGTTCTCCGTCGCCCGCTCGACCGCGCGCTTGCGAGCCGGTTCGAAGCGCTGGCGCAGCATTGGCTCCGTGAGTTGCTTGCCTTCCGAAGTCGTGACCAGGTGAGCGGAGCCTTCCGGCCCGAGCAGGTAGGTTTCGAAGATCAGATGCTCTACAGCCACGGCCAGGCTGGTGGAGCCGCGCCATTGCGCGAGTTCGTCGAGCATGGCACTAGGGCCAGGCCGTAGCCGGTGGCGAAGGTCTTCGGCAGGCGTCCGGGGACAGGGCTTGGTCGCCGCTGCTACTGCTGAGAACTCAGGGCCCAGGGCGTGGGTGTTGATGATCAGGATCTGCATGGCCTCGGCCTTCTGTTCGAAGCCGTGCCACTCCATGATGGCGGCCAGCGCGGCCTCCGTACCCTCGACAACTTGGTGCCGTAGCTCCATCTCGCCGGCCTGCTGTCTCCGCTCGGCGGTGCCTTGGTCGCGTTCCTGCTGGGTCTTGGCCATGTTCAGGCCTCCACCGAATCAGGGAAGTGCGGGTTGACGGCCTTGCGCACCCGTTTGAGGGCGCGATAGCCGATGCCGGAGGCTTGGTAAGGTCTATCTGCAGGAAGGCCTGTAGGCGATCAGCGAACACCCGATCGCGGGCTTCGACGGCGATCTGGGCAGCATTCTTCCAGGGCTGGAACGAGATGCTGTGCTCGTGCCCGATCGTGGCGAGGATCGTGTGGACCACGCTGAGCCTCGCGGCAATCTGCGTGATGTTGTAGGTCTGGGTCATCTCGCGCACCGTCGGCGCCCACTCGGCGCGGCGAGCAGCCTGGCGCTCGGCGAGGGTGGCGGGCCTTTCCTTCGCCAGCATCGGTGCCTTGGCGGCCTTGGGTGCGCGCCTCGAGGTGCTCGCGGCGGCTCGGCAGCGGCTTGGGTTCCATGGGCGCGGCCTGCTCGATGCGGCCGCGTACGGTGCTCCGGCGGGTTGTTCAGCGGTGATTTTTCCGAACCAAGCGCTGACGCCCCTCCAGCCGGTGAAGGTGATGAGGGTCAGCAGGTAGCCTGCGACATGCCCTTGCGGAGTCGCTTCTGCCGACGGCTAGCCATGCTTCACCTCTCGCAGCTGCTTACCTGTGGCGACCAGGTCGCCCTGGGTTTGGATGCCTTTCAGGGCCAGCGCCTCAATGGCAGCGCGCAGGGGGAGGAAACGGACGTTGCTCATGACGAGGTCTTCGCGATTGCGTGGGATGGGGAACAGCTGCCGGCGTACCAGCAAAAAGGCACGGTGTGAGCGCGCAAAAGGTGAAGCGGGGAAGGGGCAGGCGGGAGCGCTACCTCCCTTGCTTCTGGTCCGTTTGCGCGAGACCCGCGAATCGCCTGCAGGAACTAGGTAGACGCTGCATGCAAGTCAAAACAATGGCGCTGTAAAATCGACGACTCATTGATATCATTCGGCCTTCACTCATTCTCGAGGCTGCGCGCTATGCATCAATTCCTTGTCGACAGGGGAAACTTGAGGGTATCTGCCCAGTATCTGATCGACAAGAAGCGCGTCCTCGACGACATGGATCTGGAGGTCGTTGAAGAGCTGATCAGGGCTCGCCTGCGAGAGATTTACGGCCCTCATGAAACGAGTGGAGTTTTCGTCTATGACGCCGTAAGCGTTTGGGGACCACTCTTCTGCTTGCCCTATCAGTCGCCTGATTTAGATGAGGCCGATATCGTGCTCAATCTCTTCTTCAAGGCTCCTTCTGCAGTATTCGCTGACTACGATTTTGAGGTTTTGTAAAGGAGGTGAGACACAGATTCGGAAAGGTATCTGAACCCCCAAGGGCTTTGCTCAACTTCCTAGTGCGCTGCCTTTGATTCGTTGCCCTTGATCGCCCAGGCGGCTATTACCCTCCGTATCTACCAGCTCTCGGCCACGATTGGCCGAGGCCTGCCATTGGAGGTCACCCTGTGGCGACCGCGAAACGCGGACTCACCGAGGCGGCCAACGGCCAAGTCAATTACCTGAACGTCAACGAAGCATTGGTGCGCCTTGACCAGTGCCGTGCTGGACAAGGATCTGGCCACGCCGCCGGGCAGCCCGGAGGACGGCGCAGCCTGCATCGCCGCCGCTTCGCCCGCTGGGGCGTGGGCGGGGCAGGCGGGAAAGATTGCCTTCTGGCTGGCTGGCTGGCTGGCGAGCGTCGGCGTGTGGACCTTCGTCACGCCGCAGGAAGGTTTCTTCTTCCACGTCAGCGACGAAGATATTTTCTACAAGTACACCGGCAGCGCCTGGTCGGCTCCGTCTGGGAGGGGAGGGGTGTGAAGGTGTCTGCCGTGCGCCCGGGCAGTTCAGCTGCTGGAGCAGGAACGACCCGAACTACGCCGACCTCTCCGGCGCGCGTCCGATTCCAAGCGCCCAGTACACGCTGGCGCGGGAGGCGGTGGTCACCGTGATCGAAGGGCGCCAGCCTGACCCGACTGGCCGCGCCACGCACTACTACGCCATCTCCATGCCGAAGGCGCCGAAGTGGACAGCCAAGGTCACGCGGATCTGCAAGATCGGCCGGCACATCTTCTTCAAGGACGTGCCGTGATGGGCGCCCTGAAACTGGCGCCGACCTGGTTCTGGTGGCTGCTGGCGTTGGCTGTGGTGGAGGGTGGGCAACAGGCGGGGGTGTGGTGGTCTCAGGCCAACGCTGCTGGCGCCAAGTCCGAACTGTCCGATTACCGGCTCGAGGTGTCGGAGCGTGACCGGTGCGCCGAAACCCAGGTCAGAACCGAAGAGCAACGCCACCAGAAGGCGGCCGACGAGGTGGAGAGGGATGTGAAAGGGAAGCTGGAAGAGGCGCGGGCTGATGCCGCTGCCTTCGATCTGCTCGTCGAGCTGTTCGAAAGCGCTGACCGCCGAGCAGGAGAGCTGGCGGCAGCGCTTGATCGAAGTCGAGCAGCTGGGAAGGCCTGCGACGCGCTACTGGAAGAGGGTGAAATCCTCCCCATAACCCATCCCTAAGAGCCTGTTATTTGTAGGAGCCAGTTCTGCTGGCGATTAAAAGCATCGCCAGCAGAACTGGCTGCTATCCGTCCCGGCCTAGCCCTCACTTCGCGGCTGCCCCTCTCGAGTGCGCCGAAGCTATTTTTTCCGCGGATCGTCCGCAGGGTGGAGGTAAGCGATCCCCCAGGGGCCGGTGCCATGGATTTGGAGGACCACTTCCTCGTCGCCGGTGAAGGCGAACATGGGCATGCCCGGAGGCATCATGGTGACGCCGCCAGCGGGATAGGCACGGGCCTTGGCCGCGTCGAACTTTTCGCCAATGCCCAGGTGGAACGTGCCGGCCAACACGGTGACTCGCTCAAATACGGGATGGGTATGGGGGGCGATCTTAAATTTGGGTGGCAGCTTGATCCGGAAAGTAAAGGGTGTTGCTTGCTTCAGATCGCCTTCCAGCACCGTGAGTTGGGCGCCGGGGCCGATGGCGGGGGCATCGACCCATTTGAGTTCGGACGGAACAATCGAGATCTGGCCTGTCGCCTTGGGCTCTGCGGCCCAGGCGCCAGCGGCGCCGAGGGCGGCAAGGGCGACAACCGTTGTGGCCGCCATAGCTTTTAACTTGTGCATGTCGTTCTCCTTCGCCAGTAGCCTGTTCGGTGTGCCCGAACACAGTAAAGGCTAGCACTGCCCCCCAAATGCGGGGCTGACAGCCCTTCCCGCATACGGCCTTTCCCACGCTATCTGCAACTGTCCCGCCCGTCTGCAGGCTCTAAGTGTTTGATTTGATTGAGGCGGTGAACCTTGCAAAGCGCCCCGTTGCGGGGCGCTTTTTCATGGGCAAGGCCTTGATCTGAAAGGATTTTCAGCGATTTTTCTACGGTATCCCTGGCCTGGACACCGGAAAGGATACCCTCCGGGCCGCTTTCAGGCTGGCCGCGATTGGTTCTGTGACTCCCTTCTCATATAAAGGAAGGGTTGTCGCGAATGGCAGAAATGCCCCCCAAAATCGTTTCCACAACTAAAACGGCGCCCAGCGTGGCAGTAGGGCTGCAGCCCGGTATAATCTGCGCCGTTGCGGAAACAAAAAGGCTGTAAGCCATTGATTAATAAAGACTCTCCTGCAGCCACCTCGGCTGCCGCTGCCATTTACAGAATCGCCCTCGGCGTCGAATACAAAGGTTCCCGTTATCGTGGCTTCCAGCGCCAGATCGATGGGGTCCCCTCCGTCCAGGGTGCGTTGGAAAAGGCCCTCATCCGCGTGGCGGGTGGTGCCCCGGTGGTGCTTTCCTGCGCGGGGCGTACCGATGCCATGGTTCACGCCAGTGGGCAGGTCGTGCATTTCGATACGCCCGTCACGAGGTCCGAGCTCGCCTGGGTCATGGGGGCGAACGCGAACCTGCCGCCGGACATCAGCGTCACCTGGGCCAAGGAGATGCCGCGCAATTTCGATGCCCGCTTCAGCGCCATGGCGCGGCGTTACCGCTACGTGATCTACAACGACCAGATCCGTCCAGCGCACCTGGCCGAGGAAGTGACCTGGAACCATCGTCCATTGGACGTGCAGCGCATGCGCGAGGCGGCTCGCTGCTTGGCGGGCACCCATGATTTCAGTGCATTCCGCGCGAGGCAGTGCCAGGCGAAGTCACCGATCAAGACGGTGCATCACCTTGAGCTGATCGAGCACGGTCGCCTGATCGTGCTCGATATCCGTGCCAATGCGTTCCTTCACCACATGGTGCGCAATATCGCCGGGGTGCTGATGACCATTGGTGCCGGTGAACAGCCGGTGGAGTGGGCCAGGCAGGTGCTGGAGGGACGGATCCGGCGGGAGGGCGGCGTGACGGCCCATCCTTATGGGCTCTATCTGGTGCGTGTCGAATACCCGGAAGAGTTCGAGCTTCCCCAGCGCTACCTGGGGCCGCACTTTCTTTCCGGCTTGCCGGATTCGGCGGGCTGACGCTGCGTCGGGCCTTTGCTAACATCCCTGGTCTTTAACCTACAGGTGCCTGCATCTTGCCAGCCGTTCGCATCAAAATCTGCGGCATTACCCGAGTCGAGGACGCCCTGGCCGCCGTGGCGGCAGGGGCCGATGCCATAGGTCTGGTGTTCTATGCCAAGAGTCCGCGCGCCGTGACGGCGCCTCAGGCCAAGGCTATCGTCGCTGCGTTGCCGCCTTTCGTGACCAGTGTGGGCCTGTTCGTCGATATGCCCCGTGCCGAATTGCAACAGGTGCTGGCGGAGGTGCCGCTGGACCTGTTGCAGTTCCATGGCGATGAGACTCCGGGGGATTGCAGCGGCTATGGCCGGCCCTACATCAAGGCGCTGAGGGTCAAGCCAGGCGATGATGTTGCCGCCGCCATTGCCCGATATCCCGACGCTTCCGGCGTACTGCTGGATACCTACGTGCCGGGTACGCCCGGAGGCACCGGCGAAGCCTTCGACTGGACCCTGGTGCCCCAGGATGCAGCAAAGCCTGTGGTCCTGGCTGGTGGCCTGACGCCCGAAAACGTTGCCGATGCGGTGCGCCAGGTGCGTCCATACGCTGTAGACGTGAGCGGCGGCGTCGAAGCCAGCAAGGGCATCAAGGACGCCGCAAAAATTCAGGCGTTCATCCAGCGGGCACGTTCCTGACATGTGCATCGTCGATGCTTTTGCCGGCTCGATCGCTGGCGCGTCTCCTGCATATGTGACGGACGGCGTTTCGCTGCCGTCCATAACCCAGTTGCCCGGGCAGGCGAAGCCTGTCGGGTCGTGTGGCAAAGCCGCGACGATCGGGCCTGTTGTTTACACGTGCGGTGGCAGGGCCATCGCCAGGGTGATTCCCGGGCACACCATGACTGCCGGGGTCGCAACCATGAATTCGCTCAAGGGCATGCGCGGGGCTGTGAACCGCTAGCGCGTGTTCGGGCCTGAAAGCTGTGGAGAACTAGAGCATGAGCAACTGGCTGGTAGACAAGCTGATCCCTTCGATCATGCGTTCCGAGGTGAAGAAAAGCTCGGTGCCGGAAGGCCTCTGGCACAAGTGCCCGTCCTGCGAGGCGGTGCTGTACAAGCCTGAGCTGGAAAAGACGCTGGACGTCTGCCCGAAGTGCAACCACCACATGCGCATCAACGCGCGGACCCGTCTGGGCATTTTCCTGGACCCCGAAGGCCGCGAGGAAATCGGTGCCGACCTGGAGCCGGTTGATCGCCTGAAGTTCCGCGACAGCAAGAAGTACAAGGACCGTCTGACCGCCGCGCAGAAAGATACCGGCGAGAAAGATGCCCTGATCGCCATGCGTGGCACCCTGCACAAGATGCCGGTTGTGGCCTGCGCCTTCGAGTTCTCCTTCATGGGCGGCTCCATGGGTGCCATCGTGGGCGAGCGCTTTGTGCGTGCTGCCAATGTCGCACTTGAGCAGCGTTGCCCGTTGGTGTGTTTCTCCGCTTCCGGCGGTGCGCGGATGCAGGAGGCCCTGATCTCCCTGATGCAGATGGCCAAGACCTCCGCAGCCCTGGCTCGTTTGCGCGAAGAAGGTATTCCGTTCATTTCTGTGTTGACCGACCCGGTCTACGGCGGTGTTTCCGCCAGTCTGGCGATGCTCGGTGACGTGATCGTCGGCGAACCGCGTGCCTTGATCGGTTTTGCCGGCCCGCGCGTAATTGAGCAGACCGTGCGCGAGAAACTGCCGGAAGGCTTCCAGCGCAGCGAGTTCCTGCTGGAGCACGGCGCCATCGACATGATCATTCCCCGCGCGGAACTGCGTGAGCGCCTTGGCCGGCTGCTGGCGCAGATGATGCGTCTTCCTACCCCGGCTATCGCATGACCCAGAGAACCCTTGCCGACTGGCTTTCCTACCTGGAGCAGCTTCACCCCAGCGCGATCGACATGGGGCTGGAGCGCAGTCGCGAAGTGGCCGTCCGGCTCGGCCTGGGCCGACCGGCGGCCAAGGTGATCACGGTCACCGGCACCAACGGCAAGGGTTCCACCTGTGCCTTCCTGGCGGCATTGCTGCGCGCTCAGGGGCTCAAGGTCGGCGTATACAGCTCTCCGCACCTGCTGCGTTACAACGAGCGTGTCCAGGTGAATGGCCAGGAGGCCAGCGACCGGGCGCTTTGCGATGCGTTCGCTGCCGTCGAGGCTGCGCGTGGCGAGATTTCCCTGACCTACTTCGAGATGGGCACCCTGGCGGCGTTCTGGTTGTTCCAGCAGGCAAACCTCGACGCCGTGGTGCTGGAAGTCGGACTGGGCGGTCGGCTGGATGCCGTCAATCTGGTGGATGCGGATGTCGCGCTGGTCACCAGCATCGGCCTGGATCATGCCGACTGGCTGGGTGATACGCGGGAAAGCGTGGCATTCGAGAAGGCCGGTATATTCCGCGCAGGCAAGCCGGCACTCTGCGGTGATCTGGACCCTCCGCAACCTTTGCTGGATCAGGCGGATGCGCTGTCCGCCCCCTTGTTCCTGCGTGGACGGGATTTCGACCTGGCGGTAGGTGAGGATCACTGGCACTGGCGCGGTATCTGCGCGTCCGGCCAGGTACTGGAATTGCACGACCTGCCGTTGCTTGATCTGCCCATGGAGAATGCTGCGCTGGCCCTGCAGGCCTACGCTTTGATGGGCATGCCCTGGCAGCCCGACACCCTGCAAGCCGCCCTGCTGGGCACCCGGGTCACCGGGCGTCTTGATCGCCGCACGCTCACCTGGCGCGGCAAGCCCGTTTCCCTGTTGCTGGATGTTGGCCACAATCCCCACGCGGCCGAGTACCTCGCCGCGCGCTTGGCTTCACGTCCCGTTGCTGGCCGTCGCTTGGCGGTTTTCGGTCTGCTTTCCGACAAGGATCTTCCCGGTGTCCTCGGTCCGCTGCAGGGGCAGCTCGCTCACTGGGCAGTGGCACCTTTACCCACTCCGCGCAGTCGTCCCGCCGCCGAGTTGCAGGCGGCATTGACGAACCTTCACGCAACCGTCAGTGTCCACGAAAATATCGCCGCCGCGCTTGATGCGCAGTGTGAGCTGGCGACACCGGGCGACGAGATCCTGGTGTTCGGATCGTTCTATAGCGTGGCCGAGGCGCTGAGCTGGTTGGAAAGTCGCGCAACTGGGGAGTAGGGGAAATGGCTGTATTGGACAAGGGACTCAAGCAACGCATTGTCGGCGCGCTGGTGCTGGTGGCGCTGGCGGTGATTTTCCTGCCCATGCTGTTCAGTCGCGAGGATGAGCTGCGCCAGGTGGTGGTTGAAGCGCCGCCGATGCCGAAGGCGCCGGACATGCCGCCGGTCGAACTGGAACAGGTTCAGGTGCCTGAACCCCAGGCGCTGCCCCAGGAGCCGGTTCCGCCGCTGGAACCTTCCACTGAGGCGCTGGCGTCCAATGCTCCGCCGTCCCAGGAAACTGCCCCCGAGGCGCCCGCTCAGCCCGCTGCTCCAGCTGTACCGCTGCCTGCCCCGGTGCAACCGCAGCCCCCGGCTCAGGCCAAGGCGCCCGCGCCGGCTCCGGCCGCCTCTGTGGCGGAGGTGAAAGCCGAGGAGAAGCGCCTGGACCTTAACGGCCTGCCGGTCAGTTGGTCGATCCAGCTCGCGAGCCTGTCCAGCCGTTCCAGTGCCGAGAACCTGCAGAAAAACCTGCGCACCCAGGGCTATAACGCCTATATCCGCAGTGTCGAAGGCATGAACAGGGTCTTCGTCGGGCCGGTGATCGAGCGGGCCGAAGCCAATCGCCTGCGCGACCAGTTGGCCCGCCAGCAGAAGCTGAATGGCTTCATCGTCCGTTTCCAGCCTGAAAAGAGCTGATAGGACAGGATAATTAAGCCCATTCTGATCCGCGGGTTACCGGAGCTGAAGGGCTCTGCTAAAATGCAGCGCCTTTTCAGTTTGTGGGCTGCACTGTGGCATTCACCTGGGTCGATTGGACGATCATCGCCATCATCGCCATTTCCAGTCTGGTCAGTTTGAGTCGGGGCTTCGTCAAGGAAGCTCTCTCGCTGCTCACGTGGATAGTTGCAGGCGTCGTAGCCTGGACGTTTGGCGGCGCCCTGTCGCTGCACCTCACGGAATTCATCGAAATGCCTTCGGCGCGCATCATTGCTGCGTGCGCCATTCTCTTCGTCGCCACCTTGCTGGTGGGCGCCTTGATCAATTTCCTGATCGGCGAGCTGGTCAGGGTCACCGGTATGGACGGCACCGACCGCGTGCTGGGCATGGCCTTCGGCGCCGCCCGTGGCGCGCTGCTGGTCGTGTTGCTGGTCGGCCTGCTCAGCCTGGCGCCGGTGCAACAGGATCCCTGGTGGCAGCAATCCACGCTGTTACCGCATTTTCTCATGGTCGCCGACTGGTCGAAGAACCTCATTCTGGGCTTCACCAGTCAGTGGCTTGCGAGTGGCATCAGCCCACCCGGCTGATGCCTCGCACCTGGAAGCATGCCCATCCATGCCCAAACGGCGTGGGGGGGTACTTGATTAGCCTGAACTACTAGCAGGGGTTGCGTCACATGTGTGGCATCGTCGGTATCGTCGGTAAGTCGAACGTCAATCAGGCGCTGTATGACGCGCTTACCGTCCTTCAGCATCGCGGCCAGGACGCTGCCGGTATTGTGACCAGCCACGATGGCCGGCTCTTCCTGCGCAAGGACAACGGCCTTGTCCGTGATGTCTTCCAGCAGCGCCACATGCAGCGCCTGGTCGGCAGCATGGGCATTGGCCACGTACGCTATCCCACCGCTGGTTCTTCCAGTTCCGCCGAGGCGCAGCCGTTCTACGTCAACTCGCCCTACGGCATTACCCTGGCGCACAACGGCAACCTGACCAACGTCGAGCAACTGGCCAAGGAAATCTACGAGTCCGACCTGCGCCACGTGAACACCAATTCCGACTCGGAAGTGCTGCTCAACGTGTTCGCCCATGAGCTGGCTCATCGCGGCAAGCTGCAGCCGACCGAGGAAGACGTGTTCGCTGCTGTTTCCGGCGTGCATGCGCGCTGCAAGGGTGGCTACGCCGTGGTGGCGATGATCACCGGTTATGGCATCGTCGGTTTCCGTGATCCCCATGCAATCCGTCCGATCGTCTTCGGCCAGCGTCATACCGACGAAGGTGTCGAATACATGATCGCTTCCGAGAGCGTCGCCCTGGACGTGCTGGGCTTTACCCTGATCCGTGACCTGGCTCCGGGCGAAGCGGTGTACATCACCGAAGAAGGCAAGCTGTTCACCCGCCAGTGCGCGGCTGATCCGCAGTACTCTCCCTGCATCTTCGAGCACGTCTACCTGGCGCGCCCGGACTCCATCATGGACGGCATCTCCGTCTACAAGGCGCGTCTGCGCATGGGCGAGAAGCTGGCCGAGAAGATCCAGCGCGAGCGTCCCGACCACGACATCGACGTCGTGATCCCGATTCCGGATACCAGCCGTACCGCTGCCCTGGAACTGGCCAACCACCTCGGTGTGAAGTTCCGCGAAGGCTTCGTGAAGAACCGCTACATCGGCCGGACCTTCATCATGCCGGGCCAGGCCGCGCGCAAGAAGTCGGTGCGCCAGAAGCTCAATGCCATCGAACTGGAATTCCGCGGCAAGAACGTGATGCTGGTGGACGACTCCATCGTTCGCGGCACCACCTGCAAGCAGATCATCCAGATGGCCCGTGAGGCTGGTGCCAAGAATGTCTACTTCTGCTCGGCCGCTCCGGCGGTGCGTTACCCGAACGTATACGGCATCGACATGCCCAGCGCCCACGAGCTGATCGCCCACAACCGTTCCACCGAAGAAGTCGCCGAGCTGATCGGCGCCGACTGGCTGGTTTACCAGGACCTGCCAGACCTGATCGATGCCGTCGGTGGTGGAAAGGTGAAGATCGATCACTTCGACTGCGCGGTGTTCGACGGCCAGTACATCACCGGGGATGTCGACGAGCAGTACCTGAACAAGATCGAGCAAGCGCGTAACGATGCCTCCAAGGCCAAGGCCCACGCGGTGAGCGCGATCATCGATCTGTACAACAACTGAGTCGCGAGCATCTGGCGGCACATTGAAAGTCCGTAGCCCGGACTCCATCCGGGCTTCGTTTCTGAAGAGGTAGGGATATGACGCAGGAATGGGAAGCCGGAAGGCTGGACAGTGACCTGGAAGGCGCGTCCTTCGACACCCTGGCCGTGCGTGCCGGCCAGCGCCGTTCGCCGGAAGGTGAGCATGGCGAGGCCATGTTCCTGACCTCCAGCTACGTGTTCCGCACGGCTGCCGACGCCGCCGCGCGCTTTGCCGGCGAAGTCCCGGGCAATGTCTATTCGCGTTACACCAATC
Organism: Pseudomonas sp. TCU-HL1; assembly: GCF_001708505.1. Lineage (NCBI taxonomy): Bacteria > Pseudomonadati > Pseudomonadota > Gammaproteobacteria > Pseudomonadales > Pseudomonadaceae > Pseudomonas > Pseudomonas sp. TCU-HL1. The sequence goes on from NZ_CP015992.1 coordinate 2,186,297, forward strand.
CGACCGTGCGCACTTTCGAAGAGCGCATCGCCGCCCTCGAAGGCGCCGAGCAGGCCGTGGCCACCGCTTCCGGGATGTCGGCGATCCTGGCCATCGCCATGAGCCTGTGCAGCAGCGGCGACCACGTACTGGTGTCGCGTAGCGTCTTCGGCTCCACCATCAGCCTGTTCGAGAAGTACCTCAAACGATTCGGAATCGAAGTCGACTACCCTGCGCTGTCCGATCTGAACGGCTGGAAAGCGGCAATCAAGCCGAACACCAAACTGCTGTTCGTCGAGTCGCCGTCCAACCCCCTGGCCGAGCTGGTGGACATTCCCGCCCTCGCCGAGATCGCCCACGCCACGGGCGCTCTGCTGGTGGTAGACAACTGCTTCTGCACTCCGGCACTGCAACAGCCGTTGAAGCTGGGTGCCGATATCGTCATGCACTCCGCCACCAAGTACATCGATGGCCAGGGCCGCACCATGGGCGGCGTAGTCGCCGGCCGTGCCGAGCACATGAAGGAAGTCGTCGGCTTCCTGCGTACCGCGGGCCCGACCCTCAGCCCCTTCAACGCCTGGGTCATGATGAAGGGCCTGGAAACCCTGCGCGTGCGTATGCAGGCCCATTGCGCCAGTGCCCTGGAGATTGCCCAGTGGCTGGAGCAGCAACCCGGTGTCGAGCGTGTTTACTACGCCGGTCTGGAAAGCCATCCGCAGCACGAACTGGCCAAGCGTCAGCAGAAGGGGTTCGGCGCGGTGGTCAGCTTCGAGGTCAAGGGCGGCAAGGAGGCGGCGTGGCGCTTCATCGATGCTACGCGGATGATCTCCATCACCACCAACCTGGGTGATACCAAGACCACCATTGCGCATCCTGCCACCACCTCCCACGGTCGCTTGTCGCCCCAGGAACGTGCCAATGCCGGCATCCGCGATAGCCTGGTCCGCCTGGCTATTGGCCTGGAAGACGTCGCTGATCTCAAGGCCGATTTGGAGCGCGGGCTCGCGGTGCTGTGATCGAAGGCCGAACAACGTCGATGGCGGCATGACGCGCAAGATGAGCCATCCCGACTGAGCATCGGTCGAAAAGGGAAGGGCGGCTGCACCCAAGGGTGAGCCGCCCTTTTTGCGTCTGATGTCCTCTCCCCAGCCCCCTTCGAGCGGAAGGGGCTGTCAGCGCACCAGGTGAATCAGGGTTTGCGCAGGTCGACCGCAGGTGCCTGCTGACCATCGAACAATTCCACCGGCTGGCGGGGCAGGATGGCCGGGCGACCCTCCTTGTCGTGTTCGCCGACGATGCGGATATCGTTGTATTTCTTCCCGGACAGTGCCGCGATTCCTGCGCGGTCGCGCACCACGGTCGGACGTAGGAACACCATCAGGTTGCGCTTTACATGGGTGTCCTTGGTGGAGCGGAACAACCGGCCGAGGATGGGGATGTCGCCCAGCAGCGGCACCTTGGAGTCGGTCTGGGTGATGTCGTCCTGGATCAGGCCGCCCAGGACTATCACCTGTCCGTCTTCGGCGAGAATGGTGCTCTTGATCGAGCGCTTGTTGGTGATCAGGTCCACTGCCTGTGCCGTAAGGGTCGCGGACGGCGCGATGGAGGAGATTTCCTGCTCGATCTCCAGGCGCAGGGTGGCGCCCTCGTTGATGTGCGGTGTCACCTTCAGCGTCACGCCGATGTCCTGGCGTTCGATGGTGGTGAAGGGGTTGTTGGCGCCTGAGGCATCCGTGGTGAAAGTGCCGGTCTGGAAGGGCACGTTCTGGCCCACGAGGATTTCCGCTTTCTGGTTGTCCAGGGTCAACAGACTGGGCGTGGACAGCAGGTTGCTCTTGCTGTTGGCCGAGAGTGCGGTGATCAGCGCGGCGAAGTGGTCGGTACCGATACCGATGATGGCGCCGTCCGGAAGGGTGTCGGGGATCTCGTCGTCACGGATGGCGTTGAGCACGGTGCCGACGGAGAGTCCGGTATTGCCGAAGTTCACGCCACCCAGGCCACCGGTGCCGCCACGAGCATCCACTGCCCACTGCACGCCGAGGGCGTCGGTGATGTCGCCGGAGATTTCCACAATGGCGGCTTCCACCATCACCTGCGCGCGTGGCACATCGAGTTGGCGAACGATATCTTCCATGGCCGTTACGACATCCGGCTCGGCCAGCATCACCAGTGCGTTCAGGCTTTCGTCGGCGCGAATCAGAATATTCTGCGGCTTGCCGGCGCCCGCGCTGCCGCCCGCTTCGCCGCCACCTTCCTCGTTTTTCAGGCCTTCGGATATTTCGCCGAGGGTTTCGGCGAGCGCCTTGGCGTCGTTATGGCGCAGGCGAATCACGCGGGTATTTGCCGAGCGCGAGGTCGGTGTGTCGAGGGATTGTGCCAGGGCCGCCAGCTTGGCCCGCGCGGACGGTGGGCCGAGGATGATCAGGCGGTTGGTGCGTGCGTCGGCGATGACCTGGGTGCCCGAAGTTCCCTTGGACTGGCCACGGTTGAGCGAGGCATTGAGTACCTCGGCAGCGTCCAGGACCCAGGCATGGCGCAGGTTGAGCACGGTGTAGTCGCGGTCACCCTTCTGGTCGAGCTGGCGCATCAGGTCTTCGATTCGCGCGATGTTGGCGGCACGGTCGCTGATGATCAGGGCGTTGGCCGAGGTCACCGCGGCCAGATGGCCGTATTGGGGGACCAGCGGTCGAATCAGTGGGATGAGCTCCGTCACCGGCGTGTGTTGCACCTGGATCACTCGAGTTTCCAGGCGTTCCGCCCCGGCACGGCTGCTGCCTGCTTCGGCCTTGGCTTCGGCATTGGGAATGATGCGCGCCTGGTCGCCCTGGGTGACCACGGTGAAGCCGTGGGTGGCCATCACCGAGAGGAACAGCTGGTAGACCTCGTTGAGCCCGAGCGGCGCTTTCGATACGACGCTGACCTGGCCCTTCACGCGCGGATCGACGATGAAGGTCTCTCCGGTGATATCGGCGATCTGGTCGATGAACTCGCGGATGTCGGCGTCCTTCAGATTGATGGTCCAGCCATCCTGCTGCTTCTGTTGCTGCGCCCCGGCGGGTGCAGTGGCAGCCGCCTGGGCGGCAATCAGCGGCAGGGGCGCGGCCAGCATACCGGCGGCGATCAGGGCGAGCGTGAGGCGCGAGAAGGTCTGGGGCATCGTGTCATTCGCTTTCCTGGGGCTGTTCGGCGGAAGCATCGGCAGGTGCGCTGTCCGGGTCTTCCATTTGTTGGCGCAGTTTTTCCATGCGCTCGCGCAGCTCCGCGGCGTTGTCTTCCTGCAGGCCGTTGAGCTCGTCGATGACTGCCGCGGACGAATCTTCCGAGGCGCCGCCGACGGGGGTGAAGCGTGAGCGGGGTTCCGGGAAGCTGAGACTTTCCAGGCGTCCATTACGTTCGATCTCGACCCGGTTGCGGTACACCGCGTGCACCTTCACCCCGTTGGTGATCTCATCGCCCGCGGTGAAGCGGCGAGGTTTGCCGCCTTCGTACTGGATGATGGCAATGGACTTGTCCGGGCCGGCGTGAACGAAGCTGCCGAGCAGGGTCAGGCGCAGGTTGGTGCTGGGAGGCGGCCCGCTGGGTTGGGCCACCGGGGCGGGGCCAAACAGCGGTTCGAGGTTTTGCAGGGGCTGCGTGTTGGCCTGCGGCGTTCCGCCTTGTTCCGGCACATCGGCAGGGGCGTCGATGAGATGCAGCCAGTCGCGGGTCTGCCAGACGAAGCTGGCGGCCATGGCCAGCACCAGCAAGGCGCTGACAAGTGCCGGCGCCTGGCGCTGCAGCCAATGCGCGGAATCCGGGGCTCGCACGTGGGTCCCACTCCTAATGCTGTGTCGTTCTTCTGATCTTATGTTTGGCAGAACTGCTTTGATCATAGCAGCGCCTTTGAATGCCATGTTCGGCTGTCTGGATGATGTTGTGATGCAGACCCTGTGCTAAAGATATCTGTGAATTTTTACGGCTTTAGGTGGTTTTGTTAACACGGCCCATAAGAACCTTGCAGCGACTCTGCACAATTGTCGGATTGCGCTGCAATACTTCCTTTTGATCCCACCTGGAACAGGCGCGCACGGATGAACCCTCCACTCGTTGAAGCACCCCTGCGACGGCTCCCGTTCGGATTCGCCAAGCGGCATGGCGTTCTGCTGCTCGATGGCGCGGAGCCTTGCCTGGCCCATCGGCCCGGCGTCGAGCTGGTGGCCCTGGCCGAGGCGCGGCGTTTTGCCGGGCGCAGCCTGCCGCTGAGGCCACTCAGTGGCGAGGCGTTCGAGCAGGCTCTGGCCCAGGCCTACCAGCATGACTCCTCCGCCGCCATGCAACTGGCCGAGGACCTGGGGGGCAGCCTGGACCTCGCCTCGCTGGCCGAACAGATTCCGGAAACCGAAGACCTGCTGGAGCAGGAAGACGACGCGCCGATCATCCGCCTGATCAACGCCATCCTTGGTGAGGCCATCAAGGAAAACGCCTCGGACATCCACCTGGAAACCTTCGAGAAGCGCCTGGTCGTGCGCTTCCGCGTCGACGGCATCCTGCGCGAAGTGCTGGAGCCCAAGCGTGAGCTGGCAGCTTTGCTGGTGTCGCGGATCAAGGTCATGGCCAGGCTGGATATCGCGGAGAAGCGCATTCCCCAGGACGGCCGCATTTCCCTGCGAGTCGCCGGGCGTGAGGTGGACATCCGTGTTTCCACGCTGCCCTCGGCCAATGGCGAGCGAGTGGTACTGCGCCTGCTGGACAAGCAGGCGGGGCGCCTGACGCTGCAGCACCTGGGCATGAGTGAGCGTGACCGGCACCTGCTGGAAGCTACCGTGCGTCGCCCCCACGGCATCCTGCTGGTCACCGGCCCCACCGGCTCGGGCAAGACCACCACCCTGTACGCCAGCCTGGTTACCCTCAATGACCGCACCCGCAACATCCTCACCGTAGAAGACCCGATCGAATATCACATCGAGGGCATCGGCCAGACCCAGGTCAACGCCAAGGTGGACATGACCTTCGCCCGCGGCCTGCGGGCGATCCTCCGGCAGGACCCGGACGTGGTGATGGTGGGGGAGATTCGCGACCAGGAAACCGCCGAGATTGCCGTGCAGGCCTCTCTGACGGGCCACCTGGTGCTATCGACCCTGCACACCAACAGCGCCATCGGCGCCATCACCCGTCTGGTGGACATGGGCGTCGAGCCTTTCCTGCTGTCCTCGTCGTTGCTGGGCGTACTGGCCCAGCGCCTGGTGCGTGTGCTCTGCTCGCACTGCAAGGAGGCCTACCAGGCCGACGCCGCCGAATGTCAGTTGCTCGGCGTGGAACCGGACAATGCACCCACCCTGCATCGCGCGCGCGGCTGCACGGAGTGCCACCAGCAGGGATACCGCGGACGTACCGGGATCTACGAACTGGTGGTGTTCGATGACCACATGCGCAGCCTGATCCACAGCGTTGCGTCGGAGCAGGAAATGATCCGTCACGCCCGACTGTCCAGTCCGAGCATTCGTGAGGACGGCCGGAGCAAGGTGCTGCAGGGCGTCACCACGGTGGAAGAAGTGCTGCGGGTCACCCAGGAAGAATAAATGGCCGCATTCGAATACCTCGCCCTCGACGCCAAGGGCCGCCAGCAGAAGGGCGTGCTCGAGGCGGACAGTGCCCGTCAGGTGCGTCAGTTGCTCCGCGAGCGTCAGCTGGCACCGCTGGAAGTGCGCGCCACCCGTGTTCGCGAGCAGGCCGAGCGCGGCCGCTTCAGCCTGTCGCGAGGCCTGTCTGCGCGCGATCTGGCCCTGGTGACGCGGCAGCTCGCGACGCTGGTCCAGGCGGCCCTGCCCATCGAGGAAGCGCTGCGGGCGGCGGCTGCGCAGTCCAGCAGCTCACGCATCCAGTCGATGCTGCTGGCGGTGCGCGCGCGGGTGTTGGAAGGGCACAGCCTGGCCAGCAGCCTACGCGAATTCCCTTCGGCCTTCCCCGAGCTTTACCGTGCCACTGTGGCCGCAGGCGAACATGCGGGCCATTTGGGGCCGGTGCTGGAACAGTTGGCCGACTACACCGAGCAACGCCAGCAGTCCCGGCAGAAGATCCAGCTGGCGTTGCTGTATCCGGTGATCCTGATGTGTGCGTCGCTGTCGATCGTTGCCTTTCTTCTGGGCTTCGTGGTGCCCGACGTGGTCAAGGTGTTCATCGATTCCGGGCAGACCTTGCCGTTGTTGACCCGTGGCCTGATTGCACTGAGCGATCTGGTCAAGCATTGGGGCTGGCTGATGCTGCTGGCGGTGATTGCGGCTTTCGCCGGTGGGCGCTGGGCGCTGCGCGATCCTAACGTCCGCCAGCGTTGGCACGGCTTGGTCCTGCGCATTCCGCTGGTGGGCGGGCTGGTGCGCGCGACCGATACCGCGCGCTTCGCCTCCACCCTGGCGATCCTCACCCGGAGCGGCGTACCCCTGGTGGAAGCCCTTGGCATTGGCGCGGAAGTGATTGCCAACCGGGTGATCCGCGCGCATGTGGTGGTGGCGGCGCAGAAGGTCCGCGAAGGCGGCAGCCTGACCCGTGCCCTGGAGGGCAGCGGGCAGTTCCCGCCGATGATGCTGCACATGATCGCCAGTGGCGAACGTTCCGGTGAACTGGATCAGATGCTCGCGCGCACCGCACGCAACCAGGAGAACGACCTGGCTGCGCAGATCGCCTTGCTGGTCGGACTTTTCGAACCGTTCATGCTGGTGCTCATGGGGGCGGTGGTGTTGATGATCGTCCTCGCCATCCTGCTGCCTATCCTTTCTCTCAACCAACTCGTGGGGTAATCGCGTGAATCTGCGCCGCAGTCAGTCGGGCTTTACGCTCATCGAAATCATGGTCGTCGTGGTCATCCTCGGCATCCTTGCCGCGCTGGTGGTGCCGCAGGTGATGAACCGTCCCGACCAGGCCAAGGTCACGGTGGCCAAGGGCGATATCAAGGCCATTGGCGCCGCCCTGGACATGTACAAGCTGGACAACTTCTCTTATCCCAGCACCCAGCAGGGCCTGGAGGCGCTGGTGAGCCGGCCGTCCGGCAATCCGCCGGCGAAGAACTGGAACAAGGACGGCTACCTGAAGAGGTTGCCGGTCGATCCCTGGGGCAATCCGTACCAGTTCCTGTCTCCGGGCAGCAAGGGCACCTACGACCTCTATTCCCTGGGGGCCGATGGTAAGGAAGGCGGCAGCGACAACGACGCCGACATCGCCAACTGGGACAACTGATGAGCGGTGGGCGGCAGGGCGGCATTGACCGGGCTCCCGGTGCCCTGGCGTCCGCGGGTTTCACCCTGATCGAGGTGCTGGTGGTGATGGTGGTCATCGGCTGCCTCGCCGGTCTGGCGGTGATCAGCTCCGGCGTCGCAGGCCCGGCCCGCGAACTCAGGAACGAAGCCGAACGCCTCGCCGGTCTGATCGGCGTGCTCGCCGATGAGGCGGTGCTGGATAACCGTGAATATGGCCTGCGCATCGAACGCGATGGCTACCAGGTGTTTTTCTATGACGAAACCACCAGCCGTTGGCGGGCGCTGTCCGATGACGCTCGCCAATTGCCCGAGTGGGCTGAACTGAGCATTGAACTGGAAGGTGAGCCCCTGGCACTTCCCGCGCCGGACAAGGAGGGGAAAAAGACCAAGGATGCGCGGCCCGTGCCGCAGCTGATCATTCTTTCCAGTGGCGAACTCAGCCCGTTTCGCCTGGAACTGGGCGAGCGGCGTAAGGATGGGCTGCGCCTGCAGCTATCCAGTGACGGTTTCCGCCTGCCGCGCGTGGAAAACCTGAGCGGCAAGGGGCGCGCTGGATGAGAGCCAGTCGAGCCTTCACCCTGATCGAAGTGCTGGTGGCCCTGGCGGTCTTCGCCGTGGTTGCCGCCAGCGTACTCACCGCCAGCGCGCGCAGCCTGCAGATTGCCTCACGCCTGGAAGACAAGACCCTGGCGATGTGGATCGCAGACAACCGGTTGACCGAGCTCCAGTTGCGGGAGACTCCGCCAGGCAGCGGGCGCGACCAGGGTGAACTGGATTTTGCCGGGCGACGCTGGGAGTGGCTGAGCCAGATCGAGGGCACCAGTGACCCGGCCCTGCGGCGCGTCACCCTCTGGGTGGCGCCGCGTCCGACCCGAGGTACTGGCGGCAAGCTGGAAGAGCGGGCCACGGTGCGCCTGGTGGGCTTCGTCGGGAGCACGCCATGAAGCGTGTTGCGGGTTTCACCCTGCTGGAGCTGCTGATCGCCATCGCCATCTTTGCACTGCTGGCCCTCGGCACCTGGCGCATGCTCGGCGCCGTGCTCGACAGCGACGAAGCCACACGCATCCAGGAGCAACAGTTGCGTGAGCTGGTGCGAGCCGTTTCAGCCTTCGAGCGGGACGTGCGCCAGGTGGAATCCCGGCCGATTCGCGATGCCTATGGCGAGTCCCGTGCTGCGCTGCTGGGGGAGCACCAGGGCGACGACGACACGCTGGAGCTGACGCGCGGCGGCTGGCGCAACCCCACAGGTACTCAGCGCTCACGTTTGCAGCGGGTGCGCTGGCAACTGTCCGGCGAGCGCCTGGAACGGCGCTACTGGACCGCGCTGGACCAGGCACAGGACAGCCTGCCGCAGGTGCAGGCTGCGCTGGATGGCGTTACCGCCCTGAAGCTGCGCTACATGGATGACAGCGGTGACTGGCAGGACAGCTGGCCGCCGGCCGGGCTGTCGGACGACGAACGCCTGGACCGCTTGCCGCGTGCCCTGGAGCTGGCCCTGGAGCATCGCCGCTATGGCGAACTGCGCCGGATCGTGCGGCTGGTGGAGAACCCGCCAAGGCAGGCTCCACAGGCCGGTGAGGATTCGCAGGATGGCGAGCAGGAGACGCCGCAGAATGGCCAGCAGGATGGCAGCGAACAGGAGGCCACGCAATGAAGCGGCAAGCCGGTGTCGCGTTGCTCACCGTGCTGCTGGTGGTGGCGGTGGTTACGGTGGTGTGCGCGGGCCTGATCGCACGCACCCAGCTGTCCATCCGTTCCAGCGGCAATGAGCTGCACCTGCGCCAGGTCGCCCAGTACGCCTTGGGTGGCGAGGCCTTGGCCGAGGCCATCCTCGTGCGCGACCTGCGCCAGGGTGACCCGCGCACGCCGGTGGATCATTTCGGTGAAGCCTGGGCGCGGCCGCTGAGCACCTTCCAGCTCGATGACGGCGGCTCCTTGAGCGTGCGCATCGAAGATGCCAGCGGGCGCTTCAATCTCAATAGTCTGGTGCGTAACGGCCAACTGAACGAGCAGGGCATTCGCCAGTTCCGCCGCCTCTTGCTGCGCCTGGGGATCGAGGCGCCTTACACCGAGCGTCTGGTCGACTGGCTGGACCCCGATGAGGAGCCCTATGGCCCCAACGGCGCCGAAGACAACCAGTACCTGCTGCTGCAGCCGCCGTACCGCGCGGCCAATCACGCGATGAGCGACGTATCGGAGTTGCGCCTAGTGTTAGGCATGACGGAAGTGGACTACCGCAAGTTGCTGCCCTTCGTCACGGTATTGCCGTCGGACTCCGCCCTCAACGTCAACACCGCCAGCGCCATGGTGCTCTCCACCCTGGCCGATAACCTGAGTGGGGACAGTGGCGGGTTGCTGATTGCGGCGCGGGGCGCCACGGGATTTCGCAGTCTCGATGCCTTCCTCGGCCAGCCGGCGTTGGCTGGGATGGGGCTCGAGGCCCAGGGGTTGGCAGTGGGCAGTCACTATTTCCAGGTGATCAGCGAAGTACGCCTCGCGGGTCGCCGTCAGGTTCTGGTCAGTACCCTGCAGCGCGGCAGCGACGGCAAGGTACGTGTTCTCTCTCGTGATCTCGGGCAAGGCGGCCTGCCGTCATCGCCCGTCAAGGAGCCGCAGTCATGACACAGGCTTGCATCTTTCTCCCGGTGGCCGCCTGCAATCAGTTGGACGCCGAACTGGAGGTGCTGCTCTGGCAGGGAGGCGGTGGCCGTCGCCTGCCGCTGGCCAGGGCATTGGAAGAGGTCACGCCGCCCTGGCGGCTGATCCTGCCGGTGGAGGCGGTGACCTGTTGCGCCGCCCGCCTGCCGACGCAGAAGGGGCGTTGGTTGCGCCAGGCATTGCCCTTTGCGGTGGAGGAACTGCTGGCCGAAGACGTGGAGAGTTTTCACCTGGGTCTCGGTGGCGCCCTCGCCGATGGCCGTCACCGGGTCTTTGCCGTGCGCCGCAACTGGCTGGCGGGTTGGCTGGAACTGGCTGGCAAGCTGGGTCCGGCACCCGGGGCCATACAGATCGATGCCGACCTGTTGCCGGAGCAAGGTACCCAACTGCTCTGGCTGGACCAGCGCTGGCTGTTGGGGGGGGAGGGCAGTACACGGCTCAGCTTCGAGGAGCAGGATTGGCCCCATCTGCTGGCGGCCTGCCCAGCGCCGCGCAATGGCCATGCCCCGGTCGAGCGGCAGACGCTGGAGGGGGTGGAGGACTGGCGCGAAGACAGCGACGCCCATGGCTGGCTGGCGGCGCAGAAGGGCAGTGACCTGGCTCAGGGCGAATTCACCCTGAGAGAAGAGCTCCAGCCCTGGTCCCGCTGGAAGCCGCTGCTGGGGCTCGTGGGCGTCTGGCTACTGTTGCAGTGGGGCTTCAATCTGGCTCAGGCCTGGCAACTGCAACGCCAGGGAGATACCTACGCCGAGGCCAATGAAGCGCTCTACCGCGAGTTGTTCCCACAGGACAACAAGCTGGTGAACCTGCGGGCGCAGTTCGACCAGCATTTGGCCGAAGGCTCGACCTCGGGCCAGAGCCGGCTGCTGGCGCTGCTGGGGCAGGCGGCTCAGGCGTTGATTGCCGAAGGCGCGCAGGTGCGGGTACAGCAACTGGATTTCAGCGAAACACGGGGTGATCTCGCGCTGCAGGTGCAGGCACCGGGCTTCGATGCCCTGGAGCGACTGCGTGAGCGGCTGATTGGCAGCGGGCTTTCCGTGCAAATGGGGTCGGCCAGCCGCGACCAGAGCGGCGTCAGTGCCCGGATGGTGATAGGAGGATGAAGATGCTCGACGCAATCAAGACGCCGCTCCAGACGCAATGGCAGGCTTCGGCCCTGGGACGGCGCTGGCGGGCAATACCGTCGCGGGACCGCATGGCATTGCTGGGGTTGGGCCTGTTCCTCGGCCTGGTGCTGCTCTACTTGCTGCTCTGGCTGCCGGCCGAACGCCGCCTGGCCAGTGCGCGGGACTACTTCGAGACCCAGCGTGGCTTGCACGCCTACCTGCAACTTCATGCACCCCAGGCGCGGACGGTACAAAGCCAGCCGCAGAGTCAGGTCGACCCTGAGCGCCTGCAGGGCCTGGTCACGGCCACGGCGGCCGAACAGGGCCTTGCCGTCGAGCGCATCGACAGCGATGCACCGGGAGCGGTGCAGGTGAACCTGCAGCCGGCGGCTTTCCCCGTGCTGTTGCGTTGGTTCGGCGTGCTGGAAGGGCAGGGGGTGCGTATCGACGAAGCGGGGCTGGACCGCAGCGAGGATGGCCGCGTTACGGCAAGGGTCTCGCTGAAGGTTGGCGGCTGAAACTGCTCCGTGCGAGTGCGGATGCACCGCTGCGGTGCGATGCTGCATGGCATGACGGCGTCGCCCGCGAACCTGTTTGAAGAAAAATTCCATACAGGGTGTTGACTTAGCAGAGCCCTCTGCGTAAATTGCGCGCCTCGCAAGGCGATGGGTGATTAGCTCAGCCGGGAGAGCATCTGCCTTACAAGCAGAGGGTCGGCGGTTCGATCCCGTCATCACCCACCATATCTTGTGATATTCGGACGAAAGTCCGGCCGACGCGCAGCGGTAGTTCAGTCGGTTAGAATACCGGCCTGTCACGCCGGGGGTCGCGGGTTCGAGTCCCGTCCGCTGCGCCATATTTTCCATGTTCGAGTCACTCGGGCATGAGGCGGCAAGGTCCACTGGGCCAGGTTGCCAGACGAAGCAAAGGTTCCACTGGACGCAAGTCCAACCGACACGCAGCGGTAGTTCAGTCGGTTAGAATACCGGCCTGTCACGCCGGGGGTCGCGGGTTCGAGTCCCGTCCGCTGCGCCATATAGAGAAGCCCTCAGGTAGCAATACCTGGGGGCTTTTTCTTTTCCGCTTCGCCAATCGGTCGATACCAACCGAGCTGGGGTAATTTTCCGGTCACCTAGGATCGTTACATTCTTGGCATGGTCTTTGTTTCCATGAATTCCAACGAAAACAGGAGGAACCACCAATGGACGATTACCAGGAAGAGATTCTCGATGTCCACGCCACTGAGCAGGACCCGGTAGATCCGGCCGACGACGCTACTGAAATGTGATTAGCCCGCCTGGCGCTGGGCACGGCGGAACTCGCCGGGCGTGCTGCCGCTCCAGCGCTTGAAGGCGCGCTGGAAGGCTTCGGCCGAGGCGAATCCGAGCAGATAGGCGATTTCGCCGAAGGCCAGTTCGGTGTCGCGGATATAGGCCATGGCCAGGTCGCGGCGGGTTTCGTTGAGGATGGCGCGGAACTGCGTGCCTTCCTCGGCCAGTTTGCGGCGCAAGGTCCAGCTGGGCATTTGCAGGCGTGCCGCCACTTCTTCCAGGTCCGGTTCCCGCCCGTGCAGCAATGGACCCAGCAATTGGGTGATGCGTTCGCGCAGGCTGCGGGTGCGGGTCAGCTGCTGCAATTCCCGTTCGCAGATATCCAGCAACTGCCTCCAGGTGCTCGGGCAGTGATCGCTGCCGCGTTGTGCAAGGGTTTCCAGGGACAGACGCATCTGGTTGGCGCCCGCTTCGAACTCCACCGGGCAGCCGAAATGCTCGGCATAACGTTCCGCATAGTCCGGTGCGGGGAACTCGATCTCCACTTTCTCGATGCGGATGCCGCTACCGGCCAGTTGGCTCAGCTGGCTTTGCCAGCCTGCCAGCACCGAGTCCACCACGAAGCGGTTGTAGGCGTTGTAGGGGCTGATGGAGTAGAAGCGCAGCCAGGCGCCCTTGCTGTCCTCGTGGAAGCTCGACTGCCCGCGATAGTTACTGGCATAGAGTCGCTCGAAGCGGGTCAGTGCGCGGCCCGCTTCGCGCAGGTTCGGTGCCTGGGCAGCGCAGACGCCCGCGAGCCCGAGCTGGCTGAGGCGGCTGAGACGACCCATGGCCAGGCCCAGTGCGGGGTTGCCGCTGAGCTGGATGGCGGCGTGGCCGAGGCGCATGTAGCGCGGGATCGAAAGGCGCCCCTGGGGATCGGCGAAACGCCTGGCGTCGAGGCCAAAGCGTTCCAGCAGCTCCGTCGCGCAGTGGCCGGCCTGTTCCAGCGCCGCCACCATGCTGAGTACGGAACTCACTGAAAGGTCGCCCAGCTTGACCCGTTGCGCTTTCATTGGTCGCCCAGCCAGGCGTTCAGGAGGTGGCTGCCGGGTGCCTGGCTGGCCTGCGGTACCGCAGCAGGCGTGAGCTCGCTGCCGGCGGGTGCGTTGTGCAGCGGCCAGAGACGGCCGCGCAGGAAGAGCGCTTCACTGGCGCTGACCTGGCCATCGCTGAGGGTCACCTGGCTTTGCGGGTAGCCCTGGCTCCAGCTGCGGGTGATGGTTACCAACCCGCTGGCGGTTTGCAGGCTCTGGCTGGACTCGCTCCTGGCGCTCTGCGGCCAGGGCTGGCTGTAAGGTTCGCCCAGCAGCTGCCCATCCGGAGAAAAGGCCAATGCCAGGTTGTAGAGGGCGCCATGGCCGCTGCGCAGCTTGCCTTCCTTCAGGTAGGGCGAGGGTAGCAGGATGGAGCCGGCCAGGACGGTCACCCGGTACTCACTGGCCAGGCGGCTGAAGAGTTTCTGGTAGTCCCGCGCCATGCGGCGGGCCTTGGCGCGCAGCAGCGCTTCTTCCAGGTCCTGGCCCTGGAGGAACAATCGACCAAGCAGTGTCGGGTGACTGAGGGTCAGCAGCTTGCCGCCTTCGGCGAACGAGCGCGCCTGATAGAGGTTGTGTTTCTCGTCGCGCAGCAACAGCCAGGTGCCGATGTGATCGGGCAGGGCGACCACTGTTTTCTCGTTAAGCAGCCCCTGGGTGCGCGCCAGGTCCAGTGCGGCGGCCAGCTTCATTCGCAGCAGGTCCGGGTCACGGTAGTCGCTGGGGTAGAGCGCCGGGCGAATCGCCAGCAAGTTGCCGCTGATTCCGGCTGTGCCGCTGTCGCTGGTCAGGCTGGCGCGCAGGTCGGAGAGGTAATGGGCGTGCGGCCGTTCGCCGGTCCAGACCGTATAGGCGGTCAGGCAACTCACCAGGATGGCAGCGATCAGGGGCGTCAGCAGTTTGCGCATGGCGTATCCGGGCCTCGGGGATGCCGATCAGGGTAGGGGAGGTGAAGGCGATTGCCAAGGGAGGCTGTCAGTTGTGATCAGTAACTTGTCATTTCTGATCATTGAGCCAGCCAGGTCCGCTCTTTATCGTCTGCCCCATAACCGACCCCGGCCCGTTGGTTCGGTTCGAAAGTCGCGCTTTCCATCGAGAACCAGAGGCCAGGGGCATTCCGTGAATAGCACCGCCTGTTGTGGAGGAACCATGACCGCCACCCGTTACCCGCACCTGCTTGCACCCCTCGACCTGGGCTTCACCACACTGCGCAACCGTACCCTGATGGGGTCCATGCACACTGGCCTGGAAGAGAAGCCCAACGGCTTCGAGCGCATGGCCACCTATTTCGCCGAGCGCGCCCGCGGTGGCGTTGGCCTGATGGTGACGGGGGGCATTGGCCCGAACGCCGAAGGTGGCGTCTATGCCGGTGCGGCCAAGCTGACCACCGCGGAAGAGGCCGAAAAGCACAAGATCGTCACCCGCGCGGTGCACGAGGCGGGCGGCAAAATCTGCATGCAGATTCTCCATGCCGGCCGTTACGCCTATAACCCCAAGCAAGTAGCGCCGTCCGCCATCCAGGCACCGATCAACCCCTTCAAACCCAACGAGCTGGATGAAGAGGGCATTGAGAAGCAGATCCAGGATTTCGTCACCTGCTCGACGCTGGCCCAGCAGGCCGAGTACGACGGCGTCGAGATCATGGGTTCCGAGGGCTACTTCATCAACCAGTTCCTTGCCGCTCATACCAACCAGCGCACCGACCGCTGGGGTGGCTGCTACGAGAACCGCATGCGCCTGGCGGTGGAGATCGTCCGCCGTGTCCGTGAGGCGGTAGGTCCGAACTTCATCATTATCTTCCGCCTGTCCATGCTCGACCTGGTGGAAGGCGGCAGCACCTGGGACGAGATCGTCACCCTGGCCAAAGCCATCGAGGCGGCTGGCGCGACCCTCATCAACACCGGTATCGGCTGGCACGAAGCGCGTATCCCGACCATCGCCACCAAGGTGCCGCGCGCGGCCTTCACCAAGGTCACCGCCAAGCTGCGCGGTGAGGTGAAAATCCCGCTGATCACCACCAATCGAATCAACACGCCGGAAGTGGCCGAACAGGTACTGGCCGAAGGTGACGCCGACATGGTGTCCATGGCCCGCCCGTTCCTCGCCGACCCGGACTTCGTCAACAAGGCCGCCGAAGGCCGTGCCGACGAGATCAACACCTGCATCGGCTGCAATCAGGCCTGCCTGGACCACACTTTCGGCGGCAAGCTGACTAGCTGCCTGGTGAATCCGCGCGCCTGCCACGAGACCGAGCTGAACTACGTCCCCACCACCACCGTGAAGAAAATCGCGGTAGTGGGTGCTGGCCCCGCCGGTCTGTCCGCCGCTACCGTAGCCGCCGAGCGTGGCCACAGCGTGACCCTGTTCGACGCAGCTGCTGAAGTCGGCGGCCAGTTCAATGTGGCCAAGCGCGTGCCGGGCAAGGAAGAGTTCTTCGAAACCCTGCGCTACTTCAAGCGCAAGCTGGAAACCACCGGCGTCGACCTGCGCCTGAACACCCGCGTCTCGGTCGAGGACCTGGCCAAGGGCGGTTTCGACGAAATCATCCTGGCCACCGGCATCGCCCCTCGCACCCCGGAAATCCCCGGTATCGATCACCCGAAGGTGATCGGCTACCTGGACGCCATCCTCGAGCGCAAGCCAGTGGGGCAAAAGGTGGCGGTGATCGGCGCAGGCGGTATCGGCTTCGACGTGTCCGAGTTCGTCACTCATCATGGCGAGTCCACCAGCCTCAGCCGCGAGGCCTTCTGGAAGGAATGGGGCATTGACGGCGCCCTGGAGGCCCGTGGCGGCGTTGCCGGAATCAAGGCCCAGCCGCACGCGGCGGCGCGCCAGGTATTCCTGCTGCAACGCAAGAAATCCAAGGTGGGTGATGGCTTGGGCAAGACCACCGGCTGGATTCATCGCACCGGCCTGAAGAACAAGCTGGTGCAGATGCTCAACTCGGTGGAATACCTCAAGGTCGACGACGCCGGCCTGCACATCCGTGTCGCCGAGGGTGAGCCGCTGGTGCTGCCGGTGGACACCGTGATCGTCTGCGCTGGCCAGGACCCGCTGCGTGAGCTGCGGGATGGCCTGGTGGCTGCTGGTCAGAACGTTCACCTGATCGGTGGCGCTGATGTGGCTGCCGAACTGGATGCCAAGCGCGCCATCAATCAAGGTTCGCGCCTGGCCGCCGAACTCTGAGGGCCTGATCACGCCAGATCGTGAAACCGCTTCGCCGCCCGGTCCCGCACCGGGCGGTGCTTTTACAGCCCAAACCACGTCACATTTTTGCCTTGCCACTGGTCTGACAGGCTCCAATGGCCGGGCACTTGCCAACCCAGTCACATTGCTCGGCGGCTGATTTCCCCTAGACTTTTCTAAAGTCCGGATCAGTGCGTGCAGGCGAAACCCGCGCACCTCGATCACCCCGTCAACGCCCGCCGTGATTGACCACGCCGAGCCAGAGGTAGAGCGATGAGCATGCTGAAGAAGCCGCAACAGGTGGAAGCCGTCGTGTTCTTCAACGACCGCGGCATCTGCAAGCAGATGCTCTTTTCAGAGTTCGAAGCCATCCTCGACGGCGTGGTTGGTCTGCCGGAATTCTCCGACTGCCAGATGCAACTGGCCTACCTGATGGTCAACCCGCGACTGCAAGTGCGCGCGGTGGTCTTTTTCTACCTCGACTTCGACGAAGACGGTCGCGCCGACACCGGCTGGAACCTGCCCCTGCGCCAGCTCGCTGAGCGTGCCGGGCGCGGGCCGGACCTGGGCGCGGGGCCCATCCGCCTGGCCTGTCGCAGCCAGTGCCCGGTGTCCTGGCAGCAGATGCACCTCTGGGACCCGAGCCTCAACGCCGACCGCAATGACCTGGCGTTGCTGCGCGACGCCATCAAGGGCAACAGCCTCGGGATTCTGGTGGAAGAGGAGTTGCCTACTGTGCTGGATGCCGAGCGGCTGCAAGTGGCGCCTGAGGACAGTTGGTACGCCCCGCCGGAGATCACCAGGGAAATGGCGGAGCAACTGGCGGAGAAGATGGAAAAGGAGCACCGCCTGAAGACCGCTCAACTGGTCCGACAGCAGCGTTTGCGCCTCAGCTCCCTTAGCCAGCAGAACGAAGAAGCCATGGCGCGCGTGCGCCAGGCTGCCGACCAGAGCAACACGGCGTTGCACGAGCAGATCCGCGCCCTGCAGCATGCCCTGCGCGAGCAGGAAGAGGCCAATGCGGGCCTGCAGGCGCAGTTGGTCAGCGAGTCGGAGCGCTATCAGAGCAGCCGTGAAGAAATGAACGTGCAGCTACGGGCCCTGGAACGTCACGGGCGAACCGAGGCTGACATCCTGCGCGCCCAGTTCGAGGGCGAGCTCCAGGCGCGGGTTGCCGCGGCCGTGGCCGAATACCGCGAACAACTGGCGATTCGCGATGTCGAGTTGGCCTACCGGGACCAGCTGGATGCCCAGCTGCAGGCTGAGGTCAACCGCCTTCGCCACGAATGCGACGCGCTGGAAGGGCAGTCCGGCTCGCTGATGCTGGAGCGCCTGGCGCAGTTGGGTGTCGTGTTCGTGGTCTATCACCCGGGCGCCGGCCATCTGACCATTCCGCTGTCCGATATCGCGCGCTACCAGGACAACCCCCTGGCGTATGCCGCAGCCAAGTGCTTCGTTTCCGAGAATCAGTATCGCCAGTGGCTGGCCCACTATCAGCAGCCCACCTGCGAGGCCAGCCTGCCTAACGGCGAGCGTTGCAGTATGCCCATCGATCGCGTCGAGGCGCCGAGCCGTTTCGTCGCTGGCGAGTCCAACTGCTGCCCCCGTCACCGGGCGGGAGGACGATTGCGTACTGCGGGTTGAGCGGAACCGCATGCGTCCCTGATTTATCCTTGTGCCCCTGAAATGGCCGCCAACGGACTCGAACTTGCCCCTGATCCTGCCTGACTGGAACCCTCGCGCCGCGCTCGAACCTCTGCGCCTGAACTGGCTGACCGCCGCTGGGCTGGAGCTGGCCGTGCTGCGCCTGGATGCCCTGGACACGCGGGTGTCGGGCAACAAATGGTTCAAGCTGGCCCCCTACCTGGCCCAGGCTGAGCGTGCCGGTGCCGAGGGTGTCATCAGTCTCGGCGGTGCGCACTCCAATCATCTTCACGCCCTGGCTGCGGCCGGTGCTCGCTTCGGTTTTCCCACGGTCGGCCTGTTGCGCGGAGAGCCCCTGGATTCGCCCACCGTGCGCGATCTCGAAGGTTTCGGCATGCGGCTTCACTGGCTGGGTTATGGCGGCTATCGCGCGCGCCACCAGCCGGGCTTCTGGGAGCCCTGGCTGCAGCGATACCCGTGTTTTCAGCCCGTTCCCGAGGGCGGCGGCGGGCTGGCGGGTGCCCGGGGCTGCGCCGAACTGGTGGGGATGATCCGCGAGCAACTGACGGTCCTTGGCTGGAGTGACTACCACAGCCTGTGGACCGCCGTCGGCACCGGCACCACCCTGGCCGGGCTGGTGCTGGGCGAGGCGGGCGCGCATCCGGTGATCGGCGCCCTGGCGGTGCCGCCGGACCACGGTGTGGCCGGGCAGGTGAGCGCCATCCTCGGTGAGGCGGGGTGCGCCGACCGGGGCTATCAGCTGATCGATGCCAGTCGCGGCGGCTTCGCCCGGCTGGATGCCGAGCTTGCGCGTTTTCTCCTGGAGAGCGAGCAGGCGGGCGGGTTAGCCCTGGAGCCGCTCTACACCGCGAAGGCCCTGCTGGCCATCCATGACGAAGCACGTGCCGGCCGCCTCCCCGCGGGTAGCCGCCTGGTGCTGCTGCATACCGGTGGCCTGCAGGGACGCCGGGCCATGCAGGCCGATCTGTTGCAACTGGCCGGCTACACTGACCGGACAGTGGAAATACAAGGATGACTCCATGAGCGAACCTCTGACTCTCCAGCAATTGCGCAGCCTGGTTCCGCTCAATGCGCTGTCCGAGCAACAGTGGCGCGAGTTGCGCGCGCAACTGGTGCCGCAGCCCCTGCTGGCGGGGCAACTGCTGTTCCGGCGCGGTGATCAGGCGCGCTTGAGCTACTACCTGCTTTCCGGCGAGCTAGTGCTGCGGGATGCCGACGGTGCAGAGGTACGCCTGGAGGCCGGCAGTGAAGCCGGTTGTCACCCCATTTCCCCGAGCCTGCCACGCTTGCACGAAGCACTCGCGGTGCGAGACTGCTCCCTGTTGGCCGTCGACAGCGCTACCCTGGCGCGCCAGCTGACCTGGAATTCCGCCCATCAGGACCTGCTGCTGGAACGGAGTGCGGAGGGCGACAGCGAGTGGCTCGAATCGCTACTGGCCAGCCCGTTGCTGGCCAAGGTGCCGCCGGCGAACGTACGTAGCATGCTGGAGCGGCTGCGGCGCATGGAGTTGCCTGCCGGCAGCCAGGTGGTGACTGAGGGGGAGGCGGGTGATTGCTGCTACTTCCTGCAATCCGGCCGCGCCGAGGTCATTCGTGGCGCAGGCAGTGACCAGCAATTGCTCGCCGAACTCGACGTGGGTGCCTGTTTCGGCGAAGAGGCTCTGCTGGGCGACTGTCCACGCAACGCCAGCATTACCCTGCTGGCGGATAGCGTGCTGCAGCGCCTGGACCGCGAGGACTTCCTCGAACTGCTCAAGGCACCGGTGGTGGATGAGGTGAGCCTGGGCGAGGCGGCGCGCCTGATGGGGGCCGGAGGTCAATGGCTGGATGTGCGCCTGCAAGAGGAGTACGAGCGCGCCCATGCACCCCAGGCGCTGAACATGCCGTTGCACCTGTTGCGCCTGAAGGCGCGATTGCTCGATGGCGACGGCACCTACCTCTGCTATTGCGACAGTGGCAAGCGCAGTGCCAGTGCCGTGTTCATGCTCTCCCAGCTGGGGTTTCGCGCCTATGCCTTGCGCGACGGGCTGGACGCGCTGCCGGCCGTGCAGCGCGATGCATTGATCAGCGAAGTGGGTGCCGGCTACCTGGCCCGCTCCGGTGGTCGGGTCGAGCGCAGTCGCTGATCCCTTCGTCGGCCTGGTGTCGATGGGGGGAGCCCCGGATGTGGGGTAATCAATACCCGCTTCAATATTCGCCAGACACTATTGGAAGTAAGCCAACGTTTCTCCCGCCTTATATCTCCGCACTTGAGTTCAAGTTTTCAGGAAGTTGAGCCAGTTGTTTCGACGCCCAATACTGGGTCACCAAAGTCGGTTTAACTTTCCGACTAACGACTTGATACGGTTGCGTGTCCCTGAGGGCTCAACAACGCTGAGGACGCGGAGGGCCACTCCCCTGGAGTGGCCGGCCTCCGCAGGTACGGCGTTCTTCGCCAGGGCGTCCTGGTACACCTGGGCAACTGCCAGCGTGTGCTGTTCCTGACTGGTTGGCGCCGCGTTTCCCATTACTCGTCCGCACTTGGGTAATTGCCCGAGGCTCGTCCTCGTGGTCAGCGCCCAGGCATTTCTACGGCTGAAACTTCACCCGCATAGAAGGGCAATGTCATGCGCATAACAGCCACAACAGTCGCAGTTTCGCTGATTCTGGGCGTTGGTTTGCAACCGGTCCGGGCGGCACTCTACGCGGTGGACCGGGAAGCCCCGACCCGCGCCAATGGTTTCTTCGCGGCCTGGTACCAGGATACTCATGGCTGGGCCCTGGACCTCTGTCTGTCCAGGGCCCAGAGCTCCCGCGTGCCCGGCAACTACATGTGTACATTGCTGCCCAGTCCCGGGGTATTCGACGACACCCAGCCCATCAGTTTCCCCAGCAACTTCCCTGACGAGGCCTTCTGGTTCACGGGCGATGCCGCAATCACCGATGCCGCCAGTGGCATCGACCTGCTGTACGTGTCTGCGGTGGAGGCGGCCTTCAACGGTGAGTTGCCCGCCGAGAACGACCAGGTCAGCTTCGCCCGGATTCGTATCCGGGTGACCGTGCCCACGGCCGGTACCTACACCGTGACCCACCCATACGGCGTGGACGTGTTCCGGGTCGATGCACCTGGTACGCGCGCCATCAACATGACCCGCGATATCGGTATTGGTGTGCCGGGTGATTTCCAGGGCGCGCTCAAGGGCGATGTTGGGCCGTTTCTGCGCAGCGTCAATGGCCCTTATCAGGAAGCCAACCCGGATACGGGGCTGGTGGAGAACTTCGTCGGCGACCCGAACCTGACCGAAGAGGTCACGGGCAGCCCGTTCGGCACCAACTTCGTGCGCATCGAAGGCCCCGGTGGATTGCGCCTGGAAACCCGGCTGTTCGCCGTCTCCGGCAAGCTCTCCAGCGTCCAGTTGCCGACGCCCCTGCAGGTTTCCCGCACCACCTATTCCCGTGGCGAGAACGGGGCAGGGCAGACGCAGCAGGATGTCTTCGTCCTGGCGCCACCGCCGGGGGGCAGCGCCAGCTTCACCGACGCCGGTGGTACGCCCACGGTCATGCAGGGCACCGTGCTGGGTGCTTGGTATGGCCAGTCGGGCCGCGATCCGGGCGGCCCCGGCAGCGTCAGCATCAGCGCGGACAACTCGGCCGTGGTGCCGGGCAGCCTGCCCACCAGCAAGACCAGCGCGTTGGTGGACGTGGTGACCATTGGCCGCGCCGAGTACAGCCTGGCCAACAACATGCTGACGGTGGAAGCCGTCTCCAGTGACCGCACCGGCCAACCGGGGCTGACGGTCGACGGCGTCGGCGCTCTGGTCGGCGGTCGCCTGCAGCAGGTGGTCACGCCGATTCCCCCGGCGCGCGTCACGGTGATCTCCGCCAACGGCGGCCGCGACACCGAAGACGTACGGATTCTTCCCTGAGCGCAAACCCCAGATTGCTATGGAGATTGTCATGCACAAGTGGCCAGTAGTTCTTGCGATGGTAATGGGGCTGGGTGCCGGAAGCGCACAGGCCCAGCTCGCCGCGGTCGACCCGGGTCCGTACACCGCGGCGACCGGCGGCTTTCCCCTGTGGTACCAGGACCGGGCGGACCCGGATGCGGCGAAGCTGAAGCTCGAACTGTGCCTGTCCAAGGCGCAGAGCTCGCGGGCGCCGGGTAATTTCATGTGCACCCTGTTGCCCAGCCCCGGTATTTTCGACGAGACCAAGCCCATTGTCTTTCCGGGCAACTTCCCCGACGAGAGTTTCTGGATGCTCGCCGAGGCCCAAATCGACGATCCGGGCAATGGCATCGAGCTGGAAGCCTATGTCGCTGGTGTCGAGGCGGCCTTCGCCAGCGAAGTGCCGCGCCAGGGCGACCAGCAGAGCTTTGCGCGCATCCGCATCCGGGTGAATGTGCCGGTGGAGGGCACCTACCGGGTGGTCCATCCCTACGGCGTGGACACGTTCAACGTCACCGCCCCCGGACGTCGCGCCATCAACATGACCCGCGACATCGGCATTAGCGCGCCGGGTGATTTTCGCGGTGCTCTGGCCGGCAACGTCGGTCCGTTCCTGGTCAGTCGCAATGGTCCGTATCGGGAAATCGATCCGCAGACCGGAGTGCTGGAAACCTTCATTGGCGACCCCAACCTCACCGAGCAGGTTACCGGCAGCCCCTTCGGGACCAACTACGTGCGCATCGAAGGACCCGGTGGGCGCGTGGCCCAGACCAACCTGTTCAGCCTGTCGGGCAAGGTCCTCAGCAGCCGCGCGGGTACGTCCCTGGAAGTCCCGCGTGCCAGCTACAGCCGCAGTGCCGGCCGTACCTGGATCTCGGTCTTTGGCAATTCAGTCGCTGGCGCAAGCCTGTGCTTCCGCGAGTCCATCGACTTGGTGGGCGATCCGCCGTCGCCCTGCCAGTTCCAGATGACCGGCAGCGACAGCGGCACGTTCTTTGGGCTGGACAGCAACCCGGCCAGCTTGCCGCCGCAGATCGTGGTGACTGCCACCGACAGCAGCGGCCAGACTGCGCCGACCACCCTGAGCCAGCCGCTGATGGACTCGGTCGAAATCAACTCGGCGCGGTACTCGGCTGCAGATCGCACCCTGATCATCGAAGCGCAATCCAGCGACGAGGTGCAGGTGCCTGTCCTGGCGGCCGAAGGCTTCGGTGCGCTGACCCGGGCAACTGGCACTCAGCAGCGCCTGGTTGCGGTGGAGGTGGCGCAGCCGCCAGCGTTCGTGACAGTGAAGTCCGCGGCGGGTGGTGCGGATACCGAGCCTGTGACGGTCATCGGCGCGCCCGGTGGCCCGGCCAATCAGCCGCCCGTGGCCATGGCGGACGCCGCCAGTACCGCGCCCGGCACCCCGGTGAGCATCAATGTGCTGGTCAATGACAGCGACCCGGACGGCAATGTGCCGCTGTCCATCGCCAACCTCACCCAACCGGCGCAGGGCACGGGTAGCGTGGTCGCCAGCGGTGCTTCGGTGACCTATACGCCGCCGTCCGGCCTCGACAGCCCGCTGACTGCCAGCTTCAGCTACCAGGCGCGGGACAGCCTGGGTGCGCTCTCGGCACCGGCGACGGTCACCGTGTCCGTAGCCGGCAACCAGCCGCCGGTGGCGGGGGACGACTCGGCGAGCACTACGGCGCCGAACCCGGTCACCATCAACGTGCTGGCCAACGATAGCGATCCGGAAGGTAGCGTGCTGAGTGTGGCCAGCCTGACCCAGCCACCGACCGGGCAGGGCAGCGTTGCCGGCAACGGCACCAACGCCACCTACACGCCGCCGGCCAACCTGGCCAGCCCGCTGACCACCCGCTTCAGCTACCGTGCCCAGGACGCGCAGGGCAACCTGTCCGGTGTCGCAACGGTGAGCGTGTCCGTGGCGCCGGTACAGGTGCCGGCGGAAACCCTGGGCATCGGTTCGGCCACGGTGCGCGCAACAGGCGGCCTGGGGGGGCTGGTGTCGGGCATCCTCGGCATCCTGTCGCCGTCGGCGCGGCGCTACGACTGGGATATCAGCGGCACCACCTCGCGCCCTGTCGGCAACAGCATCCGCGTCGAGGTGACCAGCAGCTCCGGCGTTACCCTGCTGGGAACCGTGACGCCGGCAGCCAATGGCACCTGGCGCGTGACCGTCACCAACTCCAGCATCGCGCCCAGCAACAGCCCCAGCGCCACTGTGCGCTCGGCCTTTGGGACCGTGCGGACCAGCCCGGTGACTGTGCAGTAAGGGGGAGTCAGTAAACGCCCGCAGGCCGTCACGGCTGCGGGCGTTCTGCTTTTGTAGGGTGCGCTGCGCGCACCGAGATTCCTGCCCGGTCCTACAACGGCGCCAACGGCCAGCGGTCGCTGACCACGAAGGCCCGATCAGCTTCCTGCCAGATGCCCTGTCCGTCCGGAACCAGTCGCACCAGAAGGCGCGCCGGGCTGCCCGGTTCGAGTTGTTCGCGCCACTGGCGAAAATGCTCCTCGGTCCAGCAGGCGTCGGCGTCGCTGGCCGCAGGCGCCAGCCAGGCTTGCCGGGGCAGTGGTTGCCAGTGGCCGTCAGTGGTCTGGCCGAGGAAGTCGTCCAGTTCGTTCTGGCGCAACCAGTGCCCGCGCAGATGCAAGGGATTGGCCCCCTGCGGCGCCGTACAGGTGCCTGGCCAGGGGTAGAAGAGGTAGCCGCCGAGCCAAAGTTCGGCGCTGGCCGGCTGGGCGTCCAGTTGGTCCAGCGCCTGGCGGCTTTCGGGGCTGGATGACAGCGGCAACTGGTGCTGGCTGAGGTGTTCCAGCTTGAGGTCGAGGCGGTCGTGGCTGCCGGGACCCAGCCATTGCGAGGGACTGCCGCCATCGCCATGGCGCGGGCCCAGGTAGAGCTTGATCGCCAGTTCCAGGTGATGCACGCCTTCGGCGTCGCGCAGCAACAGGTCCAGCTCGCCCAGGGTTTGTCCGGCAATGCGGATCGGCAGGTTGGCCGCCAGCAGTTCGACGTCCGGTGCCTGGCTGAGGGCGAACTGCCAGAGGCGCTCGTAGTAGAGGCCCAGACGTCGATTGGGCGCCTGCGTCAGCCAGTGATCGAGCATGTCCGGTTGCCGGTCCAGCCGGTGCAGCCACTCGGCCAGGCGCTCGGGATGGCTGGCCCAGCCGCTGGCGCTCAACGGGTGGCGCTGGCGCCAGGGCGGTTGGCTGAGCAGTGGCGGTGAAAGCAGGGCCCAGGCCAGGTCGCGCACACCCGGGTGGCGCAACTGGCGGGGCAGGTCGGTCAGCGATTCGAAGGCTTGCATGTTGCGAGCATAGCCGACGGCGGTTTGCCGCTGTCCGCTGCTATCCCCCATAATTCCGCCATTCCTCTCCCTGCTATCCGCCCTGGAGCCCCATGGAGCAATTCCGCAACGTTGGCATCATCGGTCGCCTGGGCAGTCCCCATGTGCTCGACACCATTCGCCGGCTGAAGAAATTCCTGCTGGACCGCCACCTTCACGTGATTCTCGAAGACACCATCGCCGAGGTGCTGCCCGGTCATGGTCTGCAGACGTCGTCACGCAAGATCCTCGGTGAGGTCTGTGATCTGGTGATCGTCGTCGGTGGCGACGGCAGCATGCTCGGCGCCGCCCGGGCGCTGGCACGGCACAATGTGCCGGTGCTGGGGATCAACCGTGGTAGCCTGGGTTTCCTCACCGATATCCGTCCGGACGAGCTGGAAGTGAAGGTGGCGGAAGTGCTGGAAGGCCGCTACAGCGTCGAGACGCGCTTCCTGCTGGAAGCCGAGGTCCGCCGCCACAGCGAGGCCATTGGCCAGGGTGACGCGCTTAACGACGTGGTGCTGCATCCCGGTAAATCGACGCGGATGATCGAGTTCGAACTGCACATCGACGGCCAGTTCGTCTGCAGCCAGAAGGCCGACGGCCTGATCATCGCCACCCCCACCGGTTCCACTGCCTACGCGCTGTCCGCCGGGGGGCCGATCATGCATCCCAAGCTGGATGCCATCGTGGTCGTGCCCATGTACCCGCATACGCTGTCCAGCCGGCCCATCGTGGTCGACAGCACCAGCGAGCTGAAAATCGTCGTTTCGCCCAACCTGCAGATCTATCCGCTGGTGTCCTGCGACGGGCAGAACCACTTCACCTGCGCTCCGGGCGACACGATCACGGTGGCCAAGAAGCCGCAGAAGCTGCGCCTGATCCACCCCCTGGACCACAACTATTACGAGGTCTGCCGGACCAAGCTGGGCTGGGGCAGCCGACTCGGCGGAGGCGACTGATGAGCCTCGATCCTGCCCGTGGCTACGACCTGATCGGCGACGTCCACGGTTGCGCGCACACCCTGGAGCGCCTGCTCGACCGCCTGGGTTACTGCAAGCGGGGCGAAGTCTGGCAGCACCCGCAGCGCATGGCGTTGTTCCTGGGCGACATCATTGATCGCGGCCCCCGTATCCGTGAGGCGCTGCATCTGGTGCATGCCATGGTGGAGGCCCGGCAGGCGCTGTGCATCATGGGCAACCATGAGTACAACGCACTGGGCTGGAGTACGCCGGCGCCACCGGGCAGCGGCCGTCACTTCGTCCGCGAGCACACTCCGCGCCACACCCGGCTGATCAAGGAAACCCTGGAGCAGTTCGAGGGGCATCCGGCGGACTGGCGGGATTTCCTCGGTTGGTTCTACGAACTGCCGCTGTTCCTCGACGGTGGCCACTTCCGGATGGTTCACGCGTGCTGGGACGGTGAGCTGGTCGCTGCCCTGCGGGACATGCACCCGGACGGGCGAATCAACGAGGCGTTCATCAAGGCGGCAGCCGACCCTGTCAGCTTTGCCAGCCGCGTGTTCGACCGCCTGTTGCGGGGGACCGACCTGCCGCTGCCGGGCGGGATGACCCTGACCGGCAGCGACGGCTTCACCCGCTCGGTGTTCCGCACAAAGTTCTGGGCCGAAGACCCGCAGACTTACGGCGACGTGGTGTTCCAGCCCGACGCGTTGCCTGAGCAAGTGGCCAGCCAGCCGCTGTCCAAGGCGCACAAGTCGCGGTTGCTGAGCTACGGCCCGCAGGAGCCGATCCTGTTCGTTGGTCACTACTGGCGACGCGGGCGCCCGGCCCCGATTCGCGGAAACCTGGCCTGCCTCGACTACAGCGCGGTGATGTACGGCAAGCTGGTCGCCTACCGGCTCGACCAGGAAAGCCGGCTGGACCCGGACAAGTTCGTCTGGGTGGATGTGGAACGACCGGAGGAGCCCCGATGAGCGCGGTTGAAGTCATGCGGTTGCCCCTGACGGTCGATCTCACCGGTTTCGTTGCCCTGTTGCAGCGCCTGGAGGTGCCTTACCGCGTCAGCGAGGAATCCGGCGAGCAGGTGCTCTGGGTGCCGGGGGCGCAGCTGGCCGAGCAAGTGCGCGGTCTCTACGAGCGCTTCCCCGACGGCGACCCGCATTTCCAGTTGCAGCAGCAAGCGCCCCAGCAGGTGTCGCGGGCCGGATTCGTCGCCCAGCTCTTGGCCAGCCGCGTCACCAGCCTGGTGCTGCTCGTAACCCTGGTGGTGGCGGCACTCACCAACCTGGGGGACAACTTCTCCGTCATCCGCTGGCTGAGCTTCCAGGACTTCGAGGTCCAAGGCGATTACATCTACTTCACCTCCCTGGATGAAGGCCTGGCGGCAGGGCAGTGGTGGCGGCTGGTGACGCCGATGCTGATCCACTTCGGAATCCTGCACCTGGCAATGAACGGCATGTGGTTCTGGGAGCTGGGTCGCCGCATCGAAGCGCGCCAGGGCGGTCCGGTGCTGCTGGTACTGACTCTGGGCTTCAGCCTGGTGTCGGATTACACCCAGTATTTCGTCAGCGGCCCGTCGCTGTTCGGTGGCCTTTCCGGCGTGCTCTATGGCCTGCTTGGCCATTGCTGGGTGTTCCAGCGCCTGGCGCCGTGCCCCGCCTACCGGCTGCCGTCAGGGGTGATGGCGATGATGCTGATCTGGCTGCTGGTGTGCCTGTCCGGCCTGATCACCGCCTTGGGGTTCGGTGCCATCGCCAACGGCGCCCACGTGGGAGGCCTCATCGCCGGCTGCGCCACTGGACTGATGGGTGGTGCCCTGGCTCGCCTGCGCCGGTAGAATGCGCAGCCTGTCCCATTTCCCCGTGAGTGGCCCATGTCGTCGTTTGCCCATCTGATCAGCAATATCACCCAGGATGTCTACGAAAGCCTCAAACTGGCCGTGGAGATCGGCAAGTGGCCGGACGGCCGCAAGCTGACCCAGGAACAGAAGGAGCTGTCGCTGCAGGCGGTGATCGCCTGGGAGCTGAAGCACCTGCCGGAGGAAGAGCGTACCGGCTACATGGGCCCGCAGGAATGCAGCTCCAAGTCCGAAGCCATTCCCAATCTCCTGTTCAAGTCGAATTCGGTTCACTGATGCTGGAACTAGGACGCGGCGCACTGAGCAAGATGTCGGTGCGCCTTGAAGCTCCCGTGCAATACAGCTTTCGTCTCGGCGAGGCGGAAGTCGCGGTGAATCCCCTGATCGGCAGGCAACTGCGCCTGGAGTTCCTGGGGACCATCCATTGCACCCATTGCGGGCGCAAGACGAAGAAGAGCTTCAGCCAGGGCTACTGCTACCCCTGCTTCACCAAACTGGCGCAATGCGATAGCTGCATCGTCAGCCCGGAGAAATGTCACTTCGACGAGGGCACCTGCCGCGAGCCGGAGTGGGGCGAGCGCTTCTGCATGACCGACCACGTGGTCTACCTGGCCAACTCCTCGGGCATCAAGGTGGGGATCACCCGTGCCAGCCAGGTGCCGACCCGCTGGATCGACCAGGGCGCCAGCCAGGCACTGCCGATCATCCGCGTAGCCACCCGCCAGCAATCCGGCTTCGTCGAGGACCTGCTGCGTAGCCAGGTGGCCGATCGCACCAACTGGCGCGCAATGCTCAAGGGCGAGGCGCCGCCGCTGGACCTGCCGCAGATTCGCGATGAGCTGCTTGGCCAGTTGGCCGACGGCATTCGCGCCCTCCAGGATCGCTTCGGCCTGCAGGCAATCCAGCCGGTCAGCGACATCCAGCCCATCGAGATCAGCTATCCCGTCGATGCCTATCCGACCAAGGTCGTCAGCTTCGATCTGGACAAGACGCCGGTGGTGGAGGGTACGCTGCGGGGTATCAAGGGCCAGTACCTGATCCTCGATACCGGCGTGATCAACCTGCGCAAGTACACGGCCTACCAGTTGGCCATCAGCGCCGCGTAGCACCCGCCAACGTGGCGCCTGGCGCGGGGGGCTGCGCCGGTCCCGGCATTGTCATCAGGTCGGTGGGGGAATAGTCCATACTCCGACCTTGACCCATTCATCACGAGCGGCCCAGGGTTATGGGGTCGCCCCGCAATCGAAGAGACGACCATGCGCACCGAGCAACCGAAAGTCATTTACCTCAAGGACTATCAGGCACCGGATTACCTGATCGACGAGACCAACCTGACCTTCGAGCTGTACGAGGATCACAGCCTGGTCCATGCCCAACTGGTCATTCGCCGCAACCCCGAACTGGGCAACGACCTGCCGCCGTTGGTGCTGGACGGCCAGCACCTGGAGCTGCTGGCGCTGTCGATGGACGACCGCGAACTGACGGTCGCTGACTACCAGCTGGATGACAGCCGCCTGACCCTGCAACCGGTGGCCAGCAGCTTCACCCTCGACAGCACCGTGCGTATCCACCCGGAAAGCAACACCGCGCTGGAAGGCCTGTACAAGTCCGGCAAGATGTTCTGCACCCAGTGCGAGGCGGAAGGGTTCCGCAAGATCACCTATTACCTCGACCGCCCGGACGTGATGAGCAAGTTCACCACCACCGTCAGCGCCGAGCAGCATCGCTATCCGGTGCTGCTGTCCAACGGCAACCCGGTGGCCAGTGGTGCGGAGGAGGGGGGGCGGCACTGGGCCACCTGGCAAGACCCGTTCAAGAAGCCCGCCTACTTGTTTGCGCTGGTGGCTGGCGACCTCTGGTGCGTGGAAGACAGCTTCACCACCATGACCGAGCGCGACGTCGCGCTGCGCATCTACGTCGAGCCGGAGAACATCGACAAGGTCCAGCACGCCATGGACAGCCTGAAGAAGTCCATGCGCTGGGACGAGGAGGTCTACGGTCGCGAATACGACCTGGACATCTTCATGATCGTTGCGGTGAACGACTTCAACATGGGCGCCATGGAGAACAAGGGGCTCAACATCTTCAACTCCAGTTGCGTGCTGGCCAAGGCCGAGACCGCCACTGACGCCGCCCACCAGCGGGTCGAAGCGGTGGTGGCCCATGAATACTTCCACAACTGGTCGGGCAACCGCGTGACCTGCCGCGACTGGTTCCAGCTGTCGCTGAAGGAAGGCTTCACCGTATTCCGCGATGCCGAGTTTTCCGCGGACATGAACTCGCGCACCGTGAAGCGGATCGAGGACGTGGCCTTCCTGCGTACCAACCAGTTCGCCGAGGATGCCGGCCCCATGGCGCACCCGGTGCGCCCGGATTCCTTCATCGAGATCTCCAACTTCTACACCCTGACCGTCTACGAGAAGGGTTCGGAAGTGGTGCGCATGATCCACACCCTGCTGGGCGCCGAGGGCTTCCGCAAGGGCACCGACCTGTACTTCGAACGCCATGATGGCCAGGCCGTGACCTGCGATGACTTCGTCAAGTCCATGGAAGATGCCAACGGCGTCGATCTGAGCCAGTTCAAGCGCTGGTACAGCCAGTCCGGCACGCCGCGCCTGCAGGTGGAAGAACACTACGATGCTGGCGCGAAGACCTACCGCCTGACCTTCCGCCAGAGCTGCCCGCCCACGCCGGGACAGAAAGAGAAGCAGCCCTTCGTCATCCCCGTTGAGCTGGGGCTGCTGGACGGCCAGGGGCGCGAACTGCCACTGCGCTTGCACAGTGAAGCCGCCGCCCAGGGTGGCAGCCGCGTGC
Source organism: Pseudomonas sp. TCU-HL1 (assembly GCF_001708505.1). Classification (NCBI taxonomy): domain Bacteria; kingdom Pseudomonadati; phylum Pseudomonadota; class Gammaproteobacteria; order Pseudomonadales; family Pseudomonadaceae; genus Pseudomonas; species Pseudomonas sp. TCU-HL1. The sequence continues at coordinate 2,217,359 of NZ_CP015992.1, forward strand.
TGGCCTTGAGTGAGGCGGAGCAGCACTTCACCTTCGTCGACATCCCGGAGCGCCCGCTGCCGTCGCTGCTGCGCGGTTTCTCGGCGCCGGTGAAGCTGAGCTTCCCCTACAGCCGTGACCAGCTGATGTTCCTCATGCAGCACGACTCCGACGGTTTCAACCGCTGGGACGCGGGCCAGCAACTGTCGGTCCAGGTGCTTCAGGAACTGGTCGGCCAGCATCAGCGCGGCGAGCCGTTGGCGCTGGACCCGCGCCTGATCCAGGCCTTCCGCACGCTGCTGGAGGACGAGTCGCTGGACCAGGCGATGGTCGCCGAAATGCTCTCGCTGCCGAGTGAGGCGTACCTGACCGAGATCAGCGAGGTGGCCGACGTGGACGCCATCCACGCTGCTCGCGAGTTCGCCCGCCGGTCAATTGGCGAGGCCCTGTTCCAGCCACTGCTGGCGCGTTACCAGGCCAATCGCGCGGCATCTCGCGAGACTGCCTACGTGGCCGAGGCTGCGCACATCGCCCGCCGTACCCTGCAGAACATCGCGCTGTCCTACCTGATGCAGAGTGGCAAGGCGCAGGTACTGGAGGCCTGCCAGGAGCAGTTCAACGATTGCGACAACATGACCGAGCGCCTGAGCGCCCTGGCGGTACTGGTCAACTCCGGTTTCGAGAAAGAGAAGGCCGAGGCACTGGAGCGCTTCGCCGAGTACTTCAAGGATGACCCGCTGGTGATGGACCAGTGGTTCAGCGTCCAGGCCGGCTGTGGCCTGCCGGGCGGGCTGGAGCGAGTTCAGGCGCTGATGCAGCACCCGGCCTTCACCTTGAAGAATCCGAACAAGGTACGTGCGCTGATCGGTGCCTTCGCCAACCAGAACCTGGTGAACTTCCACCGGGCCGATGGCGCCGGCTACCGTTTCCTGGCCGACCATGTGATCACGCTGAACGCCCTCAACCCGCAGATCGCTTCCCGCCAACTGGCGCCGCTGACACGCTGGCGCAAGTACGACGCCTCCCGGCAGCAAATGATGAGGGGCGAACTGGAACGCATCCTCGCCTCGGGCGAGCTATCCAGTGACGTCTTCGAAGTGGTCAGCAAGAGCCTCGCCTGACGCGTCTCCGGCAGCCTGTGAAAGCAGGCTGCCATCCCTCTGAAACGCCCCCTTCACAAAGTGTTACCGGTTAGCGCTGGTAACACTTTTTTGTTACTCAAGGAAATAACTCGTCGCGCTGTTATGCGGGCAAAGTCTTAAACGCCTAGAAATGGCTTGACCAGACACCTTTTGGTATGAGCGTACATGCCCTGCAAGTGTGATCTTGAGTGACATATCGAGCCAGATCGTCCGACAAGATCGGACAGATTTTTTGAAATTGATCAGTGGATGATCAGTCACTTGTTTGACTGAATTACGTCACTCGGGTCGTGAGATTTTTCTGACGCCTATTGGTGACTTGGCACCATGGTTGCAACTCCGCTGACGATTTGGCCCTGTTTCGGTGCGTCTGGAACGGGGTGCGCTCTGCGCTGGGGATTTCCTGCCGAAGCAAGACAAGGCCGCCAAGCGGCTGGACAAACAAGCCCGCCTGACGGGCTGCCAATAACAAAGTGATCAGTCCACGGAGTAAGACTCGATGGAGCTCAAGTCTCGTAAGCCCATGTTGCGTTTCGCACCGGCCAAGGCAGGTTTCGCCTTTGCTGGCATCCTGCCGTTGCTGGTGGCCGCCCAGGCCCAGGCGGTGGAGTTCAGCTTCGCCAACGACGAAATTTCCGGTTCCCTCGACACCACCGTCTCGTACGGCCAGCTGTGGCGCGTGCAGGGTCAGGACAAGACCAACAACGACATCAACACCAACGACGGTAACCGTAACTTCGATACCGGCCTGGTCTCCGAAGTCTACAAAGTCACTTCCGACCTGGAAGCGACCTACAAGAACTACGGCATGTTCGTCCGTGGCACTGCTTTCTATGACACCCAGATCATGGACAAGCGCAACGACTACCTGGACAACAACAGCCCGGTCCAGCCGAGCCAGAACTTCCCGAAGGATGACAGCTTCACTTACGAAACCCGCCACAAGGCCGGCCGTGATGCGCAGATCCTCGACGCCTACCTCTACGGCAACTGGGACGTGGCGGATATGCCGGTCTCCGGCCGTATCGGCAAACAGGTGTTCAACTGGGGTGAAGGCATCTTCTATCGTGGTGGCGTGAACACCACCAACCCGGTCGACGCCGCCAAGTTCCGCCTGCCGGGCTCCGAACTGAAGGAAGTGCTGGTGCCGGTGGAAGCCCTTAGCTTCAACGTGGGCCTGACCGAAAACCTGTCGATGGAAACCTTCTACCAGTGGAACTGGAAAGAGTCGGCCATCGATCCGGTCGGCACCTACTACTCCGAGACCGACCTCTTCGCTGACGGCGGCAACACCGCCTATTCGACGCAGCGCGCGCTGCAGCCCCTTGCGCCCCTCTATAGCGGCTTCAGCGCAGCGGGTGTCGGTGGCCTCCAGGGCGGCCGCAACGTAGACGCCAATGGCGTCATCAAGGTGGCGTCCATCGGTCCGGACATCAATGCCAAGAACGACGGTCAGTTCGGCGTGGCCTTCCGCTACATCGCCGAGGAACTGAATTCCACCGAGTTCGGCTTCTACTTCGTCAACTACCACGCCAAGGAGCCGACCATCTCGGCCAACCTGGGTGATTACGCGGGTCTGAACCTGGCGCAAATCGCCGGCCAGGCCGCTACCGCGCTCGCACCGCAAGTGCAGCGGGCAGTCGCCGCAGGTGCCGGTATCTCCGTCGCCCAGCTCCAGGCGGTACTGGCTAACCCGGCGCTGAACCCGGCTCTGGCGCGTGCCTACTCCAACGCTCTGACCGGCGCTGCAACTACCGCCGCTGGCGGCCTGGCGACCATCGACGTGGCGAACCAGGTGCAGGCCCAGCGCGAGTACGCCGAAGACATCCGCATGTACGGCTTCAGTTTCAACACCACCGTGGGCAACGCCTCGGTCTTCGGTGAGCTGGCCTACCGCCCGAACCTGCCGATCGGCGTCGCCACCACCAACGACCTGCTGGGCGACCTGCTGCTCCAGGCACCGCAACTGGCGTCCGGCCGCACCGTCAACATCGGTGGCCAGAGCGTGCAGCTGGGCGACTCCATCCACAACTACGAGCGTGTAGAGGCGTTCAACACCTCGCTGGGCACTATCTACAACTTCGGGCCTGCGCTGTCCTTCGACTCCCTGATCGGCGTGGCCGAACTGGCGTCCGAGCACCTGCGCGGCAGCGACCTGCAGTACACCGCGTTCAACGGCCAGAAACGCTACTACTCCGGCCGTGGCAACAACTCCTATGTCTCCGGCGGTGAGCGCGACGACCAGGTCAACAAGAACGCCTACGGCTACACGCTGCTGGTGTCCGGTACCTGGAACGACGTCTATGCCGGCGTGAACGTCTCCCCGTTCGTCGTCTACAAGGACGACTTCGAGGGCAACTCCTACCAGACCGGCAGCTTCATTGAAGGTCGCAAGGCTTACACCCTCGGCGTCAAGGCAACTTACCTGAACAGCCTGGAAGCCGAGCTGCAGTACACCGAGTTCTACGGCGGCGGCCAGAACAACTCGGTCCGCGACCGCGACAATGTCGGCGTCAGCGTCAAGTACTCGTTCTAATCCCAACAAGAACAATACGGGCGCCCCAAGGCGCCCGATACAGACTCATCACGGAGAACCCACATGCTGAAAAAGCTTTCGCTGATTAGCGCCGCGGTCGCCCTGGCGCTGTCCGCCAGCAGTGCACTGGCGTCGGTTTCGCCCCAGGACGTCGCCAAGCTTGGCACCAGCCTGACCCCCTTCGGTGCCGAGAAGGCCGCCAACGCCGCAGGTACCATCCCGGCCTGGACGGGTGGCATCACCCAGGCTCCGGCTGGCTATAAATCCGGCCAGCACCATCCGGACCCGTTCCCGGACGACAAGCCCCTGTTCACCATCACCAAGGTCAACCTGGACCAGTACAAGGCCAACCTGACCCCAGGTCAGATCGCCCTGTTCAACGCCTACCCGAACAGCTTCCAGATGCCGATCTACCAGACCCGCCGCACCGGCTCCGCGCCGCAGTGGGTGTATGACAACACCGTCAAGAATGCCGGCAGCGCCAAGCTGCTGGACGGCGGCAACGGCTACGCGGACGCCTACGGCGGCATCCCGTTCCCGATCCCGCAGAACGGCGTTGAAGCCCTGTGGAACCACATCGTCCGCTACCGTGGCAGCTACATCGTACGGCGTGCCTCGGAAGTGGCCGTACAGCGCAACGGCGACTACTCGCTGGTGACTTCGCAGCAGGAAGCCCTGTTCAAGTACTACAACCCGAAAGGTTCGTACGCTGACCTGAACAACGTCCTGTTCTACTACCTGTCCTTCACCAAGAGCCCGGCCCGCCTGGCTGGCGGTGCGACCCTGGTCCACGAGACCCTCGACCAGGTCCAGGAGCCGCGCCAGGCCTGGGGCTACAACGCCGGCCAGCGCCGCGTGCGCCGCGCCCCGAACCTCGCCTACGACACCCCGATCGCCGCCGCCGATGGCCTGCGTACCGCCGACGACACCGACATGTTCAACGGTGCCCCGGATCGCTACGACTGGAAGCTGGTCGGCAAGAAGGAAATCTACATCCCGTACAACAACTACAAGGTTTCCAGCCCTGACGTTAAGTACAAGGACCTGCTGCAACCGGGCCACCTGAACCCGGCCGTTACCCGTAACGAACTGCACCGCGTGTGGGTCGTGGAAGGCACCCTGAAGTCGGGCGCCCGCCACATCTACTCCAAGCGCACCCTGTTCCTCGACGAAGACAGCTGGCAAGCCGCTGTGGTTGACCAGTACGACGGCCGTGGCGAACTGTGGCGCGTATCGGTGGCCTACCTGAAGAACTACTACGACCTGCCGACCACCTGGTCCGCGCTGGACGTATTCCACGACCTTCAGGCCCGCCGTTACCACGTGCAGAACCTGGACAACGAAGAGCCGACCACCATCGACTTCACCCAGGCCGTACCGGACGACGGTTACTTCAAGCCGTCCGCCCTGCGCCGCCGCGGTACTCGTTGACCGCGCAGCACTTCGAGAAGAAGGCCGCTACCTGTAGCGGCCTTTTTCTTTCCGTGAGGGGGAGGAGCCTCATCGCAGCTGTGTTACACAGCGTCGCTTTCGCTTAACAAAACATAACGTCCCGCTGATTGTGCAGGCTTTCCAAAGCTGGCTAGGATTAGGTCGCTGCCTCCCTGGGCAGTGCCGCCTATAACAAAAAGAGGAAAGGTGTATGAGTGAGCCCGTCATGCGGCGCACCCCGTCCGGCCTTGTCGTGGACAGTCTCCACAAGCCGACGTTCCGCTTCCACTCGCCGCTGGCCAAAGCGCTCTCGCTGTTCAGTGTGCTCTCCGTACTCGCTGTAGCCGCTGCGCCCATTACCGCATCCGCGCTGGCCGCAGATGCCTCTGTCCTCTCCATCGAATCACCCAAGGCCGTGAGCAGCCTCCTGCTCGATGTCGCCCATGCCGGCAAACGTCTGGTGGCCGTCGGTGACCGTGGCCATATCCTCTATTCCGATGACAACGGTAAGTCCTGGACCCAGGCCAAGGTACCGACCCGCCAGATGCTGACCTCTGTCTATTTCGTCGATGACAAGAAAGGTTGGGCCGTGGGCCATGACGCCCAGATTCTCGCCAGCGAGGATGGCGGCGCCACCTGGACCCTGCAGTACGAAGACCTGCAGCGCGAAGCGCCGCTGCTGGACATCTGGTTCAAGGATGCCTCTACCGGTTTCGCCGTGGGTGCCTATGGTGCCCTGCTGACCACCCGCGACGGCGGCAAGAACTGGGAAGACGTCAGCGACCGCCTGGACAACGAAGACCAGTACCACCTCAACGCCATTTCCGCGGTGAAGGACTCCGGTCTGTTCGTGGTGGGCGAGGCGGGCAGCATGTTCCGTTCCGCCGATTGGGGTGAGACCTGGGAACGCCTCGAAGGTCCCTACGAGGGCTCACTGTTCGGCGTACTCGGTACTGCAGAGCCCGGCGTCGTGATTGCTTACGGCTTGCGTGGTCACCTGTTCCGCTCTGCCGATTTCGGCGGCTCCTGGGAAACCGTGCCGCTGAAAACAACCAATGGCGAACTGGAGTTCGGCCTGTCCGGCGGCACGCTGTTGCCTGACGGCAGCCTGGTGGTGGTCGGTCATGGCGGCAGCGTGCTGAAGAGCACCGACAATGGCCGTAGCTTTGCGGTGGTGAATCGCAGCGACCGCATGTCGCTGGCCAGTGTCATCGCCGACGATAAAGGCAACCTGATCCTGGTGGGACAGGGCGGTGTACGCGTAGCGTCGCCGACCGGCGCCGAGCTGGGCCAACTATAAGAAAGGCGGAGAGTTTCGATGAGCACCCATCACCAGGACAAGGCGACCTTCCTGGAGCGCCTGATCTTCAACAACCGGCCGGCGGTGATTGTCATCTGCCTGCTGGTCAGCATCTTCCTCTTCTGGCAGGCCATGCACGTGCGGCCGTCCACCAGCTTCGAGAAGATGATCCCGCTGCATCATCCGTACATCCAGAAGATGCTGGAGCACCGCAATGACCTGTCCAACCTGGGCAACACCGTGCGTATCTCGGTGGAAGCGGTCGACGGCGACATCTTCACCAAGGAGTACATGGAGACCCTGCGCCAGATCCACGACGAGGTGTTCTACATCTCCGGCGTCGATCGCTCCGGCCTGAAGTCCCTGTGGAGCCCGAGCGTTCGCTGGACGGAAGTGACCGAGGAAGGCTTCGCCGGCGGCGAGGTGATCCCGCAGACCTACGACGGTTCCCCGGACAGCCTGGAAGACCTGCGCAACAACGTGCTCAAGTCCGGCCAGATCGGCCGGCTGGTGGCCAACAACTTCAAGTCGAGCATCATCGACGTGCCGCTGCTGGAGTCCTACCCGGACCCGAACGACCAGGGCAAGCTGCTGAAGCTCGACTACCGCCAGTTCTCCCATGAGCTGGAGGAGAAGATCCGCGACAAGTACCAGCTTCAGAACCCCAACGTGAAAGTCCATGTCGTGGGCTTTGCCAAGAAGGTCGGTGACCTGATCGATGGCCTGATCATGGTGGTGTTGTTCTTCGGCATCGCCTTCCTCATCACGCTGGTGCTGCTCTACTGGTTCACCTGGTGTATCCGCAGCACCATCGCCGTGCTCTCCACCACCCTGGTGGCGGTGATCTGGCAGTTGGGCCTGATGCACTCCGTGGGCTTCGGTCTCGATCCTTACTCGATGCTCGTGCCCTTCCTGATCTTCGCCATCGGTATTTCCCACGGCGTACAGAAGATCAACGGTATCGCCCTGCAATCCAGTGATGCCGATAACGCCCTGACCGCTGCACGGCGTACCTTCCGCCAACTGTTCCTGCCGGGCATGATCGCCATCCTGGCCGACGCCGTGGGCTTCATCACCCTGCTGATCATCGACATCGGCGTGATCCGCGAGCTGGCGATCGGCGCGTCCATCGGGGTGGCGGTGATCGTCTTCACCAACCTGATCCTGCTGCCGGTGGCGATTTCCTACGTGGGCATCAGCAAGAAGGCCATCGAGCGCAGCAAGAAAGACGCGGTGCGTGACCATCCGTTCTGGCGCCTGCTGTCCAACTTCGCCCACCCGGTGGTCGCGCCGATCTCTGTTGTCATCGCCCTGATCGCTTTCGGGGGTGGCCTGTGGTACGGCCAGAACCTGAAGATCGGCGACCTCGACCAGGGTGCGCCGGAACTTCGTCCGGACTCGCGCTACAACCAGGACAACAACTTCATCATCAATAACTACTCCACCAGCTCCGATGTTCTGGTGGTCATGGTCAAGACCGGCCCGGAAGGCTGTTCGACCCATGACGCCCTGGCGCCGGTGGATGAACTGATGTGGAAGATGGAGAACACGCCGGGCGTGCAATCGGCCATCTCCATGGTCACCGTGTCCAAGCAGGTGATCAAAGGGATGAACGAGGGCAACCTGAAGTGGGAAACCCTGTCGCGCAACCAGGACGTGCTGAACAACTCCATCAGCCGTGCCGAAGGTCTGTACAACTCCGATTGCTCGCTGGCGCCGGTGCTGGTGTTCCTCAACGACCACAAGGCCGAGACCCTGACTCGCGCAGTCACGGCAGTGGAAGCGTTTGCCAAGGAGCACAACAAGGATGGCCTGCAGTTCCTGCTGGCCGCTGGTAACGCCGGTATTGAAGCGGCCACCAACGAGGTGATTGGCCAGGCCGAGCTGACTATCCTGATTCTGGTGTATATCTGTGTTGCCGTGATGTGCCTGATCACCTTCCGCTCCATCGCCGCCACGCTGTGCATCGTGCTGCCGCTGATCCTCACCTCGGTGCTGGGCAACGCGCTGATGGCCTGGCTGGGTATCGGCGTGAAGGTGGCCACCCTGCCGGTGATCGCCCTGGGTGTGGGTATCGGTGTCGACTACGGCATCTACATCTACAGCCGCCTGGAAAGCTTCCTGCGTGCCGGCCTGCCGCTGCAAGAGGCCTACTACCAGACCCTGAAATCCACCGGCAAGGCCGTGCTCTTCACTGGCCTCTGCCTGGCCATCGGTGTTGCCACCTGGATCTTCTCGGCCATCAAGTTCCAGGCCGACATGGGTCTGATGCTGACCTTCATGCTGCTCTGGAACATGTTCGGTGCCCTGTGGCTGCTGCCGGCCCTGGCGCGCTTCCTGATCAAGCCCGAGAAACTGGCGGGCAAGGTGGGTGGTTCGCTGCTGGCCCACTGAGACTGATCAGCTGGATGAAAACCGCGGCCCTGGCCGCGGTTTTTTTATGCGCGCAGATTGTCGTGGTGATCGGGGATACCGCGAACGAATTCGTAGATGCCGACGTGCCACCCGTAGGTTGCGACAGAGCGCAGCGAAGCCCAACGATCCAGCCGAATCTCCACCACGTCGGGGGAAGGGGAGTGAAAGGCTTGAGACCTCAGCGCGGATACAGCGGCGGCAGCTGGCTCGGTTCGCTCGGTGTTTGCTGCTGTGCCTGGGAGGTAGGGAGGGCGCGGATGGCCTTCCACAGGTCCTCGCCCTGCCAGTGCTGGCCGGCTTCGCTGTAGAGCGCGCCATTCAGGCCGTCCATGGCGTCGGACAGGGGCACGAAGCGAGCGGCCATGTCGGCGAGGGTTTCCGGTTGCTGACGAGCCCAGTTGTCCAGGGCCTGGCGGGTTGCGTGCGGGTCGTTGGACTGGCAGGCGCGGCGCAGGTCGTCCAGCAGGGTCCGCGGGTTCGGGCCGGGCTGGGCCGTCGGCAGAATGGCCGGCTGGCGGCGCGCGCGCCACCAGAGGCCGAAGCCCAGCAGCGTGGTGGCGCCGAGCAGGGCGCAGGCCAGTTGCCAGGGCCAGAGTCGAGCCTGGATGGCCGGGTTGCCGGCAGGCGATTCGGCGTTCGGCGTGGGGCTGGCTTCCAGCTCGGGGTTGTTGGCGACTTCCAGCGTGCGTGCCGGCAGTTCGCTGACTTCCAGGCGGTTCTCCCGCGTGTTCCACCAGGTCACTTCCACCGCCGGCAGGTCCAGGCGACCACTGGCCGTGGGGACCAGGGCTTCACGCTCTTCGCGGCTGCCGATCAGGCCGCGTTCATCGGTCTTGTTGTCTAGCTGCGGCTGGTCGGGATAGCGCCGCAGGCCCTGCGCCTGGGTGGCTGGCAGGGGCGGGATCTGGGCGCTGGAGAGGCCTTCCACATGTAACATCAGGCTGCGGGTCAGCGAGTCGCCGGTCTGCACGTTCCTGGGGTCCGGGCTCCAGGATTCGGTCAGCGTCAGGTTACGCGCGGGCAGCCAGGGCGCATCGGTCGGGTATTCGGCGGGCTTGGGTTTGACGGTCAATGGAATGCGGGGCGAGTTCACCCGCGTCAGTTTGCCGGGACGCGGGCCGAAGGGCTGGTAGCTGTCCTGTTTGCCGGAGTCGACCAGGGTCGCGCTGAACACTTGCGGGGGGATGTTCAGTACGCCGCTCTTTTGCGGGAAGACGGCATAGCGCACTTCGATCACGCCATGGCGCACGCTGTTGATCTCTTTCTCGTAGGTGCGCGGCTCACCCAGTTGCTCGACCCGCGCGTCATCCATTTGCAGCGGGCTGAGGCTGCTGTCGTCGTAGAGGGACACCGAGTGGTAGATGCGCAGGGTGAGGATGGCTTGGGCCTGCACATAGACGCTGTCCTGGTCGAGGCTGGCATCGATGAACACCGGAGCCAGGGCGCCATTGCCGGATTTTCCGGCTTTCTGCACGTGCAGGGTGATGGGCGCGCTGTGAACCTCGCCCAGCCTCAGCGCAGGGATGGTGATGAAGCCGGTCTGTTTCGGTTGCAGGGTAATGATCCAGCGGGTGGCGCGGTCATTCTTGCCGTTGAAGGTTCCCAGCTGGTTGATCTGACGGGTACCGAGTACCTCGAACTGCTTGTTGAGAGGAGACAGGTCGGGCTTGCCGAACAGGGTCGGGTCCGATGATTCGAGTGTCAGTTCGACGGTCTCGCCCTCACTCAGGCGGGTGCGGTCCACGTTGGCGGTGAATCCCGCGGCCTGCGCAGTCAGTACCAGCAGGCTGAGGAGGAGGGTGCATGGCAGGCGCGTCATCACTGTTCTTCCTGGCGTTGTTGCTGTTCGTACCAGAACTTGCGGCGTAGCAGTTCGGCCGGGTCATCCGGGATCTGCCGCAGCCATTGTTCGAGGGCCTGGCGACGCTCGTCGCCCAGCGGCTCGGTGCTGGCCGCCTGTGTTGCCGTGGCGTCCTGCGGAGTGGCTTCTTCGGCCGTGCCGCCCGTGGCAGGCCTTCTCTGCCCATTGGTTTGCGGTTCACCGCTTCCGGGCTGCGGGGCGTTTTCCCGGGTGTCCTGCTCGTTGGCCTGCAGCTGCGCCGCGTTCTGCGGGTCGCTCTGGCTGGCCTGCTGCTGTTGGCTATCCTTCGAGTCCTGGCTATTGGCGGCCTCTGCTTGCTGCTGACGCAGCAGGGACTCCACCAGGGCTTTGTTCTTCTTCGCGGCAGCCAGGTCGGGTTGGCGCTGCAGGGCTGAATCGTAGGCGTCGATGGCCGCTTCCAGTTCACCCGCCTTGGCCAGGGCATTGCCGCGGTTGTAATGGTCCTCCGCTGCATCGCCCTGGGCGAAGCGGGTGGCGGCTTCGGCATAGTCGCCCGCCTCGTAGAGCGCCATGCCTTGCCAGCGCAGGTCGATGAAGCGCAGGGCGGCTTCGGCCGGGCGCTGGGCCTCCAGCAAGCGCTGGCCCTGCTGGTCCGGGCGCAGCCAGAGGTCTTCGAGTTCCATGGCCAGGGCGGGGCGCGGCAGAACCAGCAGCAGGGGCAGGCAGAACAACCAGCCACGGCGGCCGGCGCAGGCCGCGAGCAACAGCAAGGGCAGCAGGAGCCAGTGGCCCTGGTCCGCCCAGGCGGCCAGGCGGGCGATCTCTCCACTGTCGCGCAGGCTACGGGGGCCGTCGAGCAGCCCGAGGCTTTGCAGGTCGCCTTCATCCACCTGGACGCGGGTGTAGCGGCCGCCCAGGTCACTGGCGAAACGTCGTAACTGGCCGCTGTCCAGCTTGGGCAGGAGGATGGCGCCCTGGTCGTCCTTGAGGAATCCACCGTCCTCCTGAGCAATCGGCGCACCGGCCGCCGTGCCTATGCCGAGGATGGACAGGCGCTCACTGCGCGAACCCAGTGCCTGGCGGATGCCGGCCTGTTCCTGGCCATCGAGGCCACTGGTGATCAGCAGCAGGCGGCCCTGGCCCTGGGCGCCCTGTTCCAGCAGCTTGAGGGCCCTGGCCACGGCCAGGTCGGCGCGGTGGCCCTGTTGCGGCATGATCGACGGCTTGAGGGCGTCGATCAGGTTGAGACTGGTCATCAGGTCGTCGGACAGCGGTACCAGGCTGTGGGCACTGCCGGCGTAGACCACTATTGCCGTCTGGGCGTCGCGGCGGGCGTCCAGCAAGTCGCGCAGTTTGCGCTTGGCCTGCTCCAGCCGGCTGGGCGCGATGTCCGTGGCCAGCATCGCCGGGGTCAGTTCCAGCATGACCACGAGCGGGTCGGCGCGCCTCTGTGTGCTCTGCTCCATTTGCTGCCAGCTCGGGCCGAGCAGAGCCAACAGGCAGAGCAACCAGGCCAGGCCGAGGGCCAGCCAGGGCAGTCGGTTACCGCGACGGTTGCCACCCACCAGCAGCCACGGCTGGAAAGCGCGGGGCAGCAGTTGTTCCCAGCGACCGCTGCGGCGCTCGCGGTGCCAGACTTGCCACAGCAGCCAACCGAGCAGCGGCACGACTAGTAGCCAGCCAGGGCGCAACCAGTGGGGCCAGAGCTCCATCATGAGCGCCTCCGCAGCCATTGCGGGCGTTGCTGCAAGGCATGGGGCCAGAGCACGCGGCAGACCAGGGCAATGCTCATCAGCAGGGCGCCGGACAAGGGCCAGCTGTACAGCGAAAACGCCGGACGGGCCTGGCTGGTGCGCTGGGTCACCGGCTCCAGGCGATCCAGGCTTACCTCGATCTCTTCTAGCTCCTTGCTATTGCGCGCGCGGAAGTACTGGCCGCCGGTCTGCTCGGCGATGGCCGTCAGGGTAGGTTCGTCCAGGTCCATGCTCGGATTGAGGCCAAGAATGCCAAGCACGTCGCTTTGTTCCGGATCGGCGCCGATGCCGATGGTGTAGATCTTCACCTTCTCCTCGGCCGCCAGGCGCGCGGCGGTTAGCGGATCGATTTCGCCGCCGGTATTGGCACCGTCGGTGATCAGCACCAGCACGCGGCTGTCGGCCGGACGCTGGCGCAGGCGTTTCACCGCCAAGCCGATGGCGTCGCCAATGGCGGTGTTCTTGCCGGCGATACCGATCAGGGCTTCGTCGAGCCAGGTATGCACAGTCTCGCGGTCGAAGGTCAGCGGTGCTTGCAGGTAGGCCTGGCTGCCGAACAGGATCAGGCCGATGCGGTCGCCGCGGCGGCCGTCGATGAACTCGCCCATCAGGTGCTTCACCAGGGACAGGCGGCTGACGTTTTCCTCTTCCCATTGCATGTCGGCGTAGTCCATGGACCCGGACACATCGACCGCCAGCAACAGCTCACGGCCGCTGGTGGGCAGCGGCTGCGGCTCTCCGACCCATTCCGGGCGAGCCGCGGCGCAAAGCAGTAGCAGCCAGAGCAGGGCGAAGGGCGCCTGCTGGCGCCAGGCCGGCAGGTTGGCGCGGGCGCGCCGGCCTACCAGGCCCTCAAGGTCGGCGAGGAAGCTCACTTTCAGCGCGGCATCGCCGCTGTCCGCAGGCGGAAGCAGCAGACGCAGCACCCAGGGCAGCGGGGCGAGGAGGAAGGCCCAGGGCCAGGTGAACTCAAACATGCTTGCGGATCCAGGTCTCGACGGACTGGTAGAGGCTGCTGATCGCTTTGTCGTCCAGCTTGCACTGCGGGCGGTAGGCGCCTTCGACCAGGATCATCCAGCGGGTCAGGCCAGCGGCCGGGCAGCGATTGTCCAGGTAGGCCAGCCAGGCCCGGCCACTCAGTGTATGGCTCTGGTCGCCGGGGTAGTGCATGCGGCAGAGGCGTTTGAGCAGGCCGTTGATCTCCTGCAGCCAGGGGCCGGCCGGGGCCCCGTCATAGGGTTTGGGCAGACGCGCCAGCTCTTCCAGGGCGGACTGGCGCAGCGGGTCCAGTGGCAGCTCCGGCTTGGCGTCGACCTTGCGTGTGCGGCGGCGCCAGCCGTACCAGATTCCCCAGGCCAGCAAGCCGAGCAGGAGCGGCAGGCTCCACCAGCCGGGAGCGGGAGGCCACCAGGAAATGGCCGCCGGGGCGATCAGCGGTTCCAGGCCGTCCAGTGGGTTCATCGGGCGCTGCCTTTGTGCTGCAGGTAGTCGCGCAGCTGTTCGATCATGCCTTCCTGGGTGGTCAGCGGCAGCAGCAGGACACCGAGGCGCTGGGCCAGACGCTCCCAGCGCGCGATGCGGGCTTCCCCTTGTTCGCGATAGGCCTGGCGCAGGTCGCTGGCGTGGGTATCCAGCTCGAGCTGTGCGCCCTGTTCGGCAAAACGCAGCAGTCCGGCGGCAGGCAGGGCGTGGTCCAGGGGGTCGGACACCGGCAGCAGGATCAGGTCGGTGTGGCGGGCAAGCAGGGCGATCTGCTGTTCGGCGGTATCGGAAAGGGTGCGTTCGTCGCAGAGGATCACCACCAGGCTACCGGGTCGCAGCACTTCGCGGGCGCGGCGCAGGGCCAGGCTGAAGCCCTCGCGCTGGGACGCCGCCGGGCTACCCAGTGCCTGGTTGGCGCGGGCCAGCCGGCTGAGCAGTTGCAGCAGGCTCTGTTTGCTGCGCCTGGGCTTGATCTCGTGGTGGTCTTGGTCGCTGAACACCAGCCCGCCGACCCGGTCGTTGTGGGCCAGGGCGGCCCAGCCAATCAGGCTGGCGGCCTGCGCCGCGAGAACCGATTTGAAGACCAGGCCAGTACCGAAGAACAGCCGCTGGCTCTGCTCGACCATGATGAACACCGGCCGTTCGCGCTCCTCGTGGAACATCTTGGTGTGCGGTTCCTGGGTACGCGCGGTAACGCGCCAGTCGATGGTGCGCACGTCGTCGCCGGCCTGGTAGATGCGCACCTGGTCGAAGTCGACGCCGCGCCCACGCAGCTTGGAGTGGTGGAGGCCGATCAGCGGGCTGCGGCGGGCGGGGCTGGAGAACAGTTGCACTTCGCGAACCCGGTGACGCATGTCGATCAACTCGGCCAGGTCGACATGGACGCCTTCCGCGCTGGCGGCGGGCGGAGCGAAGCCGGGCGTCGCCGGACGGCGTTTCCTGACCCGGAATTTCCAGGCCGCCGCTTTCAGGCGCATCAGGCCACCGCTACCACATCCAGGATTCGCTGGATCACTCGATCCTGATCGATACCGGCGGCTTCCGCCTCGAAGGACAGAATCAGGCGATGACGCAGCACGTCGAAGAGCACCGCCTGGATATCCTCGGGGCTCACGAAATCGCGGCCGGCCATCCAGGCGTGGGCGCGGGCGCAGCGGTCCAGGGCGATGGAGCCGCGCGGGCTGGCGCCCCAGGCCAGCCACTCGGCCATCTCGCTGTCGAACTTGGCCGGGGTACGGGTGGCCATCACCAGATGCACCAGGTATTCCTCCACGGCGTCGGCCATGTAGAGCCCGAGGATCTCCTTGCGCGCCCCGAAAATCGCCTGCTGGCTGACCTGGAGTTCGGCACGGGTTTCGCCATGCAGCGCTTCGCCGCGTGCCTGCTGGAGAATCTTGCGCTCCACCGAGGCATCCGGGTAACCGATGCGCACGTGCATCAGGAAACGGTCGAGCTGGGCTTCGGGCAGGGGATAGGTGCCTTCCTGCTCGATGGGGTTCTGGGTCGCCATGACCAGGAACAGCGGCGGCAGGTTGTAGGTGGAGCGGCCGATGGACACCTGGCGCTCGGCCATGGCTTCCAGCAGCGCCGACTGCACCTTGGCCGGCGCGCGGTTGATTTCGTCGGCCAGGACCAGGTTGTGGAAGATCGGCCCCTGCTGGAAGACGAAGCTGCCGTTTTCCGGCCGATAGATTTCCGTGCCGGTGATGTCGGCAGGAAGCAAGTCCGGGGTGAACTGGATGCGATGGAACTCCGCTTCCACACCGTCCGCGAGGTCCTTGATGGCCTTGGTCTTGGCCAGGCCCGGGGCACCCTCAACCAGCAGGTGCCCGTCGGCGAGCAAGGCAACCAGCAGGCGGTCGATGAGCTTCTCCTGGCCGAGGATCTGGGTGGAAAGGAAGTTTCGAAGGGCAACTAGCGCGTCACGGTGTTCCATCGATGGACTCGTTGAGCTGGCGAGAAGAGAGCTATAAGCCCTCCGGGGGTGAGGCATAACTTTAATCCAGACCAGGGCAGAGGGCCTAGAAGAGCCTGAATTCGGGCGTTGGTTCCGTGACCGGGGCGTGGTTTACATGAGCCTTACACAGCGGCGCGAGGCGCGTACCCAGGAACGGGGGCAGCGGACGCTGCGTGAACGAATATGTCGCAGCGCCGTAAGCGCGTCGTGGCGCTCCCTCGTTAAGCTTTCGCGGCAATGGTGACCGCCGGGTCGCAGTTGTTCCCCGGCGCTCGCCCGGAGCAGGGCCGCACTGCCCGGATCGACCTGTGGCCCTTTCTCCGCCTGTAAGCGTTCTACGCTTAAACCCAACAAAATGAGCCTAGCGGAGCACAACCATGGCGTTCTTCACGGCGGCCAGCAAAGCCGACTTCCAGCACCAACTGCAAGCGGCCCTGGCGCAGCACGTCAGCGAACAGGCATTGCCACAAGTAGCACTGTTCGCCGAACAATTCTTCGGCATCATTTCGCTCGACGAACTGACTCAGCGCCGGTTGTCCGACCTGGTCGGCTGCACCCTCTCATCCTGGCGCCTTGTTGAGCGCTTCGACCCCGCCAGCCCTGAAGTCCGGGTGTTCAACCCCGACTACGAGAAACACGGCTGGCAGTCCACTCACACTGCCGTGGAAGTGCTGCACCCTGACATCCCCTTCCTGGTGGATTCGGTGCGCATGGAGCTGAACCGTCGCGGCTACAGTATCCACACCCTGCAGAACAACGTCATCAGCGTGCGCCGCAATGCCAAGGGCGAGCTGCTGGAAGTCCTGCCCAAGGGCACCCAGGGCAAGGATGTGTGCCAGGAATCGCTGATGTTCCTGGAGATCGACCGCTGCGCCAACAATGGCGCGATGAAGACTCTGGAGAAAGCCCTGCTGGAAGTGCTGGGCGAAGTCCGCGTCACCGTGGCCGACTTCAAGCCGATGAAGGCCAAGGCCCAGGAACTGCTGGCCTGGCTGGACAAGGCCAAGCTCAAGGTCGATGGCGAAGAGCTCAAGGAAGTAAAGGTCTTCATGGACTGGCTCCTGGACGACCACTTCACCTTCCTCGGCTATGAAGAATTTACCGTGGCCGACGACAAGAACGGCGGTCACCTCGTTTACGACGAGAAGTCCCTGCTGGGCGTTTCCCGCCTGCGTCGCGGCGGCCTGAAGAAAGACGACCTGCACATCGAGGCAGAGGCCCTGGCTTACCTGCGTGAACCCAATCTGCTGTCCTTCGCCAAGGCGGCCGAGCCGAGCCGCGTGCATCGCCCGGCCTACCCGGACTTCGTGTCCATCCGTGAGCTGGACGCCAAGGGCAAGGTGATCAAGGAGTGCCGCTTCATGGGCCTCTACACCTCCGCCGTCTACGCCGAGAGCGTGTGGCAGATTCCGTACATCCGCCGCAAGGTCGCGGAAATCCAGCACCGTTCCGGCTTCGACGCCAAGGCCCACCTGGGCAAGGAGCTGACCCAGGTACTGGAAGTGCTGCCGCGCGACGACCTGTTCCAGACCCCGGTGGACGATCTGTTCTCCACTGCCATGTCCATCGTGCAGATGCAGGAACGCAACAAGATCCGCCTGTTCCTGCGTCGCGACCCCTATGGCCGCTTCGCCTATGCGCTGGCCTACGTGCCGCGCGATGTCTACTCCACTGAAACCCGTCTGAAGATCCAGCAGATCCTGATGGAGCGCCTGCAGGCCAGTGACTGCGAGTTCTGGACCTTCTTCTCCGAGTCCGTGCTGGCGCGCGTGCAGTTCATCCTGCGCCTGGACCCGAAGAACAAACTGAACGTTGACATTGCGCTGCTGGAGAAAGAAGTCATCCAGGCCTGCCGCTCGTGGAAAGACGACTACGCCAGCCTGGTCAATGAAAGCTTCGGCGAAGGGCAGGGCACCCGTGTGCTGGTCGACTTCCCGAAGGGTTTCCCAGCCGGCTACCGCGAGCGCTTCGCCCCGCACTCGGCGGTGGTGGACATGCAGCACCTGTTCAGCCTGTCTGAAGAGCGCCCGCTGGTGATGAGCTTCTACCAGCCGCTGGCCCAGGGCGAGCAGCAGCTGCATTGCAAGCTGTATCACGCCGATACCCCGCTGGCCCTGTCCGATGTATTGCCGATCCTGGAAAACCTCGGCCTGCGCGTACTGGGCGAGTTCCCGTACCGCCTGAACCGGGCGGACGGCCGCCAATACTGGATTCACGACTTCGCCTTCACCAGCGCCCTGGGTGACGACGTCGACATCCAGGAACTGAACGACACCCTGCAGGACGCCTTCGTGCATATCGTCGGTGGCCATGCCGAGAACGACGCCTTCAACCGCCTGGTGCTGACTGCTTCCATGCCCTGGCGCGATGTCGCCCTGCTGCGTGCCTATGCGCGCTACCTGAAGCAGATCCGCCTGGGCTTCGACCTGTCCTACATCGCCAGCACCCTGCTGAATCACGCCAACATCGCAAAGGAACTGGTGCGTCTGTTCAAGACCCGCTTCTACCTGGCGCGCAAACTGGCCGCAGACGACCTGGAAGACAAACAGCAGAAGCTGGAGCACGCCATCCTCGGCGAGCTGGATAACGTCGCCGTGCTCAACGAAGACCGCATCCTGCGTCGCTACCTGGACCTGATCAAGGCGACCCTGCGCACCAACTTCTACCAGCCCGACGCGGCCGGTCAGAACAAGTCCTACTTCAGCTTCAAGCTGAGCCCGCGCCTGATCCCCGACATCCCGCGCCCGGTGCCCAAGTTCGAAATCTTCGTCTACTGCCCGCGTGTCGAAGGCGTACACCTGCGCTTCGGCGACGTGGCCCGTGGCGGCCTGCGCTGGTCCGATCGCGAAGAAGACTTCCGCACCGAAGTGCTGGGCCTGGTGAAGGCGCAGCAGGTGAAGAACGCGGTGATCGTGCCCATGGGTGCCAAGGGTGGTTTCATCCCCCGTCGCCTGCCGGTGGGTGGCACCCGTGATGACATCCAGGCCGAAGCCATTGCCTGCTACCGCCTCTTCATCTCCGGCCTGCTGGACGTCACCGACAACCTCAAGGAAGGTAAGGTGGTGCCGCCGGCCAACGTGGTACGCCACGACGCCGACGACCCCTACCTGGTGGTGGCGGCCGACAAGGGCACCGCGACCTTCTCCGACATCGCCAACGGCATTGCCCAGGAATACGGCTTCTGGCTGGGCGACGCCTTCGCCTCCGGTGGCTCGGCTGGCTACGACCACAAGGGCATGGGCATCACCGCCAAGGGCGGCTGGGTGTCGGTGCAGCGGCATTTCCGCGAGCGCGGCATCGATGTGCAGAAGGACCACGTGACCGTGATCGGTATCGGCGACATGGCCGGCGACGTGTTCGGCAACGGCTTGCTGCTGTCGGACAAACTGCAGCTGGTGGCCGCCTTCAACCACATGCACATCTTCATCGACCCGAACCCGGACGCCGCGTCCAGCTTCACTGAGCGCAAGCGCATGTTCGACCTGCCGCGTTCGTCCTGGGCCGACTACGACGCCAAGCTGATCTCCGAAGGCGGCGGCATCTTCCTGCGCAGCGCCAAGAGCATCGCCATCAGCCCGCAGATGCAGCAGCGTTTCGACATCGAAGCGGACAAGCTGACTCCGACCGAACTGCTCAATGCCCTGCTGAAGGCACCGGTCGACCTGCTCTGGAACGGCGGCATCGGCACCTACGTCAAGGCCAGCAGCGAAAGCCACGCCGACGTGGGCGACAAGGCCAACGACGCCCTGCGCGTGGACGGCCGTGAGCTGCGCGCCAAGGTAGTGGGCGAGGGCGGCAACCTCGGCATGACCCAACTGGGCCGCGTCGAATACGGTCTCAACGGTGGCGCCAGCAACACTGACTTCATCGACAACGCCGGCGGTGTGGACTGCTCGGACCATGAGGTCAACATCAAGATCCTGCTCAACGAAATCGTGGCCAATGGCGACATGACCGGCAAACAGCGCAACAAGCTGCTGGCCGAGATGACCGATGACGTGGGCAACCTGGTGCTGGGCAACAACTACAAGCAGACCCAGGCGCTGTCCCTGGCGCAACGCCGCGCTCGCGAGAAGATCGGCGAATACAAGCGCCTGATCGCCGCCCTGGAAGCCGCTGGCAAGCTGGACCGTGGCCTGGAGTTCCTGCCGCCCGACGAGGAGCTGAACGAGCGTATCGCCGGTGGCCAGGGCCTGACCCGTCCGGAGCTGTCGGTGCTGATCTCCTACAGCAAGATCGATCTCAAGGAATCCTTGCTGAAATCCCTGGTGCCGGACGACGACTACCTGGCCCAGGAGATGGAAACCGCCTTCCCGGCGCGGCTGGCCGAGACCTTTGGCGAGTCCATGCGTCGCCACCGCCTGAAGCGCGAAATCATCAGCACCCAGATCGCCAACGACCTGGTCAACCATATGGGTATCACCTTCGTGCAGCGCCTGAAGGAGTCCACCGGCATGAGCGCGGCCAACGTGGCAGGCGCCTATGTGGTGGTGCGTGATGTGTTCCGCCTGCCGCACTGGTGGCAACAGGTCGAGGCACTGGACTACAAGGTCCCGGCCGAGCTGCAGCTGACCCTGATGGACGAGCTGATGCGCCTGGGTCGCCGTGCTACCCGCTGGTTCCTGCGCAGCCGTCGTGAAGACCAGAACGCCGCCCGCGACGTCAACCACTTCGGCCCGCGTGTGGAGGCCCTGGCCGGTCGCCTGGATGAGCTGCTCGAAGGTCCGTCCCGCGAGCAGTGGCTGGCGCGCTTCCAGTCCTATGTCGAAGCGGGTGCTCCCGAGGATCTGGCCCGTGTCGTGGCAGGCACCAGCCACCTCTACACCCTGCTGCCGATCATCGAAGCGTCGGACGTCACCGGCAAGGACACCGCCGAAGTCGCGGCTGCCTACTTCGCCGTTGGCGGGGCCCTGGACCTGTCGTGGTACTTGCAGCAGATCACCAGCCTGCCGGTGGAAAACAACTGGCAAGCCCTGGCGCGGGAAGCCTTCCGCGACGACCTGGACTGGCAGCAGCGGGCGATCACCATCTCCGTGTTGCAGATGAACAATGGCCCGGTCGACATCGAGGAGCGTGTGGCACTGTGGCTGGACCAGCACCGCGCCCTGGTGGAGCGCTGGAAGGTCATGCTGGTCGAACTGCGTGCCGCTACCACCACTGACTACGCCATGTACGCGGTTGCCAACCGTGAGCTCATGGACCTCGCCCAGAGTGGCCAGCACGGGGTGTGTATTCCCTGATCCCCGTGACGCTGTAGATTTTTAGTGCTCTCAGCCCTGCTCACGCGGGGCTTTTTTTGTGCGCGAGATGAGTAATGGGCTCTGTCTGTGACGATTCGAGTCAGCGAACCAGCAGGATGCTGCTGGTCCCGTAGGGTGCGCCACGCGCACCGGGAGACAGACTCGGAGTCGCCACCATCGCCGCGGTGCGCATGGCGCACCCTACTGCTGGGCACGGTGGCGGAGATCAGCCGGGTGCTGCGTGTGAGGATGGCCCCCTTATTGGGGGCCAAAAGCAAGTCTACGTTCTACGAACGTGGATGTTTACTCGCGAATGAATTCGCTCCTACAGGGAATTGGGTCACGACTATCCCTCATCTCAAGCCGAACCGGTGCGCATGGCGCATCCTTCGGTGTGGCGTGCCGAGGTTTTAGCCAGACCGGTCACATTAGGCCCAGGCCGGGATGGGATGGCGCGATGAGTGCGGTGTTTCTCAGGCCCCAGCGGTCTGGCGCAGTGCCTGCAGATACCGCACCACATCCGCCGCCCCCGCCAGGCGCAGGCCTTCGCCCAGGGCGGTGGCCTCGGCGTGCTTCTTTGGCAGCAGGATGAACTCCTGGGCGCCGGCGTTGCGCAGGAACGTCAGGCGCGAATAGGGAATGCCACCATCCAGCAAAAGGCCCATGAACGCCGGGTCGCTCCAGGCCTGAACGGGCATCGCCAGCATGTGATAGCGGTCGTTCAGTAGGCCAAGCCCGCTGGCGTCGAGGTGGTAGTCGGTAATGTCGGCGGGGAGGGTGGCTTCCAACTCGCGCAGTCGCGCATAAGCGATGGAGGCGGCGAAGGCTTCGGCGTGCTGTTCACCGCTCCAGAACACCCGCTTGCCGTACCAGTTGGCCCGGCACAGGCTGATGGGCGCGCCGGCGAGGAAGCGCGGCAGCGGCAGGCTGATGGCCTTGATGAAGTCCTTGTAGCTGATGATTCGAACCTTGCGGCTATGCAGACCGGCCAGGTAGTCCTCGAAGCTGGGGGAGGGGGGCGGTTCATGCTCGCTGCCGCAGAGGCCGTCGACCTGGCGCAGGTCGAAACTGGAAAGTTGCTGTTCGCTCCGCTTTACGACGCTTACCAGTACGGCGTGGGCATCGGCCTTATCTTCCTGCACCGGCCCGGACAGGGCGCTGCGCGGCAGCTCCACTAGCCTTTGAAGGGGCGGGCCGGCTTGCCACCAGATGGTTTCCTGGGGTTGCGGCAGTGGCTGGAAGGGGAGGCGCAGCTGGCTGGCTTTTTCCAGTACCCGGCGCGGTGTCTTGCCAATACCGAAGCGCTGGGCGATGGCAGCCAGGCGGGTGGTCAAGGGGGGTGGTGGCTGCATCTCACTCATGGCCTGAATACTCCCGGGTCACGGGTGGCAGTGTGGCAGAGGGCTGCCGGCCACGCACGCCGGGCGTCGCACAAATCCGCTTGGCGGGGAAGGTGAGTGCACAGGCGGTGTGGCAGAATTCTGCTCTTCATTGTCGAGGATGCCTCCATGCCCAGCCTGGTGCTGGATATTTCCCTGACTGCCGACGAATTCCGGGCAGTCTATCAAGGTCGAGCCAATCGCGTGTTGCTGCGCAGCCGTGACGGCCGCAAGGTCAGCTTGCCGGCCCATCACCTGCGCCCGCATCTGGGGCATTCCGGCGTGTGCGGTACCTTCGAGCTGGAATTCTCCAGCACCGGCAAGCTGCTCAACCTGCGGCGCCTCGCCTGACGGGGGCTGCGCGGCTATAATCGCCGACCCATCCCGCCGATCGATGCCCGACCGACCATGTACAAACTGGCCCGAGAGCTGCTCTTCTCCCTGTCCCCGGAAACTTCCCACGAACTGTCTATCGACCTTATCGGGGCCGGTGGCCGTCTCGGTCTCAATCGTTTGCTGAGCAAGGCGCCTGCGAGCCTGCCTGTGAAAGTGATGGGGCTGGAGTTCCCCAATCCGGTGGGCCTGGCGGCCGGCCTGGACAAGAACGGCGATGCCATCGACGGCTTCGCCCAACTGGGTTTCGGCTTCGTCGAGATCGGCACCGTGACCCCGCGCCCGCAGCCGGGCAACCCCAAGCCGCGCCTGTTCCGCCTGCCCCAGGCGGAAGCGATCATCAACCGCATGGGCTTCAACAATCTGGGCGTCGACCACCTGCTGGCGCGGGTTCGCGCCGCCAGCTACGACGGCGTGTTGGGCATCAACATCGGCAAGAATTTCGATACGCCCGTCGAGCGCGCCGTGGACGATTACCTGATTTGCCTGGACAAGGTCTACGCCCATGCCAGCTACGTGACGGTGAACGTCAGCTCGCCGAACACCCCGGGCCTGCGTAGCCTGCAGTTCGGCGATTCACTGAACCAGTTGCTGGAAGCCTTGCGCGTCCGCCAGGAGAGCCTGGCTGCTCAGCACGGCAAGCATGTGCCGCTGGCCATCAAGATCGCCCCGGACATGACCGACGAAGAAACCGCCATGGTTGCCAAGTCGCTGCTGGAGAGCGGCATGGATGCGGTCATCGCCACCAATACCACCCTCGGCCGCGAAGGCGTCGAAGGCCTGCCATATGGCGACGAAGCGGGTGGCCTCTCCGGTGCACCGGTGCGTGACAAGAGCACCCACACGGTGAAAGTGCTGGCGGGTGAGCTCGGCGGTCGCTTGCCTATCATCGCGGTGGGGGGGATTACCGAGGGCCAGCATGCGGCGGAGAAGATCGCTGCGGGCGCCAGCCTGGTGCAGGTCTACTCGGGCTTCATCTACAAGGGGCCGGCGCTGATTCGTGAAGCGGTGGATGCGATTGCCGGGTTGCCGAAGGTTTGAGCCCAATAAAAAGGGCTCCCTCTAAGGGAGCCCCTGGGCTTGCGCCCGCCGCCCGGATGGGGCGTGCTTGGTGAAGTCGGTGTGATTCTGAATCAGCCGACGGCGTGGAGTTCGTTCAGACGGTGAATACCGGCGGTGCCGGTGAGGCCATCCCAGTTATCGCCACGGCCTTCGCGCCAACCATTGATCCAGGCTTGCCGTGTGGTGGGATGGGTGAAAGGACAAAGATCGCGGGATTTGCCGTTGATGCCGTGCTGATAGCCGCGCAAGAATGCTCGTTCCATCGGATCACGCTTAAGTCTTCTCATAGGGTGTAGCCCTCATTTGTTGACTGTTATGTCCATTGGTTCCAATGGCGGAACCTGGCAGAAAATGCTCTGCCATCGATGGCTCGTTGCCGGCGTGACGGGCCATCATCCGCCGCCATTGCGGCGACGGGTTAAGCTGAGTTCTAACCAATGCCCCCTGGCATGTGAATGATCGTTTTGTCATAAGGACGTAACTTGATGGTGGCAAAGGCCATAAGCCGCAGGAAACGTTTTTTGTCACTTTTCGGTCTAACCCCCGTGGTTTCGGGGCTGGCCAGAGAAATGATGTCGTTGTGCTATTCCATTTGGCGCACGAATCAAAGACTTTTTCATTCCGACGAAGGGCCGTTCTGCGACCTTACGTCACACATTTTCTTACCGCACAGAGCCTGTCCTGTGCCGCTGATCGCCTCTGAAGGCCCTGGATTCCCCCATGTCGGACCTCTACGAACTTTTCCTCACTTGCCCGAAGAGCCTCGAAGGCCTGCTGGCCGAAGAAGCTGCGCGGCTCGGCCTGCAGGAGGTACGCGAGCAGGTGGCTGCAGTGCGCGGCCAGGGCGACCTGGAAACCGCCTACCGCCTCTGCCTCTGGTCCCGCCTGGCCAACCGCGTGCTGCTGGTACTCAAGCGCTTTCCGGTGCAGAACGCCGAGGACCTCTACCAGGGCGTGCTGGCGGTGGACTGGCATGACCACCTGATACCCAGCGGCAGCCTGGCGGTGGAGTTCAGCGGTCATGGCTCGGGCATCGACAACACCCACTTCGGCGCTCTCAAGGTCAAGGATGCGGTGGTGGACAAACTGCGTGGCGCCGATGGCGTGCGTCCTTCGATCGACAAGGTCAACCCCGACCTGCGCATCCATCTGCGCCTGGAGAAGGGGGAGGCCATCCTGTCCCTCGACCTCGCCGGCCACAGCCTGCACCAGCGCGGATACCGCCTGCAGCAGGGCGCGGCGCCACTGAAGGAAAACCTGGCCGCCGCGATCCTGATTCGTTCCGGTTGGCCACGTATCGCCGCTGAAGGTGGCGCGTTGGCAGACCCCATGTGCGGTGTCGGTACCTTCCTGGTGGAAGCGGCGATGATGGCAGCCGACATCGCCCCCAATCTCAAGCGCGAGCGCTGGGGATTCTCCAACTGGCTGGGCCATGTGCCGGCCTTGTGGAAGAAACTGCACGAAGAGGCTCGTCTGCGTGCGGAGGCCGGGCTGGCCAAGCCGCCGCTGTGGATTCGCGGCTACGAGGCCGATCCGCGCCTGATCCAGCCGGGCCGCAATAACATCGAACGTGCCGGGCTGAGTGACTGGGTGAAAATCTACCAGGGCGAGTTGGCCACGTTCGAGCCGCGTCCCGACCAGAACCAGAAAGGGCTGGTCGTCAGCAACCCGCCCTATGGCGAGCGCCTGGGCGACGAAGCCAGCCTGCTCTACCTCTACCAGAACCTCGGTGAGCGCCTGCGTCAATCCTGCCTGGGCTGGGAGGCTGCGGTGTTCACTGGCGCGCCTGAGCTGGGCAAGCGCATGGGCATTCGCAGCCACAAGCAATACGCCTTCTGGAACGGCGCGCTGGCGTGCAAGCTGTTGCTCCTCAAGGTGCTGCCGGAGCAGTTCGTCACGGGTGGGCGACGGGCCGCCGAAGAAGGCGAATCCGCCACCCCGCGCAGCGAGCCGGCTCGCCTGAGCGAGGGCGGCCAGATGTTCGCCAACCGCTTGCAGAAGAACCTCAAGCAACTAGGCAAGTGGGCGCGCAAGGAGGGTATCCAGTGCTACCGCCTGTATGACGCCGATATGCCCGAGTACGCCCTGGCCGTCGATCTGTACGGCGACTGGGTGCATGTGCAGGAGTACGCACCGCCCCGTTCCATCGATCCGGAAAAGGCCCAGGCACGTCTGCTCGATGCCCTGGCGGCGATTCCGCAGGCGCTGGACGTCGATCCCGCCCACGTGGTGGTCAAGCGTCGTGAGCGCCAGAGCGGAACGCGCCAGTACGAGCGCCAGGGCAGCGCCGGGCGTTTCATGGAGGTCGGCGAGGGCGGTGTGAAGTTGCTGGTGAACCTCACCGATTACCTCGATACCGGGCTCTTCCTCGACCACCGGCCGATTCGCCTGCGCATCCAGCGCGAGGCCGCCGGCAAGCGTTTCCTCAACCTGTTCTGCTACACCGCCACTGCCAGTGTGCATGCGGCCAAGGGCGGCGCTCGCAGCACCACCAGCGTCGACCTGTCGAAGACCTACCTGGATTGGGCGCGGCGCAACCTTTCGCTGAATGGCTTCTCCGACAAGCACAAGCTGGAGCAGGGCGACGTGATGGCCTGGCTGGCGGATGATCGCGGCGAGTACGACCTGATCTTCATCGACCCGCCGACCTTCTCCAACTCCAAGCGCATGGAGGGGGTGTTCGACGTTCAGCGCGACCATGTCCAGTTGCTCGACCTGGCCATGGCACGTCTGGCGCCGGGCGGCGTGTTGTACTTCTCCAACAACTTCCGCAAGTTCCTGCTGGATGAAAGCCTGATGTCTCGCTACACGGTCAGTGAGATCAGCGCGGACACCCTGGACCCGGACTTCGCCCGTAACGCGAAGATCCACCGCGCCTGGCGCCTGGCCACCCGCTGAGGCTGCCGAGGCGCCCAGCCTCGCTGACCTGCACATCGGGCAGCTCCGGCTGTCCGATGTTTGTCGTGGGTGGTCGGCTGGTCGTCGCGGCTGCTAGGCAAAGTGCCACCATCTGACTATGTTGATGCTCACAGGGACGGTATTTCCACACCCAGATTCGAGAAGTGAGCATGCAGTCGCTTGCCAAGGAAAAACTGACCCTGTCGGCAATGCTGTCCGGCCGCCCGCTGGTGTGGCTGGTGTGCCTGCTGGCGATTGTCGGCGGCACCGGGCTGACCCTGTTGCTCAGCGAAACGGTGCGCCGGGCCGAACGGGTGCAGTTGCACGAGCGCTTCAGCCTGGCGGCCAGCGAACGCATCAGTCGTATTCAGGAGCGCCTGGACGGGCAGCTCAAAGAACTGGATGCCGTCCAGCGTTTCTTCCACAACTCTCATTACGTCAGCCTTGGCGAATTCCAGGGTTTCGTCGGCCCTCTGCTGGGTGACACCCTGGCCTACTCCTGGGTGCCGCGAGTGCCGGGCAGCGAGCGGGAGACGTTCGAGGCTCGTGCCCGTAGCGAAGGGATGACGGGCTTTGCCATCCGTGACCTGAAGGGCGACAGCCTGGTACCCAGCCCTGTGCGGGATGAGTACTTTCCGGTCTATTTCAGCGTGACCTCGCGGATCGACCAGGTGCCTCTGGGCATGGACTTGAATTCCAGCCCGGCGCGCCGCGCGACCATCGCCAAGTCCCGCAGGACCCACGCAGTCACCGTGTCCGAGCGGATTCGGGTAATTGGCGTCGCCGAGCACCAGGCCAGCGGCGTGCTGATCGTGGCGCCAGTCTACAAGCATGGCGTGCCCAACGATGCCGACCTGCTGGGTTTCGTGACCTCGGTATTCAGCCTGAACCTGGAAATGGAGGCGGCCATCGCGCCGCACAACCTTGCCAGCCTGGTGATGCGTGTCAGCGATGTCAGTGACGACGGCCACGAGCAACTGATCTATCAGAGTGCCGAGGCGCCACGCAGCGAGCTTCACCAGCGTCGCGTGGTGCCCTTCGGTGATCGTCGTTACGTGCTGGAAGTGGTGCCCAGCGAGGGCTTCCTCGCCGGGCCACCGCTTGCCACAGCCAATCTGGTGGCGATCAGCGGGCTGGCCTTCACCTTGCTGCTGGCGGGGTACCTGCTGCTGATGCTCAATCAGCGACAGAATGCGTTGGCGCTGGTCGCCGAGCGCACGCTGGAGCTGCGCGCGCGTGAGATCGAACTGCAGCTCAGCGAGGAGCGCTGGAGCTTTGCCCTCGACGGCGCCGGGCATGGCGTTTGGGATTGGGAGCCGCAGTCCGGTCGGGTGTTTCTGTCTCGGGGCTGGAAAACAATGCTCGGCTATGCCGAAGATGACGTGGGCAATAGCCTGGAGTCGCGCGGGCGCCTGATCCACCCGCAGGACCAGCCACTGGCCCGCGCCGAGCTCGAACGTCACCTGCGCGGCGCCAGTGCCGTGTACCAGAGCCAGCACCGCATGCTGCACCAGGATGGCCGCTGGGTATGGGTGCTGGACCGTGGCAAGGTGGTCGAGCGGGATGCCGATGGCTTGCCCCTGCGCATGATCGGTACCCAGACCGATATCAGCTCCAGCAAGGCGGTCGAATTGCAGCTGGCCATGGCTCACGGCCAGTTGCGCAGCCTGCTCAATGCGGCGACCCAGGTGGCGATCATCAGCACCGACCTGCGTGGCGCCATCCTGCAGTTCAATGTTGGGGCCGAGCGCATGTTCGGCTATCGCGCCCTGGAAATGATTGGTCGCCATCCCGTCGTACTGCACCTAGAAGACGAAGTCGCGGCGCGTTGCCGAGAGCTGGGGGGTTACCTCGGCAAACAGATTCCGGACTATCAGGCCTACGTGGAGGCGGTTACCGACGGCGATCGCTTCGATGAGCATGAGTGGACCTTCCAGCGCCGCGACGGCAGTCAGCTCACGGGCAGCCTGATCCTGACCGGCGTGCGCGACGAGCGTGATGCGCTGGTGGGCTACCTCGGGGTGGCGATCGACATCACCGAACGCAAGCACGTGCAGCAGGCGCTGGAGGCGCGCGATCGCCTGCTGGAGAAACTGAGCGCCCGTGTGCCGGGCGTGCTCTATCAGTTCCGCATGGCCCCGGACGGGCGGTTCAGCTTCCCCTATACCAGCGCTGGCACAGTCGAAGTCTTCGAAGTCGAGCCAGAGGCGGTGAGGGATGACGCCATGGGCCTGCTGGAGCGCATCCACCCGGATGATATGGAGCGGGTGCAGGGCTCGATTCGCCGTTCCGCCGAACTGCTTGCGCCCTGGCGCGAGGATTTCCGCGCGCTGCTGCCGCGCCAGGGATTGCGCTGGCTGCGCGGCGAGTCGGTTCCTGAACGAGGTGACGATGGCGCAGTGCTCTGGCACGGCTACATCAGCGACATCACCGGGCTGAAACTGGTAGAGCAGGAATTGCGTGCGCTGTCAGTCACCGACGCCCTTACTGGAGTCTACAACCGACGCTACTTCCAGGAGCGCCTGGACCTAGAAATCGCCCGCGCAGAGCGCCGTGAAGGTCCGCTGGCGCTGGTGATGCTGGACGTCGATCACTTCAAGCAGATCAATGACAGCCACGGCCATGAAGCCGGTGACCGGGTACTCAAGACGTTGTGCCTGCGCGTGGGCGAGCGCCTGCGACGCATCGATGTGCTCTGCCGGCTGGGTGGCGAAGAATTCGTGGTGCTTTGTCCGGATACCAATGTCGAGCAGGCGGCTCTGGTGGCCCAGGCACTCTGGCAGTCGCTGACGCGGGAGAACGTGGAGGGGGTCGGCCGGGTAACGGCCAGCTTCGGGTGCGCCGGCTGGCGCGACGGGGAGAGTGCCGATGACCTGCTGCGGCGAGTGGATGCCGCGGTTTACGCCGCCAAGCAGGCGGGACGCAACCAGATCCGTATCGCCGATTGAAACAGGGCGGCCACCCGCGCCGGTGTGGCCGCCCCTGACTCAGTTGGCTCCGGCGACGCTCTTCGGCTGGCGGTAGAGGTCTACCAGCACTTGGTCGAGGATTGCCGATGCGCCCCAGGGGCGCGAGTCATTGAGGATGGCTACAACGGCCCAGGTGTTGCCATTGCTGTCGCGGCTGAAGCCAGCGATGGCTCGCACCGTGTTCAGGGTTCCGGTCTTGATGTGGGCTTCGCCTTCCAGCGGCGTGCGGCGCAGGCGCTTGCGCATGGTGCCGTCCATCGCCACCAGCGGCAGCGAGGAGACGAACTCGGCAGCATAGGGGCTCTGCCAGGCGGCCTGGAGAATGGCGGCCATTTCCCGGGCGCTGACCCGTTCATGGCGCGACAGGCCGGAGCCGTTCTCCATCACCAGGTGCGGCGCGGTAATGCCTTTCTTCGCCAGCCAGTTGCGGATTACCCGCTGCGCGGCCTTGGCGTCGTCGCCATCGGCATCAGTGCGGTAACGCGCACCTATGCTGAGGAACAACTGCTGGGCCATGGTGTTGTTGCTGTACTTGTTGATGTCGCGGATGACTTCCACCAGGTCCGGCGAGAAGGACCGCGCCAGCAGCTTGGCGTCCTTGGGGACGTCGCCCAGGCGATCCTTGCCGTTGATGGTGCCGCCCAGCTCCTTCCAGAATGCGCGCACCGCACCGGCGGCGTAGCCCGGATGGTCGAGCAGGGACATGTAGGTCTGGGCGCTGCAGCCTTCAGGCAGTTTGCCGCTGGCGATCAGCGTCGTGCCGTCGTACTGGGTCACCGGGTTGTAGCGCACATCGGGCCAAGACGGGCACTTGCCGGCCTTGGTCACCTGCACCTTGTTGTCGATGCGGATGCTCTCGATCGGTGGCTCCATGGCCAGGTTGACCTTGCCACCTTCGGCGCGGGCGATCAGGCGCACGGCCTTGAGGTTGACCAGCAGCGAGTCGGGGCCGACCAGGAAGGGTTTGTTGTCGTCGCCGCCGTCATCGTTGAAGGCGGGCAGTTGCGGATGGATAAAGTAGCTGCGGTCCAGCACTAGGTCGCCGGTGACCTGGCGCACGCCGTTGGCGCGCAGGTCGCGCATCATCAGCCAGAGTTTCTCCATGTTCAGCTTGGGATCGCCGCCGCCCTTGAGGTAGAGGTTGCCGTTGAGTACGCCGTTCTTCAGGACGCCATCGGAGTAGAACTCGGTCTTCCACTGGTAGGTTGGGCCCAGCAGTTCCAGGGCGGCGTAGGTGGTGATCAGCTTCATGGTGGATGCCGGATTCACCGAAAGGTCGGCGTTGACCAGCGTCTGGGAGCCCGGGCCGGTGAGCGGCAGCGTCACCAGGGACAGCGAGTTGGGGGAAATCTTGTTGGCAGTCAGCGCCTTTTGCACCTTGGCGGGCAGGCTGGTGTTGACCTGTGCCGCATGCAACGGTAGGGCGTAGGGCAGGATCAGGGCAGTGAGTGCGAGGGTACGGATCGACTTGAACATTAACGATTGCCCTCCTGGCGAGGGCGGGTAACGAATACGGATGACATGGCAGGTGTTCCCATGACGGTTCGGGAAATCGGCGCATTATGCCGTAACCCTGTACTGGCTGCGCGAGTTCGCCGCTCATTTCGTCTGGCTGCGGCAGCGCAAGGCACGCCTTTGCGGGCAAGTTGCGCCGGAAGCTGCTAGAGTGCCGCCCGTCATTTATTCCGAGGAACTGCCTGATGGCTACCAACCGCTCCCGCCGCCTGCGCAAGAAGCTTTGCGTCGATGAATTCCAGGAACTGGGCTTCGAGCTCACCTTCACCTACAAGGAGGGTCTGGATCTGGACGCGGTTTCGGCGTTCTTCGAGCGCTTCATCGTGGAAGCGATCGAGAACAACGGCCTGGGCTTCATCGGCGCCGCAGATTACGGTTTCGCTTGCCTCGGCAAGCGCGGCTCGGTAACCGCCGAGCAGCGCACCCAGGCCGAAGCCTGGCTGCAACAGGGCCACGCCGAGCTGGCCAACTTCACCGTCAGCCCGCTGCTGGACGTGTGGTACCCGGAGAATCCCGTCAACGCGTGATGGGCTTCGGCATGAAGAAGGGCGCCAGTTCAGGCGCCCTTTTTTGTGCCTGGCTGTTTCGCAAGGTGGCTCCGCGCCGCTTCTGTGGAGCGAATTCATTCGCGAAAGGACTGCAACGCAGTCCCCTGCAGCCAACAGGGCAGGCCTTCGACCTGCTTCGCGATTGAAATCGCTCCTTCTACAATTTCTTCTCGCATTTCGGGCCAAGCCCCCAATCAGGCCAGCCTCGCCTTCGCCAGCAAGGCCGCTTCGTCCACCTCGTCGATCTGCTCCGGTTTCAGGAAACGTTGGGCGTAGTCCTTGTAGACACCCGAGCGGATGAAGAGGCTGAACAGGTCGGGATCGATATGGGCGCCTCGGCACATGCCGGTCATGATTCCCAGGGCCTCGGAGAGCGTCTTGCCCTTCTTGTAGGGTCGGTCCACCGCAGTCAGCGCTTCGAAGATGTCGGCGATGGCCATCATCCGGGCCGGCAGGCTCATTTCCTCACGCGTGAGTCGTTTCGGATAGCCAGTGCCGTCCATTTTCTCATGGTGCCCGCCAGCGATTTCCGCCACGTTTGCCAGGTGCTCGGGGAAGGGCAGGTGGTTGAGCATCAGGATGGTCTGCACGATGTGGTGGTTGATGATGTAGCGTTCTTCGTCGGTCAGGGTTCCCCGGCTGACAGAGAGGTTGTGCAACTCGCCGCGGTTGAATTTGTGTTCGGGCACCTGGAGCTTGAAGCCCCAGGGATTGTCTGGCGCTATCAGTTCGCTGGCGGGGCGTTCCACGATGTGTTCGGGACGATCGGCTAGCAAGCGCTCCTCCACCGGCAGGCTCGGCGCGGGCGACCGGGCAAGGCGCTGGGCCTCTTCCCAGGAAACCCCTAGGCGGTTGTCCAGGGTTCGGGTCCAGGTGCGCTGGGCGATCCGCGTCAGGCGTTCCTGGTCAGCTTCGGCCATGGCCTCACCACCCAGGTTGCAGCGGGCGACGAAGGCGAAGTCGTCATCGAGAGCATGAAGCTCGGCGTCCCGCAGACGTGCCTGTTCGGCCTCGTCCCCGCCTTGGGCCAGCGCCTGCCAGTAGCGTACCCAGGCGTCGCGCTTGAGGACCTCGAAGCGGGTGCGGATTTCGTGGATGCGATCGTTCAGGGTTTCCAGCTTGGTGGCCTTGTCTACCACGTATTCGGGGGTGGTGACCTTGCCGCAGTCATGCAGCCACGCCGCAATGTGCAGGGCTTCCCATTCCTCATCCGTGGGGTCGAATCCGCGGAATGGCGTCTCCTGGCTGTCCGCGGCGGCCCGGGCGAGCATCAGGGTGATCTCCGGAACGCGCTGGCAATGGCCGCCGGTGTAGGGGCTCTTGGCATCGATGGCGCCGGCCATCAATTGGATGACGGCATCGAGCAACTGCTTCTGTTTCTCCAGCAGCCGCTGGCTTTCGATGCACAGCGCGGCGACGCCGGATACGGCTTCGACGTACGCGATGCGCTCCGGCTTGAGAATGGCCGGACGTGCTTCCTTGCCCGTATCCCGGTGCAGCAGGACCAGCACGCCAATGGTGGTGCCCTGGCGGTTGTGCAGCCCGGTGCTGACCAGGTGAATCCGGGGGCTTTCCAGCGTCTGCAGGAGGTCGCGGTAGGCGCCGGCCTGGTCAAAGCCGAACGAACACACCTGGCTGGGGCCGCCGTGGGCGGGGAGGTCGAGCCAGCGCGGCATGGCCGGGTTCTCCAGGCTGAATCCCCGGATGCCATGTGCGTCCAGGTCCTCCTCACGATGGTTGAGGAACAGTCCATGGGGTTCCAGGCGACCTTTCTGGCTGTCGATCAGATAGAGGAGGCCGCCTGAGGATTCGCTGATGCCGATGGTCTCGGCCAGTACACGGCGCAGCAGGTTGTCGAAGCGGTTTTCCGCCGAGAGGCTGGACGCGATCTCGAGGAAGCTGGCGATGGTGTCTTTCATCCGGGCCATTGCCACGGCCAATTGGTCCACTTCCAGAACCGGCGAGTGGCCCATGGCGGGCAGCTTGAAGTTGAAGCTGCGGATGGCTTCGGCCTGGGTCACCAGCGCCCGGAGCGGCTTGACCAGTATGCGTGACATCAGGATGCCCAGCGGGATGCATAGCAACAGGATGGCCAGCGTCAACATCGCGCTCTGCCAGCGAATGCGGTAAGCGTCATCCAGCAGTTCGTCCTCGGGGGCCAGGATGGCCAGTTGCAGGCCCAGGGGGCCGCCTTCCTTCAGGTGCTGGCGGGCCACGACCCAGCGGCGCTGATCGATCTCCAGCCCGGTGCGCAGATCGTCCTGGCCCGGGAGGGCGGAGAGCGCGGCCAGCGGCGCGCTGAAGTCCTTCACCTGGCCCAGCTTGGGGGCTCCGTTGATCCGCTTGATCAGCTTGCTGGTGTCGGGGTAGGCCACGGCATGGCCATCCGGCTGGTAGAGCACCACTTCAGTGGAGGGCGTGACACGGTGGCTGGCGAGCGTGGCCGACAGGTCGTTCAGGGTCAGGTCGGCACCGATCACCGCATCGCTCCCGCTCGGGCTGGCCACGGTGGTGCCGACCGCACCGCTGGAGAAAAATACGTAGGGCGCGGTGGTGATCGCCCCGTCCTGTTCCAGCGCCCGGTAGTACCAGGGGCGGCCGCGAGGGTCATAGCGTTCGTTCAGTTCCTGACGTCGAGCAACCTCATTGAGCTGGTCATCGAAGAAGTAGCTCATCGAGTACGCGCCTGACTGATTATCGCGTTCGATGCTCCAAACCTGGTAGGCCGCATTCGGCGGGGAGTCGAATGCCTTCTTCAGCATCTCGCTACGCAGGGGGCGAACCATGAAGAAGTCGCCGTCGTCGTAACCCAGGTAGAGCGACGCCAGCTTGGGATTGTCCTTCAGGGCCTGGGCCAGGGGTTGGAGCAGGGTATCCAGGCGGTCGACGCTGTCCTGGTTCTGGTCGGTGCCGTTGAGGGCCAGCAGGTTCAGCAGGTGGTAGATGGGTTCGTAGGTGTGGCGCAGGTCGGTCTCCACCTCTTCGCTGATCCGGCCAAAAAGCTCGTCGCTGCTGGACAGGATGATCTGGCTGGTCTGGTGGTAATTGAAGAGGCCGAGGACCACGCCACTGATCAGCAAAAGCAGCATGAACAGTGCACTGATATGGACGTGCAGCGGGAAGCGACGTTCAGCGAACCTTTGCGGCATTGCAGCAGCTCCTGTGGCCCCTCTCCCTGAGGGCTACAGGAGAATAGATGAGGCTTTTGCCGTTCGTCGTGCAAATTGCCATGAGCGCGTCGGAAAGGAGGAGGTGGGCTCGGTTTTCGGGGCAATCCAAGGGGGGATTTTTACATCCGCTACGGCCGAACCGAACGTTTGACTCTGTAGAAATCGACCGTTGCCTGTAGGAGGGAGCCCAAGGTGTGGTAAGGCGCGTCCTGAATCGGGTAACCGGTCCCAGTGGGGGGTCGACACTGCAAATGCCTTCTCTATCGTGGCTACCACTAAACGCGCCAAGGGAGCGACGCCATGAGCAAGTTGGTCAACCTAGATGACTTTATCGAGGAGGGGAGTGAGTCGGCTTACAAGGTGATGATCGTCGACGATCACCCGGTGATTCGCCTTGCCGTGCGACTGCTGCTGGGGCGCGAGGGTTACTCGATCGTGGCGGAGACGGACAATGGTGTGGATGCCATCGCCCTGGCGCGCGAACACCAGCCGGACATGGTGATTCTCGACATCGGTATTCCCAAGCTCGGCGGCCTGGATGTCATCGCACGCCTGCACGCGCTGGACCTGCCACTGCGCGTGTTGGTGCTGACCGGTCAGAATCCCAATCACTACGCCACACGCTGCATGCAGGCCGGGGCCGCAGGCTTCGTCTGCAAGGAAGGTGATCTCGCCGAAGTCACGTCGGCGGTTCGGGCGGTGCTCTCCGGGTACAGCTATTTCCCGAGCGACGTGATCAAGTCCGGCAAGCGCCAGGTTGGCCTGCCTGACGAAACCGAACTGATCGAACGCCTCTCCGACCGTGAACTGGTGGTGCTCAAGTTCCTGGCCAACGGCTACAGCAACAAGGACATCGCCGAAGAGATGTTCATCAGCAACAAGACCGTCAGCACCTACAAGACTCGCCTGCTGCTCAAGCTCAATGCCCGTTCCCTGATCGAACTGGTGGAGTTTGCCAATCGCAACGCTCTGGCCTGACTCTCCCCATGCGACTTTTCCTCGTGCTGATCGGGCTCGTGCTCGGGGGATCGTTGCTGCCTTCGATCTGCCTGGGTGAAGACAATCTCTCCCTGGAGTTGTTGGGGCGTTCCCAGTCACGGGGCATGGTGGTGCCGATGGAGGCGGGAGACCAACGCTGGCTGCGTGAAAAGCGCGTTTTGCGGATTGGCACCAGCGAGCCCGATTTCCCGCCCTTCGACATCACTGCCAGTGGCCAGGACTACGAAGGGGTGACTGCTGATTTCCTGCGGCTGATCACCCAGGCGGTCGGGGTCGAAGCCCAGGTGCTGCGTTTTCCGAACCGCGAGGCGGCGCGCAATGCGCTGCGCAGCGGGAAGATCGATCTCCTGGGCAACAGCATGGAGAACGACGCCGCCAGCCCCGGCCTGATCCAGACCATCGCCTACCTGCAGCATCAGCCGGTGATGGTGACGCGCATCGACGACCGCCGGGCCGCCTCGGGCAGTCTCGATGGGCTACGTCTTGCCTATTCCTCTGAAGGTCCGAGCCAGGAGTTGCTTCGCCAGCTTTACCCCAATGCACGTCTCATCCGGCACAGCTCGGTGCGCAGCGCCCTGCAATCGGTGGCGTTCGACCAGAGCGACGTCTTCATTGGCGACGTCATCGCCGCCAACTACCTCATCCGGCAGGGCTACCTCATCAACCTGCGCATGACCAACTTCGCCGGGTTCGACGGCGTGGGCGTTTGTTTCTCCGTGGCCGAAGGCAATCATCGCCTGCAGCGTATTCTCGACAGTGCGATTGCTGCAATCCCGGATGCCGAGCGTGTCGGGATCATGAAGCGTTGGGGGGGGGGGGTTGGCATCTTCCTGGACAACCTGCGCCCCCAGCTCACCCGGCGTGAGAGGCGCTGGCTGGAGCGGCATGGCCCCGCCCGATTGGTGGTCGATGAAACCTTCGAGCCGCTTACCTTTTTCAATCGCCAGGGCCGCTTCCGCGGCATCGTATCCGATCTGCTGGAGCTGATTCGGCAAAGGACGGGGCTGGAGTTCGAGATCAGCGCCAGGTCCTCGGCCAGGGACATGCTCGCCGACCTGGGCAGTGGGCGGGTCGATATGGCTGCCACGCTGTTCTCCACACCTGAGCGAAACCAGCACCTCAGCTTTACACGGCCCTACTTCAGCACGAGCAGCGTGTTGGTGGTGCGTGCTTCCGATTCCAGCCTGCAAGGGTTGGACGAACTCGATGGGCGTACGCTGGCTGTTCCTGCCGGTCACTCGTTGCTCCCGTACATCCGCAAGCACTACCCCAACGTGGTGGTGCAAGAAGTCGAGACCGGCATCCAGGGGCTTTCCAGCGTGGCGGAAGGGAAGATCGACGCCGCCCTGCATGCCATGGCCTCGTCCACTTTCCTGATCAGCCGGTATTACCCGGGGCAGCTCCGTATCGCCGACACCGTCGGCCGGGACCCGGGCCGTTTCGCCTTCGCCGTTTCGCGCGACCAGCCCGAGCTGCAGAGCATCCTCGAGAAGGCGTTGCTGTCGATTTCCCCGGACGATCTGGGCAACATCATCAACCGCTGGTACACCAAGGACGAAGAGGCCGAGAGCAGTTGGGTCGAATACCGGGCGCGGCTCTATCAGGTGGGGTTCGTATTCCTGCTGGTGGCAATGGTATTCGCGGCGTGGGCGCTGCATTTGCGTCGTCAGGTCCGCCGGCGCGAGCAGGAGGAGCGTCGCCTCAATGATCAACTGGCCTTCAAGCGCTCCCTGATCGACGGTATCCCGTTTCCGTTGTCCGTCCGCGACCTGGAGGGGCGCACCATCACCTGCAATCGCAGCTTCGTCGAGGCCGTCGGGGTTCCTCGAACGGCGCTGATCGGCAAGCGCCTGACCGAAGTCCAAGACCTGCAAAGCGACGCACTGGATGAGCTGGAGGACCTGAGCCTGCGAGCCCTTCAGCAGGGCGAGGCGCTGTTCCGCGATCAGCGTCTGCACTTGCGTGATCGCACCCTGGAAGTTTCTTACTGGGCTATTCCCTATTCCGGAGGGCAGCAGGCCATTCGCGGGCTGATCTGTTGCTGGCTAGACATCACCGAGCGCAACCGGCTCATGGGCGAACTGCGCCAGGCCAAGGAGCAGGCCGAATCCGCCAACGTGGCGAAGAGCCGCTTTCTGGCCACCATGAGCCATGAAATCCGCACCCCGCTGAACGCGATCAGCGGCATGCTTGAGTTGGCCCTGAAGCGCGAGCGGCTGGATCGTGAGGCGATCCAGGTCGCGCGCGAGTCGGCGGATTCCCTGCTGGCGTTGATCGGTGACATCCTCGACATCGCCAAGATCGAGTCCGGGCGCATGGTGCTTGAACCCCATCGCGCTTCACCCCGGGCACTGACCGAGTCGGTGGTGCGGGTGTTCGACGGCCTGGCGCGGCAAAAGGGACTGAGGCTAAGCCTTAACCTTGACCTTTCCGTTCGCGACGACGTGATGGTCGATCCGTCCTGCTTCAAGCAGATTCTTTCCAACCTGATCAGCAACGCCATCAAGTTCACCGATAACGGCGAGGTGCGTGTGAGCTTGCAGGCCCATCGTGCGGGTGAAGAGCAGGTGCAACTGGCTGTCGTCGTTGAAGACAGTGGTATCGGCATTGCGAAGGAGGACCAGCAGCGGCTGTTCCAGCCCTTCACCCAGGTGGCGGGCAGCATGGGGGGCGGGCGTGGCGGCACCGGTCTGGGGCTGAGTATCTGTCGGCGCCTGGTGGATATGATGGGCGGGCAGCTGGAGCTGCATAGCGAGCCCGGCGAGGGCACGCGAGTCGCTGTGAGCCTGCGCCTCCCGAGGTTGGAGCCCTTGCCGCAGGTGGTCGAAACACCAGGGGAGGTGGATTTGCCGCCGGGGGCGTTTCGTATACTTGTGGTGGACGATCATCCGGTCAATCGAATGATGCTCGTTCAGCAACTGGAACTCCTCAGGCAAACCGCCGTATCCGCTGAAAATGGCGAAGAAGCCCTGTGCGCGTGGAGCGGATCGGTCTTCGATCTGGTCATCACCGATTGCAACATGCCGGTGATGGATGGCTATGAGCTGGCTCAACGCATTCGCAGCAAGGAACGGGAACTGGGTGCGAGGCCCGGCCTGATCATCGGCCTTACGGCGAATGCTCAGCCGGAAGAACTGGCGCGTTGTCGCGAGGCGGGTATGAACGACTGCCTGTTCAAGCCCATTGGCCTGGATGGATTGCAGGCTTACCTGCAGCGTCTGTTGCCTTCGCGCGGTGCGCCTGAAGCAGGTGCAAGCGATGCGCTCCAGATCCGCGTCAATCTCGGCCTGCTGGAGCGCACCACGGGCGGCTCACCTGAGCTGGCCCAGCTGTTGCTGAGGGAGCTTCACCGGGCCAACGGGGGCGATGCGCGCGAGATGGATCGCTTGCTGCAGGCCGGGTGTTGGGGCGAGCTGGAGCAGTTGGTGCATAAGGTCAAAGGCGCCGTCGAGCTCATTGATGCCCAACCCTTGCTGGCCCACTGCATCGCCTATGGCGAGGCCTTTCACAGTGGTGCAGGGGAGCCGGAGCTGGGTTTTCTGGCTGCTGCAGTGTGTGGCAGCCTGGAAGCCCTGCAGGCGGAGTTGGCCCAGCATCTGCGGCGGTGAACCTGCCCGCTCATTCACCTTGGCGTACTTCTTCCATTCTTGGCGTCGGGCTGCCCCAACGCAGTCGGGCACGATGGGCCAGGTACGCTACCAGCAGCGCTAGTCCCGTACCCAGCAGCGAGTTGTAAAGGCGCAATTCTGGCAGATGCCAGTCGCGGGACAGGCTCTCGGCCAGCAGTACGAAGCACACGGTGGTCTGTACCACGAAGAGCCCATAATGCTGGGCAATGAATGCGCGGCTGAGCACGATCAGCGGCAACATGCAGGCCACCAGCAGCGCCGGGTTCTGCAACCAAACCCCAATTCCGATCAGAATCAGCGCGCCCACCAGGCTGCCCAGGCATCGTTGAATGCCGCGCTGCAGGCTACCGTCGAGGTCCATTTGAATGGTGGTCAGCACGGTCAGCGTCAGCCAGTAACCGCGAGGCAGGCCCGACAAGTTGACGGCCAGGCCGGCGAGGGCACCGGCCAGGCAGCAGGCCAGGGCATGGATGACCCAGAGCCGTTGGGATATGCGCCGAGCAAGTCGGCGCGCCACCTTGGACAGGTTGGCCGGGCGAGGCAGCAGTGGCCAAAGGCGCAGCCCGTGCAAGGCCCGCAGGGCAAAGGCCAGCAGCATCACCCAGAGCCCGCCAATGGCGAACAGCGCGCCGACCGCCATCCCATTGTTCAGGCTGCCCAGCCCCGCCTGACCCTGGCCGAGGCAGAGGCAGACCGCGAGTCCGGCCCCCAACTTGCCCAGTTCGGTCCCGAAACGTTGCAGGGCTGCCAGCAAAAGGCCCATGAGGGCGAAGCTGGCCAGACTCAGCAGCGGGTGGCTGGCGACCCAGAATCCCACCCCGGCACATACCGCTCCAAGCCCGGTGAGCAAGGCCATGCGTAGCATGCCAAGGCGGTGCAACGGGTTGGCCAGGGCGGCCTGAAAGGCGCCGGTGGCGGCCCAAAGAAATCCGGTGTGGCTGGTGAACAGGCCCAGGACCAACGGCAGCCCGCAGCCCAGGCCCGCCATCAGGGCGGGGCCCCAGGCGGGTGGGCCCGTGTGCCAGTGCAAGCTTTGTCTGAACAGGTTACGCATCAAGGCGACTCCTGAGGGCCTGATATCAGGTCGGACTGGAGCGGCCGGTCATTTCGCGGGCCATCTCGGTAGCGTAGCTGTCGGTCATTCCCGCGATGAAGTCGATTACCCGGATGAATGCCCGATAAAGCGGCCACGCGGGATCGGGTGCATTGTGGCCCAGCAGGTCGAGGATGCGCCGGTGCTTGAAGGATGGCGTACGTCCGCCATGTTGCTCCAAGGCAGCGCCACAGAAGGCGTTCAGGAGAATCTCCAGCGTGGTGTAGGCGCCGATTTCGTGAAGCGTCTTGCGTTTGTCCTGGAGGATTTTCTCGCGGGCGATGGCCTTGGCCTTGAGCACGCAGCGCTTGGCCGCACCGTGCATGTGCTCCACCAGGTCGCCTTGCAGGGTGCCGGCCAGCAGCGCGTCCTGTTGTTCGACGAAGGCGCGGGCAGCGGCGTTGGTGAGGTGCTCGATGGCTTTGCCTCGCAGGATGGCCAGCTTGCGCCGGCGAGAGTCCTTCGGGCCGAGCTGGCGGTAGGT
Source organism: Pseudomonas sp. TCU-HL1 (assembly GCF_001708505.1). Classification (NCBI taxonomy): domain Bacteria; kingdom Pseudomonadati; phylum Pseudomonadota; class Gammaproteobacteria; order Pseudomonadales; family Pseudomonadaceae; genus Pseudomonas; species Pseudomonas sp. TCU-HL1. The sequence goes on from NZ_CP015992.1 coordinate 2,258,556, forward strand.
TTCCGGCAGGTCGTCGCCGACCAGCCCGAGCAGCAGCGCCTCGACTTCTTCGTACTCCAGCAGCTCCATTTCCAGGCCGTCTTCCAGATCGATCAGGCCGTAGCAGATGTCGTCGGCGGCCTCCATCAGGTAGACCAGCGGGTGGCGCGCCCAGCGGTGTTCGCCGATGCGTGGCAGCTCCAGCTTGGTGGCGATCTGCTCGAGCAAGGGCAGCTCGCTCTGGTAGCTGCCGAACTTATGCTTCTTGTAGCCCAGGGCTTCGGCGTGGTGCGACGTCCAGGGGTACTTCAGATAGGTGCCGAGGGTGGCATAGGTCAGGCGCATGCCACCGTCGAACTGGTGGTACTCCAGCTGCGTGAGTACTCGCAGCCCCTGGGCATTGCCTTCGAAACTGAGGAAGTCGGCTCGCTCGGCGTCGCTCATGGCGTCCAGCCAACCCCGTGCGGCGGCCTGCTCGAACCAGTGGCGGATGGCGTCCTCGCCCGAGTGACCAAAGGGTGGGTTGCCGATGTCGTGGGCCAGGCAGGCTGACTGGACGATGACGCCGAGGTCCGAGGGGGCGCACCAGTCCGGCAGCGTATCGCGCAGGGTCTCGCCGACGCGCATGCCCAGGGATCGCCCCACACAGCTCACTTCCAGGGAGTGGGTCAGGCGTGTGTGGATATGGTCGTTGCTCGACACCGGGTGCACCTGGGTCTTGCGCCCCAGGCGGCGGAACGCGCCGGAGAAGATGATGCGATCGTGGTCTTTGTGGAAGGGGCTACGGCCGAGCTCGTTGGTGCTGTGCACCGGTTTGCCGAGGCGTTCGCGGGTGAGCAGGGTCTGCCAGTCCAAGGCCTGTCCTCGCCGTTCAGTGGCTGAAGGCCCTACTCTAACCCAACCCATCGCCCACGGCTCAGCTCTTGGGTTCTGCACGAAAATTCGCCGAGCGTGGGCAGTTCCCGGATGGAACCTAATCCATTGCCAGGCAAGCGGCGTCGATATCTACCAACAGCAGTCTGCGGCCGTTGTCGATGAATTGCCCGGCGGTAAGGCAGTACTGGTTGGTGGTGGCGTCACGGTAGGTCGTGGACAGGGTCAGGCGGCGCTCTTCCCAGCCTTCGGCCAGCAGTTGATAGAAGTAAGGGCGCCAGGACCAGTTGTGGCCGCGGTAGCTCGGGTCTTCCTGCCAGGCGCCCGCGCGCCACTGCAGGTTGGGGGTGATCTGGGTGCCGTTGCGGTCGCACTGGTAGATGCGCAGCAGCCAGGGGTAATTCTCCGGGTTGGAAAGGCTGGACGCAGGCGCGCCGCTTTCGGCCCAGATGCGCAGGCGGGACATCAATTGGTTGAGGTTGCGGCGCAGGGTCATCAACTGCGCACGCTCGGCCAGCTTGCTCTGCACATAGCGGTCGCGGAGCTGGGCGAAGTGATGGACAAAGGCATCGGTTTCGAAGAACTCCAGGCTTGGCGCAGCGAACAGATAACCCTGCACATAGCGCGCGCCGCACTCCAGTGCGAAGTCCAGTTCGGCTTCGGTTTCAACGCCCTCGGCGATGATCCAGCAGCCGGTTTTCTCGGCCATTTGTGCAAGGGCCTTAACCACTTCGCCACTGGGGCCGCCCCGGGCCGCGGCCTGGAACAGGCGCATGTCGAGCTTGAGGATATCGGGCTGCAGGGCCAGTACCCTGTCCAGCTGGGAGTAGCCGGCGCCGAAGTCGTCGATGGCGATCCGGGCTCCGGCTTCGCGATAGCGGGCCACTACATCCGCCAGGCGCTGGCTGGCACCGCCGAGCTCAGTGATCTCGAAGACGATGCGTTCGGCGGGCACGCCGAAGCGTTGCAGTTGCTTGAGGCTGGGCAGGGTCTGGCCGGGGCGCAGGCGGCTGATCCAGCGGGGAGAAATGTTCAGGCTGAGGAACCACTCTGCTGGTGCGTCGTGCAGGCGTAGCAGCGCGTCTTCGCGCAACTGCCTGTCGAGCCGGCGCAACGCTGAAGGGGACACTTTGGAGTCGATGAACAAGGGGCCGACCGATCGCAGGCTGCCATCCGTCTGGCGCAATCGCCCCAGGGCCTCGACGCCGGCGATCAGCCCTGTAGCGGTATCGATGAAGGGCTGGAAGCAGGCGAGCGGTTGCCCATCGATCACGTTGACTCCTTAGTGGAAGGCCATGGGAGCGCAGAGCGCAGAAGAATGCCCATGCCTGGTGCGACGGGCCGCTCACCTGTAGCAAGAATGTGGCCAGTTGCCTTCCCGGCAGTGAATCAGCCTGGCCCGTCCCGTGGCGAAGGCTTCAGCAATGCCTGCAGCAAGGGAAGCAGTGCGCTGCCCAGTCGCAGGCCGCGCCTGAGGCTGCCTTTGCGGGCAGCCAGGAATCCCAGGACCGCAATCGTGGCAATGCCCCAAAGTGGGGCGTGGGAGATGTCCAGTTGACGCGTGAAGTCCCGGGCCTGGCGAACGGGTTGGGTCAGCAGCAGGGATTCGTGGCGCGTTTCAGGCTGTCGCGGATCTGCAGGCGCAACTCGTCGGCCTGGTCTCCGGCAAGGTTTGTGGTGTGCTGCAGGAGTTTTTCGGTGTCACTGACCAGGGCCTGGAAGTCAGCCAGCAAATCGTCCTGGGCGCGGTTGGTGGTCTTACGGGGCATGGTGGAACTCCTTGTAGGACTCAAGCCGTAAGAGTTGGTGCCTTCTCCCAAGGTTCACTCAGAATTTCCATCTGATCGCTGGTACAGCGCTTGCATCGGGGTGGTGCGCGGTTTGGTCGAACTGCGCCGGATCGGGGCGCCCTGGACGGTGCTGCCGGTTTGGCGAAGTTAGCTCAACCCTATGAAAAACAAAGAGAAAGTATTTTCGAGACACGCCTTGCACCTGCCGGCATGCACCAAATGGGGATTTCGATCCGACCCGGCACGGTGCGGCATGGCTTCAGGATGGTGCGTGCCGGGCCTGCCTTGAACTGCTTTGGTGCTATTTCCTCGCTGCCGGAGTTGCCTTCGCCAATGGAAAACCTCAACAGTGCCGTGGAAACCCTGATCCACGGCTCCAATACCCTGTTCATCCTGATGGGCGCCGTGATGGTGCTAGCCATGCACGCGGGCTTTGCCTTCCTCGAAGTCGGTACCGTGCGGCAGAAGAACCAGGTCAACGCGTTGTCGAAGATCCTCTCCGACTTCGCCATCTCGACCCTGGCCTATTTCTTCATCGGCTACTGGGTCGCCTACGGTGTGAACTTCCTCGAGCCGGCTAGCGTATTGGCTGCCGACCATGGCTATGCCCTGGTGAAGTTCTTCTTCCTTCTGACATTCGCGGCGGCCATCCCGGCCATCATTTCCGGCGGTATTGCCGAACGCGCCAGGTTCTGTCCGCAGCTGTGCGCCACGCTACTGATCGTTGCTTTCGTCTACCCGTTCTTCGAGGGTTTGATCTGGAACGGCAATTTCGGTTTGCAGGGATGGCTGAAGAACAGTTTCGGCGCCAGCTTCCATGACTTCGCCGGTTCGGTGGTGGTGCATGCGGTGGGCGGCTGGCTGGCCTTCGGTGCCGTAGTGCTGCTGGGGCATCGCAATGGCCGTTATCGCGAAGGCCGCCTTGTGGCGTTCGCACCTTCGAACATCCCGTTCCTGGCGTTGGGCTCATGGATCCTGATCGTCGGCTGGTTCGGCTTCAACGTGATGAGTGCGCAGACCTTGCAGGGGGTCAGCGGCTTGGTGGCCGTGAACTCGCTGATGGCGATGGTCGGTGGCACGGTTGCCGCGCTGCTGGTCGGTCGCAATGACCCGGGTTTCCTGCACAACGGCCCGCTCGCGGGTCTGGTGGCGATTTGCGCCGGTTCCGACCTGATGCACCCTGTGGGTGCCCTGGTCACCGGTGCGTTCGCTGGCGGCCTGTTCGTCTGGGCGTTCACCGCGACTCAGGTGAAGTGGAAGATCGACGACGTGCTGGGGGTTTGGCCATTGCATGGTCTGTGTGGCGTCTGGGGCGGCATCGCTTGCGGCATCTTCGGCCAGGAGGCTCTGGGTGGCCTTGGCGGCGTCAGCTTCGTCAGCCAGTTGATCGGCACCGGTCTGGGTGTTCTGGTCGCGCTGGTGGGCGGATTCGTGGTCTACGGACTGCTCAAGGCCACGGTGGGAATCCGCCTGAGCCAGGAGGAGGAGTACTACGGCGCCGACTTGTCGATCCACAAGATCGGTGCCACCTCGCAGGATTAGCAGCGATCTTGCAGGGCCGAGGTAGTTGTGGGGTGGATAGCGCTCTTCTATCCACCAGCGGTGCCTGGTTCGGCCGCAAATGGTGGACATGAAAAGCAATGTCCACCCGACGGAGGAAACCCTCCGTAGCAGGATGAAGGCCCTGTAGGAGCGAGCTCTGCTCGCGAAGTAGCTGGTTCGCGAGCAGAGCTCGCTCCTACGAGGGATACCTGCCACGGATAAACAACCTTTTGAAGCTGCAAAACAAAAACGCCGCCGTCCTGCTGAAGGACAAGCGGCGTTTTTTTCATATGTGAACAGCATTACGCCGATTGGCGGGCTTTTTTATTGGAGCAATGTCACCAGAGCGGCATCACGTAACTGAGGATCAGGCGATTCTCGTCGATGTCGCTGCCAAAGTTGGTGGAGCGCACGGTTGCGTTGCGCCATTTGATGCCGAAGTTCTTCAGCGCGCCTTCTTGGAACACGTAGGCGATGTCCATGTTGCGTTCCCATTCCTTGCCGTCTTCGCGGCCCGCGCCCAGGTCGATGTTGTCACCGGACAGGTAGCGGGTCATGAAGGTCAGGCCGGGGATGCCGATGCTGGCGAAGTTGTAGTCGTAGCGGGCCTGCCAGGATTTCTCGTCCTTGTTGGCGAAGTCGCCAATCTGCACGTAGTTGACCAGGAAGGGGTCGGTACCGTTGATGTAGGCGAAGCCGGTGTCGCCGCTCATGCTCTGGTAGCCGAGGCCGAAAGCGTGGCCGCCGAGGGCATAGGTGAACATGGCACCAAAGGCCTTGTTGTCGACGTTGCTGGAGCCTTCGTCGGTGGAGCGGGCGTAGCGCAGGTCGCTCTTCAGCGATTGTTTGTCGCCCAGTGGCAGCACATGCAGCACGCTGAAGTAGTGCTGCTTGTAGAAATCGTCCAGCTCGCCGTAGTGGTAGCCGGTGGAGAGGCTGTCGTTCCACTTGTAGGTGGCGCCGCCGAAGTTGAATTCATCACTGGTGGTGCCGCCGCGGACGGTGATGGCGCGGGCGGCACCTTTGGTGATGGTCATGTCCTCGTAATCGGAGGAATCGCGTTGGTTGACTTGCTTGAGCTGGCCCGCGTCGAAGGTCAGGCCGTCGAGCTCCATGGAATTCAGGTGACCGCCCTGGAAGGTCTGCGGCAGCAGGCGCGAGTCGTTGTACTGGACGACCGGCAGCTTGGGCAACAGGGTGCCGACCTTGAGCACGCTCTTGGAGGCGCGCAGCTTGGCGGTCACGCCGACTTCGCCGTAGTCGTCCTGGGCGCGAAGGCTTTCACGGTCGCGCTTGAGCAGGCCGGTACCGCTGCGGTCCGGGCTGGAGTCGAGCTTGACGCCCAGCAGGCCGATGGCATCGACGCCCACGCCGACGGTGCCTTCGGTGTAGCCGGATTCGTAGCGCAGGAGGAAACCCTGGGCCCATTCCTCGGCCTTGGCCTGGGCGGCGTTGTCCTGGCGGAAGTCGCGGTTGAAGTAGAAGTTGCGGAGCTCCAGGCTGGCCTTGCTGTCCTTGATGAACTCGGCCTGGGCCACGCCCGGCAGGGTGATACTGGCGCCAAGTGCGGCCAAGGCCACGGCTCGCGCAAGCGAGGTCTTGCTCATTGTTATTGTCTCCTCGTTGGGTTGCAGGTCGGTCGGGTCGTCCTGTTACAACGATTTGACTAAATCATTTCGTTACATTCTTTGCAGTTAGACGATGGTCGGGAGGTCACTGTACCCACTGCGGGTAGTAACCGAGCCGGTCCTGCACATCAGCGTCGTGGGCGGGTACCACGGTCAGCCCAGGTTCGCGCCGGAGCAGGTCATGAACCTTCTGCAATTGGGTGCGCGTGGCGTCGCGGTCGTTGTCGAGCATTCGGCGGCTGACCCAGAATTTCTCCTTCGGCCCGGTGAAACCTTCCAGGCGCCAACTGGCGTCGCCGGTGAAGAAGAAGCGCCGGCCGTCTTCCAGAGTCAGGAACAGGCCCACGGAGCCTGGCGTATGGCCGCTCAACGGGACCAGCACCAGGCTGCGGTCGCCGAACAGGTCGAGGCTGTCCTCGAATCCCATGAAGGGCACGGGCAGGAAGGTGAAGGGATGCCATTCCACGCCATGGGCGAACTGACTGGGGAGGATCGCCGGCGGCGTGGCGATCTCGGTGAACTCGATCTCTTCATAGGGTGCCCAGACCGGGACTTCGGGGAAGTCCGCCAGGGCCGAGGCGTGATCCCAATGGACATGGCTGAGGATGATGCGGTCGACCTGGATGCCATCACGGTCCAACTGGTCGCGGGCTGGGGTCACCGTGCCGTATTGCATCAAGGGTTTGCTCCATGCTGGCATCTCGCTGCTGAACTGACTGTCCACCTGGCGACCGAGACCGGTATCAAAGAGCAGGGTTGCCGCATGGTGCTGGATCAGCACGGCTACATGGTTGACCTTAACTTTCTCGGTCCATTTGCCATCAGCCACGGTGAAGGTGTCCAGGGTTTCGGTCTCGGACGTCTTCACCAGGGCGAAGCGCAGGCCCTCGGCCTGGGCAGTGAAGCCGAGGGTGCCGAGCAGGAACAGCAGCAGGTACGAATGCAGGCGCATGAAATCAATGTCCTTGGGGCAGGAAAGGAGAGGGATGTGCAGTGTCGAAAGCCAGCGGCAGGCGGCTGCGACGCAGGCGCCAGCGGCCGGGAGTCAGGGCTACAAGGCGCTCCGCACCCGGCAGGTCGGGCGGGGTGCCTGACCCGGTCTGGTTCGGCCAGAAGATTTCCGCACGGGCTTCGAGTTGCAGCAGGTCACCGCTGGCGAAGTCCACCCAGAGCAAGCCGCAACGGGGTTCCAGCAACAGGTTGCCGAGGGTGTTGAACATCTGGTTGCCGCTGTAGTCCGGCAGCCAGAGACGACCGTCCTCACCCCGTTGCACGAAGCCTGGCATGCCGCCGCGGTGGGAGATGTCCACGCCACCGGTTTCCGGGTCCAGGTGCTGGCTGGCGATGAACAGGGTATCGCTGCGATTGACCAGCTCCAGCCAGCGTGGGTCTGGACCATCACCTTGCTCCAGCGGGCCGGCAGTGCGGGCCTCCCAGCGCCAGTCTCGGGTCTGGATGTACTTCGGGCAGTTGCCGAAGGACTGCTGCACGGCGACGGTGAAGCCTTCGCCGTCGTTGTCCACCAGCGGGCCGTTCATGCGGTTACGCCGTCGCGTTGGCATTTCCAGGCCAAGCAGGCCCAGCCGCACCGTGCTACGCAGGTTCGCAGCCAGCGGATCGTCGCCTTCCGGGCGAGCGTTGATCCGCAACAGGCTGGGTTCCGGCGAATGGGCGAAGCCCGGCTTGCCCCAGAGCACCGATGCCTGGGGCTGGCCGTCGCCGTCCAGGCTGCCGACCAGTAGCCAGGGCAGTTGGGCGAAGAGCAGGCGATGTTGCTCCGGCATATGGTCGCGAATCATCCGGCTGCCCATCGCTTCCACCTGCTCGCGTACGCCGATGCGGGCCTGGATCGCTTGTTCGCCGGGGTGGAAGGGGCTGTTCATGGTGACCTCCTGGCCCCTTAGAAGTGGGGTAGGTCGAGGTAGCCGGGCAGGGCGCGGATGCGCACGAACCAGGCGTGCAGGTACGGATAGGGCGCCAGGTCCAGGCCGCCTTCGTCGGCCATGGCCAGGTAGGGGTAGACCGCCACGTCGGCGATGGTGGGCTGTTCGCCGACCAGCCAGGCGCGATTGGCCAGATGGGCATTCACCAGTTCCAGCACCTGTCGACCAAGGGCCTGGGCGTTTTCCAGATCGACCGAACGGCCGAACTTCAGCCCGACCCGTGCGCGCGCCGCGCCGTTGTGGATCTCGTTGGCGGTCAGGCTCAACCATCCGGCGATCTGCGCCTGGGCAACGGCATCCAGCGGGTACCACTGTGCATCCGCATAGCGTCGCGCCAGGTAGACGAGGATGGCTTGGGAGTCGACCAGCGGCTGGCCGTCATCCACCAGCACCGGTACCTGTCCCCGGGGGTTGAGGGCGAGGAACTCGGGGCGCTTCTGCGCGCCGTGGGGCAGGTCCACCGTCAGCAGTTCAGCAGACTGTCCGATCAGGCCGAGAAACAGCCGAACCTTGTAGCAGTTACCCGAGAGGTAGAAGTCATGGAGTTGCATGGCGAGTCCCTTGCGTTGGAATGTTTGCTGGATAGTAGACAGACCTGTCTGTATATTTCAAGGGCAAATTTTGCGTCACCCCGGAGTCCGTGTCCCGCGCGGTTTGAGCCGATCAGGGTGGATGCGCATAATGCGGCGGTTCAGGAGGCTGCAATGGCATCGAGTAAACGCGATCAACTGGTCAACACGGCTCTCGCGCTCTTCTATCGCGAAGGCTTCCATGCCACCGGCATCGACCGCATCCTGGCGGAGTCCGGCGTGGCCAAGATGACCCTCTACAAGCATTTCAAGTCCAAGGACGAGCTGATCATGGCTGCCCTGGAATCACGCTTCGCGCCGGCGGCCGAGCGGCTGGCATGGGCCTTCGAGCACCTGCCGCCTCGCGAGGCCATCTTGCGCGTATTCGATGGGTTGGATGAGTGGCTCAAGCAGGAGGAGTTCTGCGGCTGCGCCTTCATTAATGCGGCCGCCGAATTCCATGACCGTGACCACCCGGTGCATCGCCTGGCCGCGTCCTACAAGTCCAGCACCCGGCAGTACTTCCGTACCGCCCTGGAGTGTCTGGACGTGCCGCAATCCGAGCGCCTGGCGCGCCAGCTGCAGTACCTGATGGAGGGGGCGCTCAGCATGGCCCACATCGAGGGGCCGACTGACCAGGCGCAGGAGGCCAAGGAGGCCGCCGAACAATTGCTGCGTGCCGCTGGCGTCTGATTCAGTGGCAGGTTGAGGGCTGACGCCCTTGCCAGGCGCCGCGGACGGTCGGGCCACGGCGGCTCGACCCCATGCTAAAATTCGCGCCTCGCTGTTCTTCGAGGCGCGTCCCGATGCTTCCTGAATGCCAACTCTTCGGCACCCTCGGCTGCCACCTCTGCGAGGTCGCGGAAGGCGTGCTCATGCCCTTCGTCGAACGCGGCCTGATGGTGGAGTTGGTGGACATCGCCGACCGCGAGGAATGGGTCGACGCCTACGGCCTACGCATTCCGGTCCTGCGCCGCTGCGATACTGGCGGTGAGCTGGGTTGGCCCTTCGATGCGACTGCGGTGGCGTCCTTCCTGTCCTGATCGCTGCTTGCTGACTCAGCCGCCATGAAATGCGCATCGCCCGTTTCCAGGTGACAGGCGATATCTGCGAATGAAAAGTCGAGGGGCGATATGAAATCTCCCGCCGGGGCATGTGCCGGTGAGAAATCGCAGGCAATAAAAAACCCGCCTTGAAGGCGGGTTTTTCGGGGTTTGGTCGAGCGACTGGATTCGAATTTGATCTGCAAGTTATTGATTTTTATGTGTTTTATTCGCTTTTCGATTTCGAGGCATACATGTCGGCATACAAGAAGCGATCAGGACAGAGATTTCTACTAGCAAGGCGCTTTCTTCAAGCGTGGCTCTTCGATGCTTTCTTGTAACGGACGTATCGGTGATACATGTGCTTGTGCCCCCAGGAGGGGAGCTTGAGTCTTTCTCGCCTAACACGCTCTAGGAGAGGCTTACTCGAACTGGCCGATCGGATGTTGGGTGTCTGCCCCCTCTCCCACTGCATTGCAGGGCCCACCCGGGTGGGCAGAGAGATTATATCTGTATGGCGGCACTACGAGATTCATCTTGATGAGGATGATTGCGGGGCTAGTACCGAGCAGGTGCCAAATTTTTCTAGGTCGAAAATTAATTGGCATGCTTGGGATTAACTAGGGGTGATACTGTCTTGCGGATTATGAGGGCTATTCAAGTCCATTGCTGAAAAATGTGGAGAGTTATTTCTTTTGTTTTCTATATTGAAATATCTCGGATATTGCCTTGACACCATATTTGGCTCTCATCCTGGACGAGAATACTGGTTCAACATCTTCAGCAAATCCCAGCATGCCTTGCAGTTTGGGGATGTCTTCTTCAGGTAAAGCGCCATTTGAAAACTTGTGGATCATTGCGCTAATAGTTCGTTTTCTATCGCGGCCGAGTGAAATTTTCCCTTCGTTGCTGATTATTAGTCCAGTAATGCGGCGCTGGCTTTTCTTAGAGGCGTGGAAGGTTTTTTTTGTATTTAGTTTGAGTGTCGGGTAGTCAAGTGAGTTAAGAGCTTCTGTTATGGCTTTCTCTATTTCAAATGATACGCCTTTGGTGTTTGATGAGAATGTAAGGTCGTCGGCGTATCTTGTGTAGGTTATATTTTTAGATGTGCACCAGTCATGAATTATGCAGTCGAACTCATGCATTATTGAGTTAGAGAGTATTGGGGAGCTAGGGGCGCCAACACTCAAAACCAGTTCTTGAGTTCCTTTATAGTTGATGCAGCATGATCTGGCTATATATCTAAAATAATCTGGGTTGATATTTTCTGCTAGATGCCTGTTGAAATGCTTAATAAGGTCGTGCTCTTTAATCGAGCCAAAGAAGTCTGAAATATCAAACTTTGAGATGAATTTGTTGTTTTTGTGCGGTTCCGCATTTTTTTTGATACTGGATCCGTGGGCATAGGCTGTTGCGCAACTGTGGATGGGCAATTCTTTGAATACGCTATGGATCAGGGCGCGCTGTAAGTACTTTATTTGGCGTGCCGGCTGGGCGATTATCCTTTTTCCACCTGTCTTCTTCTCGATTCTATAGACTTTGTAGGAATGAGGAGCCTTTGCAATTAGGTAGACAAGCTCTTGGAGGGAGAGCGTGAGGGTGGACGCAATATCGTGAAGAAAATCGTGGTGGCTCATAAGTTTTCTCCGATCTTTGCGTTTTGTATTGCGCGAGCCCTGTTTCGTTCGCTCTTATTCTCTTTGTAGTAGTTTAGAGCGTCAAGTCTTATTCGAATTGGGTTAAATGGCTCTTTCGATTTTAATGAGAAGCGGACACTGTGGAAGTGAGTTGTGGTTGCTGCGTAGAAGTCTGCGTCGCTATATGAGATTTTTTTAACAATCCTAAAGCGTTCAAGTAGAAATAGCTTTCTCCGTAGATTGTCTTTTTTGATGTCGTATCCAAGGGAGGATATTGCTTCGATTAACTCTGATTCTTTGAGGGCAACAAAAAGCTTTGTTAGTTCAAAAATGATGGCGATTAAGTGGGGTTCGCTAGGGACTTTTAGGGATTGCGACTTTTGCTGGCTGTCTAGTTCTTCTTTGATGTCTTCTATCATGTCGGTGATGACATCTTCATGGGCTTCAGCAGGCCTCTTGACGTTCCAGGGGTATCGTTTTACGCCTGTTTCATGATCCCTGGTTATATATCGAAGGATTCCTAGGTTTATGAATGAATTTTTTTGAGCGTGCTCTTCGGAAACTATTACAGCTAATTTCTTTTTGAAATCTATGAGTTGGGAGAATGCTCCTAGCTCAGCAATGGCGCCTTCGCTTTCCAAAATTATAACAATTAAAGAGCAGATACTTGCTAAGTCGGACTCGAAGTCCATAAGATTTTTGAAGACGCCATCGGCCTGCCAGTTGTCAATTTCTTCTGGTCGAAAAATTTCGTAATCTGTGTTTCGTTTTACAATTCTGTGTCTAATTGAGCTGGTCGCCGGCTCTTCATCATTTGCATTGGCTTTTTCAGGAACAAAGCCGCCACAAAGTAGAACGATGGGCTTAGCGGAAAACTCGACTCGAGACGATATTGGATCTATGTCTTCAATTATTTTTTTTCGCAGATCCATGCGCTTGGGAGTCAGAGGAAGGAAGGGGGTGTCTTTACCTCGGACAGCCGCAGAGAAGATCTGCGGGTCGGAATGAGCTTGCGAGTGTAGGCCCGCAGATCTTCTCTGCGGAATAAAACCAAGCAATGCATTTGAGTCTGGCGTATCGCCTGACTAAGCCACAAGTTAGAGAACTGTAGGCTTTAATCGCGTAAAGACTCGATTTTTTTACACTGTTTGCAATGCTCCGTCAAGGCTTCCTGAGCTTCCACAAGAGCTCCTTGGCTTGGGTGAGCTTGGCAGAGATGGGGCGAGTAAAGTCACCTTCCAATGAGTCGCGTGTCTGGTGCTTGGTGAAGCCGTGGCTCTCTCATGTGCAGTAGGTTTTTGCAGGCGTTGTCAGCTTATCTTTCGATAGCTCGGGCCCTGGCATTGCTTGGCTACGGCGAGGTGCAGGCATGCAGAAAAATCACCCTATCTAGCCCGCAGGCGTGGTGGGGGGACGACAGCGCGCGCCAGGAGATGGCGGCGGTGGCCGGGGTGGCTGCTCGCCAGCGGGCAGCAGGTGCCCCAAGTCGCTCCAGGGCGCACAAGAAAGCCGCCCGAGGGCGGCTTGATGGGGAAAGAGTAGGGGGCAGGTTACTCGACGCTTACCGGCTGTTTCCGAGCGCTTAGCAGGGCCTCCAGCTCTTGGCGGCGGTTCTTGCGGTTCATGGGCCTGCCGATCTGTTCCTCCGGCAGCTCATATTCACTCAATGCTTCCGGTTCCAGTTGCTGCCAGATCGGGTCGTCCTGGTGCTCAACAGGATCGGCCGTGGCTTTCTGTACCAGAGCATTGAGCGTCTTGCCCTGGCGCTGTTGAAGCGCGTCGATGATCTGCCGTTGCGATTGCGCATTGACGTCCAGCTCATAGGCCGGGTTTCCGGTCAGCTCGCGGCGCAGGGTGGGCTGGTAGCGGGCGAGGGCGCTGATGAACGCTTGGCCTTCGGGCAGGGCGAGCAGGGTGGTGGCGGCGCTGTCCAGGCAGTGGCGCGCGTACAGGTCCTGGGCGCTCTCCCTGCGTGGTTCGATTCGCAGGAATGCCTCTGCCGTGTCCAGCTGGATCAAACCGAATTCGGGCTCGAGTTCCGCCACCAGGTGGCCGTACTCCTCGGCCAGCTCGCGGGTGTCCAGCTCCTCCCGCTTGAAGTCGCGGATTTCCTTGCTCAGTTCGCCATCGGCGGCGCGGAACTTGGCACGCCAGGTGGAGCCGGCCAGTTCCGATTGAGCCTTGGCAGCAGCCTCGGTCTTACGGTGTTTCTCCAGGCGCTCGCCAAGGACCTTCAACCGGTCGCGCAGGATCCAGTAACTGGCCTTGGCTTCCTGGTGGCGTTCCAGGGCGTCACGGATGGCTTCAGGTAGTGCAGAGGTGTGGTCGGTCATTTCTGATCTCCAGGGTAAATGGCCGAGGTTGCCGGCCAGGGAAAGGTGCTCGAGGAGGCGGAAGTGCCCCTCGAGCAGAAGGCTTGCCAGAGGTTGCGTGGAACGAGAGTCAACAGATGTGTCAACAAAAATCACTCACACCCCCCTTGTTCCCGCGTCTGATTTAGAAATCGTGGGGAACGGGGGATTGAGGGGAAAACCGCTCTAGAACACGGCTTTCAGAGGTGCATTTTGTTCCCACAGTTTTTTTAAGGGGAACAAACATAGGGGGTTGGTTATTTAATGAACAGAGTTGTGTTCCCCCGTTCCCACTCCTCTCTTTAATGGGGGAACAGCTCAAACTCGCATGGTTGCTGGCTTGTTCCCCTGTTCCCCCGTTCCCCATGAAAAACCGTTGGAGTGCATAGGGAGGCTTGAAGGTTTTCATTGACTTTCTCCCAGATGCTCTAAGTGCTCCGGGTCGATCACGTAGAAGCGCAGGCTGCCTCCTCCTGGAATGCGGTAGCGCTTCATCCACCGGGTGCGACCGGATTCTTCGTCTTTCTTGGCCAGCGCCTTTGCTGTCATCAGTGCGCGCACAACTCGCTCCGCACCAAAGCCCGGCGCTGCTGCCGCCAGTGCCGGCGAGTTGAACAGGTACAGGCGTCGTTCGAACTCCACCTCGAAGTAGCCGGCCCGCTCGCGCACGGTGGTATCGGCAACCTGGGCGTGGACGTTGGAGAAGCGGCTGTCGCCGTGCAGGGCGATGAAGTCGGCGATACCACGCAGGATCTGCCGATCCTCCGCGTTGCCGTCGCCCATCCTGGCGAGCCATTCGTTGAACAGTTGGCGGCACGCTTGCTCGGCTGTGCCGGCGGGCCAGTCCAGGAGCTGCTGAGAGATGGCCATCTCCCCGGCGAGCGCCATGATGGCGAAGCGGTCGGCCACGCGGCCGGCCTGCGAACTCTCGGTGTGGAAGCGCTCCCGCACCTGTTGGAAGGCGGCCAACAGGGCGTCCCGTTCTGGCTGCTCCACCAGCTGCTCGACGAAGGCAGGACCGAGGTGGCCATAGTGCTGAACCACCGTGTCGCTGAGCACGCGGTGGAACTCCTGGCCGGTCATGCCGTGCACCTCATCGAAGGCGCGATAGGGGCGGGTGCCGGCGTTCACGTCCACCAGGCGCAGCTCGGCGCCGGCGTGGGCGCTGTTGCCGCTGATGGCGGCGTGCTCGGACAGCGAGCGTTCGCCACTGGAGAGGGCCAGCACGCGCCACGTGAGCTTGGCGCGGCCTTCGCGCTCGCGGGTCATGGTGCCTTTGCCCATGCCGTTGGCGATGGCATAGGCCATCTCCTGGACACGCTTGGGATCGGCACGCTTGATCTCGTCCAGGATCAACACCGTGTCGTTGCGGGACGCGGCCTCAATCTCCACGCCGCCCTTGGACACGTCCCAGGATGCCGCGAAGGTGCCCGGGTTGCCCCACACGGAAGCGGCCACCAGCTGCGCCAGGGACTTGCCGCTGGAGGAGTCGCCCACCAGGTGCACGCCGCCACCGTTCACGCCCACCTTGGCCAGCAGTGGCCCCGCCAGGGCGCAGCACACGGCGAGGATCAGCACCGGGTTGCCGAGGCAGTAGCAACCCACCTCGGCGCGCCAGCCGTCCAGGGTGCCGCGACTGGTGAAGAGGTTCACCGCCCGGCCCGAGTCCTGGAAGCGCACGTTGTCGCCGCCAATCACCCGCGACGGCAGCACGAACGCCCCGGATTCATGCCAGCCCGGGCGGGTGGTGGTGGCGATCACCAGCGCCGGCGAATGCTGGCTCGCCAGGTAGGGCGCCACGTAGCGCCGCTGTTGGTATTCGATGGTCAGGCCTTGGCGCATGAGCGCCTTGAGCACTTCATCCGCCTTGCCGGCCAGCGCCTCCATGGGCATTGCCCACTCAATGCGTCGGCCGCGGTAGTGGAAGCTCAGTAGGCGGCCAATGCTGCCGTCTTCGCTGTTCACCGTCTCCGCCTCAATGTGCAGCGGGGCGCAGATCCAGTGATCCACCGGAATCGTCTTGTCGTCCGGGCCACTCTGCCGGGCGCCGTGGTACCAGGTGCCGGCGCGGTAGTGCTTGCCGTCGCGGTGCGTGTCCTGGTCGTACACGGCAAAGCAGGGGCGTTCGATCTTCTCGGGCGTTGGTTCAGAGGGTTCGCCCACCAGACTCAAATGGGGTTTCTGATCCTGGTCCTTCATGGTCAGTGTTCCTTGTACTTGTGCGTCCGCCAGAGGTGCAGGTCGTTGAAGTCGGAGAGCTCGAGCGGCGCGTTGGCCGGCCACTCCGGATAAACCACCAGCGCTTCAGCGGCGAGCGCCGCGCGGTTGGCGGCAACGCGGCCCGGGTTGCCCTTGCTCAGGCGGTCGTCATCACCGGCGATCACCAGATCCACGTCGGCGCCGTGGCGCGAACGCATGGCGATGGCCACGGCCTTGAGGTTGCCGGCGTTCATCGCGCACACCACCGGGCAACCGGTGTGGGCGTGCAGCGTGGCGCCAGTCGCCCAGCCTTCGCAGACGAACAACCGACAGTGGCCTTCGACTCGGCCCAAAGGCGAATAGGTGCTCTTCACCCGTCCGCCACTGAGGAAGCGCTTGGCGCCCTGGCTGTCGATGAATTGCAGATTCACCAGATGGCCATCCAAGCACAGCGGAACCAGCAGACGTCCCCCACGCAGTTGGCGCAGGTTGTAGGGCACCACGTCTTTGGCTTGTAGGTAGGGATGGTGAGGGTCAGCTGGCCGTGCCATCTCCCAGAGCCGCGAGGCTTCTGCTGCAACGGCCCGGTGACGCTGCTCCAGACGCTCACGCTGTTCGTGCTGATAGGCCTCGCGGGCCAACCGCTCGGCTTCGTTTTCCCGAGGCAGGGCAACGGCGCCGCCAGTGGCGCCGAACACGCCCAGGGCGAGGCGCTGGTCGATGGCTTGCGCCGCCTCCAGCTGGCCGCTGCCCTGCAGGTAGGCCAGCAGCGAGACCAGGTCTCCGCCGTGGACGCCGTCATCGGCAAAGTCGTTCCAGCGGCCACTGTCCAGGGACACGCCGAAGGAACCGGCGCGCCGGTCCCCTCGCACGGTGTTGCGCGCTACCCATTCGCGGCCCTGGCGAGTGCCTTCTGGCAGCCACTCCGGCAACAGGGTGTCGGCGGTGCGCAGGGCGTGCTCGGCCACTAGGCGAATCAACTCAGGGATGCTTGGCTTCGTCATGGCTCACCTCCATCGCGCAAGGAGGCTTTGCGAGCGGCCTGGAACAGATCGCTGGCGTCCTCCAGCAGCACGTAGGCGGCGTCGGCCACACGGCTAACGTCCTTGCCATCAGCGTGTGTGATCACCATGGACGACAGGCTCCAGAGCAAATCCCGAGCGGTGCTCAGACGTTGTTCAGCGGCCTCCTGGAGCTCGAGGTAGGGGCGATTGGCATCGATGAGCAGCACCGGCGCATCGGTGGCATTGGTGGTGAGGGGCACGAGCTTAGTCATGGCGTTCTTCCTCCAGCAGCAGGCAACGCAGGACGATCAGGGGCACCCCATCGACGTGCAGAGCATCGCGTTGGCGGGCATCGGCCACGGCGGCACGCAGCTCGGCCTTGGCTTCGGGGTTGTCGTTGAGGATCTCGATGGCGTCCATGACGCGCTCGAGGGCAGGGCGGGGCGCACCTTCACCAGGTGCCCAGTTTTGGAAGGCCGCCATCAGGTGGGCGAGGGCAGGAATGACGTCAGACATGACTCACCTCCCTGGCCAGCGAGTGGCTTGAGACAAGAGGGCGGGAGTAGGAATGGCGGGCTGAGTGAGGGCTAGTCATGGCGCACCTCCTCGGCAACCTGCTCGGCGGCAGCGAGGCGGGCGAGATGCATGTGGTGGTTGTAGCGGGCGAGACGGGTGGAAAGACTGGAGTTTGCGCGGAGTGCAGCGAAGGCCATGGCCCTGTGTGCAGATGCGCGGATGAAGCGTGAGGACGGATTGAGGGCGTGCAGATGCAGCATGATGGAGCTCCTTTCGTTGAGGAGCTGTCACCAATCGTCGCCAAACGATAGAGGGTGACAGCTGTGCGCAGGTTGGCGAACCGGGACGAAAGGAACCCGGCAGACCCGAAGGTCTCCCGCGCACAGCTGCCATAACGCAGCACTGCGGGCACAAAAAATGCGCCTGCAATGATGGTTGGGGCGCATGTGCGCCTTTCGTAAGACGGGTCGCCAAACCCGGTCACGGGATTGACCGTGACGGGCGGACTATAGGTCTGCTGGCCTAGGCTTGGCAAGGCTCCGGCGAGCTGTTGGCGGCTGTCAGACCGTTCCGATGCCAGCGAGCGATACGCGACAACATGGGCGAATGCCCTGGTTGTCGTGATAGGTTGCGACCCGTGAGTTCTGCGGTAATTGGCCCTGGCAGCGTTGGCGCGCTTGCCGGGGCTTTGTCTTTTCTGAGGCATGAGAATCCCCTGGCCGCCCGGCGCGGGGCCGGGCAGCGGTTAAGCATTGAGTGGGCGGGTTAGCAGTCGGTGAGGATCTGGCCTTGCTGGCTCAGAAACTGGCGGCCGGCAGGTGGCGTCGGCGACTTCAGGCGACCGGGCGTGGCGCCCAGCTCCAGGGTGGCCGAGATGCGCCCTGAGCTGGAGTCGCGGAAAGCTTCTTTCCCTGGCTTGCGAGCGGCCTCGAGCATGACGGCCTCCAGAGCGGCGAAGTCTTCCAGGGTGAAGCGGATCGACTGGCCGTTGATGTTGAGGGTGTAGTGGTTCATGGCTGGATCTCCTGAGTGAGTCGAGAAGTGCGAGCCCCCCGCATCGCGCTTGCTCGGTTGCGTTCTGCCAGGCGGTCGGAGATCCACTGATCGACCTCCGCTTCCAGCCAGGCCACGCTGTTTCGCCCAATGGGCACCGGCTCCGGGAAGGTGCCGGCACGGATCTCTGCATAGATCGCCGCGCGGCTCTTGCCCGTCTTCAACTCCACCTCACGCCGGCGCAGCAGGCGGTTGCCCAATTGCAGGCCCTGGTGCGGCTGAAAGGTTGCTGTTCGGCCCCGGCTCATCGGCCTTCCTCCCGCGCCTCGATGCGCCCCTGAATCCACGCCTGCACCTCGCTCAGCACGAAGGCCACCGGCGCGTTGCGTGCCTTGCTATCGCTGAGCTTTACGGGCTTGGGGAAGGTGGCATCGCTCTTCATCAAGCGATGCGCCGAGCTACGCGACAGGCCGGTCAAATCCAGCAACTCCTGGATGCGCACCAGACGCACCTCCACAGCGCCTTTTGCCCGGTGGATGCTGAGGTCAGTCATGGCCGCGCTCCTGCTGAGCTGGCAGGCCAAGCGCCTTCAGCACGCCCCGGCGAATGACGCTGGGCGCATAGGGAAGCTTGATCTCGGGATTGGGAAAGCTCGGCGGACTGAGCCGATGCGTAATCTCGTCCACCCCCGCAAAGGTCGCACCGCACACCACGTTGCGGCACACCAGGTAGGTGGTCGACAGCAGCACGTGCTTGCAATCAGAGCTGCGCTTGAGCAAAGGCGCCCCGCAGTCCGGGCAGCAACGCCGGATGTTGCTCCTGGTCGTCTCGGGTGGACGGGGTGTTTCGTTCATGTCGAATGGGCCTCCATATCTGGACGGCCCAAGCATGCTCAGGACTGGGGAGGAAGGGTATGAGGGGGACTTGTAGCAAGGGTTGCTACAAGTGAGGGGTTAAAGGGGGAGGTAAGAGGGGCGGTGAAAGTGCGCTCCAGGAGCGTACGATCACGCACCAGAAAACGCCTCAGTTCAGACTGTTCCAAGGACCAATGTGCTTTGCACTGCTCAGGATGGGGTCAAGGATTCGGCTTGGACGTTGAACTCCACAGTGGGAGTTTCATGGGATATCGGGTGTGTACTGAAAACCTCACAATAATGAACGCTGTTGAACGCCATAAATGCAGTTTGCGATCCTGTCTGAACAGGACGCTCGAAGGGTAGTGGGAAGAGGATCGAGCAAGGCAAGATCTGTGCGCTCGCCGAAGTACAGAAGTGCCTCGCATAGCAATACCACTGCGGGTTCGCTGGCACGCATGCATGCCCATTCGCCAATGATGGAGAGAAGTTCTCTGCGTTGCCGCAGCTCCTTTTCCCGCTGCTCGAACCAATGATCGACCCTCCACCAAGATTGCTCGGACTTGAGAAAGTGCGTCGCTTCGTTGTCAAGCGAGGCAAATAGGCTCTGCTTGTCTGACGTGCAGTAACCACATTCCGATTTGGTGATCAGCGGATCGAGGTGCTTTTCGCGCCAGCTGAGTGCTCCAAGTTCATTCGCGACTTCAAAAAAGCGGCGGATATTGTGCTCATCCATTAGGGCGTAATAGGGCTCAAGCGCTCGCAACTGGGCAAGATCAGTGACCCCCTGGCGCCCGGTGGTTTGTACGCCCCAATGCATGCCGATATGTTTCAGCATTTTCTCGGGCTCTTCGCTGCTGGTCATCGCTGATCGAGCAAGGGCGACCGTTTCTGGTGTGGCTAGATAGAGCGCTGCCTGTACAAATAACGGGTTTTTCTCAAGCTGCTCCCAGTTGGCAACGATGAACTGAGCGGAGAACTCATCGCGCGCTTCCATGAGCAACTCAGCGAGGATGTGATCAGTGTCGGTTACTTTGCCTGTGACCTGCGGGTTGCCGCGTTGCTCATCCAAGTAGCGCTGCACATCCTCATGCAAACTGACAAGGCTGATTTGCCGCGCGTTGTACCACCAATAATTTCCGTGCTCGGCGTTCCAGATACGTTGCTTGAGCAGCGGTATAGCCGATTGATCCCCATTTTCCAGCCTCGTCCTCAGGGCTGCATCCGCCAGCACTGGGTCGGCCTCCAGTGCCGCTAGACTGGTAACTTCATTACGGGTTGGTGTTTGACACCAGATGAGAAACGCAGCCTTGCGTTCGAACCGGTTGATCCGTCGACTACGCCAGATTCGTTCGACCGTGGAGCGGGAGTGCGTGCTCAGCGTACGACCGTGCATTTCAGGAGACCAAATGCGTTCGAGTGAGTGAGCGAACAGATTGATACCTCCGCTCTTTTCCGTTCGCCGAGAAATCTTGGCGGCCAGCTTCACAGTGTGGAGCAATGCGTCGGACGAATCGACCTTGCTTAGGATTGAACCCAGAACACGGGCGAGCCTTTGATCTCGTTTGGCGCGACCAATTAGGAAGGCGATCGCGCTGGGCTCAGGCTTGCGGCTGAATGCCCAAGGCAAGGAGTGGCCAGCAATGTCCCAGCGAGGATTACTATCGACTTTGTCCTTACCTCGTTTGACTTTGTTTGGCAATTCAGCCCAGAGATTGCACAGAGTTTCCGCCAGCGGATGTTCAATGGGCGGGCAGCATCGAAGCGCCGCCCAAAGCCATCCAGTCGACAACGACTTTTCGTCACTGCACTCCCATCTGGCGGCAAGAGCTTCGCACAGCGCGGGGTCACCTATTTCTCCTGCAAGATTGAGTGCGCCTTCGAGCAGGTCGGGAGGTAGATCGCCATTACAGATCAATTCGGCGAGGTCTGGGACGAAATTAGCGTGACGCGAGAGCGCGTGCGCAATCATGCGGTCGCGCCAAGGATCGTTGAAACCTGGCTCCGACCTCGCGCAAAGTTTCGCCCCAGAGCGGGCTTCGCCGTTGCGAACCAGCGCTTCGAGCTGCGGAAAACTGAACGGGAAGCGCTTTGCGAGATCAGCGACGAATGCGCCGTCGCAGCGTGCTAAATAACGCATCGCATGATGCCGCTGCTGGTCGGCCGCCCCCGCCTTGAAGCCCGGAGACTGAATCCACTCCTTGGCGGCTTCGATAATTCTATCGCGGTGCGCTTCGTCGAGGCCTGAGTCTTGCAGAACGGCGAACAGAGCGACCGGGTTGAGTGTGGCGGCTTTGTCTATGGCTGTTATGGGGAGCGCCGACAGCGCACCTCCGATGAGCTCTGCGTAGAAGGGGTCGGCCCATAGCTCCGGAGTAATGCGATCACTCCTGATGAGCCGCACCATGGCTTGGACCAACAGGTGATCACGTACGCGATCATGTCGATACATCAGCCTTTCGTCGCTTAGGCCTACGCGGAGATGGAGGATTCTCCCTTGATCGATCAGCCGGCGGATAGCCGCCAGCGCGTCACTGTCTCCGGAGAGCCAGCTCCGAATTTCATGCCATTCAGGGAAAATTGTTCGCGACTCGACCAGTTGGTCCACAAGCTTGTCGAGTGCATACCTGAGGTCGCTCGCGAGAAGCTTGTCGTCGGCGGCTTCGTCGATGTTTGCGGTCAAGTAGGACTGGATCGCACCTTGTGGGCTGGGTGCCGACCAGTCGTTGTTGAGCCCGATGAGCAGCGGGTCGTCACCAAGTGCGATCGCAAGATCGCTGCGCTGAAGATCAGTGAGCTTGACGCCGGCACTTCTAGCCCGCTCCCCAATGGCCTCGATAGCCTCCGAGCGCTCGAAGCGTTCCACAATGAGCGAGTTGCTAATCACGCGATCCCGCAGCTGCGGATCAGCTAGACCGGCATTGCCGCGCCAGACAGGGCAAAGCAGGCGCCATTGTCGTGCAGGCGTACCACCCTCCGCCGCTGACTTGGTGGTAACCGACCAGCCGACGAGCCGTTCGATGATTCGCCGGGGGTTAGTCGATCGGTTGACGTCCTCGACGATGAGTAGGACGGGCTGTTCGTGAGTTGCAAAGGCCAGAGCACCGTAACCACACCCACTGTCGAGCGCTGGTGCCCAATGGCGCAAACCTAATGCGACCGCTTGCTCGATTGTGCTTGCCTGCTCGATGAGCTCGTGCGCTAAGACCAGGGCGATACCGCCTCGCGCGAGCCAGTCGTCGGCGAGGCGACGCAGAGCTGTGCTCTTGCCAATACCAGATTCACCGATGACGAAACCTGCCCCTCGACCAGTCCAAGCAAATTCAGCAAGTGCTGCATCGAGCACGCGAGGGACCATGTCGTTGCGCGCGACCAGTGGAAGATAGTCGTTCAAAGATTGCGTTGATATTGCTCGGGCTTGCGAAGCTGAAAGGCGTACAGACTCGGTGCCGAACTGCTGTTCGCGCAGCCATTGGCCTTCAGGGGCACGGTCGAGAAAATCCGCGATCCGCGAAGCAGACCAGAGATCAATCTTCAATCCGTCGCCAGCAGCTGCGTGAACGTCGCGGATCAGCACCTCATCCGGATCAGTCGTGCAGGTCAGCACAAGCGTCGCGTTGTGGATTGCCTTGCGCGCTACTTCTTTTTCAAAAATGGCCTTGGCTTTAGTGACATCTCCGCTCTGGTCGTTGAGCCACTTCTGTCGCAAGCCTTTGCGGGCGGTGATCGTATGTTGAACAAGTAGGAGGTGACGGTCACCGCGATGAATACGAATATCGATACCATCCACGGGAGACCGAACTGCCCTACCATGCGCGTTCGTGCCGACGTGCAGGAGCGACGCATAGGTAGGCACTGCTGCACGCAGAACGGCAGTAGCTAGCGCCTCAAACTCGTCGGGAGAGGCGAGTTTGCTAAGTTGCTCGCGTGTTTGTGTCAGAAGAGATGGCATTTCAGCGCAATGGAGGGCATTGGCAAGATTTTGATTGCAATCGGCGGTCTCGAAGTATGAGAACGAGTTTTTCAGGAGATTAACCTATTTTGACGAGCCGCTTTCGGTCGAAATCAGTCGAATATCGAGGGCGGAAATTGACTGGTAATGGTCAATGCGGTTTGGCCGTGAAATCGCGCCCGTCAGAGTCAGACCGAAGTGGGCACAAGTGAGACGATGTGCCCACTTTGAACCGCCACCCTGAATCACAGTCTTTTGAAATCTACCTGAACAACGTTCCCGTGCTCGAGCATGTCCAGGTACTCGGCGTACCACTGCATCATCTCCCGCCGCTGTTCCAGGTAGATCGCCTTGTTGTAGACCCCTGATACGCCTTCCTCCACGTGCGCTAGCTGCGCCTCGACGTGCTCCCGGGGAAAGCCGTTCTCGCGTAGCAGGGTGGAGGCGATATGCCTGAAGCCGTGGCCGGTTTGCCGGCCCTCATAGCCCATGCGCCGCAGGGCCATGTTGAAGGCCATGTTGCTGCGAGGCTTGGTGCGGTCGTTGCGGCCGGGGAAGAGCAGGGGATAGCGGCCATTCAGCTCCTGGAGCTTGTGAAGAATCTCCAGGGCCTGCTTTGAAAGCGGCACGACATGATCGCGGCGCTTCTTCATGCGTGCGGCAGGAACGTTCCAGAGTGCCTTCTTGAGGTCGAACTCCGACCAGGGAGCCTCGCGCAGCTCACTGGGGCGAACGGCCGTGAGCATGAGTAGGCGAAGGCCCAGGCGAATGTCGTTGGCGTGGGGATAGGCGCTAATGGCGCGCAGGAGGGCGGGGAGCTCTTCGTGCGAGACGTGGGCGTAGTTTTCTGCGGCCCTGGTCTGGAGGAATTTGTGCAGCCCTTCGAGGGGGTTGTAGAGCGCGCGGCCGGTCACCCGGGCAAGGTCGTAGATCTCCTTGCAGAAGCGCCGCACGTTGCCTGTCTGGTCGACGATTCCCTTGCGCTCCATATCCCGCAGGAACTCCATCCATTCCATGGGCGAGATTTCCGTGAAGGGGCGTGAGCCGAACACGGGAAAGACGTGGAGCTGGAGGGCGCCGATGATGCGTCGGGCGGTGCCTTCCTCCCAGCCTGGGCGGCGAGCCTCGTACCACTCGCGGGCGAGCTTCTCGAAGGTGTTGGTGGCTGCAGCAATGGCAGCTGCCTTGCGGGCGTGTTTGGTGACGAGGGGATTGTTGCCGTTGGCGGCTTCGGCTCGCAGCTCGGCGGCCTTCTTGCGGGCGAGGGCACCGCTTACCTCGGGGTAGGCGCCGAGGCCAAGCCAGGACCATTTGCCGTCTGGCTTCTTGTAGCGGAGTTCCCAGGATTTTTGCCCGTTGGGCTTCACGCGGAAGTAGAGGCCGTTGCCGTCGTGTTCGCGGTAGACGGTGGCTTCCGGATCGAGGGTGGAGAGGGTCGTATCGGCCAGTGGGCGGCGCTTGATTTGCTGCCTTTTCATCCTTGTATGCCTCCGGTTCGAATTTTCCCGGGCATACACGTCTGGCATACACGGCGGGGTGAATTGACCTGAGACAACATGGTACAGCTAGAAACAAGAAAGCCCGCACTAGGCGGGCTTTTCAGGGTGTTTCTGGTACTACTTGGGACAACCAGAAACATCGTATTGGTCGGAGCGACTGGATTCGAACCAGCGACCTTCTCGTCCCGAACGAGACGCGCTACCAAGCTGCGCTACGCTCCGTTGTGTGGCGCGCATTCTACAGAAAAACTTTTGGGCTACAAGGGGTTAGCGAAAATTTTTTTGAAATTGTTTGCGCAGGAAGGCGGGCAAGGGCGGGAGGCTGCGAGCGGCGCGGCGTTGCCGAGAGGGATGGTGAAGGCCCGTTCAACCCGGAAGGGCGGAGCGGGCCTTGGGGATCACAGTTCCGTGATGGTGCGTACCTGATCCTTGTTTACCTTGGCACGCTTGCCGTCCAGTTGCTCGAACTCGTAGAAGCCCGAGTCATCGTCGAAGTCGGGTTTGTCCACGGCCTGGATCTCGCGCCCGTCATTGAGGGTGATCAGGGTCGGCGAGGAGCAGCCGGCCAGAGTGATAAGGCCCATTGCGAGCAGGAAAGCGGGGACTATCCGCTGAGTCATCGTCATCTCCTTGATGATTACGCTGGTTGTACGGAGTTTCTGACGATGAGCGTCCTTTCAAAGTTCCAGAGACTTCACTCAGTCCTTCAGACCCGTGCTGTCAATCAGCTCAGTCGTATTCAGGTTCGCCAGCCGCGGATCGCCCTCCGGGCAGACCACCGCCACCGGGTCGAGTTGGCGCAGGATGCGCTGTGGGCTGCGTTCGCCGGCTTGCCAGCCGGCCTCCAGCGCGGGCAGCACGGCGCGGGGCAGGACGCAGAACAGCGGCTCCCAGAATTGGCCCTGGCGGACCATCACGGGACGCTCGCAGGCGGCGTCGAGCAGGCTGGCGATCAGGGCGTCATCCACCCGTGGGGCGTCGCAAGGGAGGACCAGCACCAGTTCATGGCGGGCCACGGCTAGGCCGGCGCGGATGCCGGCGAGCGGTCCCGGGTAGTTGGGGCTGTCGTCCTGCACCAGTTGGTCGGCCCAGGCGGCATAGCGCTCGGCGTTGCGATTGCAGGAAATGATCAGATCGTCGGTGAGGGGGCGCACGCGTTCGTGCAGCCAGGCGATCAGGGGGCGGCCATGCCATTCCACCAGGCCCTTGTCGCGGCCGCCCAGACGTTGCCCACGGCCGCCGGAGAGCAGCAGGACAGAGCAGGGCGGCAAGGGCTTGTCAGACATGGAACGGTCTCCGGGGCGGCGCTGTGATATAACACCGCGCATTCACTCCTACAACTGGAAGCCTGCCATGAGTCACAAGGCCGAGGCGGTATTCGTGCCGCTCAACATCGCCGTTCTTACGGTCAGTGATACCCGTAGCCTGGAGACCGATACCTCCGGCCAACTCTTCGTCGATCGTCTCACCGCCGCCGGCCACAACCTGGCCGCACGGGTGCTGCTGAAGGATGACCTGTACAAGATCCGCGCCCAGGTCGCTACCTGGATCGCAGAAGACCGCGTGCAGGTCGTGCTGATCACCGGTGGCACCGGCTTCACCGGCCGCGACAGCACCCCCGAGGCGGTGGCCTGCCTGCTGGACAAGCAGGTGGACGGTTTCGGCGAGTACTTCCGGCAGATTTCCGTAGCCGATATCGGCACCTCCACCATGCAGTCCCGCGCGTTGGCCGGTCTTTCCAACGGCACCCTCGTGTGCTGTCTGCCGGGCTCCACCAATGCCTGCCGCACGGCCTGGGACGGCATCCTGGCGGAACAGCTGGATAACCGTCACCGCCCCTGCAACTTCGTTCCCCATCTGACACAAGCCAATGCCTGCGAGAGCCGTGGATGAGTTGCTGTGACCATCCCGGCCTGATGCCGGTTGAGGACGCGCTGGCGCGCTTGCTGGCGCTTGCCGCGTCCGCACCGATTGTCGAGACGGAAACCGTGGCCCTGGCGGAGGCCGATGGCCGTGTGCTGGCCGAGCCGCTGGTGGCCGCGCTCGATCTGCCGCCCTGGGACAACAGCGCCATGGACGGCTATGCCCTGCGCCTGGCTGACTGGCACGGCGAGCCCCTGGTGGTGAGCCAGCGCATCCTCGCGGGGAGCGCGCCGCAACCGCTCCAGCCGGGAACCTGTGCGCGTATCTTCACCGGTGCACCCGTGCCCGAAGGCGCGGACCTGGTGGAAATGCAGGAAAACGCCGAGGTCCTGGCCGATGGCCGGGTACGCTTCCGCGAATCGCTGAAGCCGGGGCAGAACGTTCGCCCCCGTGGCCAGGAAACCCGCACCGGCGAAACCGTGCTGCCGGCCGGTGCTCGCCTGGGGCCGATCGAGATGGGGTTGTGTGCATCCCTCGGCGCCGCCGAATTGAGCGTCCGCCGCCGTCCGCTCGTGGCCGTGATTTCCACGGGCGATGAGCTGGTGCCGCCCGGCCAGCCGCTGGGGCCGGGCCAGATCTACAACAGCAATCGCAGCCTGCTGATTGCCTGGCTCAAGCGCCTGGGTTGCGCGGTGCTGGATGCCGGCATCCTCGCCGATGACCTGGAACTGACTCGCAATGCCTTGGCTGGCCTGGGTGCCGTGGACCTGATCCTGTCCACCGGCGGCGTTTCGGTGGGGGAAGCGGATTTTCTCGGCGCAGCCTTGCGCGAAGAGGGTGAGCTGGCGCTGTGGAAGCTGGCGATCAAGCCGGGCAAGCCGCTGACCTTTGGGCATTTCCGAGGCGTGCCGGTGATCGGCCTGCCGGGCAATCCGGCGTCGACCCTGGTCACCTTCGGCCTGCTGGCGCGTCCCTACCTGCTGCGTCGTCTTGGCGTGGAGGAGGTGGAGCCCCTGGGTTTCGCCGTGCCGGCCGGCTTTGCCTGGAAGAAGCCAGGCAACCGCCGCGAATACCTGCGTGCGCGCCTGGAGCAGGGCCGAGCGGTGATCTACCCGAACCAGAGTTCCGGCGTGCTGCGCAGTGCCGCTTGGGCAGAGGGGCTGGTGGAGGTGCTGGAAGGCACCAGCCTGGCCGAGGGCGATACTTTGCGGTTCATTCCGTTGAGTGAATTGCAGGCCTAGCGGTTGCGAGGGTTCCGCCTCTTTGTGGGGGCGAATTCATTCGCCAAGCAGGCCGGAGGTCTGCCCCGACACTGTTCGGGGCCGCTTCGCGTTCCTTGGCGAATGAATTCGCCCCTACGGGATTTATCCCCCTATAGGCAATTCACGCCTGCCGTTTCGCCTCCCGATACTCCCCCGGCGTCTGTCCGGTCCAGGCCTTGAAGCTGCGGTGGAAGGAGCGGGATTCGGTGAAGCCCAGGTAGCAGGCGATGTCCTGGATCTGCAGGTCGCTGCGCAGCAGGTAGTGCTCGGCCAGCTCACGGCGCAGTTCGTCGAGTATCTGCTGGTAGCTGGTGCCGGCTTGCTGCAGGTGGCGCTGCAGGGTGCGCACCGTCATGTGGAATTTTTCCGCGACCCGTTCCTTGCGCGGCAATCCATCCTTGAGCAGCAGGCGCAGGGCGTTCTTCACCCGTTGCGGCAATGGTTCGTCGTCATCCAGTCCGGCCATCAGCGCCAGGGCGTGTTCTTCCAGGGTGCGCAGCAGGTTGGCGTCGGCCTGGCGCAGGGGGACGGTTAGGTATTCCAGGGGCACCACCAGGGCATTGCAGGGTTTCTCGAACTGCACCGGGCAGCCGAATACACCTTCGTAGTCTTCGAGCCGGGTGGCATCAGGCTGGGCGTGTTCGAACCAGACTTCCTGCGGCGAGTGCTGCATGTCGGCGATCCAGCGGGCGTAGAGCAGCCAGGATGCCAGTACGTTCTCCACCATGTGGCGGCGAATCGTCGGGTCCAGGTGGCGGCAGGACCAGATCATCCGCACCGCGCTGCCGTCGGCCTCGATGCGGCTCACGCCCATGTCACCCACCAGCTTCTCGTAAGGTGCGATACGGCTCATGGCTTCGCCCAGCGTGGCGCAATTCATGGTGATGTAGCCCAGCACGCTCCAAGAGCCCGGCTGGACGTAATGCGCCGAATGCAGGCCGAACAGGCTGTCGCCGGATTCCCGGATCAGGTAGGCCAGCAGGCGTTCGTGGGCTTCACTGGGCAGACGCTTGCCGTTGTCCGCCAGGTCGTCGGGGCGAAGGCCAGCGGCGGCGAGGGCAGCAGACTGGGCAAGGCCAAGCTGCTCCGCATGGCGCAGGTACTTGAGAAGGGCCGGAACCGAGGTGTAGCCGAGGGAGTGCATGTGGTTTCTTGTTATGTCCTGATTGGCGATGGCCATTGTCCCGATCCGACAGTGACGCCTTTGGGGGGCTGGCTAGTATAGGCAGCCATCGGAAACCTTCGAAACAACCCGAACAAGGAGAACGGCATGCGACGCTGGAATGGCTGGGGCGATGAGGCGACCGTGGTCGAGTTGCCCGCCAATGGAGCGGCTTTCCTGGCCGAACGCATCAGCGCGGGCCAGCCGCTGCCGGATGCCCGCCTGGAACAGGTGCTGGCCCGAGTGCCGGCCTCGCGCCTGGACGCCCACCCGCTGATCAGCCTGGATGCCGAAACCCGCGTGCGCCATGCCCGAGGCCAGAGCCTGCCAGACTGGCTGGCCATGCGCGAGGGCGACTTCGGCCAGTTCCCCGACGGTGTTGCCTTTCCGGAAACCCCCGAACAGATCCGCCAGCTGCTGGCCCTTGCCGCCGAGCGGGACCTGGTGCTGATCCCCTACGGTGGCGGCACGTCAGTGGCCGGCCATATCAATCCCCAGGCCGGCGAGCGGCCAGTGCTGACCCTCTCGCTGGAACGCATGAACCGTCTGCTCGAACTGGATGAGGAAAGCCTGGTTGCCACCTTCGGCACCGGCGCCAATGGCCCGCAGGTGGAAAGCCAGTTGCGCGCCCGTGGTTACACCCTCGGCCACTTCCCGCAGTCCTGGGAGCTGTCTACCCTGGGCGGCTGGGTCGCCAGTCGCTCCAGCGGCCAGCAATCCCTGCGCTATGGTCGCATCGAGCAACTCTTCGCTGGCGGCACGCTGGAAACCTTTGCCGGTCCCCTGGAACTGCCCACCTTCCCGGCTTCGGCCGCGGGGCCGGACCTGCGCGAGCTGGTGCTGGGGTCTGAAGGGCGCTTCGGGGTGATCTCCGAGGTGAAGGTCCGCGTTACCCGGCTGGCGGAGCAGGAGTCGTTCTACGCGGTCTTCCTGCCCAGTTGGGAGCAGGCGCTCAGGGGCATTCGCAACCTGGCGCAAGCGCGCGTGCCGTTGTCCATGTTGCGCTTGTCCAACGCCATCGAAACCGAAACCCAGCTGGCGCTGGCGGGCCATCCGGGGCAGATCGCCCTGTTGGAGAAGTACCTGGCACTGCGCGGGGCCGGGACCGGCAAGTGCATGCTGACCTTCGGCGTCACGGGCAACCGCGCGCAGAATGCGGCGTCCCTCAAGCAGGCCCGGCGTCTGCTGAAGGGGTTTGGTGGTGTCTTCACCGGCACCTTGCTGGGTCGGAAGTGGGCGCACAATCGCTTCCGCTTCCCGTACCTGCGCCATGCCCTGTGGAGCGCCGGCTATGTGGTGGACACCCTGGAAACCGCCACCGACTGGGTCAACGTCGACAGCCTGCTCGGAAAGGTCGAGGCCAGCCTGCGCGATGGGCTGAAGGGCGACGGCGAGCAGGTGCATGTTTTCACCCACCTGTCCCACGTGTATGGCGAGGGATCGAGCATCTACACCACCTATGTCTACCGGCCCGGTGGTAGCTACGCCGAGGCGCGGGCGCGCTGGAGCAGCTTGAAGCGCGGCGCCAGCGAGGTGATTGCCCGGAACCGCGGGACCATCAGCCACCAGCACGGCGTTGGCCGTGACCATGCGCCCTGGCTGCCGGTTGAAAAGGGCCCGCTGGGCATGGCGGCCCTGCGCAGCCTGGCAGGGCATTTCGACCCTGAAGGGCGGCTCGTTCCCGGTGTGCTGCTCGAGGACTGACCATGGGCCATTGGAACGCTGGCTGGCGCGCCACGCAGCTGCCTGAGCTGGCCCGTCGCGAGTGGGACCTGATCGTGGTCGGCGGTGGCATCTGCGGCGCGGGCATCCTGAGGGAAGCCGCGCGCCGGGGCTGGAAGTGCCTGCTGCTCGAACAGCGAGATTTCGCCTGGGGCACCTCCAGTCGTTCATCGAAGATGGTACACGGCGGCCTGCGCTATATCGCCAAGGGCCAGTTCGGCCTGACTCGCGCCTCCGTGCGGGAGCGGCAACGGCTGCTGGCCGAGGCGCCGGGCCTGGTAGAGCCGCTGAGTTTCGTCATGCCGCATCGTGGCGGTTTTCCCGGCCCCAGGGTCTTCGGCAGCCTGCTGGCGCTGTACGACGCCCTGGCCGGACGGCGCAATCATCTCTATTACCCCTTGCAGCAGCTGCGCTACCTGGTGCCGGGCCTGACCGAAGAGGGTCTTGAGGGCGGCACCCGTTTCTTTGATGCCGTGACGGACGATGCGCGGCTGGTCATGCGGGTGTTGGGCGAGGCGCGGGCCGAAGGCGGTGAAGCCGTCAATGGCATGCGCGTCCTGGCCTTGCAGCGGGAGGCGGGCAGGGTCAGCGGCCTTGAAGCTGAGGATCTGGAAAGTGGGCAGCGCTTTAGCTTTCGTTCCCGTGCCGTAGCGCTGGCCACCGGCGCATGGGCCGATCGCCTGCGCGCGGCCCATGGCACGGAGCACATCCGCCCGCTGCGTGGCAGCCACCTGCTGCTGCCGGGCTGGAGACTGCCGCTGGCCCACGCCATCAGTTTCATGCATCCCTCCGATGGTCGACCGGTATTCGTCTTCCCCTGGGAGGGCGCCACGGTGATCGGCACTACCGATCTGGATCACACCGAAGGGCTGGACCAGGACGCACGCATCAGTGAGGCGGAAGTGGACTACCTGCTGGCGGCCTGCGCCCGACAGTTCCCCGCTGCGCAGATCGGCCGTGGCGATGTGCTGTCCACCTGGGCCGGTGTGCGGCCGGTGGTGAGCGAGGGCGACGCGCAGCTGAAACCCTCGGACGAGAAGCGTGAGCACGCGCTCTGGGTCGAGCCCGGTTGCGTGACCCTGGCTGGCGGCAAGCTGACCACCTTCCGCCTGCTGGCGCTGGAAGTGCTGCGCGCATGCGCGGGTTTCGTCGGCCGTGAGCTGGAAGACCACGGCAGCGCCGTGTTTCAGCCGGACGACGGGCTGACCCATCCGCTCCTGTCATCTGCGCAGCGCCTGAGGCTGGCTGGCCGCCATGGACGTGCTATGCCGGAGCTGGTGCGCTGGGTGGGGCTGCTCGGCAACGAGCGGATCGGCGCCACGGATAGCCTCTGGGCCGAGCTGGCCTGGGCGGCCGAAGGCGAACTGGTGTTGCATCTGGATGACCTGCTGCTGCGCCGTACCCGCATGGGTCTGCTGCTGCCCGGTGGCGCACGATCCGAGCTGCCGCGCATCCGTGCCCTGTGCCAGCCGCTGCTGGGCTGGGATGACGCGCGCTGGACGCAGGAGGAGGCGGATTACCTGGCGCTCTGGCAGCGTTGCTACAGCCTGCCTGACAAGAACAAGGACGCATCGTGAGCGAGAAGAGCTATCTGCTGGCCATCGACAACGGCACCCAGAGTGTGCGGGCCCTGTTGTTCGATCTGGAAGGCAACCTGGTGGGTAAGGGCAAGGTGCCGCTGGAGGCCTATTACTCCCGCCAGCCCGGCTGGGCGGAGCAGGACCCGGAGTACTACTGGCGTAGCCTGGGCGAAGCCTGTCGGCTGCTGTGGGCGTCGGTGGATATCGATCGCGGCCTGATTCGCGGTGTATCCCTGACCACCCAGCGCGGCACCGTCATCAACGTGGACGAGCACGGCACGCCGCTGCGCCCGGCCATTCTCTGGCTGGACCAGCGACAGGCCGAGGTTCAGGGGCGTATCAAGGGGCCCTGGGGCTGGCTGTTCAAGGCGATCGGCCTGGAAGGTACGGTGGACTATTTCCGCGCCCAGGCCGAGGCCAACTGGGTCGCGCAGAACCAGCCCGAGCTCTGGTCGCAGACGCACAAGGTGCTGCTGCTGTCGGGGTTTCTCAGCCATCGGCTGTGTGGGCGTTTCGTCGATTCGGTGGCTTGCCAGGTGGCCTACCTGCCGTTCGACTACAAGCGCCTGCAGTGGGCTGCGCCACGGGATTGGAAATGGCAGTCCATGCCGGTGCACCGGGCGCAGTTGCCGGAGCTGTTCAAACCGGGCGAGCGGCTGGGGAGCATCACCGCTGAAGCCAGCCGCCACACCGGCATTCCGGAGGGGCTGCCGCTGATCGCCGCTGGCGCCGACAAGGCCTGTGAAGTACTGGGCGCGGGTGGCGTCGAGCCTAGCGTGGCGTGCCTGTCCTACGGCACGACCGCAACCATCAACACCACGCGGCGCACGTACCTGGAAACCATTCCGTTGATTCCGCCCTATCCGGCAGCCATTCCCGATCACTTCAACACCGAAGTGATGATCTACCGGGGCTTCTGGATGGTCAGCTGGTTCAAGCAGGAGTTCGGTTTGCGCGAGATGCAACGGGCGAAGGAACTGGGAGTTGAGCCTGAGGCGCTGTTCGATGAGCTGGTCAACAGCGTGCCACCCGGTTCCATGGGGCTCATGCTGCAACCCTACTGGTCGCCGGGCATTCGAGAACCGGGGCTGGAGGCCAAGGGGTCGATCATCGGCTTTGGTGATGTGCATACGCGTGCGCATCTCTATCGCGCGATCCTCGAAGGCCTGGCCTATGCCCTGCGCCAGGGCAAGGAGCAGATCGAGAAGCGCTCCGGCACCGGTATCACACGTCTGCGAGTGTCGGGTGGCGGTTCCCAGAGCGATGCGGCCATGCAACTGACCGCCGATATCTTCGGCCTGCCGGCGGAGCGTCCGCACGTTTACGAAACCTCGGGGCTGGGCGCTGCCATCGATTGCGCGGTGGGTTTGGGCTTGCACCCGGACTTCCCCGCCGCGATCCGCGCCATGACGCGGGTGGGGCAGGTGTTCCAGCCTGATCCGCAGGCGCAGCGGACCTATGAGCGTCTGTACCGGGAGGTTTACCAGGGGATGTACAAGCAACTGCGGCCGTTGTACCGGAAGATCCGCGAAATCACCGGCTATCCGGCGTGATCATAAGATGGAGCGCAGGAGCCCCTTCTGGGAGCGATTACAATCGCGATGAGGCAGGGCGTTACGGCCCATTCGCGAATGAATTCGCTCCCACAGGGGAAAATGCCTGATCAGGCCACATCCACCAGGACGATCTCGCTGTCCTCGCTGGCCGTGAAACGAAGTACCTCCACATCCTGCACTGCCACGCCGTCGCGGGCTTCGGCGGCGACGCCGTTCACCTCGTAACGACCCTCGGCGGCCACCAGGTAGGCTTTGCGGCCTTTCTCCAGGCGGTACTCGGCAGTCTGGCCAGCCTTGAGCGTGGCGGCTGCAAGCCGGGCATTGGCCCGGATATGCAGGGCGTCGTCGCCTTCGTCGATACCGCTGGCGAGGGTCACGAAGCTGCCTGAACGGTCGCCCTTCGGGAAGGGGCGAGCTCCCCAGGAGGGTGCGGCACCATACTCGGTCGGCATGATCCAGATCTGGAAGATCTTGGTGGTCTTGTCCTCCAGGTTGTACTCGCTGTGAGCGATGCCGGTACCTGCGCTCATCACCTGTACGTCACCGGCTTCGGTGCGGCCCTTGTTGCCCAGGTTGTCCTGGTGGGTGATGGCGCCTTCGCGGACGTAGGTGATGATTTCCATGTCCTGGTGCGGGTGCGGAGGAAAGCCGGATTGGGGCGCGATCTCGTCGTCGTTCCACACCCGCAACTGGCCCCAGTTCATCCGCTGGCTGTCGTAGTAGCTGGCGAAGGAAAAGTGATGTCGCGCGTTGAGCCAGCCGTGGTGGGCACCACCCAGTTCGGCAAAGGGGCGTACTTCGATCATGTCCGAGTCTCCTGTCTACTCGCGGAGGACGTTCTCCGGGAGGAATGGTGCGCATGATCAATCATCATATAACGGTGTAAAAGCGCAATTTATTCTGTTTTCATATCTATTGATTAGATATGTTGTGGGATGCTGCGGGCATCCTGATGATGCCATTTCCGAACGCTGGAGGTCCTATACTCCGGCCGTTCCGGAGTGGCGGAGGTGAACATGGGCGAGCGCAAGGCCTTGCTGATCCTGCATGGCAAGCAGGCGACCAACGACGAGGTGAGAGCGGCTGTCGAGGCATGTCGTGATGCGGGGTGGGCGCTGGCGGTGCGGGTCACCTGGGAGGGTGGCGATGCCCGGCGCCTGGTGGAAGAAGCGCTGACGGCCGGGTATCGGACGCTGATTGCAGGCGGTGGCGACGGGACATTGCGCGAGGTGGCCGAAGCCATCGCCCTGGCCGGAAGTGATGCCAGCTTGGCGCTGCTACCCCTGGGCACGGCCAATGATTTCGCTCGTGCCGCCGGTATTCCCCTGGAGCCGCACGCGGCGCTCGCGCTGCTGGACGTGGCGCCACGGGCAATTGACCTGGGCGATGCCGATGGTCATCTGTTCCTGAATATGGCAACGGGTGGATTCGGTTCGAAGATCACCGCCAATACCTCCGAAGACTTGAAGAAGGTGCTCGGCGGCGCCGCCTATTTCCTCACTGGCTTGACCCACTTTGCCGAGGTCCATTCGGCCTTTGGTCGCTTCCGCGGGCCGGATTTCGCCTGGGAGGGGGAGTTCCTGGCCCTCGGAATCGGCAACGGGCGCCAGGCCGGCGGCGGTCATCCGTTGTGCCCGCAGGCGGTGGCGGATGATGGTCTGCTGGACCTCTGCATCATCCCGGCACCCCAGGATGTGGTGGGTACCCTGGCCACGCTGCTCTCCGGTGGCATCCTCGGGCTGGAGGCGGTTTCCATCAGCGCACGCTTGCCCTGGATCGAGGTGCAGGCGACGGAAGGGCTGGACCTCAATCTGGATGGCGAACCACTGGAAAGTGCGCGTTTGCGTATCGCGGCACGGCCACGTGCGCTGCGGGTCCATCTGCCTGAGGCGTCACCACTGCTGGGGAATTGAGCGCCAGAAGGCTGGCGTCATGAGGTTGGCTGCGGCATGATGGCGCAGTGCCATGGCTTCAGTTTTTCGGTGGCTTGCCGAAATGCTGCCAAGGCAGTCCTGCCCATCACCTCAACCGCAGCAGAGGACGTTCCATGGCCGGTATTCTCGACACTGTCGATCAACGCACCCAACTGGTGGGTGAAAACCGCCTGGAAATCCTGATGTTCCGCCTGAGCGGCCGCCAGCTCTTCGCCATCAACGTGTTCAAGGTGCAGGAAGTGCTGCAACTGCCGAAGATGACGCTGATCCCGCAGCGCCATCCGGTGGTGTGTGGCGTGGTCAACCTGCGCGGCCAGACCTTGCCGGTGATCGATCTGTCCCAGGCCATCGGCATGCGTCCGCTGGTGCCGGATGAGCGCAGCACCATCATCGTCACCGAGTACAACCGCTCGGTGCAGGCCTTCCTTGTCGGTGGCGTCGATCGGATTCTCAACCTCAACTGGGAATCCATCATGCCGCCTCCCGGCAGTGCAGGTCGCCAGCACTACCTGACGGCCATCACCAAGGTGGACGAGCAGATTGTCGAGGTCATCGACGTTGAGAAGGTCCTGGCTGAGATTGTGCCCATGAACACCCGTGTTTCCGCGGACCGGCTGGGCAATCCCCTGCTGCAGATGGCGGTAGGGCGCGAGGTGCTGCTGGTGGACGACTCGACTGTCGCCCTGACCCAGTTGCGGGAAACCCTGTCGCAACTGGGCATGCGCATGCATGTGGCCAGTGACGGCCTGAAGGCGCTGAGAATGCTGAAAGCCTGGGCGGACAGCGGCGAAGACATGACCGAAAAGCTGCTGATGATCTTCACGGATGCGGAAATGCCGGAAATGGACGGCTACCGGCTGACCACCGAGATCCGCAACGATCCGCGCTTGCGGGATCTCTATGTGGTGCTGCATACCTCGTTGTCTGGCAGCTTCAACGAGGCGATGGTGAAGAAGGTCGGTTGCGACAATTTCCTCTCCAAGTTCCAGCCCGACAAGCTGGTGGATGTGGTGCTGGACCGGCTCAAGCGCGATCAATGAGCTTGAGTTGAGCGGGGGCGGCTGCGTATAACGGCTGCTTCGCTCGATCGCCGATCAGGACACTGGCCATGTTGCGTCTTTCTTCGCTCTACCGTTTCCCCATGAAATCCGCGATTGGCGAAAGCCTGCAGCGGGCCCGGGTCGATTCCCTGGGGCTGGCGGGTGACCGTCGCTGGATGCTGGTGGATGCCGAGAATGGCCGTTTCCTGACCCAGCGTGCGTTCTCCCGGATGTCGCAGCTGTTGGCGCGCTGGAATGACGCCGGTGGCCTGTCGCTGAGTGCCGAGGGCCTGCCCGCCCTGGATGTAGAGCTCCCCGAGCCCGATGCCAACCTGCGCGGGACCTTTGTCTGGGGTTCGCCGATGCTGGTGCCGGATGCCGGCGATGATGCGGCGCAATGGCTGAGCGGTTTCCTCGGCAAGGCATGCCGCCTGGTCCATGTGCCCGATCACCGTGCGCGAGATATTCCCGGCAGCCTGCTGCCGGAGGAGAAAGTCGGCTTTGCCGATGGTTTCCCGTTGCTGCTGATCGGTCAGGCCTCGCTGGATGATCTGAGCGAGCGGGTCGGGCGCCCCCTGGAGATGTTGCGCTTCCGCCCTAACCTGGTGGTGGAAGGCAGTGATGCCTACGCCGAGGACGGCTGGAAGCGGATTCGCATCGGTGGCATCGAGTTCAGCGTGGCGAAGGGCTGCAGCCGCTGCATCCTCACCACCATTGATCCGGCCACCGGTGAGCGCAGCGCAGACCGTGAGCCGCTCACCACCCTCAAGACCTACCGTGAGCGGGAAGGCGAGGTGTACTTCGGGCAGAACCTGATCAACCGCAGCACCGGGGTGTTGGAGGTGGGGATGGAAGTCGAAGTCCTGGAGTAAAACGAAGAATGGCGCCGATCGGCGCCATTCTTCAAATATCACTGATCGTCGAAATATCGCTCGTGCCAGTCCACCAGGGGCTGGGGGGCATTGAGTTTGTGCCCGTAGATTACCGAGTAGGACAGCACGTTCTGCACGTATTGGCGGGTTTCGTCGAAGGGAATGGTTTCCACCCAGACGTCGTAGGACAGGTGGTTGGCGCCCCGCAGCCACTGGCGTACACGGCCAGGGCCGGCGTTGTAGGCCGCCGAGGCGAGCACGCGGTTGCCGTTGAACTGGCCGTGGACCTGG
This sequence comes from Pseudomonas sp. TCU-HL1, assembly GCF_001708505.1. NCBI lineage: Bacteria > Pseudomonadati > Pseudomonadota > Gammaproteobacteria > Pseudomonadales > Pseudomonadaceae > Pseudomonas > Pseudomonas sp. TCU-HL1. Next base: position 2,296,210 of record NZ_CP015992.1, read on the forward strand.
CTCAGGTAGGCTGCGCCGAGCTGGATGTTGACGTTGGGATTGATCGCCTGCTGTGGCGATGCCAGCGGAATGCCGAACTTGCGTGCGGTTTCCTTGGCTGTGCCCGGCATCAGCTGCATCAGACCCATGGCGCCAACGCCGGAGCGGGCATCGGCCATGAAGGCGCTTTCCTGACGGGTGATCGCGAAGACCCAGCTGGAATGCAGGCCGCGCACCTTGGCCTGTTGGGTCAGGGCGCCGCGGTGGGCCATCGGGAAGCGGATATCCAGGTCGTCCCAGTACTGCGCCTGGCTGATGGTGCGGATGGCCGGGAAGTACCATTGCATGTCGTAGGCGATCTTGGCCTGGGCGACCAGCTCGTCGCGGTTGAACAGGCGGCTGACGTGGTACCACTCGCGGCGGCCGTTGACGATCTCGCCACGGTCATGGAATTCCAGCGCGCGGCGGATACCAGCGGTGTTGCGCACCTTCTGCATCACCTTGGGGTCCAGGGCCAGCGGCTTGTTGTTCAACTGGTAAGGCGCCTGGATGCGGTCAGCGGCCATGAAGCCGTAGAAGTCGCGCTCGCGGGCAACCGGCTGATAGAGCGGAATCGGCTGCTGGCTCTGTGGCTGGGCCAGTTGCAGGCTTCGCGCTTGCCAGTAGCGCCAGCGGTTGGTCTTGGCCAGTTCTTGGGGCATTTGCCGGGTCAACTGGTACGCGTCTTCCCAGCGTCCCAGGCGCAGCAGCAGGCGGGCGCGCCATTCGCTGACGGTGTTATCCCGGAGCTCAGGGTCGTACTGGGTCATGACCTTGAGGGCGCGGGAGTCGAAGCGCTTGGCCAGCGTCAGGCCGATTTCTCGTGCAATCGCGACTTTCTCCGCCTTTGAGAAAGGCAGTCGCGCCGTATAGACCTCTAGCAGGCTCAGGGCCTTTTCCGGGTCCTGGCGAGCCAGGCGGCGCAGGCCCAGGCCGGCGGCATCCGCCGTGTGGCGGTCCGCGGGTGCGAAACGGGTGGTCTGGCTGAGCAGTTGGGGCTTTTGCGCGACTTCCACCATGAGCTTGCCCTGGGTGCCCAGGCGCGGCATGGTCTTGACCAGATGATTGGCCAGGCCGTAGTTGCGCGCTTCAGCCGCCAGCTTGGCGCGCTTCCAGCGCAGCTCCTCGGTCAGTTGGCCCCCGGCGCTCCACATGCCGAACAGCACATCGCAGGCTTCGGGTTGGGACTTGCCCACCAGCCAGAGCTTCTTGGCGGTGGCGTAGCCTTCTTTCTTCATGCCGTGCTTGATCTGGTACTGGCCAAACAGGCAGTCCAGTTCGGTGAAGTTGAGCTTGGGGTCGTAGTGGTTGACGAAGGTCTGCCATTCGCCCCGATCAGCCAGCCAGCGCAGCCAGCGCAACTTCATCCAGCCGGCCTGGGGCAGGTCGCCGTGCTCGGCGAGGAACTTCTCGATCTCTTCGTTGCTGGCCCATTTCAGACGGGCGGTCAACTCGTCGTAAGCAAGGTAGGGCTCCAGCGGATAGTCGCGCAGGGCACTTGCATAGCGTTGGTAAGGGCCGGAATCACCCTTGGCCAGGGCGCGCTTGGCCTCGTCGTACATCAGGCGTTGCTGAGCGAGGGAGGCCGATGCGGCCTGGGCAGCTTGCAGGCCGACCGTGGAGAGGAGCAAACAGGAGAACAGGCTGAGCAGACGACCGCGCATGACACTTCCGGGGCAGATAGAGCGTTGTGAATGCCCCATTCCGGGCATCGAATAGCGCCTAGCTTAGCCGTTAGCCAGAGGCGGTTAAAGCATTGCGCCAGCTGGCGAAACCGGCGGTAAAAAATGCCCGAGAGCCGGTGCGGCAAGTCGGGTAGAATGCGCGCCCTGATCCCGGAGGCCCCCCATGACACTGCTCAAGTTCACCGACGTATCCCTCGCCTACGGCGCCATGCCGCTGCTGGATAAGGTGTCCTGGCAGATCGCCCGTGGCGAGCGGGTGTGCATCATCGGCCGCAATGGCACCGGCAAATCCAGCTTGCTGCGCCTGGTCAAGGGTGACCAGTTCGCGGATGACGGCGAGATTTGGCGCGCACCGGCGCTGAAGATCGGCGAATTGCCGCAGGAACTGCCGCTTGCTGACGATCGCACCGTTTTCGACGTTGTCGCCGAGGGGCTGGCCGGTGTCGGCGCTCTGCTGGCTGAGTACCATCACCTCAGCCAGCACATTCAGTCCGAGGCCGACCTGACCAAACTGGCCCACGTCCAGCAGGAACTGGAAGCCCGCGACGGCTGGCGTCTGCAGCAGCTGGTAGACAGCACCCTGAGCCGCCTGCAGTTGCCGGCGGACAAGACCCTGGCCGAGCTTTCCGGTGGCTGGCGCCGCCGCGTGCTGCTAGCCCAGGCGCTGGTGGCCGAGCCTGACCTGCTTCTGCTCGACGAACCCACCAACCACCTGGATATCGGCGCAATCGCCTGGCTGGAAGAAGCCCTGCTGGGCTTCAACGGTGCGGTGCTGTTCATCACCCACGACCGTTCCTTCCTGCAGAACCTGGCCACGCGCATCCTCGAACTGGACCGTGGCCATCTGATCGACTGGAACGGCGATTACGCCAGCTTCCTGGTGCACAAGGAGCAGCAACTGGCCGCGGAAGAGACAGCCAATGCGCTGTTCGACAAGCGCCTGGCCCAGGAAGAGGTCTGGATTCGCCAGGGCATCAAGGCACGTCGTACCCGCAATGAAGGCCGGGTACGCGCGCTCAAGGCCATGCGTGCCGAGCGTGCCGAGCGCCGCGAGCGCCAGGGCAAGGCCACCTTCCAGCTGGAAACGGCAGAGAAGTCCGGCAAGCAAGTGATGGTGGCGGAGAATGTCAGCTTCGCCCATCCGGGCGGCGAGCCCTTGATTCGCGATTTCAACCTGGTGCTGCAGCGTTCGGATCGTATCGGCCTGCTCGGCGCCAACGGCACGGGCAAGACCACCCTGCTCAAGCTGCTGCTGGGCGACCTCCAGCCTACCGATGGCAGCATCGAGGTGGGTACTCGCCTTGAAGTGGCGTATTTCGACCAGTTGCGTCACCAGCTCGATCTGGAAAAAACCGTGATCGACAACCTCTCCGAGGGCCGCGAGTTCATCACCATCGATGGCCAGAACCGTCATGTGCTGAGCTATCTCGGTGACTTCCTGTTCAGCCCGCAACGTGCCCGTACACCGGTGAAGGCATTGTCCGGTGGCGAACGGGCACGACTGTTGCTCGCCATGCTGTTCAGCAAGCCGGCCAACCTGCTGGTGCTGGACGAACCGACCAACGATCTGGATGTGGAAACCCTGGAGCTGCTCGAAGAAGTACTGCTGAGCTTCCCTGGCACCGTGCTGATGGTCAGCCACGATCGGGCTTTCCTCGACAACGTAGTCACCAGCACGCTGGTGTTCGAAGGGCAAGGCCGCGTTCGCGAGTATGTCGGTGGCTACCAGGACTGGCTGCGCCAGGGCGGCTCGCCGCGTCTTCTGGGCGTGGGTGACACCCGTGAGGCCAAGGCCGAAGCGCCCAAGGTTGCCGAGTCGGCCCCTGTCGCGGTTGAGGCACCCAAGAAAAAGCTGAGCTACAAGTTGCAGCGTGAGCTGGAGGCCATTCCCGGGCAGATTGAGGCTCTGGAGGCGGAGCAGGTGAAGGCGCAGGCCGAAATCTCCGATCCGACCTTCTATCAGCGCCCTTCGGATCAGACCCGCATGGTGCTGGAGCGTCTGGATGACTTGCAGAAGGAACTGGACCGCCTGATCGAACGCTGGGCGGAGCTGGAAGACAGTTGAGGAAGTGAGCCGGAGAGCCCATGGCCATTGAATACCGCATCAGCCTGGATGACCTGCACGAGTTCAGTTATCGCATCGAGTTAGACCGGGAGTACGACCAGGAGCGCGCGGTTGGCGCGCCGAAATGGACGCGCCTGGAGCACCAGCAGTGCAGTAATTGCCCGCTCAGCCGGGATGCCTACAGCCATTGCCCGGCGGCCGTGGACTTGCACCGGGTGATCGAGGATTTCCAGGGGCTGCCAGCGTTCAAGAAAGTACAGGTCTGGGTGCGCACCCCGGAGCGCGAATACGCCAAGCTGGTGGGGCTGGAAGAAGGGCTGCGGGCGCTACTGGGCGTGATCATGGCGACCAGTGCCTGCCCGGTGCTGGGCAAGCTGAAGCCGATGGCGCAGCAACACCTGCCATTCGCCAATAACCAGGAATTCATTCTGCGGGCGGTATCGCTTTACCTGGCGCGACAGTACTTCAATCTCCGCGAAGGGCGGCATGCGGACTGGGAATTGAAGGGGTTGGTGCGGTTGTTCCAGCAATTGCAGCTAGTGAACCAGGCCTTCTGGCAGCGAATCCATGACACCTGTGAAGGGGATTCGAACCTCAAGGCGTTCCTGACCTTCTTCTCCATGGCCTCCAGCATGACCTACTCGCTGGAAACCCAGCTGCAGAAGATTCGGCCGCTGGTAATGAGCGCGGGCGACGGCTTCGACTGAAGCTCGCGCCCGCGAACAGTGTTTCGTTACTCAGGCTTCTTCAGGCGTACCGCCAGCACATCGCACGGTGCACCATGAAGGACGTCGTTGGCCGTGGAGCCCAGGAGCAGGGCAAGGCCGTGGCGGCCGTGGCTGCCGACCACGATCAGGTCGCACCCTTGTTCTTCGGCCAGGCGGTGGATTTCCTGGCGGGGTTGGCCGTAGGCAAGGTGGCGCTGGTCAGAGGTGAGCTCGGCATAGGTGCCCGCGAAGCCTTGAAGCCGCTCGCGGGCCTGCTCGAACTGCTGTTGCTGCAGCATCGAGAGGTCCATGGGCACGTCACCGCCGAAGGCCATGGCCATCGGCTCGACAATGTGCACCAGCGACAGCTTGGCATTGCTGGCCTGGGCCAGCGCCTGGGCACGACGCACCACCGGGTGGCATTCATCGGTCAGGTCGACGGCGACCAGAATATGCTGGTAGGGCATGGGGTGACTCCTCCTTAAGGTTGCGCATGTAAGCAAGTATGGCTGTCTGGAACGTTTAACACAGGCTTTTGCACCGGAATAACCTTTATGACCCTCTGGATTGTCCTCTTGCTCATCCTGGCGGCGCTCAGCCCCTTGGTCTGGCTGGTGCCCTCGAAAGGGCAGCGGGGTCGAATGGACCTGCGCCTGCAGGCGCGGCGCATGGGGTTGTCCATGCAGTTGTCGCGACAGGAATGGCCTCACTGGCTGGTGCAGGAACCGCCCCATGCCTGCGCTCAGTACCATCGGCCGCGCGTGCGTGGGCGTGACGCCTGGTGCTACTGGCAGAGTGAGCCGGGCACCTGGCTGAACCAGTGGCGCGAGCCCTGTGAAGACCAGGCCGTGCTGGCGCAACTGACGGGGTTGCCGAAGGATGTCTATAAGGTCGAAGCGAGCACGCAAATGGTCGCGCTCTGCTGGGGCGAGCGCGGCACGGCAGAAGATCTGCAGCGTATCGCCGAGGCGCTCAAGGCGCTGGCCTGATGGGTGGGCGCGACGGACCTGCCGTCGCGCCGGTCGGGGCCGCTTCAGCTCTGGACTGCCGAGTAGCGCGCGGAGACGTCTTCAAGACCGTCGATAATGCGGTCCGAGTACTTGTTGATGAGGAACGGCACGCTGTTTTCGTTGTAGTTCTTCAGCGATTTCTCGATGTAGCGCCACTTGGTGCTGATGCCGTCCAGTGCCTGGCGAATTTCCGGGGTGTTCTGCGGGGCTTGCTCCAGGCTGGCTAACTGGCTGGCGAACTCGCCGGCCAGCTCGTCAATGGCCTTGCCCGCGTTGCCGCCTATGAAACTGCCGCCGATGGAGGCACTGCGGGAGGCATAGTCCACGGCGATGCTCTGCATCAGGAGGCTCTGGTCACGGCTGCGCTGGGTCAGTGGTGGCACCTGGGTGGCGCCTTCCTGCTGGATCCTGGCGTAGAGTTCGTTGGAAAGCTCCATCAGGCGTTTGTTGCGCTCGGTCAGGTCGGCCACCGGCTGCAGGTCGGTGTAACCCTGTTGCTTGAGGGAAGTGACCAGAGCGGACAGTTCGCTGTTGTAGCGCTGCCATTCCTGCACCAGTTGGGCGCGCAGGGCCTTCGAGGCTTCCCCAGGCATCTCGCCCATTTCCTTCAGGCGCGAATCCGCTTTCTGCACTGACTCGTCGATAAGGCGCGCATAGCGCTGGTCGCCTTCCATGCCGTTGTACATATAGAAGTCGCCGAGGCTGCGCTGGGCCGCCAGGCGCATCTGGTGGAGCTTGAGGAGGCTGTCCGCCGAGGAGGGCTGGGCAGAACCGAAGGCGGGAAGAGTGAGCAGGGTACCCAGCAGAATGGCAAGCAGGCGGCTCGTCATTTGTGCTTCTCCGTGGGCCATTGGCCTTGTTTGTTGTTGTTTTGGCGCTCGAATCCTGACGGATCGAGTGGCACGAATGTACTCGTGGAGCAGGCAATTTGCCAGCGGCCTCCCACGGGCTTTTTCATCAATCAATGCTGCTCGTGATGGTTCGCGATCATTGGCATGAATCTTCGCCCACTTTCTTGTGCTGCCCGTGGCGAAGCCAGTGGCAGGGCGTTTTTGTCGTGGCTGGCCGGTCACGCTGCGAGATTGACAAGCGCGGACTTTTCCCTGAATCTGCGCTCACCCAAATCAAACGGGCGTATGAATCGAGCGTTTGTCTTGTCAGACGCTTCTGATGTCGCCCGAATATCGCGTCGGTGGGTGTGCCGGACCGATCGGGACTATGCTCCGGCGGCGCCGGAGGCGAGTCCGCCGGTTGGCTCCGATGCGTACAGTCCAGTTTCCCAAACCGTGGAGATCAGTTGATGATTTACGAAGGTAAAGCCATCACGGTTAAGGCTCTTGAGGGCGGTATCGTCGAACTGAAATTCGACCTCAAGGGTGAGTCCGTCAACAAGTTCAACCGCCTCACCCTGAACGAACTGCGTGATGCAGTTGCAGCCATCAAGGCCGATGCTTCGGTCAAGGGCGTGATCGTCAGCAGCGGCAAGGACGTATTCATCGTCGGTGCCGATATCACCGAATTCGTCGACAACTTCAAACTGCCCGACGAAGAGCTGGTGGCCGGCAACCTCGAAGCCAACAAGATCTTCAGCGCCTTCGAAGACCTCGAAGTTCCCACCGTTGTGGCCATCAACGGCATCGCCCTGGGTGGCGGCCTGGAAATGTGCCTGGCGGCTGACTACCGCGTAATGAGCACCGTTGCCAAGATCGGTCTGCCGGAAGTCAAGCTGGGCATCTACCCAGGCTTCGGCGGCACCGTGCGTCTGCCGCGCCTGATCGGCACCGACAACGCCATCGAGTGGATTGCTTCCGGTAAGGAAAACAAGGCTGAGGACGCCCTGAAAGTGGGCGCCGTCGACGCTGTTGTCGCCCCCGAGTTGCTGCAGGCCGGTGCTCTGGACCTGGTCAAGCGCGCCATCGCCGGCGAGCTGGACTTCAAGGCCAAGCGTCAGCCCAAGCTGGAAAAGCTCAAGCTCAATGCCATCGAGCAGATGATGGCCTTCGAAACCGCCAAGGGCTTCGTTGCCGGTCAGGCCGGCCCGAACTACCCGGCCCCGGTAGAAGCCATCAAGACCATCCAGAAAGCGGCCAACTTTGGTCGTGACAAGGCGCTGGAAGTCGAGGCTGCCGGTTTCGTGAAACTGGCCAAGACCTCGGTCGCCGCCAGCCTGATCGGTCTGTTCCTGAATGACCAGGAACTGAAAAAGAAAGCCAAGCATCACGACGAAATCGCTCGTGACGTGAAACTGGCTGCCGTACTCGGCGCCGGCATCATGGGTGGCGGTATTGCCTACCAGTCTGCCTCCAGGGGCACTCCGATCCTGATGAAGGATATCCGCGAAGAGGGTATCCAGATGGGCCTGAAGGAAGCTTCCAAGCTGCTAGGCAAGCGTGTCGAGAAAGGCCGCATGAAGCCCGAGAAGATGGCTGAAGCCCTGAACGCGATTCGTCCGACCATGTCCTACGGTGATTTCGGCCATGTCGACATCGTGGTTGAAGCGGTCGTCGAGAACCCGAAGGTCAAGCACGCTGTTCTGGCTGAGGTGGAAGGCTTCGTTCGCGAAGACGCCATCATCGCTTCCAACACGTCCACCATCTCCATCAGCTACCTGGCTCAGGCCCTGAAGCGTCCGGAGAACTTCGTCGGCATGCACTTCTTCAACCCAGTGCACATGATGCCGCTGGTTGAGGTGATTCGTGGCGAGAAGTCCAGCGAAGTGGCCGTTGCCACCACCGTTGCCTACGCCAAGAAAATGGGCAAGAACCCGATCGTGGTCAACGACTGCCCTGGCTTCCTGGTCAACCGCGTGCTGTTCCCGTATTTCGGTGGTTTCGCCAAGCTGCTGGAGTTCGGCGTCGACTTCGTGCGTATCGACAAGATCATGGAGAAGTTCGGCTGGCCCATGGGCCCGGCCTACCTATCCGACGTGGTCGGCATCGACACCGGCCACCACGGCCGCGATGTGATGGCCGAAGGCTTCCCGGATCGTATGGCTGTTGCAGGCAAGACCGCCGTCGACGTGATGTACGAAGCCAATCGCCTGGGCCAGAAGAACGGCAAAGGCTTCTACGCCTACGAAACCGACAAGCGCGGCAAGCCGAAGAAGGTTTCCGATCCGGTTGCCTACGAAGTGCTGAAGTCGATCGTCAAGGAGCAGCGTGAGCTGACCGACGAAGACATCATCAACTTCATGATGATTCCGCTGTGCATGGAAACCGTACGTTGCCTGGAAGATGGCATCGTATCGACCGCTGCAGAGGCCGACATGGGTCTGATTTACGGCATCGGCTTCCCGCCCTTCCGTGGTGGTGCGCTGCGCTACATCGACAGCATCGGCGTGGCCGAATTCGTTGCCATGGCCGACAAGTACACCGACCTGGGCGCGCTGTACCACCCGACCGCCAAGCTTCGCGAAATGGCCAAGAGCGGCCAGAAGTTTTTCGGCTAATTGAGCGAGAGTGAAGAATATGAGCCTGAATCCTAGAGATGCAGTCATTGTCGACTTCGGCCGCACCCCGATGGGTCGCTCCAAGGGTGGCATGCACCGCAATACCCGCGCCGAGGACATGTCGGCGCACCTGATCAGCAAGCTGCTGGAGCGCAACACCAAGGTCGACCCGGCTGAAGTCGAGGACGTGATCTGGGGCTGCGTGAACCAGACCCTGGAGCAGGGCTGGAACATCGCCCGAATGGCGTCGCTGATGACCCAGATCCCCCACACCAGCGCCGGCCAGACCGTCAGCCGCCTGTGCGGTTCGTCCATGAGCGCCCTGCACACTGCCGTGCAGGCCATTCAGACCGGCAACGGCGACGTGTTCGTGGTTGGCGGCGTGGAGCACATGGGCCACGTCGGCATGATGCACGGCGTCGATCCGAACCCGCACCTGTCTCTGTACGCCGCCAAGGCTTCGGGCATGATGGGTCTGACTGCGGAAATGCTCGGCAAGATGCACGGCATCAGCCGTGAAGCCCAGGACCAGTTTGGTGTGCGTTCTCACCAACTGGCCCACAAGGCTACCGTCGAAGGCAAGTTCAAGGATGAAATCATCCCGATGCAGGGCTACGACGAAAACGGCTTCCTGAAAGTGTTCGATTTCGATGAAACCATTCGTCCGGAAACTACCCTGGAAAGCCTTGCCAACCTCAAGCCGGCGTTCAACCCGAAAGGCGGCACCGTGACTGCGGGTACGTCCTCGCAGATCACTGACGGCGCTTCCTGCATGATCGTGATGTCTGCTCAGCGTGCCCAGGACCTCGGCATTCAGCCGATGGCTGTGGTGCGTGCCATGGCGGTAGCCGGTGTCGATCCGGCGATCATGGGTTACGGCCCGGTGCCCTCCACCCAGAAAGCGCTCAAGCGTGCCGGTCTGACCATGGACGACATCGACTTCGTCGAACTCAACGAAGCCTTCGCCGCTCAGGCCCTGCCGGTGCTGAAGGACCTCAAACTCCTCGACAAGATGGAGCAGAAGGTCAACCTGCACGGTGGCGCCATTGCCCTGGGGCATCCGTTCGGCTGCTCCGGTGCCCGTATCTCCGGCACCCTGCTGAACGTGATGAAGCAGAATGGCGGTACGCTGGGTGTGTCCACCATGTGCGTGGGGCTCGGCCAGGGCATCACTACCATCTTCGAGCGCATCTAAGCGCACGAGATGAGAAAACCGGGGCCCAGTGCCCCGGTTTTTGCTTTCATGTGGGAAAGCGGCGCAGGAATTTTCGTGCAAGGGCTGGCTTCGGGCGGAATCACACGGCACCATGCGCAACCTTCGCGGGGGAGCCTGCATTCAACACTGTGAGGCAACCATGAGCCTGCAACCGGGTCTCTATCGTCACTACAAGGGTCAGCAATACCGTGTGATCGGTGTTGCCCGACATTCCGAGACTGAGGAAGAGCTGGTGGTCTACCAGGCTCTCTACGGAGAGTTCGGCCTCTGGGTGCGCCCGCTCAGCATGTTCACCGAAACGGTTCAGGTGAACGGCGAACAGATTGCTCGTTTCGCACTGGTGAGTGCCGAGCCGAATCCCTTTCCGCAGCCCTGACGGCTGTAGGAGCGGCCAGGGGCGCGCTTGACCGCGTCGCATTGGCCACTATATATAGCGGTGCCGCGACGGGCGGCACCCGCCTTTTACATTTTTCATTCAGGAACACACCGATCCATGGGCAAATCGCTGGTCATCGTGGAATCCCCGGCCAAGGCCAAGACCATCAACAAGTACTTGGGTAACCAGTACGTGGTGAAGTCGAGCATCGGCCATATCCGTGACCTGCCTACCAGCGGTTCGGCCAGTGCCAGCAAGGAGCCGGCCAAGCGCGGCAAGGCCGCATCCGAGGCTCCGGCCCTGTCCGCCAAGGAAAAAGCCAAGCGCCAGCTGGTCGCGCGCATGGGTGTGGACCCCGAACACGGCTGGAAGGCCAAGTACGAGATCCTGCCTGGCAAGGAAAAGGTGATCGACGAACTGCGTCGCCTGGCCAAGGATGCCGACACCATCTATCTCGCAACCGACTTGGACCGCGAAGGGGAGGCCATTGCCTGGCACCTGCGGGAATCCATCGGTGGTGATGACAGCCGCTACAAGCGTGTGGTGTTCAACGAAATCACCAAGAAGGCCATTCAGGAAGCCTTCTCGCAGCCTGGCGATCTGGACATCAATCGCGTCAATGCCCAGCAGGCTCGTCGTTTCCTCGACCGGGTCGTGGGCTACATGGTCTCGCCGCTGCTCTGGCAGAAGATCGCCCGCGGCCTGTCTGCCGGCCGTGTGCAGTCGGTCGCGGTAAAGCTGGTCGTTGAGCGTGAGCGTGAGATTCGCGCCTTCGTGCCCGAAGAGTACTGGGAAGTGCATGCCGATCTCGGCACCGCGAAAAACGCCAACGTGCGCTTCGAAGTGATTCGCGAGAACGGTGAGGCCTTCAAGCCGCTGAACGAAGCCCAGGCCATGGCGGCCCTGGAGAAGCTCAAGGCGTCGGCCTATACGGTAGCCAAGCGCGAGGACAAGCCGACTTCCAGTCGTCCTTCCGCACCGTTCATCACTTCCACGCTGCAGCAGGCCGCGAGCAACCGCCTGGGCTTCGGTGTGAAGAAAACCATGATGATGGCCCAGCGTCTCTACGAAGCGGGTTACATCACCTACATGCGTACCGACTCGACCAACCTTTCGGCTGACGCCATTGGTATGGTGCGCGGCTTCATCGAGGGCGAGTTCGGTCAGAAATACCTCCCGGCCAAGCCGAACGTCTATTCCAGCAAGGAAGGTGCCCAGGAGGCGCACGAGGCGATCCGTCCGTCCGATGTCAGCCTGCGGCCGACGCAGTTGTCTGGCATGGAACGCGATGCCGAGCGCTTGTACGACCTGATCTGGCGCCAGTTCGTCGCTTGCCAGATGCCCCCGGCCGAGTACCTGTCCACCAATGTCAGTGTGGCTGCGAGCGGCTTCGAGCTGCGTGCCAAGGGCCGCATCCTCAAGTTCGACGGTTACACCCGCGTATTGCCGCAGCAGAGCAAGCCGGGTGAAGACGACGTGCTGCCGGAAATGAACCAGGGTGAGCTGCTCAAGCTGCTGAAACTCGAGCCCAGCCAGCACTTCACCAAGCCGCCTGCGCGTTACTCCGAAGCCAGCTTGGTCAAGGAGCTGGAGAAGCGCGGTATCGGTCGTCCGTCCACCTATGCGGCGATCATCTCCACCATTCAGGAGCGTGGCTACGTGACGGTGCACAACCGCCGTTTCTACGCCGAGAAGATGGGCGACATCGTTACCGAGCGCTTGAACGAAAGCTTCGCCAACCTGATGGACTACGGCTTTACCGCCGGCATGGAAGAGCATCTGGACGACGTGGCCCAGGGCGACCGCGACTGGAAGCACCTGCTGGACGAGTTCTACGGTGACTTCAAGATGAAGCTGGAGCTGGCCGAAGGCGCTGACAAGGGTATGCGCGCCAATCAGCCGACCCTGACCGATATCGCCTGTCGTGAGTGCGCCCGGCCGATGATGATCCGTACCGCGTCCACTGGCGTCTTCCTCGGGTGCTCGGGCTACAGCCTGCCGCCGAAGGAGCGTTGCAAGGCGACCATCAACCTGGTGCCGGGCGACGAGATCGCTGCGGACGACGAGGGTGAGTCCGAATCCCGCGTACTGCGTGGCAAGCATCGCTGCCCGATCTGTGCTACCGCGATGGATGCGTACCTGCTGGACGAAACCCGCAAACTGCATATCTGCGGCAACAACCCGGATTGCTCGGGCTACGAGATCGAGCAGGGCCAGTACCGCATCAAGGGCTATGAAGGTCCGAGCCTGGAGTGCGACAAGTGCGGCAGCGAGATGCAGCTCAAGACTGGCCGTTTCGGCAAGTTCTTTGGTTGCACCAACGCCAGTTGCAAGAACACTCGCAAGCTGCTGAAAAGCGGTGAGGCCGCGCCGCCGAAGATCGATCCGATCCGCATGCCCGAGCTCAAATGCGAAAAGGTCGACGACATCTACGTGTTGCGCGATGGCGCTTCCGGCTTGTTCCTGGCGGCCAGCCAGTTCCCGAAGAACCGCGAGACTCGTGCGCCGTTGGTGCAGGAGTTGATCCCGCACAAGGATGAACTGGACGCCAAATATCACTACCTGCTCGATGCGCCGAAGAAAGACCCCGAAGGGCGTCCGGCAGTCATCCGCTTTAGTCGAAAGACCAAGGAGCAGTACGTGCAGACCGAAGTCGATGGCAAGCCCACCGGCTGGCGCGCGTTCTTTGATGGCGGCAAGTGGAAGGTCGAGGACAAGCGCTGACCGACTGTAGCGCGCCCGCAGCCGGGCGCGCATATACTGCCCGAGTCACCTGTGGAGGGCGCCCTGATGGCCCATGAGCTGTATACCCGTACCAACCAGAAGCTCTTCTTCGCGGGCTTGTCGCTGGAGTCTTGGCGCAAGGCGGAGGAGGGGCGGGCGATGAATGCCCAGGCGATGGTGCAGTCCGAACGCGAAGCCGCGCTCTTCCACCTCTACGGCGCATTGCTTGGGCTCTGTCACGAGATTGCCGGGTACTACCGCCTGCCAGAGGCCAATGCGCCACGGGTAGAGCTTCTGCTGACGGCGGACGTGCTGGCAGTTGCTCCCAGTCCTGAGTTGGCCGAGCTGGTGGAGCTTGCGCAGCAGGGCGAGACCTGGTTGGCGGAGCTTCTTGCTGCCTATCGCGCGCTCTTCCAGCCGCCCCAGGTGCCGAAGCAGGCAAAGGTTGATCCAGGCCTGCCGCTGATCACTGCGGTCAATGTGGGAGAGGAAATTGCCCCGTTGTCGCGCGAGACGCTGGAGTCTTGGCGGCAAAACCTGAAATCCCTTGCTTTGCGCTTTCGGGAAACCTTGAGCGAGTGCTGATTTGATCGGCGGACTAGGGCGTGATGGCGGCTGGCTGTTACAATAGCCGCCTTTCGTGGAGAACTGAGCTTATGTCTACGTCCTTTCTGGAAATAGTCGAACTGCCTGATGGTCGCATTATCCTGCGCCGGGCTGATGACGAGGAGGCGTTGGTGACGCTGGACTTCTCCTCTGATGCCAAAGCTTTCCTTCAGGGACATCACCTGGAAGTCGCCAAGGCCATGCTGAACGTCGGCGTGCAGATGGCCGGTCGTCTGGCCGAGGGCGACATGGCGCACGACGAAGGTCCTCGCGTCCTGCATTGAAGATGAAACCGAATCTTCGAGTGATTCGGTTACAGTCTGATGTCTACGGGCGCTGCTCGTGGCCTGTTCCCGCTCCCCTTTCTAGCCCAGCAGAATGTTCAAGCTTTGTGCGCTGCCCTGGCGTGCGGCGTGGGCTAGCTGGCGTTTAGCTTTCTGTCCCAGTTGGAGCCAGCTGACGACGGTGTGGCTGCGGCCCAGGCGCAGTGCTTCGCAGGTCAGCTCAAGGGCGCTCTGTTGCCCTCGGGGCTGAAGCAACAGGATGCGTTCACGATTCAGGCCGGACTCACGCAGCCAGTCTCGGGTCAGGCCGGCGGGGGCGCCAATCAGTGTCAGCCAGCGCGCATCTTGTTCTTCGCTCAGCTCGCGCAGCACGGAGGCCAACAGATGGCGGCAGTGCCCGGTCGCACCGCGCAGCGAAAGCTCGCTGAAGGCTTCCGGTTCTTCCTGTTGGGGCTCAACCACCACCTCCGTCAGCATTGGCACCACGGGGTTGGCCAGAATAGCGTCATGGAACAGCGGGAGCTGCGACCGACCAAGCGACTGCGGGAACTGCATAAGGCCTCCTTTAGCGGCGGATTACGCCGACACTCAAACCTTCGATCACCAGGTCTTGTTCATCAAGGTTGACTTCGATTGGGGCGAACTCGGGGTTCTCGGCAATCAGCCAGACCTTGTCACCCTCGCGCTTGAAGCGCTTGACGGTGACGTCGTCACCCAGGCGCGCTACCACCACCTGCCCATTCCGGACCTCACGAGTGCTATGTACTGCAAGCAGGTCGCCGTCATAGATTCCGATGTCCTTCATGGACATGCCGCGAACGCGTAGCAGGTAGTCGGCGCGAGGATGGAAGAAGTCCGGGTTGATGCGGCAGGATTCTTCAATGTTCTGTTGTGCGAGGATGGGGGCGCCGGCGGCGACCCGGCCTATCACAGGCAGCCCGTCTTCGTCGTGGTTGCCGGGCTCGAAGCCGGGGATGCGAATGCCGCGTGAGGCACCGGGGGTCATCTCGATAGCGCCTTTGCGGGCCAGAGCCTTGAGGTGTTCTTCGGCGGCGTTGGGCGATTTGAAGCCGAGTTGCTGCGCAATCTCTGCGCGGGTAGGGGGAAAGCCATTGTCTTCAAGGCAGCGCTTGATGAATGCGAGAATCTCGGCTTGGCGGGGCGTCAGTTTCAGCATGGCGGCGCTCTGTCTTTTTATACAGTGACTGGGATTATATACAGTGATCCGTCCTTGGCAACGCTTCTTTTCAAGTGAGGGGCGAACAGGCGGGCTTGCTGGGGGAGGTCGCTTCTTCCAGGGCAGTGATGGCGGGGCGGGTGACCGTTGCGTCAGATAATGGTGAGCACGGCTTGACAGGGCAGCCGGCTGAAACGTATGTTTCAAACAAGTGTTTGTCAGGCGGAGGAGCCATGGCCCAGTCGGAAACCGTTGAACGCATTCTGGATGCTGCGGAACAGCTGTTCGCGGAGAAAGGCTTTGCCGAGACTTCGTTGCGCCTGATCACCAGCAAGGCCGGGGTGAACCTGGCGGCAGTGAACTACCACTTCGGATCTAAGAAGGCGCTGATCCAGGCGGTCTTCTCGCGCTTCCTCGGTCCGTTCTGCCAGAGCTTGGAGCGTGAGCTGGACAGGCGCCAGACCAAGGCGGAAAGCAAGGCCAGCCTTGAAGAGCTGCTGGAAATGCTCGTCGAACAGTCGCTGGCAGTCAAACCCCGAAGCGGCAATGATCTGTCAATTTTCATGCGACTGCTCGGGCTCGCATTCAGTCAGAGCCAGGGACACCTGCGCAAGTACCTTGAAGAGGTTTACGGCAAGGTCTTTCGTCGCTACATGCTGCTGGTCAACGAGTCGGCCCCGAAAGTACCTCCACTGGAGCTGTTCTGGCGCGTGCATTTCATGCTCGGTGCTGCCGCATTCAGCATGTCCGGTATCAAGGCGCTGCGGGCTATGGCGGAAAATGACTTCGGTGTTAATACCTCCATTGAGCAGGTCATGCGCCTGATGGTGCCCTTCCTGGCTGCCGGCATGCGAGCTGAAACGGGGGTCACCGACGAAACATTGGCCAGTGCCGTTCTCAAGCCCCGTAGCAAGACTCCCGCAGTGCCCGCCAAGGCTTAAAACGATGGGCGCAGGCAGGCTGATCGGCTAAGCTTGCGGCCCATGCAAACCCTCGATCTCCTGCATATCTCCATTGCCGACCAGCAGCTCTACGGCTTTGCCGATGGGCGGCTGGTGCTGCGCATGCCCGTGTCTACAGCGCTGAACGGCGCGGGCGAAACCAGTGGTTCCAACTGCACTCCCCGCGGCCTGCATCAGGTGCGTGCGCGCATCGGGGAGGGGCTGCCTCTCGGTGCGGTGCTGCGTGGCCGACGTTGGACTGGCGAAGTCTGGAACGCCGAGCTACATGAGTGCTTCCCTGGGCGTGACTGGATCCTCAGCCGCATCCTCTGGTTGAGCGGTCGCGAGCCTGGGCGCAATCGGTTGGGCAACGTGGACAGCTTCCGTCGCTATATCTATTTGCACGGTACGCCGGACAGCGAGCCCATGGGAGTACCCCGTTCCCATGGGTGCATTCGTCTGCGCAATGCCGATGTGCTGGAACTCTTCGACCGGGTACCCGTCCACTGTGCGGTACGCATAGACGAAGCGCCGTGCCCTGTCTGGGCGGCGGCTGAACTCTCCTAAGGATTTTCCATGCAAGGTTCCTTGATGCTGGATGTCGGCGGCACCTGGCTGAGCGCTGAGGATCGACAGATCCTCCGTCAGCCGGAAGTCGCCGGTCTGATCATTTTTGCCCGCAATATCGAGAGCCCCCGGCAGGTTCGAGAACTCTGCGCGTCTATCCGCGCTGTGCGTCCTGACCTGATTCTTGCTGTCGACCAGGAAGGTGGGCGCGTGCAACGTCTGCGACAGGGCTTTCTGCGCCTGCCGGCCATGCGAGCCCTGGCCGACAACGACAATGCCGAGCACCTGGCCGAGCAATGCGGCTGGCTGATGGCGACGGAAGTATTGGCAGTTGGCCTGGATATCAGCTTCGCGCCGGTGCTGGATCTCGATCACCAGCGCAGCGCCGTGGTTGGCAGTCGTGCCTTCGAGGGAGATCCGGAACGCGCCGCGCGCCTGGCCGGCGCCTTCATTCGTGGCCTGCGCCAGGCCGGTATGGCTGCCACCGGCAAGCACTTCCCTGGCCATGGCTGGGCGGAGGCCGACTCTCATGTGGCTATCCCGACAGACGAGCGTAGCCTCGAGCAGATTCGCGCAAGCGACCTGGTTCCCTTTACCCGGCTTGCGTCGCAACTGGATGGCATGATGCCGGCCCACGTCATCTATCCGCAGGTGGACAACCAGCCCGCCGGCTTCTCCCGGCGCTGGTTGCAGGACATCCTGCGTGGCGAACTGCAATTTTCCGGTGTCATCTTCAGTGATGACCTGTCCATGGCTGGCGCCCACGTGGTGGGCGACGCTGCCGAGCGTATCGAAGCTGCCTTGTCCGCCGGCTGCGATATGGGCCTGGTATGCAATGACCGAGCGTCTGCCGAACTGGCCCTCGAGCGTTTGCAGCGCCTGGGCGTCACGCCACCGGCGAGCCTGGCGCGCATGCGCCGCCGCGCCTTCCCCGGTACCGAGTACCGACAGGATCCCCGCTGGCTGCAGGCTGTTGCAGACCTGCGTGAAGCCCAGTTGATCGATTGAGGAAACCTCCATGACCGTCTTCGCCATCATCGGTGGTACAGGCCTGACCCAGCTCGATGGCCTGAGCATGAAAGCCCTGCTCAACCCTGAGACGCCCTATGGCGCGCCCTCGGCCGGTATCGTCCACGGCGAGTATGCCGGACACGACGTGCTGTTCCTGGCCCGCCACGGACATCCGCACCGGATTCCGCCACACAAGGTCAACTACCGCGCCAACCTCTGGGCGCTCAAGCACGCCGGTGCCCAGGCGGTGATTGCGGTGAACGCGGTGGGTGGCATTCATCCGGCGATGGGCAGTGGTCACCTGGTGGTACCGCACCAGGTCATCGATTACTCCCACGGCCGCATCGGCACTTTCTTCGAGGGCGATCTGGACCATGTGACCCATATCGATTTCAGTCATCCCTACGACGAAGGTCTGCGCGGCAAGCTGCTGGCCGCGCTGAATGCCTGCGACTATCCGCACAGCGACTTCGGTGTCTACGGCTGTACCCAGGGGCCGCGCCTGGAGACCGTTGCCGAGATCACCCGTCTCGAGCGTGACGGCTGCGATATCGTCGGTATGACTGGTATGCCCGAGGCGGCTCTGGCGCGCGAGTTGGACCTGCCTTACGCCTGCCTGTCGCTGGTGGTCAATCCGGCTGCCGGCAAGTCCGAAGGCATCATCACCATGGCCGAGATCGAAGCCGCGCTGGCCGAGGGGATAGGCAAGGTGCGCGATGTCCTGGCCCATCTGTTGAAAAGTTGAGTGCCCTGCCGGACGGGGTCGTGCCACGATCTCGTCCGGGGCATGCCACTGACCGCACCGCCACAGGCTGGAATCACGCGAAGCGGGGCAGGGGCGCGAGCAGCGCGTCGATATCGTCTTCCTGCAATCGCCAGTCTTCTTTCTCGCGACCGTCGAGAACACCTCGCGCCAGGGCGGCCTTCTGCGCCTGCAGTTGCTGGATTTTCTCTTCCACCGTGCCGCGCGAAATCATGCGGTACACGAACACGGGTTTATCCTGGCCAATGCGATACGCACGGTCGGTGGCTTGCCGCTCCACGGCCGGATTCCACCAGGGGTCGTAGTGGATCACCGTATCGGCGGCGGTGAGGTTGAGGCCCGTGCCTCCGGCTTTGAGGCTGATGAGAAAGAGCGGCACTTCGCCGTTCTGGAAGCGTTGCACCGGCGTCCTCCGGTCGCGGGTATCGCCGGTGATCTGCACGTAGTCGATGCCGTGCTTATGCAGTTCGCCCTCGATCAGGGCCAGCATGCTGGTGAACTGCGAGAACAGCAGGACCTTGCGGCCTTCGGCAATCAACTCGTCAAGCATCTCCATCAGGCTGTCCAGCTTGCCTGAGCTGCTGCCACGCGGCGAACGGGCGCCGCTTTCTTCGATCAGGCGCGTGTCACAACAGACCTGGCGCAGCTTCAGCAGCGCTTCCA
The DNA here is from genome assembly GCF_001708505.1 of Pseudomonas sp. TCU-HL1. NCBI lineage: Bacteria > Pseudomonadati > Pseudomonadota > Gammaproteobacteria > Pseudomonadales > Pseudomonadaceae > Pseudomonas > Pseudomonas sp. TCU-HL1. The sequence continues at coordinate 2,315,471 of NZ_CP015992.1, forward strand.
GGATCACGATCTGGCTGCGCGCCAGCCCCTTGCGGTCGATTTCGTCGCGTACCTTGCTATCCATGGCCAGACGCACCGTTTCGTAGAGGTCGCGCTGACGATCGCTGAGCTCGACCCACTGGGTGATCTCGCTCTTGGCCGGCAGTTCCGTGGCCACTGCTTCCTTGCTGCGGCGCAGCAGGAAGGGTTTGAGGCGCGCATTCAGGTGAGTCAGCCGCGTGGTGTCACCCTGCTTCTCGATGGGATTGCGGTAGTTGCGCAGGAAGCTCTGGCTGTCGCCGAGCCAGCCGGGCATCAGGAAGTGGAATAGCGACCAGAGTTCGCCGAGGTGGTTTTCCAGGGGCGTGCCTGTCAGGCAGAGGCGTTGGCGTGCCTGCAACTGACGGGCAGCCTGCGCGGCCTTGCTCGTGGGGTTCTTGATGTACTGCGCCTCGTCGAGGATCAGCAGGTGCAGCGGCAGTTCCGTGAAGTGCTCCAGATCGCGCGGGAGCAGGGCGTAAGTGGTCAGCAGCAGGTCATGTTCTGCCATGTGCGCGAAGGCTTTCTTGCGTCCCGGACCATGAAGGGCAAGGGTGCGCAGATCCGGCGCGAAACGTGCCGCTTCGTCGAGCCAGTTGGGGATCAGGCTGGTGGGCATCACGACCAGGGCAGGGCGGTCCAGGCGGCCGGCCTCTTTCTCAAGGAGCAGGTGGGCCAGGGTCTGCAGCGTCTTGCCCAGGCCCATGTCGTCGCCGAGGATGCCGCCCGCACCAACCTCCCGCAGCGTTTGCAGCCAGGCCACACCTTCGAGCTGATAGTGGCGGAGTTCCGCGTTCAGGCCTTTGGGTGGCGTCACGGCGACCTTTCCGCTGTCGCGTAGTTTGCGCGCGAGTTCGCGCAACTCATCACCGCCTTGCCACTGCAGATCCAGGTTCTCCAGCTGGCTCAGGCGTGCTGCGTCGGGCCGGCTCAGGCGAAGAGACTGCCCCGGCTCCTGGTCGCGTTGATAGAGCTCCCCTAGAGTGGTCAGGACGGGTTTGAGCCGGGAGAAGGGCAGCATCACCTGCAAGGGGCGGCCATCGGAGGCGCGGGTGGCGTCCAGCTGCAGGCGCAATTGCTCGTCGTCCCTGCGGCGTTGCAGGTTCTGTGGGTCCAGCAACTCCGGGTTGCGCTGAATCAGGCGCAGCAGCACGGGCAGCAGGCTGATGCGGCGATCTTCGACGACGATGCCCAGTTCGAGGTCGAACCATTCGCGGCCGGGTGCTTCGTCCACTTCGGCGTACCAGCCTTCGACCTGGGTCAGGTCGAACTGGAAGCCAGGACGCATATCGATCTGCCAGCCTTGCTCACGAAGTGCAGGCAGGTGTTCTCGCATGAAATGCAGCCATTGCTCGTCGCTGGGAAGCTCGAACATTTCAGCGCTGTTTGCCGGGAGCGCCAGGCTCTGCCGCAACGACTCCTTGAAACCCAGTTGGCGCAGGCTGTCGCGCCAGGCCTGTTCAGCCTTGGGCTGGCGGGCGATGGAGATTCGTTCGCCGTTGACCCGGTGGTGCAGTCGCTCGGGGCGCATCGGTTTGCCGTGGGCATGGGCGCCGCCGTAATCGAACAGCAGCCCGGCGCGGTGCTGTTGGCTGCCGACCATGCGGCCGCTGCGCAGGTCGTACTGGCTCTGGGCATGGCTGCCGAGAATCAGGTGTGGGACCGGCATCAGGTCGTCCACCGGTCGTTCGCTGGGGGTGGGCGTCAGTTGCCAGCCGGAGGCGGGTTGTGCCAGCAGATGGACGATGGCTGCGACGCAATGCTTGCAGTTGAAGCCCACGGGGCAGCTGCAGCGGCCGACGACGCCCAGGCCCTGGGGGGCCAGTCGAATCAACTGGGTATAGAAATGGCCGGCGGAACCTTCACAGCTGGTTTCGATGGCGGTGTCGCTCAGGCTGAGCAGGCGGATGCGGTCTTCTTTCGCGTAGGCCTGGCCCCGCGAGACGGCGCCTGGATCGAAGTCCAGGTGCCAATCCACGTGCCTCAGTTGGTCGAGCAGGGCGCTCATGGGGCCTTAGAGCGGGCTGACGCGAATCAGGATGCCCAGGTTGCCGTGGTCGAGGTAGGTGAGTTCGCCGTTCTTGAGGCGGGTGCCTTGGCGCAGGCGCTCGCTGGTGTTGATCAGGCCGCTGCCGTCGAACTGGTTGATCCAGAAGTCGGCTCGGGCATCGACGCTGCGATCAAGGGTGAGGGCCAGGGTGCCTTCCACCGGATAGTGGCCCAGTTGCTGCTCGCCGGAGGTCACCGACACGCTGTTCGGGGTGGCGGACAGGTTCTGGGACCAGGCCTTGTGCAAAAGGACTTCATAGCCGGCATTGGGGTTGAGTTTGGCCGCTTCGCCATCGAGGGCCGTACCGCGCTCGCTGCCCGCAATGGATTGGCTGCCTGCTGCCCAGTCATCCGGGGCCGGCTGGCTGGCAGGAATGGGGTCGCCGGCCTGGCGGAAGATGATCATCTCCACCGAGTAGAGGCCGTCGGCGAAGGCTGCCGGGGCCAGCAGGGCGAGCAGCAGGGCGAAGTTACGGATGGCACGCATGGTTATTCCTTATAGGGGCAATCATTCCGCAGACTACTGCGGGGTCAGGCGTTCGAACAGCGCTTCAAGGGTATTGAAGCGTTCTTCCGGGCGCTCCATGGGCACCTGGAACTTGAACAGGGTGGCGCCTTCGAACTTGTAGCGCTTGGGTTGGCCCTGGATCAGCTTGATCAGTACCAGCGGATCGACGCACGTCGTGGCGTCGAACTCGATGCGACCCCCTTGCGGGCCGGCATCGACCTTCTTGATGCCGAGCTTCTCCGCCTGCAACTTGAGCAGGGTCATGCGCACCAGGTGCTTGGTGGGCTCGGGCAGCAAGCCGAAGCGGTCGATCATCTCCACCTGCAGCTCCTTCAGGCCGTCTTCGTCGGCTGCCGAGGCGATGCGTTTGTAGAGGATCAGCCGCGCGTGCACATCGGGCAGGTAGTCCTCGGGAATCAGCGCCGGTACCCGCAGGTTGATCTCCGGGCCGCCGCCCAGCGGCTGCTCCAGATTGGGCTGTTCGCCCTTGCGGATGGCCTTCACTGCCCGTTCGAGCATTTCCATGTAAAGGGTAAAGCCGACCGCCTGAATCTGGCCGCTCTGGCCATCGCCCAGCAGTTCGCCGGCACCCCGGATTTCCAGGTCGTGGGTGGCCAGGACGAATCCAGCGCCCAGGTCCTGCGCGTTGGCAATGGCTTCCAGGCGCTTCTGCGCGTCATCAGTCATCTGCTTGCGCGGGGGCGTCAGCAGGTACGCGTAGGCCTGGTGATGGCTGCGGCCGACGCGGCCACGCAACTGGTGCAGCTGGGCCAGGCCGAACTTGTCGGCGCGCTCGATGACGATGGTGTTGGCGCTGGGGACGTCGATGCCGGTCTCGATGATGGTCGAGGCCACCAGCACGTTGAAGCGCTTGTGGTAGAAGTCGCTCATCACTTGTTCGAGTTCGCGTTCGCGCATCTGGCCGTGGCCGACGGCGATGCGCGCTTCCGGCACCAGTTCGGCCAGCTCGGCGGCGCATTTCTCGATGGTCGCCACCTCGTTGTGCAGGTAGTAGACCTGGCCGCCACGCAGCAGCTCGCGGAGCAGGGCTTCCTTGATGGCGGTGGTCTGCCGTTCCATGACGAAGGTGCGCACCGACAGGCGACGCGCCGGAGGCGTGGCGATGATCGACAGGTCGCGCATGCCCGCCACGGCCATGTTCAGCGTGCGCGGGATGGGCGTGGCGGTCAGGGTGAGGATATCCACCTCGCTGCGCAGCGATTTCAGCTGCTCCTTCTGGCGCACGCCGAAGCGGTGTTCCTCGTCGATGATGGCAAGGCCCAGGTTCTTGAAGCGCACGTCATCCTGCAGCAGTTTGTGGGTGCCGATGATGACGTCGATCTTGCCTTCGGCCAATTGCTGCGCCGCACCTTCCACTTCCTTGGCGGACTTGAAGCGGCTCATCACCTCCACGGTCACCGGCCAGTCGGCAAAACGGTCGCGGAAGCTGTTGTAGTGCTGTTGGGCGAGCAGGGTGGTGGGCACCAACACGGCTACTTGCCTGCCGCTGTGCACGGCGACGAAAGCGGCACGCATGGCCACTTCGGTCTTGCCGAAGCCGACGTCGCCGCACACCAGGCGATCCATGGGCTTGGGCGCCAGCATGTCGGCCAGTACGGCTTCGATGGCAGTCTGCTGGTCCGGGGTTTCCTCGAAGGGGAAGCCGGCGGAGAAGGTGGCGTAGTCGGCCTTTGGGTCCTTGAAGGCGTAGCCTTCGCGAGCGGCGCGGCGGGCGTAGATGTCCAGCAGTTCGGCGGCGACATCGCGCACCTGCTCGGCGGCCTTGCGCTTGGCTTTCTGCCAGGTTTCCGAGCCCAGTCGATGCAGGGGTGCCAGCGCGTCATCGCTGCCGGTGTAGCGGGCGATCAGGTGCAGGCTGGCAACCGGTACGTAGAGCTTGGCTTCCTCGGCGTATTGCAGGGCGAGGAATTCGGCGGCCTGGCCGTCAATCTCCAGGGTGATCAGGCCGAGGTAGCGGCCAACGCCATGATCGATATGCACCACGGGCGCGCCCTCGCGCAGCTCGGCGAGGTTCTTGATGACGTTGTCGCCAGCGTCGCTACGGCGTTCGCGGCGGCGGCGCTGCATCACGCGCTGGCCGAACAGTGGGCTTTCGGCGATCAGCGCCAGGCCCGGGTCGTCCAGCAGCAGGCCTTCATCCAGTGGTGCAATGGTAATGGCCAGGCGCTCGGCGCTGGCGACGAAGGCTGGCCAGCCTTCGACTTCCTGCGGGCGCAGCTTGAGGCGGGCGAGCATTTCCAGGAGGACTTCGCGGCGTCCGGCGGATTCGGCGCTGAACAGCACGCGCCCGGGGAATTCCTCCAAGAAGCGACGCAGGGCGGCCAATGGCTCGGTGGCTTTGGCCTGGATGGCCAGATCCGGGAGGGCGCGGGCGGAGAAGCGTTCGCGGCCGACGCCTGGTTCGATGTCTTCCTGGCTAAGTACCAGGCGTGGCGAACCTTTCAGGCGGGCGAAGCAGTCCTCTACCGGGAGGAACACTTCGGTGGGCGGTACCAGCGGGCGCTCCGGGTCGACACGGCGTTCTTCGTAACGGTTGCGCACGTCGGTCCAGAACTGCTCGGCGGCTTGCTCGATGCCCGGCAACGAGAACACCTGGGTGTCCGACGGCAGGTAGTCGAAGAGGGTGGCCGATTCCTCGAAGAACAGCGGCAGGTAGTACTCGATACCGGCCGGGGTGATGCCGCTGGTGAGGTCCTGATAGATGGGGCAGCGGCGGAAGTCGACGTCGAAGCGCTCGCGGAAGCGGCCGCGGAAGTCGGTCACGGCCTTCTTGTCCAGCGGGAACTCGCGGGCCGGCAGCAGGCGGATGGATGCCACCTTGTCTACCGAGCGCTGGGTTTCCGGGTCGAAGGTGCGCAGGGTTTCGATCTCGTCATCGAACAGGTCGATCCGATAGGGCTGGTCGCTGCCCATGGGGAACAGGTCGATGAGGGCGCCACGCACGGCGAACTCGCCGTGTTCGTAGACAGTGTCCACGCAGCGGTAGCCGGCCGCCTCCAGGCGCAGGCGCATCTGCTCCACATCGAGCTTCTGGCCGACATCCAGCACCAGGCTGGAGCCCAGCAGGAAGCGGGTCGGCGCCAGGCGGTGCAGGGCGGTGGTGATGGGCACCACGAGCACGCCACGCTTGACTCCGGGCAGTCGATAAAGGGTGTCGACGCGCTGGGAAATGATGTCCTGGTGCGGCGAGAAGAGGTCGTAGGGCAGCGTTTCCCAGTCAGGGAAGTGCAGGACGTCCAGGTCGGGAGCGAAGAACGCGAGTTCCTGCTCGAGACGTTCGGCGGTCTGGCTGTCGGCGGTCAGCAGCAGCGTGAAACGCTTGCCAGTGCTGGCAGCTTCGGCGATGGCCAGGCTGAGGGCGGCACCGGGCAGGTTGCCCCATTGCTGCTTGCCGGCGGCGGAGGGCAGGGGTGGGAGGCGCAGTACGGACACGGGCAGTTGGGCTCCGGTCGGAAAAAGATCGGCGGATTGTAACTATCCCGACTAGCGGATGTCAGTGTTGAGGCTGCTGCTGATTGCCGGCGACTGCGCGCGCCGTCATAATGTAGCCCCTTTTTTCATCCCCTACATGTGGAAGGTACTGCCCGTGACTCAGAAGCCCGACCAGTGTCTCGGTGAATGGATCGATCGTGAAGCCCTCGCGGAAGCCATGATTCCGATGATTGGCCAGCTCTATCGCAACAACAATGTTGTGACTTCGATCTATGGCCGTGGCCTGATCAACCGCTCCGTGATCGCCATCCTCAAGGCTCACCGCTTTGCTCGTCATCGCCTGGCGGACGAAGCCGAGCTTTCGGTTCACGAAACCTTCCCGATCCTCAAGGCCATGAGCGAGCTCAAGCTGGGCGCCGCTTCCGTGGACCTGGGCAAGATGGTTGCCAAGTTCAAGGCCGAAGGTAATGGCCGCAGCATCGAGCAGTTCACCAAGGACGAGCTGGCCGACGTGGTTGGCAAGCAGAACGGCGCTGCCCGTGAAGGCACTGACGTCGTCCTGTACGGTTTCGGCCGTATCGGTCGCCTGCTGGCGCGCATCCTGATCGAGAAAACCGGTGGTGGCGACGGCCTGCGTCTGCGTGCCATCGTCGTTCGCAAGGGCGCCGAGAATGACCTGGTCAAGCGCGCCAGCCTGCTGCGTCGCGACTCCGTGCACGGTCCGTTCGACGGCACCATCGTCATCGACGAAGAACACAACACCCTGACCGCCAACGGCAACCTGATCCAGGTGATCTACTCCAATGATCCCGCCTCGATCGACTACACCGCCTATGGCATCAAGAACGCCCTGCTGGTGGACAACACCGGCAAGTGGCGCGACGCCGAAGGCCTGAGCCAGCACCTGAAGTGCCCGGGTATCAATCGCGTCGTCCTGACCGCTCCGGGCAAGGGCGCCCTGAAGAACATCGTTCATGGCATCAACCATGGCGAAATTTCCCCTGATGACAAGATCATCTCGGCAGCTTCCTGCACCACCAACGCCATCGTGCCGGTGCTGAAGGCGGTCGACGATCAGTACGGCATCGTCAACGGCCACGTCGAAACCGTTCACTCTTACACCAACGACCAGAACCTGATCGACAACTTCCACAAAGGCAGCCGCCGCGGCCGCAGCGCTCCGCTGAACATGGTGATCACCGAGACCGGTGCCGCCACCGCCGCCGCCAAGGCCCTGCCGGTGCTGAAAGGCAAGCTGACCGGCAACGCCATCCGCGTACCGACGCCGAACGTCTCCATGGCCATCCTCAACCTGAACCTGGAGAAGGCCACCAGCCGCGACGAGATCAACGAATACCTGCGCCAGGCGGCCATGCATTCGGACCTGCACAAGCAGATCGACTACGTCTCCTCCCAGGAAGTGGTGTCCTCTGACTTCGTCGGGTCCCGTCATGCCGGCGTGGTAGACGCCGAAGCCACCATCTGCAACGACAACCGTGTCGTCCTGTACGTCTGGTACGACAACGAGTTCGGTTACAGCTGCCAGGTGGTCCGCGTGATGGAAGACATGGCAGGTGTAAACCCGCCGGCCTTCCCTCAGTAATAAGTTGTGACCTGTGAAAAACGGGAGCTTTCGGGCTCCCGTTTTTCATTTTTACGTCTGTAATCGGATAACAAGAATCGCTTGGGGAATTCCCAGATGGAAGGACATCACCTTCACCAGGGGCCGCTCAAAAGGGGCCTGAAAAACCGCCACATCCAGCTAATCGCGCTGGGCGGCGCCATCGGCACCGGCCTGTTCCTGGGGTCGGCCGGGGTGCTCAAGTCGGCCGGTCCTTCGATGATTCTCGGCTACGCCATTGCCGGTTTCTTCGCTTTCCTGATCATGCGCCAGTTGGGCGAGATGATCGTCGAGGAACCCGTGGCGGGCTCCTTCAGCCACTTCGCCCACAAGTACTGGGGTGGTTATGCGGGCTTCCTCGCCGGCTGGAACTACTGGGTGCTCTACGTGCTGGTGGGTATGGCCGAGCTGACGGCGGTGGGCAAGTACATCCAGTTCTGGTGGCCGGACGTGCCCACATGGGTATCGGCTGCGGTCTTTTTCGTGCTGATCAATCTGATCAATCTCGCCAACGTGAAAGCCTTCGGTGAGACCGAGTTCTGGTTCGCCCTGATCAAGGTGGTGGCCATCATCGGCATGATCGTCCTCGGCATTTATCTACTGGCCAGTGGCGAAGGTGGACCGCAGGCGGCGGTCGACAACCTCTGGAGCCACGGCGGCTTCTTCCCCAATGGCATCGAAGGCCTGGTGATGGTGCTGGCCATCATCATGTTCTCCTTCGGTGGCCTGGAGCTGGTAGGCATCACCGCTGCCGAGGCCAGTGAGCCGAAGAAGGTGATCCCCAAGGCGATCAATCAGGTGATCTATCGCATCCTGATCTTCTACATCGGTGCGCTCAGCGTGCTGCTGATGCTCTACCCGTGGGACAAGTTGCTGGAGACGCTGGGCGCCGCCGGCGATCCCTACAGCGGCAGCCCCTTCGTGCAGATCTTCTCGCTGATCGGCAGCGATACGGCTGCGCATATCCTCAACTTCGTGGTGCTGACGGCTGCCTTGTCGGTCTACAACAGCGGCGTTTACTGCAACAGCCGGATGCTCTACGGCCTGGCCGAGCAGGGCGATGCGCCCAAGGCGCTGATGAAGGTGGATGACCGCGGTGTACCGGTGCTGGCCATTGGCGTTTCTGCCCTGATCACCTTCCTCTGCGTGGTGGTCAACTACCTTGCGCCGCAGAAGGCCCTTGAGCTGTTGATGGCTCTGGTGGTGGCAGCGCTGGTGATCAACTGGGCGATGATCAGTCTGTCTCACCTGATGTTCCGCAAGAGCATGAATGCCCGTGGCATCCAGCCTTTCTTCAAGGCGTTCTGGTACCCCATCGGCAATTACCTGTGCCTGGCCTTCGTGGCGCTCATCCTGGGCGTGATGCTGATGATTCCGGGCATCAATGTGTCGGTCTACGCCATCCCCTTCTGGCTGGCGCTGATCGCTGTCTGCTACTACTTCAAGCGGTCTGCCTCGCGCGCTACGGCTCACTGAGGCACACGGAGGAGCGAAAAGCGGGAGCCATGGGCTCCCGTTTTTCATTTCGCACAGTGCCTGCCAGGGCGTGGGTCGACATGGCTTTGTCGGGGCAGGGCAGGATGGCTTGCTGTTCAGAGCTGGACGCCCGGTAGTCTGCTGTTTGTTAAGTCGCTGAAAAGAAAGGACTTGGGTGGCAAGGGAGGGTATGGCTCTCTATAATCCGCCGCTTAATCGTTCGGAATTCAGCACATTCGTGCCAGGCATGGCCTGGCGCGAGGCTGGTCATTTGGCTGGCGGGCTAGGGCCGGGCAGTATTCCTGTTTCAGGCGAAACCTATGATCAGAATCAAGCGAGGGCTGGACCTGCCAGTGGCGGGGGAGCCGGCTCAGCGAGTCGAGGCCGGGCGCCCGGTTCGGAGCGTTGCCGTCATCGGCTTCGACTATCACGGCATGAAGCCGACCATGGAGGTTCAGGTGGGGGATCGGGTCAAGCTCGGTCAGCCGCTGTTCGCCGACAAGAAAAGCCCAGGCGTCATCTACACCGCGCCAGGTGCCGGCGTTGTCAGCGCCATCCACCGTGGCGAGCAGCGCGTGCTGCAGTCCGTGGTGATCGACCTTGAGGGCGATGACGAGGTGGTTTTCGAGCAGTATCCCGCTGAGCGACTCGGCCAGCTCGACCCCCGGCAGGTCTGCGACAACCTGGTCCAGTCCGGCCTCTGGACTGCCCTGCGTACTCGGCCGTTCAGCCGCGTGCCGGCCATCGACGCCACGCCCAGCTCCATCTTCGTCACGGCAATCGACACCCAGCCGCTTGCCGCCGATCCCGCCCTCGTGATCGCCGAGCACGCCGCGGACTTCGAGCATGGTCTCAGCGTCCTTTCCCGGCTGGCCCGCATTTTCCTCTGCAAGGCCGACGGCACCACACTGCCGGGCGAAAGCCTGGCCCAGGTGCGCAGCGAATCCTTCGCCGGCCCGCACCCGGCCGGCCTGCCCGGCACCCACATTCATTTCCTCGACCCGGTGAGTGCCGGCAAGAGCGTCTGGCATATCGGTTACCAGGACGTGATCGCCATCGGCAAGCTGTTCACCAGCGGTCGCCTCTGGGTCGAGCGCGTGGTGTCCCTGGCTGGCCCGGTGGTAGAAAACCCGCGCCTGCTGCGCACCCGCCTGGGCGCCAGCCTGCACGAGCTCACCGCCGGTGAGCTGCAGCCCGGTGCCAACCGTGTGGTGTCCGGCTCTCTGCTGGGTGGGCGTACTTCCCGCGGCGCTTGTGCCTACCTCGGGCGTTACCACGTGCAAGTGTCTTGCCTGCGTGAGGGCAACGACCGCGAGCTGCTGCACTACCTGCGTGCCGGGGTGAACAAGCACTCGGTGCTGAACATCTTCGTCTCGAAGCTGCTGGGCGGTCGTAAGTTCGCCTTCAACACCAGCACCAATGGCAGTCCGCGCGCCATGGTGCCGGTGGGCAACTATGAGGCGGTGATGCCGCTGGACATCCTGCCCACCCAACTCCTGCGCTATCGATCGTCGGCGACACCGAAATGGCGCAGAAGCTCGGCTGCCTGGAGCTGGACGAAGAAGACCTGGCGTTGTGCAGCTATGTCTGCGCCGGCAAGTACGAGTACGGCCCCATCCTGCGGGACAACCTCAGCCGAATCGAGAAGGAGGGCTGATGTGAGCCTGCGTAAATTCCTCGACAAGATCGAGCATAACTTCGAGCACGGCGGCCGTTACGAAAAGTGGTACGCCCTCTATGAAGCGGTCGATACCTTTTTCTATCGTCCGGCCAATGTGACCCACACGACCGCCCACGTGCGCGACGGTATCGACCTCAAGCGCATGATGATCACCGTCTGGCTCTGCACCTTCCCGGCCATGTTCTTCGGCATGTGGAACGTCGGCTACCAGGCCAACCTGGTGTTCGCGCAGAGCCCCGATCTGCTGGCGGCCCAGGAAGGCTGGCGTTTCACCCTGATCGGCGCGCTGGCCGGGTTCGACCCGAACAGCCTGTGGGACAACTTCATCCAGGGCGCGGCCTGGTTCCTGCCGATCTATGCGGTGACCTTCATCGTCGGTGGCTTCTGGGAAGTGCTCTTCGCCTCCATTCGCCGCCATGAGGTGAACGAAGGCTTCTTCGTCACCTCCGTGCTTTTCGCCCTGACCCTGCCGCCGAGCATCCCGCTCTGGCAGGTGGCCCTGGGCATCAGCTTCGGTGTGGTGCTGGGCAAGGAAGTCTTCGGCGGAACCGGCAAGAACTTCCTCAACCCGGCCCTGGCGGGTCGTGCCTTCCTGTTCTTCGCCTATCCGGCGCAGATTTCCGGTGACGCGGTCTGGACCGCAGTGGACGGCTTTGCCGGCGCCACCTCGCTGAGCCTTGGCGCCGCTGGCGGTGTCGACAATATCGTCGGCCACGGCATCAGTTGGATGGACGCCTTCCTCGGTACCATCCAGGGCTCCATCGGCGAGACCAGCACCCTGGCCATCCTGATCGGTGGCGGTGTGCTGCTGATTACCCGCATTGCGGCCTGGCGCATCGTTGCCGGCGTGATGCTGGGCATGATTGCCACCAGCTGGCTGTTCAACGCCATCGGCTCGGACACCAATCCGATGTTCGCGATGCCCTGGTACTGGCACCTGGTCCTGGGTGGATTCGCCTTCGGCATGATGTTCATGGCCACCGACCCGGTGTCCGCGTCCATGACCGATACCGGGAAATGGCTGTTCGGTGCGTTGATCGGCCTGATGGTGGTGCTGATCCGTGTGGTCAACCCGGCCTTCCCGGAAGGCATGATGCTGGCGATCCTCTTCGCCAACCTGTTCGCGCCGCTGATCGACCATTTCGTCGTCCAGGCCAATATCAAGCGGAGGCTGGCACGCAATGGCTAACCAGAAAGAATCCACTGTCCGCACCCTGATGGTGGCCCTGGTGGTCTGCCTGGTGTGTTCCGTGTTCGTCGCCGGTGGCGCGGTGGCACTGAAGCCGGTGCAGGTGGAGAACCGTGAGCTGGACAAGCAGCGCAGCATTCTCACCATTGCCGGCCTGGCCGAGCCGGGCATGTCGGCCGATGAGGTGAAGAAGCTCTACGCCGAGCGCATCACTGCCAGGGTGGTCGATCTGTCCAGCGGTGATTTCTCCGATGAGATGAAAGCCGCTGGCTTCGACCCGCTGAAGGCCGCCAAGGACCCGCAGCTGTCCGACGCGCTACCTGCCGAGCAGGACATCGCGTCCATCAAGCGCCGCGAGCGTTTCAGTACCGTCTACCTGGTGGAGCAGGACGGCCAGTTGCAGACCCTGATCCTGCCGGTTCGCGGCTATGGCCTCTGGTCGACCCTCTACGGTTTCCTGGCGCTCAAGGGCGACCTTAATACCGTTGTCGGCCTCGGCTTCTACCAGCACGGTGAAACCCCTGGCCTCGGTGGCGAAGTGGACAACCCGAAATGGAAGGCGCTGTGGAACGGCAAGAGCCTGTTCGATGAGCAGGGCCAACTGGCTATCCGCATCATCAAGGGCAGCGTCGACGCCGGTTCGCCCAGCGCGAGCCATCAGGTGGATGGCCTGGCGGGCGCTACGCTGACCAGCAAGGGCGTCAACAACCTGCTGCATTTCTGGCTGGGCAAGAACGGCTTCGGCCCGTTCCTGGCCAAGCTGAACAACGGGGAGGCATGAGCATGGCGCAACCCACTATCCGGTCGGTCCTGCTGGACCCGATCCTGCACAACAACCCCATCGGCTTGCAGATCCTGGGCATCTGCTCGGCGCTGGCGGTCACGTCCAACCTGAAGACCGCGCTGGTGATGTCCATCGCCCTGACCCTGGTCACCGGCTGCTCCAACCTGTTCATCTCGATGATCCGCAGCCAGATCCCGAGCTCGATCCGCATGATCGTACAGATGGTGATCATCGCGTCCTTGGTGATCGTGGTCGACCAGGTGCTCAAGGCTTACGCCTTCAGCCTGTCCAAGCAGCTCTCGGTGTTCGTCGGCCTGATCATCACCAACTGCATCGTGATGGGCCGCGCGGAAGCCTTCGCCATGGCCAATCCGCCGCTGCTGTCCTTCTTCGATGGCATTGGCAATGGCCTGGGTTATAGCGCCATGCTGATCGTCCTCGGCGTCGTTCGCGAGCTGCTCGGCGCTGGCAAGCTGCTGGGCTTTGAGGTGCTGCCGGTGATCAATGACGGTGGCTGGTACCAGCCCAACGGCCTGCTGCTGTTGCCGCCTTCGGCCTTCTTCCTCATCGGCCTGATCATCTGGGCGTTGCGTAGCTGGAAGACCGGGCAGAAGGAAGCGCCGGCCTACAAGATCGCGCCCCAGGTATCCAACAAGGAGGCCTACTGATGGAGCATTACCTCAGCCTGTTCGTGAAGGCCGTGTTCGTCGAGAACATGGCCCTGGCCTTCTTCCTCGGCATGTGCACCTTCATCGCCATTTCGAAAAAGGTGGAAACCGCCATCGGCCTGGGCATCGCGGTCATCGTGGTGCAGGCCATCACCGTGCCGGCCAACAACCTGCTGTACAGCCTGTTGCTGAAAGATGGCGCCCTGGCCTGGGCAGGGCTGCCGGACGTGGACCTGTCCTTCCTCGGCCTGCTCAGCTACATCGGCGTGATTGCCGCCATCGTGCAGATCCTCGAGATGCTGCTCGACAAGTACGTGCCCTCGCTCTACAACGCCCTCGGCGTGTTCCTGCCGCTGATCACGGTGAACTGCGCCATCATGGCCGGCTCGCTGTTCATGGTGGAGCGCGACTACAACCTGGGTGAGAGCGTGGTCTACGGCGTCGGCTCGGGTTTCTCCTGGGCACTGGCCATCGCCTTGCTGGCGGGTATCCGCGAGAAACTGAAATACAGCGATGTTCCCGAGGGCCTGCAAGGCCTCGGCATCACCTTCATCACCATCGGCCTGATGTCGCTCGGCTTCATGTCGTTTTCCGGTGTGCAGCTCTAAGGAACGGACATGCTGAGTTTTGAAATCTTCCTCGCCATCGGCATGTTCACCGCCATCGTCCTCGGGCTGGTGGTGATCATCCTGGTGGCTCGCGCCAAGCTGGTGTCCAGCGGTGACGTGAACATCGTCATCAACGGCGAGCGGACCATCACCGTGCCCGCCGGCGGCAAGCTGCTGCAGACCCTGGTCTCCCATAACGTCTTCCTCTCTTCCGCCTGTGGTGGCGGCGGTACCTGCGCCCAGTGCAAGTGCGTCGTCGAGAGCGGTGGCGGCGAGATGCTGCCCACCGAAGAATCCCACTTCACCCGCCGCCAGGCGAAGGAAGGCTGGCGCCTGTCGTGCCAGACCCCGGTGAAGCAGGACATGCACATCGAGGTGCCGGAAGAGGTCTTCGGCGTGAAGAAGTGGGAATGCACGGTGGAGTCCAACCCCAACGTGGCCACCTTCATCAAGGAGCTGACCCTGCGCCTGCCGGAAGGGGAGAGCGTGGATTTCCGCGCCGGTGGCTACGTGCAGCTGGAGTGCCCGCCCCACCAGGTGGCCTATAAGGACTTCGACATCCAGCCCGAGTACCGGGGCGACTGGGACAGGTTCAATCAGTGGAAGTACGTGTCCAAGGTCGAGGAGACGGTGATCCGCGCCTACTCCATGGCCAACTATCCGGATGAGAGGGGCATCGTCAAATTCAACATCCGTATCGCCTCGCCGCCGCCCGGCAAGGACGACCTGCCACCGGGCCAGATGTCTTCCTGGGTGTTCAGCCTCAAGCCGGGTGACAAGGTGACGGTGTACGGTCCTTTCGGCGAGTTCTTCGCCAAGGACACCGACGCCGAAATGGTCTTCATCGGCGGCGGCGCGGGCATGGCCCCGATGCGTTCGCACATCTTCGACCAGCTCAAGCGCCTCGGCTCCAAGCGCAAGATCAGCTTCTGGTACGGCGCACGCTCTCTGCGCGAAGCCTTCTATGCCGAGGAGTACGACCAGCTGGCCGCCGAGAACCCGAACTTCCAGTGGCACCTGGCGCTGTCCGACCCGCAACCGGAAGACAACTGGACCGGGCTGAAGGGTTTCATCCACAACGTGCTCTATGAGAACTACCTCAAGGACCATCCGGCCCCCGAGGATTGCGAGTTCTACATGTGCGGCCCGCCGATGATGAACGCTGCGGTGATCAAGATGCTCACCGACCTCGGCGTGGAGCGGGACAACATTCTGCTGGATGATTTCGGTGGCTAGGCCCATCGCGCTGTTGCTCTCGGCCAGCCTCCTGCTGGCCGGGTGCGGCGATCGCCTGGAGCAGTTCGGCGGGCCCACCATGGGCAGCAGCTACTCGGTGAAATACGTGCGCAGCGCTTCCGGACCCTCGGTCGAACAAGCTCGCCACGAGGTGGAGGGCATCCTGGCGGAAATCGATCAGCAGATGTCCACCTACCGCGCCGATTCCGAGGTGGAGCGCTTCAATGCCTTGCCGGCGGGCAGTTGTATGGCGCTGCCGGCCTCGATGCTGGAACTGGTGTCGTTCGCCAGCGACCTGTCGAAGGACAGCGATGGCGCCTTCGACATGACAGTGGAGCCGCTGCTCAACCTCTGGGGCTTCGGTCCGCAGTCCCGTGGCAACCAGGTACCCAGTGCCGATGCCATTGCTGCCGCGAAGGTCGGGGTTGGTCAACAGCACCTGTCCGTTAGTGGCCAGCAGCTGTGCAAGGACGCGCCGGTGCAACTGGACTTCAACAGCATCGCCGCCGGCTATGCGGTTGATCGCGTGGTGACGCGGCTGGGCGAGCTGGGTGTCGGTAGCGCCCTGGTGGAAATCACTGGCGAGTTGAAGGCTGTCGGCCGCAAGCCTGACGGTACGCCCTGGCGAGTCGCCATCGAGGCGCCGCGGGATGACCGTCAGATAGCGCAGAAGATCATTCAGCTCGATGGGCTCGGGGTCTCGACTTCAGGCGACTATCGCAACTATTTCGAGAAGGACGGCAAGCGCTATTCCCATACCCTCGACCCCAAGACGGGGGCGCCCATCAACCACAACCTCGCAGCGGTCACGGTGGTGGATGAGTCGGTGCTACGGGCGGATGGCCTGTCCACGCTGCTGATGGTGCTGGGGCCGGAGGCGGGCAGGGCCTATGCTGAACGCCACGACATCGCCGCCTTTTTCGTGACCCGTGAAGGCCAGGGCTTTGTCAGCCAGGGCAGCAGCCGCTTCCGCGAACTGTTCGAGCAACAGGAGAAATGAGCATGACCTTCGTTTTGGTATTCCTGATCATGCTGCTGGTGGTGCTGGGCATGGCCGTGGGCGTGATCATGGGGCGTAAGCCCATTGCCGGCTCCTGCGGCGGCATCGCCAATCTGGGCATTGAAAAGCAATGCTCCATCTGTGGCGGTGATCGTCAGAAGTGCGAAGAGGTCCAGCAAGGCGGCGATGTAGTGGATTCAAAACTCGCCTACGACGCGACCAAGCGCTAATGTGCAGCGCCAAGCGGCTCGACTAAGCTGCACGCCAGTTCAAGGTCCCGCCCGGGATCGCCGAAACAGGTTCCGATTTCCGCGGTGTCGAATGCCGCGGACCTTGCCGGGGGCGCCATAGGGCGCCCCGGCCCGTTATGAGGAGTAAGCATGGCTGTCTACAACTACGACGTAGTGGTGCTGGGTTCCGGCCCGGCGGGTGAGGGCGCGGCAATGAACGCCGCCAAGGCCGGCCAGAAAGTGGCGGTGGTGGACAGCCGCCGTGAAGTCGGCGGCAACTGCACCCACCTGGGCACCATCCCGTCCAAGGCGCTGCGTCATTCGGTGCGGCAGATCATGCAGTTCAACACCAACCCGATGTTCCGCCAGATCGGCGAGCCGCGCTGGTTCTCCTTCCCCGATGTGCTGAAGAGCGCCGAGAAGGTGATCGCCAAGCAGGTGGCTTCGCGCACCGGCTATTACGCGCGCAACCGCATCGACACCTTCTTCGGCACCGGCAGCTTCGCCGATGAGCAGACCATCGAAGTCGTCTGCCTGAACGGCGTGGTGGAGCGCCTGGTGGCCAAGCAGATCATCATCGCCACCGGCTCGCGCCCCTATCGCCCGGCGGACGTGGACTTCAGCCATCCGCGTGTTTACGACAGCGACACCATCCTCACCCTCAGCCACACTCCGCGACGCCTGATCATCTACGGAGCTGGCGTGATTGGCAGCGAATACGCTTCCATCTTCAGTGGCCTGGGCGTTCTGGTTGACCTGATCGACAACCGCGACCAGCTGCTCAGCTTCCTTGACGACGAAATTTCCGACGCCCTGAGCTACCACCTGCGCAACAACAACGTGCTGATTCGTCACAACGAGGAGTACGAGCGTATCGAGGGGCTGGACAACGGGGTGATCCTGCACCTGAAGTCCGGCAAGAAGATCAAGGCTGACGCGCTGCTGTGGTGCAACGGCCGCACTGGCAACACCGACAAGCTGGGCCTGGAGAACATCGGTATCAAGGTCAACAGCCGTGGCCAGATCGAGGTGGACCAGAACTACCGCACCTGCATCTCCAACATCTACGCCGCCGGTGACGTAATCGGCTGGCCGAGTCTGGCCAGCGCCGCCTACGACCAGGGCCGTTCGGCTGCCGGCAATATCGTCGATAACGACGAGTGGCGCTTCGTCGATGACGTGCCCACCGGCATCTACACCATCCCGGAGATCAGCTCCATCGGCAAGAACGAGAAGGAGCTGACCCAGGCGAAGATTCCCTACGAAGTGGGCAAGGCCTTCTTCAAGGGCATGGCACGCGCGCAGATCGCCGTGGAACCTGTGGGCATGCTGAAGATCCTGTTCCACCGCGAGACGCTGGAAGTCCTCGGCGTGCACTGCTTTGGCTACCAGGCTTCGGAGATCGTGCACATCGGCCAGGCGATCATGAACCAGAAGGGCGAGGCGAACAGCATCAAGTACTTCGTCAACACCACCTTCAACTACCCGACCATGGCGGAAGCCTATCGGGTTGCGGCGTTCGACGGCCTCAACCGGCTTTTTTGAGCAGCACCGGCCGGGCGCCTGAACCGGCCGGGGAGGACCCTCTCGGCGACACGCACCTCTGGCGTTGGCCGAACCGGGAGAGCTTCTGATCAGGCGACGCCTTGAATGAAAAAACCGGCCCTGGTGGTCGGTTTTTTCATGGGGGCAGCCCGAGCTTGTGGAGGCGATTCAATCGCGAATGAATTCGCTCCCACAAGGACGAGCGGCGCCGTGGGGATTCAGCGAATCCCGATAGCGGTGCTTGCCAGGCCCGGGAAGTCGGTGATGATGCTGTCCACCCCGAAGTCAGCGAGTCGGCGCATCAGGGCGGGCTCGTTCACTGTCCAGACCGAGACGTGCAGCCCTTCCTTCTGCGCCCGCAACAGGCGTTCAGGGGTGCACAGTGTCCAGTTCAGTGCCAGTAGATTGCAGCCGTGGTGCCTGGCTACCTTCAGCGGGTCGAGCCAGGCGTATTCCGCCACCAGCCCACGAGACAGATTCGGCGTTAGCCGATTGAGCGCACGCAGTACCTCGCGCGAACTGGAGGTGACGGTGACCTTGTCCTGCAGGCCGTGGCGCTCGGTCAGTTCCTGGATTGCCAGCACGGTCCGCGCAGCACGGACACGCGAGGCGCTTTTCACTTCCAGTTGCCAGTGGTCGAAGTCGCATTGCTCGAACAGGGTTGCCAGGCGGGGGATGGGGCAGGGCTTTTGCCAGCCCGGGCCGCCCAGGCGAGCGTCATAGGTTGCCAGCTCCTCGGCGTCATGCTCGGCCACTTTGCCTCGGCGGCCGGTGGTGCGCTTGAGGCTGGGGTCGTGGATCACCATCAGCTCACCGTCGCGCGACAGGTGCAGGTCCAGCTCGCAGCGCTTCACGCCATGTGAAAGGCATTGCTGGAAGCTGGCCAGGGTATTTTCCGGGCATTCGCCCTTGGCGCCTCGATGGCCGTAGATCAGGGTCACTTTTATTCCCTTGGTGCTCTGGGTTGATGGTGGCGGACGCTGTCGATGACCCGTCCGCTTTCGAAATAGACCGAGAATTCACGGTAGTCCCAGCGACTGATTGGCGGCTTGCCGACTGCGGGGTGTTCTTCATCGGGGAGGCCAAAGCGCTCCAGCACGGCGCGTTGGCTCTCACCACGGGCGGGGAGTGAAAGGCCCGCGTCGCCTTGCTCGCCGACAGGAATCTCGAGGGTTTCGGCGCCAACGGGCAGCGCCAGGAGGAGGTAGGTCAGCAACAGGCCGGGGCGCGTCATACAGGGGGGCTCAGCTGGTCGGGGAGGCGCGTTCGCGGGCCTGGCGTCGCTGCTGGGCCTGCTTCTGCAGAATGTGCCGGGCCAGCAGTTGCCGCTGGGCGTCGGTCAGCTCTTCGAACTCGGTGCCGATGTCGAACCGGCCATCCTCTCGAGGTTGGCTGTGTATCACGACCGCACGCAGCAGCAGGCCAAGTGCCTGGGGCATCAGGACCATTTTGATCGCCAGGAGGCTGCCCGGCTCGATGGGCTGCGGGTTGCTGAAGCTGATGCCACCTTCGGAAAGGGTCACCTGGCGCGCCGGGCCGATGTCGCGCAACAGACTCTGGGCCAGCGCCTGGCCGAGCAGGTCGATGCGTTTGTTGATGACTTTCAGGTAACTGGCGAGGGTGCGGTCGCGCTCATGGATATGTCGCAGCAGATGCTGGGATTCGAAGTCCATCAGGTGCAATTCACTGAGCAGGCCGAACAGCTGGGAGCTGCTGTCAGCGCTGCTTCCATCGTCTGTATCGCCCTGTTTCAGCGGGTGAAATTCCAGTGCGATCGTATCTTCGATGCGGTAGTATTCGCGGCGGTCATCCGCGTCTCGTGTCGACATGGCGAACCCATGGCAGCGGTGGTGGTCGAAGAGCTGTTCGTTATCTCGCGAGCCCGTTTGCGACGCCCTTGGGCGACGTTGCAGATCATGAACAGAATTTGAGTGTAAACGCTGCTCGCCAAGCCCCGCCACAAGGACGTCCCTTCTTTCGCCAGCGAACTCCACTTCCATGTTCAGACCGCTGTCCCTGTACATAGGCGCCCGTTACACGCGCGCCAAGCGCCGTAACTACTTCGTCTCCTTCATTTCCCTGACTTCCATGATCGGCCTGGCCCTCGGTGTGCTGGTGATGATCCTGGTGCTATCGGTCATGAACGGCTTCGACCACGAGATGCGCACGCGCGTGCTGGGCATGGTGCCCCACGCCACCGTGGAATCCGCCGTTCCCATCAACGACTGGCGCCAGCTGGCCGACGGCGTGGCCCGCCATTCCGAAGTGAAAGCCGTCGCGCCCTACACCCAGGTCCAGGGTCTGCTGACTGCCGACGGCAAGGTGCAGAAGGTGCTGGTCAATGCCGTGGACCCACAGGAAGAGCCCAAGGTTTCCATCATCGGCAACTTCTTCCGGGAGGGCAGCCTGGCGGCATTGAAGCCTGGTGAGTTCGGCATCGTCATCGGTGACCGCGCCGCCAGCAAGCTGGGCGTGGGCATGGGCGACAAGGTCACCTTCGTGCTCCCCGAAGTGGCGGTCACCCCGGCGGGTGTCTTCCCGCGCATGAAGCGCTTTACCGTGGTCGGCATCTTCCACGTCGGTGCCGGTGAGCTGGACGGCTTCCTGGCCATCGCCAACCTCTCGGATGTGGCTCGCCTGAAGCGTTGGCAGCCGGATCAGGTGCAGGGCCTGCGCCTGAAACTCGACGACCTGTTCCAGGCGCCGCAGGTGGCCTGGCAGATCGCGGGTGAACTGAAGGGGGAAGACTTCTACGCCCGCGACTGGACGCGTACTCACGGTAACCTGTACCAGGCGATCAAGATGGAAAAGGCCATGATCGGTCTGCTCCTGCTGCTGATCGTTGCCGTGGCTGCCTTCAACATCATCTCCACGCTGGTGATGGTGGTGACCGACAAGCGCAGCGACATCGCCATCCTCCGGACCTTGGGCGCCACACCCCGGCAGATCATGGGCATCTTTATGGTGCAGGGTACGGTGATCGGTGTCGTCGGCACCTTCATCGGCGGCGTGCTGGGCATTCTCGCGGCGCTCAATGTGAGCGGCGCCATCGCGTTGCTGGAACGCCTGTTGGGGCACAAGTTCCTCAGTGCCGATGTCTATTTCATCGATTACCTGCCATCCCAGCTGATGGCCGAGGACGTGGTGCTGGTCTGCTCGGCCGCGCTGGTCCTGAGCTTCCTCGCCACCCTTTACCCCGCCTGGCGTGCCGCGCGCACCCAGCCAGCAGAGGCTTTGCGCTATGAGTAACAAGGCAGTCCTGAGTTGCCGCAACCTGAGCAAGAGCTACGACGAGGGCCCGCAATCGGTCGAGGTGCTGTCCAGCGTCGAGCTGGAACTGCACCCGGGTGAGCGGGTGGCCATCGTGGGCAGTTCCGGTTCAGGCAAGAGCACGCTGCTGAACATGCTGGGCGGTCTGGATACCCCGAGCAAGGGCAGTGTCTGGCTGGCTGGCGAAGAGCTTTCCGCCCTTAGCGAAACTGCCCGCGGGCTGCTGCGCAACCGCGCCCTTGGCTTTGTTTATCAGTTCCATCACCTGCTGCCGGAATTCACCGCACTGGAAAACGTCTGCATGCCATTGCTGATCGGCCGCACCGCCATCGGCGAAGCTCGCCAGCGTTCCACGGCGCTGTTGGAGCGCGTGGGGCTTGGGCATCGCCTGTCGCACAAGCCGGCGGAGCTCTCTGGCGGTGAGCGCCAGCGCGTGGCCATCGCACGTGCCCTGGTCAACAACCCGGCGCTGGTGCTGCTCGACGAGCCGACTGGCAACCTCGATCAGCACACCGCCCATGGCATCCAGGAGCTGATGCTGGAACTCAGCCGCTCCCTGCGTACCGCCTTCCTGGTGGTGACTCACGACCTGCAGCTGGCCCATCAGATGGATCGGGTGCTGCGCCTGGAAGAAGGCCGACTGGTGGCTGCCTGAGATGTTCAGACCTCTCCCGATTTTCATCGGCACGCGCTATACGCGTGCCAAACGCCGTAACCACTTCATCTCCTTCATCTCGCTGACCTCGATGATCGGCCTGGCGCTGGGCGTGCTGGCCATGATCGTGGTGCTCTCGGTGATGAATGGGTTCCAGAAGGAAATGCGTTCGCGCATCCTCGGCATGGTGTCTCACGCGACCCTGAGTGCCGAGCAGCCACTGGATGACTGGCGCCTCGTGGCCGCTGCGGCGATGAAGCACCCGGAGGTGGTGGGTGCGGTGCCCTTCGCCGAGCTGGAAGGCATGCTCTCTTACAAGGGCATGATGCAGCCGGTGCAGATCAACGGCATCGACCCGCAGGAAGAGACCAAGGTCTCGATTATCGGCAAGCACATGGTGCAGGGTGATCTGGATGCGCTGAAGGCGGGTGAATCCGGCATTGTCATCGGCGAAATCACCGCGCGGCGCTTCCGTCTCAATGTCGGGGACAAGCTGACCCTGATCGTTCCCGAGGTGAGCAGCGCACCGGGCGGCATCACGCCGCGCATGCAGCGCTTCAATGTGGTGGGTGTGTTCAAGGTCGGCGCCGAGCTGGACAGCTCCCTGGCGCTGATCAACATCGCCGACGCTTCGGCCATCCAGCGCCTCGAGGAAGGCGAGGTGCAGAGCGTGCGTATCGCCTTGAAGGACCTCTTCGAAGCACCGCAGGTGTCGCAGCAGATTGTCGCTGAGCTGGGGCAGGGCTATCGCGCGGACGACTGGACCCATACCCAGGGCAGCCTGTTCAGCGCCATGAAAATGGAGAAGACCATGATCGGCTTGCTCCTGCTGCTGATCGTGGCCGTGGCTGCTTTCAACATCATCGCCACCCTGATAATGGTCGTTGCCGACAAGCGCGCGGACATCGCCATCCTCCGTACCCTGGGTGCTACGCCGCGGCAGATCATGGCCGTGTTCATGGTGCAGGGCAGCGTGATCGGTGTAATCGGTACGCTGATCGGTACCGTGCTGGGCGTTATCACCGCGCTCAACGTCAGTCAGTGGATTGCCGCCCTGGAGCGCGCCAGTGGCCGGCAGATCTTCAGTTCCGACGTCTACTTCGTCAGTTACCTGCCGTCCGAGCTGCAGTTGAGCGATGTGTTGCTGATCTGCTCGGCGGCCCTGGTGCTGAGCTTCCTGGCCACCCTCTATCCGGCCTGGCGTGCAGCCCAGACCCAGCCGGCCGAGGCCCTGCGCTACGAGTAGCAGGTCCTGCACGCAAACAAAAACGCCGCATTCAATGCGGCGTTTTCGTTTCAGCGGCTGGCTTCCTTCCGGGCCTTCTGGCGTTTGCGCCAACTGTGGCCGACCCACCAGCGCCAATAGAGCATGGTCAGCATGTAGGCCAGTGCTCCGACCAATACGCCACACACCAAAGAGCCTAGGAGGAACGGCTGCCAGACTGTGGAAAGTTCCTGCGTGATCCACTCCCAGGTCAGTTCATCGGGCAGCGCGCGCGGAGAAATCTGCATGATCCAGGCGCCCATCTTGTAGGTGCAGTAGAAGACCGGCGGCATGGTGATGGGGTTGGTCAGCCAGACCAGGCCGACCGAAATCGGCAGGTTGGCGCGGACCATGATAGCCAGGCCGGCAGCCAGCAGCATCTGCATGGGAATGGGCACGAATGCGGCGAACAGGCCCATGGCCATGGCGCGTGCAACCGAGTGGCGATTGAGGTGCCAGAGGTTGGGGTCGTGGATCAGGGGGCCGAGAAAACGCAGGGACTTGTGTTCCCTGATGGTGTCCGGATTCGGCATGTAGCGTTTGAAGAGGCGACGCGGCATGGGCGGTCTCTGGCGGACGAAAGCGCCGGGTATTATGCACACACGGAAATGACATCGCCGGGTCAGTTTGTGTCGGCAGGTTAACGAGGGAGCATTCACCGCCGCAGTGGCCTGTGCATCGCGGAACAGGACGTTGCCGCGGCTCCCCGTCCAGGGAAGGAGAGTGGAATGCCCATGTTGTCCGGGCTGGCCGCACTGGCGGCTGGCTTGCTTGCGCTGCGCTGGATGCCCGCCTTGCCGCCTGTCTGGTGGCTCTATCTCCTGCTGGCCGTCGGTCTGCTCCTGCTGGGCGGGCGGGCGTGGCGCGCTGGCTTTTTCCTGGTCGGCCTTGGCTGGGCGTGCCTGAGTGCCCAGTGGGCGCTCGATGATCGATTGGCACTGGAGCTGGATGGACAGGTGCGCTGGCTGGAGGGGCGGGTGGTCGGCTTGCCGAGCGTCGCCGACGGCGTGGTGCGATTCGAGCTGGATGAGCTCCACTCCGCGCGGGCGCGATTGCCCAAGCGCCTGCGCCTGTCCTGGTATGGCGGGCCGCCGATGCTGGCTGGCGAACGCTGGCGACTGGCGGTGCGTCTGAAACGGCCTCATGGACTGGTGAACCCCGCCACCTTCGATTACGAGGCCTGGTTGCTGGCGCGGCGCACGGGCGGCACCGGTTCGGTGAGAACCGGTGAGCGCCTCGAACCGGCTGGCGGGCTTTACGCCTGGCGCGACGAGCTTCGCCAACGGTTGCTGCAGGTCGATGCGTGGGGGAGGGCAGGAGGCCTCGCCGCGTTGGTGCTGGGGGACGGATCGGGCTTGACGAACAGGGACTGGCGCCTGCTTCAAGACACCGGTACGACGCATTTGATGGTTATCTCCGGCCAGCACATCACCTTGTTCGCCGGGGTGCTCTATGGCCTGGTGGCGGCCCTGGCGCGCCTGGGGCTCTGGCCGCGGCGCCTGCCGTGGTTGCCCAGTGCTTGCACCCTGGCCTTGGTGGGCGGTGTCGGCTACGGCCTTCTCGCCGGTTTCGATGTGCCGGTGCAGCGGGCCTGCGTGATGCTCGCCGTTGTCCTGCTCTGGCGTCTGCGGTTTCGTCACCTGGGGTTCCTTACGCCGCTGATGGTCGCGCTCTGTGCCGTGCTTCTGGCTGAGCCGCTGGTGGTTCTGCAGCCTGGATTCTGGTTGTCGTTCGGCGCCGTCCTGCTGCTGGTCTTCTGTTTCGCCGGACGCCTTGGCACCTGGGCCTGGTGGCAGTCCTGGTGGCGAGCCCAGTGGGCCATGGGCTTGGGGCTGGCACCGATACTGCTGGCCCTGGCCCTGCCCATCAGCCTGAGTGGACCGCTGGCGAATCTGGTGGCGGTGCCCTGGATCAGTCTGGTGGTACTTCCTCTCGCCCTGCTTGGAACCCTGCTGCTGCCTGTTCCGTTGCTGGGTGAAGCGCTGCTCTGGCTTTCCGGGGGAGCGTTGGAACTCCTGTTTCGCGGGCTTGCCTGGACTGCCATGCAGTTGCCTGCCTGGATTCCAGCGCAGGTGCCAGGCTGGGCCTGGCTGCTGAGCGCGCTGGGTACGCTGCTGTTGATGGCGCCGGCGGGAGTGCCGCTACGCTCATTCGGCTTCGCATTGCTGCTGCCCATGCTGATGCCGCTGCTGGCGCGTCCCGCCCCCGGGCAGGCTGAGGTCTGGGTGTTCGACGTGGGGCAGGGGCTTTCGGTGCTGATACGCACCCGCGAGCATGCGTTGCTCTACGACGCCGGTCCGCGTCGGGGGGATTTCGACATCGGCGAGCGGGTGGTGGTGCCGGCATTGCGCGGCCTGGGTCTGTCCAGGCTCGACCTGATGCTGATCAGCCATGCGGACTCCGATCATGCTGGCGGCGCCCTGGCCGTGCAGCGAGGGCTGGCGGTGGCGCGGGTCATGAGCGGGGAGCCGGGTCGCCTGCCGCCCGATCTGAATGCGCAACCCTGCGCAGTGGGTGATGCCTGGAGCTGGGATGGGGTGCGGTTCCTTGTCTGGAAGTCGCCCGTAGCGGGAGACAGCAATGAGCGTTCCTGTGTGCTGGCCGTCGAGGCCGCAGGTGAGCGCATCCTGCTCAGTGGCGACCTTGGCACGCGCGGCGAAGCGGCCTGGGTCGCCAGCGGGCAGCCGCTCGCGGCGCGCTGGCTGGTGGCTGGGCATCATGGTAGCCGCACCTCCTCCAGCCCCGCCTTCCTGCGAGCCGTTCAGCCACAAAAAGTGGTGATCTCCCGGGGGCACCTCAATTCGTACGGGCATCCACACCCGCTGGTCGTTTCGCGTATCCGCGGTTTGCCCGCCGAGATTCATGACACGGCGGAGCAGGGCGCTTTGCTGCTGCGGCTGGGGGCTCATGTCGAGCCGGAAAGCTGGCGAGAAAAGTCCGTGTTCTGGAGGGAAAAATGAGAACGGCGGCGGTCGGCGAACGCCGACCCTATGCTAGAGTGGCGCCACTTTTCCGAAGGGGATTTCCTACCGTGTGGGAGTTGGTCAAAGCCGGTGGCTGGATGATGCTACCGATCATTCTGTGTTCCATCGCCGCCACCGCGATAGTTGCTGAACGCCTGTGGACCTTGCGCCTCAGTCGCGTCTCGCCGCCGCACCTGCTGGGACAGGTCTGGCGCCAGATCAAGGACAAGCAACTCAATGGCCAGAGGCTCAAGGAACTGCGCGCATCGTCGCCCCTGGGTGAAGTGTTGGCCGCGGGCCTGGCCAACTCCAAGCATGGTCGCGAGATCATGAAAGAGTGCATCGAGGAAGCCGCCAGCCGGGTCATTCATGAACTGGAGCGCTACCTCAACGCCCTTGGCACCATCGCCGCCATGGCCCCGCTGCTGGGCCTGCTCGGCACCGTGTTCGGCATGATCGATATCTTCGGTGGCTTCATGGAAAACGGCATGGCCAATGCGCCGCTGCTGGCCGGCGGGATCGCCAAGGCCCTGGTGACCACTGCGGCGGGCCTGATCGTGGCCATCCCCGCTGTGTTCTTCCATCGCTATCTGCTGCGTCGCGTCGACGAGTTGGTGGTAGCCATGGAGCAGGAGGCGATCAAGCTGGTTGAAGTGGTCCAGGGTGATCGCGAGGTCGACTTCGCAGAGGAAGCCAAAGCGTGAAGTTCCGCCGCAGGGCGGGCAATGTCGCCCGCGAAGAGGTGTTCCTCAACCTCACTTCGTTGATCGACGTGATCTTCGTGCTGTTGCTGTTCTTCGTGGTGACCACCACTTTCAGCAAGCCCAGCCAGCTGAAGATCGAGCTGCCCGAAGCGGTTAGTGGCACGCCATCCCAGGAAACCGAGCTCAAGACCCTGGAGTTGAGTATCGCGGCCGACGGGCAGTACTCACTCAATGGGCAGAACCTGGTCAAGAGCGACCTGGCGACCCTGATCTCGGCCCTGGGACGTGAGTCGGAAGGCGATAACAGCTTGCCGCTGGTCATTACCGCCGATGCCCGTACTACCCACCAGTCAGTGGTTACTGCCATGGACGCCGCAGGCAAGCTGGGCTTCAGCCATCTGCGCATGACCACCATCGAGTCCGACCCGGCCAAGCAGCCCTGATGGCTTTCTCCGATCGACTGTTGGACGCCTGGTACCAGGGCCACCCGGCCCTCGGTCTGCTGGCCCCGCTGGAGTGGCTCTACCGTCGGGTGGCACAGCGCAAGCGTGCCGCCTTCCTGGCTGGGCAGGGCGGCAGTTATCGGTCGCCTGTTCCGCTGATCGTGGTCGGCAACATCACCGTTGGCGGCACTGGCAAGACACCCATGATTCTCTGGCTGATCGAGTATTGCCGGGCGCGCGGGCTGCGTGTCGGTGTGGTCAGCCGTGGTTACGGCGCCAAGCCGCCACAACTTCCCTGGCGCGTGCGCGCGGAGCAGGGCGCCGAACTGGCCGGCGACGAGCCGCTGCTGATCGTCCAGCGCAGCGGCGTACCCCTGATGATCGATCCGGACCGTTCCCGCGCGGTGAGAGCCTTGCTGGAGCAGGAAGAGCTGGACCTGATCCTCAGTGACGATGGCTTGCAGCACTACCGCCTGGCACGTGACCTGGAACTGGTACTGATCGACGCGGCCCGTGGTCTGGGCAATCGCCGCTGCCTGCCGGCCGGCCCCCTGCGCGAGCCGCCGGAGCGCCTGGTTTCGGTGGACGCGGTGCTGCGCAATGGCGCCGAGGCCGACTCGGAGGATGGTTTCGCCTTTACTCTGCAGCCGAGCGTGCTGGTCAACCTCAAGAGCGGCAAGCGCGTGGGGCTGGATCATTTTCCGCTGGGCCAGGCCGTCCATGCCGTTGCTGGCATCGGTAACCCCCAGCGTTTCTTCAGGACCCTGGAGGCGCTAAACTGGCGCCCGATTCCGCACCCCTTCGCCGATCATGCTGTCTACAGCTCGCAGGCGCTGGATTTCACGCCGGTGCTGCCCGTTCTGATGACCGAGAAGGATGCGGTGAAGTGCCGGGCCTTCGCGGCCGCTGATTGGTGGTACCTGGCGGTCGACGCAGTCCCGTCATCGGCGTTCGTCGCCTGGTTCGACGGGCAACTGGCCCGCCTGCTGCCGGAGCGCTTCTAACTGACGTGGCCTGTTGGCCACTGCCCAAGGATTCCCCCATGGACCTGAAACTCCTCGATATCCTCGCCTGTCCCCTGTGCAAGGGCCCGCTGAAGCTGGCCGATGACAAGAGCGAACTCATCTGCAAGACCGATGCCCTGGCCTTCCCTGTACGCGACGGCATCCCGGTGATGCTGGAAGGTGAAGCCCGTACGCTGAATGTCGACGAGCGGCTGGACAAATGACCCAGGCGTTCACCGTCGTCATCCCCGCCCGCTACGCCTCGACCCGCCTGCCGGCCAAGCCGCTGCAGGACATTGCCGGCAAGCCGATGATCCAGCACGTCTGGGAACAGGCTCGACGCAGCGCTGCCCAGCGTGTGGTGGTCGCCACCGATGATGCGCGCATTGTCGAAGCCTGCGGGGCCTTTGGTGCCGAGGTGCTGCTGACGCGCGCGGACCATAATTCCGGCACAGACCGCCTGGCCGAAGTCGCCAGCCAACTCGGTCTGGCCAGTGACGCCATCGTGGTCAACGTACAGGGTGATGAGCCCTTGATCCCGCCAGCGATCATCGATCAGGTGGCTGCCAACCTCGCCGCTCACCCGGAAGCCGGTATCGCCACCCTGGCGGAGCGGATTCAGGACGTCCAGGCACTGTTCAACCCCAACGTGGTGAAAGTCGCAACCGACCTCAGCGGCCTGGCACTGACGTTCAGCCGCGCGCCGCTGCCCTGGGCCCGTGACGCCTTTGCTGCCAGCCGCGAGCAACTGCCCGCTGACGTGCCCTATCGCCGTCACATCGGCATCTATGCCTACCGTGCCGCCTTCCTTCACGACTTTGTCGCCTGGGGCCCGTGCTGGCTGGAAAATACAGAGTGCCTGGAGCAGCTACGGGCCCTCTGGCACGGCGTGCGCATCCATGTGGCTGATGCCCTGGAGGCCCCGCCAGCAGGGGTCGACACCCCGGAAGACCTCGAGCGCGTCCGGCGCTTGCTGGGGGCCTGATGCGCGTTCTCTTCGTATGCCTCGGCAATATCTGCCGCTCGCCCACTGCCGAAGGTGTGCTGCGGCACAAGCTGCGTGAGGCCGGCCTGGCCGAGCAGGTGCAGGTGGACTCCGCCGGTACCGGCGACTGGCATGTGGGCAAGGCGCCGGATGCGCGTACCCGGGTCGCGGCCCAGCGCCGTGGCTACGACCTGTCCCAGCTGCGCGCACGTCAGGTGGCCGCTGAGGATTTCGCGCGCTTCGACCTGATCCTGGCGATGGATGAAGCCAACCTGGCCAATTTGCGCCGCCTCCGCCCCGGCGATGCCGCCGCGGAGTTGGATCTCTTCCTGCGCCGCTACGAATCGGCCCTGGATGAGTTGCCGGACCCGTACTACGGGGGCGAGGAGGGCTTCGAGCAGGTCCTCGACCTGGTCGAGCAGGCCTGCGATGCACTGATTGTCGAAATCAAGGGGCGCCTGTGAGCCTGGTCCTGCACGAGAACCTCTCCCTCCAGCCCTACAACACCTTTGGCGTGGATGTGCGGGCGAGGCTGTTCGCCGAGGCCCGGAGCGATGCCGAGGTGTACGAAGCACTTTCCGTTGCCACTGCCCGAGGCTTGCCGCTGCTGGTCATCGGTGGTGGCAGCAACCTCTTGCTGACTCGTGATGTGGAGGCCCTGGTCGTGCGTATGGCCACTCGCGGCATTCGCATCCTGGCCGATGACGGCGAGAAGGTGCTGCTGGAGGCCGAGGCTGGCGAGCCTTGGCATCCCCTGGTGCTCTGGGCCCTGGAGCAGGGATTGGGTGGCCTGGAGAACCTCAGTCTGATTCCCGGCACTGTGGGCGCCGCGCCCATGCAGAACATCGGCGCCTACGGCGTTGAGCTGAAAGATGTGTTCGCCGGGCTGACTGCGCTGGATCGGCAAACCGGCGAGCTGCGCGAGTTTGCTCTGCAGGACTGCCAGTTCGCCTACCGCGACAGCCTGTTCAAGCGCGAAGCCGGTCGTTGGCTCATCCTGCGCGTACGCTTCAATCTCAGCCGTGCGCCCCGGCTGCACCTGGACTATGGCCCGGTTCGCCAGCGCTTGCAGAGCGAAGGGATCGACGCGCCGACGCCGATGGACGTCAGTCGCGCCATCTGCGCCATTCGCAGTGAGAAACTGCCGGACCCGGCCGTGCTGGGCAATGCCGGGAGCTTCTTCAAGAATCCGCTGGTGCCTGCTGAGCTGGCCCAGCGCCTGCGCGGCGAATACCAAGATCTGGTGGCTTATCCGCAGGCGGACGGGCAGGTGAAGCTGGCTGCCGGCTGGTTGATCGAGCGTGCCGGCTGGAAGGGTTTCCGCGAAGGTGATGCGGGTGTGCATCGGTTGCAGGCACTGGTGCTGGTCAACTACGGTTCGGCGACCGGCAGCCAGCTGCATGGCCTGGCCCAACGCATTCGTGCGGACATCGTCAAGCGTTTCGGGGTCGAGCTGGAGATGGAGCCGAATCTGATCTGAATGGCGCTGCCTTAAACAAAAAAACCGGCCTGATGACCGGTTTTCTTTTGCGCTGGCGTTTAGCGGTACTCACACAGGTACGCGGTGTCCTGGGCGACTTTCAGCTGGAACTTGCTGTTAGCCGGAACGGTGAAGTTGGTGCCGGCCGCGAAGGTTTCCCAGCTGTCGCTACCCGGCAGTTTCACGGTCAGGGCGCCGGCAATGACATGCATCACTTCCAGCTGGCTGGTGCCGAACTCGTATTCGCCAGCGGCCATCACGCCGATGGTGGCGGGGCCTTCGGTCATGCCGAAAGCGATGGATTTGACGGTGCCGTCGAAGTATTCGTTGACCTTGAACATGCTGGGCTCCTGGATGGGTCTGAAAGGGCCCGACAGTATGCCCAAGGCAGGGTAGGTCGTCACTAGCTCCGCAGGCTTCAGGCGGGGAGAACGAGCGGTAGCAGTCGCGCGGTGTTGCGCGCGTCTTCGAGGGCGCGATGCTGCTGGCCCTGGAAGTGCAGCCCGGCCAGTTGCAGGGCGGTGTGCAGGCCGACGGCGCGCTTGAGTTTACGCACTTCGGCGAAGCGCTGTTTGAGGTTCACGTGAGGTATGGCGGCCAGCAGGCTGTCCAGCCCGTGCTGCTGCCACTCCTGTTCCAGCTGGCGGCGGTCGTAGTCGCCCCAACTCGCCCAGCCGACCAGGCGTGGGCTGTGATGGTGGAGCCAGCGTTCGAACGCCTGCCAGACCTGGGGCAGACTCGCGGCGCCGTCCACCTCGGCCTGGCTGATATGCGTGAGTTGGCGGCAGAAACCCGTCAGGCAGGGGCGCCGCAGCGGACGCACGAAGCGCTGGAAGTGGTCCACCTCGTGGCCATCGGCGCGGACCAGCGCGGCACCGATTTCGATGATCTCCATTTCTTCCAGCGGCCAGCCACCTTCTTCGGTGGTGGCTTCCAGATCGAT
Organism: Pseudomonas sp. TCU-HL1; assembly: GCF_001708505.1. Taxonomy (NCBI): domain Bacteria; kingdom Pseudomonadati; phylum Pseudomonadota; class Gammaproteobacteria; order Pseudomonadales; family Pseudomonadaceae; genus Pseudomonas; species Pseudomonas sp. TCU-HL1. The sequence goes on from NZ_CP015992.1 coordinate 2,347,248, forward strand.
GATCAGCCAATGCGGCATGCAGTTCTCCTTGGCAATGTGCGGTCAGCCCAGCCTGGCGCGAGTATGGTGGTGCTTTCGCGGCTCGGCAAACGGCGTGTTAGGCTTTTCCGCAGGTCGAGGAAGGAGAAGAACAATGGCTGAAGTAGCGTTCATCGGTTTGGGGGTGATGGGCTTCAACATGGCCGGACACCTGGCTTGCGAGGGTCACTCCGTGCGGGTCTACAACCGCTCGCCCGGCAGGACCGAGCTCTGGTGCGATGAATTTGGCGGAGATGCCTTCCCCACACCGCGTGAGGCGGCTGAAGGGGCGGAGTTCGTGATGGTCTGCGTCGGCAATGACGAAGACCTTCGTGCCGTGCTTCTGGGCACGGATGGTGCGTTCGCCGGTATGGCGCCTGGCGCGATCCTGGTGGATCACACCACGGCGTCGGCCGATGTGGCGCGTGAGATGGCAGTCCTCGCCGCTGAGCGTGAACTGGGGTTCCTCGATGCGCCGGTCTCCGGCGGACAGGCAGGGGCTGAAGCCGGCATGCTATCGGTGATGGTGGGCGGTGAGCCGGGCTTCTACGAGCGCGCCGCGCCGGTGATCGACAGCTACGCCAAGTTGGTGCGTCACATGGGGCCCGTGGGTAGCGGGCAGTTGACCAAAATGGTCAATCAGATCTGCGTTGGCGGCCTTCTGCAGGGGCTGGCCGAAGCGCTGCATTTCGCCCAGTGCGCCGGGCTGGATGCGCAGGGCGCCATGGAGGTGATCGGCAAGGGGGCGGCGCAGTCCTGGCAACTCGAGCATCGCCACCAGACCATGCTGGAGGGCAGCTTCAACTTCGGCTTCGCGGTGGACTGGATGCGCAAGGACCTTTCGATCGTGCTCGACGAGGCCGCGCGCAATGGCGCGCAGTTGCCGGTGACCGCGCTGGTGGACCAGTTCTACGCTGAGGTCCAGGCCATGGGCGGCGGGCGCTGGGACACATCGAGCCTGATCGCCCGATTGAAGAAGCCCGCGTAGTGCTCGAATGCTAGGCCGCCGAGCAAAGGTCAGGCTAGGAAGAAATCGGCGAAGACGCGGAGTTAACGACTGCTAATGAGCAGTCTGAGCCGATTTCTGACGACGCATGGCCGAAGCGCAGGCGAGCCTAGCTGCGGAAAATGAAGTAGACCGCGCCGATCAGGCATAGACCCGCCCACAGATAGTCCAGCTTCAGCGGCTGCTGCATGAAGAACACGCTGAAGGGCACGAAGATGGCCAGCGTGATCACTTCCTGCATGATCTTAAGCTGGCCGACCGAGAGCTCGGTGTAACCGATCCGGTTGGCTGGCACCATGATCAGGTATTCGCACAAGGCAATTCCCCAGCTGATCAGTGCCGCAATAATCCAGGGCTTGGTGTTGAGAGTCTTGAGATGGCCGTACCAGGCGAAGGTCATGAAGACGTTGGACAGGGCGAGCAGGGCGGCGGTCTGCATCCATACCGGCATGATCGAAGGCTCTGTGTGAATGGCGACGCGCAAGCCTAATAGGTGAAGATTCTCAAGGAAAGGGGCGGGCCATGGCCTTCTGGCGTGGGTTGGGACTGGTAGTGCTGGTGCTGCTCGGCGTGATAATCGCAGTGCTGCGTGGCGTCGATGCATTGGGCAAGGCGCCCGTTATCCCGGAGTTGTACGTGCCGCCCGCATTCTCGGTGGCGCGAGACTTCGATTTTGGCCGCTTTCGTCTGGCTTGGCGCGGAGTGGGTTTCATCGTTCACCCGCTGAACCGTCCCGATCAGGTGCTCTGGCGCGTCGAGGGTGGTTTCCTGGCGGCGGGCAAGGGGCTCGCGGAGGTGCCTGATGCCCGGCCTGGCCGGGAATTGCGCGATGACCGCGAGCTGCTCTGTCGCGAGCAAAGCCTTGAGGTATTCGAGCGCCTGGGGCGTCAGTTGCAGCTGAAAGGGCACCTGCGCTGCTCGGACGGAAGCCTGAGCCGTTATCTGCTGTTACTGGAAGACGATGGCGAGCAGGGCGTGAAGCTGACGGTTACCCTGAGCGAGTCGAAGCTGAACCGCCTTTACCTGACCTGGCATCGGGATGCGGAGGAGCGGTTCTTCGGCTTTGGCGAGGTTTCCGGTGTCTACGACCTATCCGGCCGGCGCCTCGCGGTGTCCCCCGCCGCCAAGGGGCGGCCGGGGCAGGGTGGAGCCAACCTGGCCACCTACTGGACTTCGCGCGTGCGCGCTTTTCATAGCCAGTCATCCGCTTATCAGGTCTTCGACCTGCGTGACTCGCGGCGCGTAAGTCTGGAGGTCCATGACGGGCGACTTCTCGCGAACATCTATACGGGGGAAAGCCTGGATGAGCTACGAGCACGCCTGTCTTCGGCGACCGGGGTCGTGCCAACGGGGCCTTCCGCCAAGTAAAATGGCAGCCTTGGCTGCCATCCCCGTCGTTCGAGGTACTTCATCATGCTTTGCCGACCAGGCTGTGGTGCCTGCTGCATTGCGCCGTCCATCAGCTCGCCGTTACCGGGCATGCCGGCAGGCAAGCCGGCCGGTGAGCGTTGCCTGCATTTGTCCGCGGAGAACCTTTGTCTGTTATTCGGCGATCCGCGCCGCCCTGCCGTGTGCGGCGACTTCGACGCCGACCCTGAGATGTGCGGTGAAAGCCGGGAAGAGGCCATTCGCCTGATCGGTTGGTGGGAGCAGGCGACCTCGGCAGCCTGATCCATAAGCCGGCAAGAGCCCGGCAGTCTGAGCAAGGAGAGATCATGAGAGTCAAGGTCGCGGCGCTTTGCGCCCTGGGTCTGTTTGCGACATCCGTCGTCCAGGCCGAGGAGTGGAAGCTGGCCAGGGATGAAGACGGCATCAGGGTGTTCCTCAGTGAGGTGCCGGGGTCCAGGTACAAGGCCTATCGCGGCGTCGCCGTCATGAAGACCGATATCGCCACGCTGCGTGCGCTGCAGGAGGATGTTTCCGGTTCCTGTGCCTGGATTCATGAGTGCAAGGACCAGAAACTGCTCAAGAATGAGGGGCAGCAAAGCTGGACCTACACCCGCTTCAATACGCCCTGGCCGGTGACTCCGCGGGATTCGGTGATCCATGTCACGTCGCAATTGGGGGCGGATGGCAGTGTCACGCGCATTCTCGAAGGGGTGCCGAAGTATTTGCCTGAGTCCAATGGCTATGTGCGGGTCACTCAGGTGGACGGGTTCTGGAAACTGGTGCCGAAAAGTGCGGGGGAGGTCGAAGTGACTTACCAGGTCCACACCGAGCCGGGGGGGAGCGTACCATCCTGGCTGGCGAACAGTTTTGTGGTCGACGCGCCTTTTAATACGCTGAAGGCGATGCGCCAGCGGGCGGAAAGGCACTGATCGCTAGACCGTGTTGAAATAAAAAAGGCTGCCATCCGGCAGCCTTTTTCATTGGAGCTTCGGTCTTACTTGCGGCTTTCCAGCGACACGAAGTCACGCTGCTCGTAGCCGGTGTACAACTGGCGCGGACGGCCAATCTTGTACGGGCTGGAGAGCATTTCCTTCCAGTGCGAAATCCAGCCCACGGTGCGCGCGAGGGCGAAGATTACGGTGAACATGCTGGTCGGAATACCGATGGCCTTCAGGATGATGCCCGAGTAGAAGTCTACGTTCGGGTAGAGATTGCGCTCCTTGAAGTAAGGATCGTTGCGCGCGATCTCGTCGAGCCTCATCGCCAGTTCCAGCTGCGGATCGTTGATACCCAGCTCGGCCAGGACTTCGTCGCAGGTCTGCTTCATGACCTTGGCGCGCGGGTCGAAGTTTTTGTAGACGCGGTGGCCGAAGCCCATCAGCTTGAACGGATCGTTCTTGTCCTTCGCCTTGGCGATGAACTTGTCGATGTTCGATACGTCGCCGATCTCGTCCAGCATGCTCAGCACGGCTTCGTTGGCGCCGCCGTGTGCCGGGCCCCAGAGGGCCGCGATGCCGGCAGCGATACAGGCGAAGGGGTTGGCGCCGGAAGAGCCCGCCAGGCGGACGGTGGAGGTAGAGGCGTTCTGCTCGTGGTCCGCATGCAGGATGAAGATGCGGTCCATGGCCTTGGCCAGTACCGGGCTGATCGGTTTGATCTCGGCCGGGGTGTTGAACATCATGTGCAGGAAGTTTTCCGCGTAATTCAGGTCGTTACGCGGGTACATCATGGGCTGACCCATGGAGTACTTGTAGGCCATCGCTGCAATGGTCGGCATCTTGGCAACCAGACGCATCGCGGAAACTTCGCGGTGCTGCGGGTTATTGATGTCGAGGGAGTCGTGGTAGAAGGCGGAGAGCGCGCCGACCACGCCGCACATGATCGCCATTGGGTGCGCGTCGCGGCGGAAGCCATTGAAGAAGCTCTTCAGCTGCTCATGAACCATGGTGTGGTTCTTGATGGTGCCAACGAACTTGGCCTTCTCTTCAGCGTTCGGCAGCTCGCCGTTCAGTAGCAGGTAGCAGGTTTCCAGGTAGTCGGATTTCTCTGCCAACTGCTCGATCGGGTAGCCGCGGTGCAGCAGTACGCCCTTGTCGCCGTCGATGTAGGTGATCTTCGACTCGCAAGAGGCGGTCGACATAAAGCCAGGATCAAAGGTGAAGCAGCCCGTGGAGGTCAGGCCCCGCACATCGACTACGTCGGGACCCATGGTTCCGGACAGAACGGGCAGCTCTACGGGGGCTGCGCCCTCGATGATCAACTGCGCTTTTTTGTCAGCCATAACGGCCTCCTAGTTATGCTTGAAATCATCAGACAGCCCCCCACGCAGGGCCCGGGACACTATAGAGGTATAAATTCGAATGTCAATTTGAAGAAACCCATGTGGCAGTGGGGTTTGCGTGGGTTTTCAGGTGAAAAAAAGGGGGCCATTTACGCCTTTTATATAGGCAGCGCAATCCGCTTTTTGGGGCAGGGCTTCGCATTGTCATTAGTCAGCTAACTGTCTATACTCAGCGCCCGATCGCCAGGGGCCGTGGGCCCATATTCTGGAGGTCGGCACTCCCTTTGGTGAGGGGTACCTGATCAGTGCACTTCCCGACAACTTGCCCTGTTTGTTAGGGGCCTCAGTGTGAAAAAAAGCCGTGAATAGCCAACGACCTGTAAACCTAGATCTCAGGACCATCAAACTCCCCATCACTGCTTACACGTCCATCCTGCATCGTATCTCCGGCGTCATCCTCTTCTTCGGCATTGCTGTGCTGCTGTTCGCACTCGACAGGTCGCTGAGCTCCGAGGAAGGCTTCGAGCAGGTTAAAACGTGCCTGGCCAGTCCGCTGGCCAAGCTGGTGATTTGGGGCCTCCTGTCCGCGCTGCTTTACCACCTGGTTGCCGGTGTGCGCCACCTGGTAATGGATGCGGGCGTCGGCGAGACGCTCGAGGGCGGCAAGCTGGGCTCGAAAATCGTCATCGTAGTTTCTGCGGTGCTGATCGTGCTGCTGGGGGTGTGGGTATGGTAACCAACGTCACGAACTTCTCCCGTTCGGGCCTCTATGACTGGATGGCCCAGCGTGTATCTGCGGTGGTTCTCGCGGCTTATTTCCTTTTCCTGCTGGGCTACCTGCTGTTCAATCCGGGTCTGACCTACGCCGAGTGGCATGGTCTGTTCTCCCACACCGCGATGCGCATCTTCAGCCTGCTGGCCCTGGTCGCCCTGAGCGTTCACGCCTGGGTCGGCATGTGGACCATCTCCACCGACTACCTGACGCCCATGGCGCTGGGCAAGGCGGCGACTGTCGTGCGTTTCCTGTTCCAGGCGGTATGCGGCATTGCAATGTTCGCGTTCTTCGTCTGGGGCGTGCAGATTCTCTGGGGTGTGTGATCCATGGCTAGCATTCGTACTCTTTCTTTTGACGCCATCATCGTAGGTGGCGGCGGCGCCGGCATGCGTGCTGCGCTGCAACTGGCCCAGGGCGGCCACAAAACTGCCGTGGTGACCAAGGTCTTCCCGACCCGCTCCCACACCGTTTCTGCCCAGGGTGGCATCACCTGTGCCATCGCTTCGGCCGACCCGAACGACGATTGGCGCTGGCACATGTACGACACCGTCAAGGGTTCCGACTACATCGGTGACCAGGATGCCATCGAATACATGTGCTCCGTCGGTCCGGAAGCCGTGTTCGAGTTGGAGCACATGGGTCTGCCGTTCTCCCGTACCGAGCAGGGCCGCATCTATCAGCGCCCGTTCGGCGGCCAGTCCAAGGACTTCGGCAAGGGTGGCCAGGCTGCCCGTACTTGCGCTGCGGCCGACCGTACCGGTCACGCCCTGCTGCACACCCTGTACCAGGCCAACCTGAAGAGCGGCACCGCGTTCCTCAACGAGTGGTACGCCGTTGACCTGGTGAAGAACCAGGATGGCGCCGTCGTCGGTATCATCGCCATCTGCATCGAAACCGGTGAAACCGTCTACATCCGCTCCAAGGCCGTGGTTCTGGCCACTGGCGGTGCTGGTCGAATCTACGCCTCCACCACCAACGCCCTGATCAACACTGGCGACGGCGTGGGCATGGCCCTGCGCGCTGGTGTGCCGGTGCAAGACATCGAAATGTGGCAGTTCCACCCGACCGGTATCGCCGGTGCCGGTGTTCTGGTGACCGAAGGTTGCCGTGGCGAGGGTGGCTACCTGATCAACGCCCATGGCGAGCGCTTCATGGAGCGTTATGCTCCGAACGCCAAGGATCTGGCTGGCCGCGACGTGGTTGCCCGTTCCATGGTCAAGGAAGTGATCGCCGGTAACGGCGTGGGCCCGAACAAGGACCACGTGCTGCTGAAGCTCGACCACCTGGGCGAAGACGTTTTGCACAGCCGCCTGCCCGGCATCTGCGAACTGTCCAAGACCTTCGCGCACGTCGATCCGGTCGTCGCGCCGATCCCTGTTATTCCGACCTGCCACTACATGATGGGCGGCGTTGCCACCAACATTCACGGTCAGGCCATCACCCAGGACGCCAACGGCAACGACACCATCGTCGAAGGCCTGTTCGCCGTGGGTGAGGTCGCTTGCGTGTCGGTTCACGGCGCCAACCGCCTGGGCGGCAACTCGCTGCTCGACCTGGTTGTGTTCGGCCGCGCTGCCGGTCTGCACCTGGAGAAGGCGCTCAAGGAAGGTATCGAGGTGCGTGGCGCCAGCGAGACCGATCTCGAGCTGTCCCTCAAGCGTCTGTCCGGCGTGAACGAGCGCACCAGCGGCGAAGAAGTCGCCCCGCTGAAGCGCGAGCTGCAGCAGTGCATGCAGAACTACTTCGGTGTGTTCCGTACCGGCGAATACATGCAGAAGGGTATCACCCAGCTGGCCGATCTGCGCGAGCGTATCGCTCAGGTCAAGATCTCCGACAAGTCCCAGGCCTTCAACACCGCGCGTATCGAAGCGCTGGAGCTGCAGAACCTGCTGGAAGTTGCCGAAGCCACCGCGATCGCCGCAGAAGTCCGTAAAGAGTCCCGTGGTGCACACGCCCGCGAAGACTTCGAAGATCGCGATGACGAGAACTGGCTGTGCCACACCCTGTACTTCCCGGGTGAGAAGCGCGTTACCAAGCGCGCTGTCAACTTCGCGCCGAAGACCGTTCCGGCGTTCGAACCCAAAGTGCGTACTTATTAAGGGTGGCCGACATGTCCAACACTCTCACTGTCAGCGTCTATCGCTACAACCCGGAGCGCGATAGCGCTCCGACCATGCAGGATTTCCAGGTCGACACCGACGGCAAGGACGTGATGGTCCTCGACGTGCTGGCGCTGATCAAGGAACAGGACGAGGGTTTCTCCTACCGTCGTTCCTGCCGTGAAGGCGTTTGCGGTTCCGACGGCATGAACATCAACGGCAAGAACGGCCTCGCGTGCATCACGCCGCTGTCCGCTGCCGGCCTTAAGGGTGGCAAGCTGGTGATTCGCCCGCTGCCGGGCCTGCCGGTCATCCGTGACCTGGTCGTCGATATGAGCATCTTCTACAAGCAGTACGAGAAGGTGAAACCCTTCCTGCAGAACGATACTCCGGCCCCGGCCATCGAGCGTCTGCAGTCTCCGGAAGAGCGCGAAAAGCTCGACGGTCTGTACGAGTGCATCCTGTGCGCTTGCTGCTCGACTTCCTGCCCGTCCTTCTGGTGGAACCCCGACAAGTTCCTCGGTCCCGCTGCGCTGCTGCAGGCCTACCGTTTCCTGGCCGACAGCCGTGACAACAAGACCGAAGAGCGACTGGCCGCACTGGACGACCCGTTCAGCGTGTTCCGTTGCCGCGGCATCATGAACTGCGTGAGCGTTTGCCCGAAGGGTCTGAACCCGACCAAGGCGATCGGCCACGTACGCAACATGCTGCTGCAGAGCGGTACCTGATTCGATTGCTGTACGCGCAACACCTGCGGTACCGGCCTGGCCGGTGCCGCAGTACAACCAGGAACGCAGCCCACAAAGCCGTGTTCCTTATTTGAAAAATATATAGATGACCAGCAGGGGCAACCGGGCTGGTGCCCGGACTATCTGCGGGATCCTTGGTGGCTTCAGTCGCTGTGCCAGGACTTCTTAGCCCTAGTGGTTTCCATGCCGATGGTGTCCCCTTATCGAGGGTGACAAAGCATGCAAGAAAGCGAAATGCAGCGCATGTGGAACAGCGCCCACCTATCCGGTGGTAACGCTGCATATGTGGAAGAGCTCTATGAGCTCTACCTGCACGATCCCAACGCTGTGCCCGAAGAGTGGCGCACCTACTTCCAGAAGTTGCCGACCGACGGCAATCTTGCCACCGACGTTTCGCACTCCACTGTCCGAGATCATTTCGTTCTGCTCGCCAAGAACCAGCGCCGCGCTCAGCCGGTTTCCGCTGGTGCCGTGAGCAGTGAACATGAGAAGAAGCAGGTCGAAGTCCTGCGCCTGATCCAGGCTTTCCGCATGCGCGGCCACCAGGCCTCCAAGCTTGACCCGCTTGGCCTGTGGCAGCGTCCGGCTCCCGCCGATCTGTCGATCCGCCATTACGGTCTGACCGACGCCGACCTCGATACCACCTTCCGTACAGGTGAGCTCTACATCGGCAAGGAAGAGGCTACTCTGCGCGAGATTCAGCAGACCCTCAACGAGACGTATTGCCGCACCATCGGTGCCGAGTTCACCCACATCGTCGATTCCGAGCAGCGCAAGTGGTTCCAGCAGCGCCTCGAAAGCGTGCGCGGCCGCCCTGCGTTCTCCAAGGAAGTGCAGAGCCACCTGCTCGAGCGCCTGACCGCGGCCGAGGGCCTGGAAAAGTACCTGGGCACCAAGTACCCGGGCACCAAGCGCTTCGGCCTGGAAGGCGGCGAGAGCCTGATCCCGCTGCTGGACGAAATCATCCAGCGCTCCGGCTCCTACGGCCTGAAGGAAATCGTCATCGGCATGGCCCACCGCGGCCGTCTGAACGTTCTGGTCAACACCTTCGGCAAGAACCCGCGTGACCTGTTCGACGAATTCGAAGGCAAGAAGACCGAGGGCCTGTCCTCCGGTGACGTGAAGTACCACCAGGGGTTCTCCTCGAACGTCATGACTCCGGGCGGCGAAGTTCACCTGGCGCTGGCGTTCAACCCGTCCCACCTGGAAATCGTTTCTCCGGTGGTCGAGGGTTCCGTGCGTGCCCGTCAGGACCGCCGCCAGGACAAGGCCGGCGACAAGGTTCTGCCGATCTCCATCCACGGCGACGCGGCCTTCGCCGGCCAGGGCGTGGTCATGGAAACCTTCCAGATGTCGCAGACCCGTGGCTACAAGACGGGCGGCACCATCCATCTGGTGATCAACAACCAGGTTGGCTTCACCACCAGCCGTCCGGAAGACTCGCGCTCCACCGAGTATTGCACCGACGTTGCCAAGATGATCCAGGCACCGATCCTGCACGTGAACGGCGACGATCCGGAAGCGGTACTGTTCGTCACCCAACTGGCTGTCGATTACCGCATGCAGTTCAAGCGTGACGTGGTCATCGACCTGGTCTGCTACCGCCGTCGTGGTCACAACGAGGCCGACGAGCCGAACGGCACCCAGCCGCTGATGTACCAGCAGATCAGCAAGCAGCGCACCACCCGCGAGCTGTACGCCGATGCGCTGATTCAGACCAGTGCCCTCGACAGCGCCAGCGTCCAGGCCAAGATCGATGAGTACCGCACCGCCCTGGACAATGGCCAGCACGTGGTCAAGAGCCTGGTCAAGGAGCCCAATAAGGAGCTCTTCGTCGACTGGCGCCCGTACCTAGGCCACGCCTGGACCGCGCGCCATGACACCCGCTTCGATCTGAAGACCCTCCAGGAACTCTCCGCCAAGCTGCAGGAGATCCCGGAAGGCTTCGTGGTCCAGCGCCAGGTCGCCAAGATCCTCGAAGACCGCCAGAAGATGGGCGCTGGTGCGATGCCGATCAACTGGGGTTACGCCGAGACCATGGCCTACGCCACCCTGCTGTTCGAAGGCCACCCGGTACGTATCACCGGTCAGGACGTGGGCCGTGGCACCTTCTCGCATCGCCACGCGGCGCTGCATAGCCAGAAGGACGCCAACACCTACCTGCCGCTGAAGCATCTGTTCGCTGAGCAGCCGCCCTTCGAGCTGTACGACTCCTACCTGTCGGAAGAAGCCGTACTGGCCTTCGAATACGGCTATTCCACCACCATGCCGAACGCACTGGTGATCTGGGAAGCCCAGTTCGGTGACTTCGCCAACGGTGCCCAGGTGGTGATCGACCAGTTCATCACCAGTGGCGAACACAAGTGGGGCCGTCTCTGCGGCCTGACCATGCTGCTGCCTCACGGCTATGAAGGCCAGGGTCCGGAACACTCTTCCGCGCGTCTGGAGCGCTACCTGCAGCTGTGCGCCGAGCACAACATCCAGGTTTGCGTGCCGACGACTCCGGCCCAGGTCTACCACATGCTGCGCCGCCAGGTGATCCGCCCACTGCGCAAGCCGCTGGTAGCCCTGACGCCGAAGTCCCTGCTGCGCCACAAACTGGCCATCTCGACCCTGGAAGACCTGGCCGAAGGCTCCTTCCAGACCGTCATCGGCGAGATCGACGCGATCGACCCGAAGAAAGTCGACCGTATCGTCCTGTGCAGCGGCAAGGTCTATTACGACCTGCTGGAGAAGCGTCGTGCCGAAGGTCGCGAAGATATCGCCATCGTGCGTATCGAGCAGCTGTACCCGTTCCCCGAAGACGATCTGGCCGAGGTCCTGGCTCCGTACAAGAACCTCAAGCACATCGTCTGGTGCCAGGAAGAGCCTATGAACCAGGGCGCCTGGTACTGCAGCCAGCACCACATGCGTCGCGTTGCGGCAGCCCACAAGAAGGGCTTGTTCCTCGAGTACGCCGGTCGTGAAGGTTCGGCGGCACCGGCTTGCGGTTATGCCTCCCTGCACGCCGAGCAGCAGGAAAAACTGCTGCAAGACGCCTTTACTGTTTAACGCCTTCGCGCAGAAGAAACCGAATTAGATAGGAACCCTGAACAATGGCTATCGAGATCAAAGCCCCCACTTTCCCGGAATCGGTTGCCGACGGCACCGTGGCTACCTGGCACAAGAAGCCGGGCGATGCGGTCAAGCGCGACGAGCTGATCGTCGACATCGAAACCGACAAAGTGGTCATGGAAGTCCTGGCGGAAGCCGACGGCGTCCTGGCTGAAATCGTCAAGAACGAGGGCGACACCGTCCTCAGCGGCGAACTGCTGGGCAAGCTGAACGCTGGCGCCGCTGCTGCCGCCCCGGCCGCTGCTGCTCCTGCTGCCGCTCCCGCTGCCCAGGCTGCTGCCCCGGCTGCTGCTGACGACGCCATCCTCTCTCCGGCCGCCCGTAAGCTGGCCGAAGAGAATGGCATCGACGCGAACAGCATTGCCGGCACCGGCAAGGGCGGTCGTGTGACCAAGGAAGACGTGGTTGCCGCCGTGGAAGCCAAGAAGTCCGCTCCGGCCGCCGCTGCCAAGCCGGCCGCCCCGGCTGGCGAGGCGCCGATCTTCGCCGCGGGTGACCGCGTCGAGAAGCGCGTACCGATGACCCGCCTGCGTGCCAAGGTCGCCGAGCGCCTGGTCGAAGCCCAGTCGAACATGGCGATGCTGACCACCTTCAACGAAGTGGACATGACCGAAGTCATGGCCCTGCGTTCGAAGTACAAGGACCTGTTCGAGAAGACCCACAACGGCGTGCGCCTGGGCTTCATGTCGTTCTTCGTCAAGGCTTCCGTCGAAGCGCTGAAGCGTTTCCCGGCGGTCAACGCTTCGATCGATGGTTCCGACATCGTCTACCACGGCTACCAGGACATCGGCGTTGCCGTATCCAGCGACCGTGGCCTGGTGGTACCGGTACTTCGCAATGCCGAGCTGATGAGCCTGGCCGAAGTCGAAAGCGGCATCGCTACCTTCGGCAAGAAGGCGCGTGACGGCAAGCTGTCGATCGATGAAATGACCGGTGGCACCTTCACCATCACCAACGGCGGTACGTTCGGTTCGATGATGTCGACCCCGATCGTCAACCCGCCGCAGGCAGCCATCCTCGGCATGCACAACATCATTCAGCGCCCGATGGCCATCAACGGTCAGGTCGTTATCCGCCCGATGATGTACCTGGCCCTGTCCTACGATCACCGCCTGATCGATGGCAAGGAAGCGGTCAGTTTCCTGGTGACCATCAAGAACCTGCTGGAAGACCCGGCTCGTCTGCTGCTGGACATCTGATCGCCAGCCTCTCCCACGGCGACCCCTTGTGAAAGGGGTCGTCCGGTTTTATCCGAGAAGGAATGAGTTATGACCCAGAAATTCGACGTGGTAGTGATTGGTGCGGGCCCCGGCGGCTACGTTGCCGCCATCAAGGCAGCTCAGCTCGGTCTGAAGACCGCCTGCATCGAGAAGTACCAGGACAAGGAAGGCAAGACCGCTCTGGGCGGCACCTGCCTGAACGTCGGCTGCATTCCGTCGAAGGCGCTGCTGGACAGCTCCTACAAGTACCATGAGGCTCACGAAGGCTTCAAAATCCACGGCATCGAAGCCAAGGGCGTCACCATCGACGTACCGGCGATGGTGGGTCGCAAGAACACCATCGTGAAGAACCTGACCGGCGGCGTGAGCACCCTGTTCAAGGCCAACGGTGTGACCCTGCTGGAAGGTCACGGCAAGCTGCTGGCCAACAAGCAGGTTGAAGTCACCGGCTCCGACGGCAAGGTGCAGATCGTCGAAGCCGTTAACGTGATCCTCGCTTCCGGCTCCAAGCCGGTGGACATCCCGCCGGCTCCGGTCGACCAGGACGTGATCGTCGACTCCACTGGCGCCCTGGATTTCCAGGCCGTTCCGAAGAAGCTGGGCGTGATCGGCGCCGGCGTCATCGGCCTCGAACTGGGCTCCGTCTGGGCCCGTCTGGGCGCTGAAGTCACCGTCATCGAAGCCCTGGAGAAGTTCCTCCCGGCCGCCGACGAGCAGGTTTCCAAGGAAGCCCTGAAGGTCCTCACCAAGCAGGGCCTGAAGATTCGCCTGGGTGCCCGCGTGACCGGCTCCGAAGTGAAGAAGAAGCAGGTCACTGTGAGCTTCACCGACGCCAACGGCGAGCAGAAGGAAACCTTCGACAAGCTGATCGTGGCCGTGGGCCGTCGCCCGGTGACCACTGATCTGCTGGCTGCCGACAGCGGCGTGACCATGGACGAGCGCGGCTTCATCTTCGTTGATGACCATTGCGCGACCAGCGTGCCGGGCGTTTACGCCATTGGTGACGTGGTACGTGGCGCCATGCTGGCCCACAAGGCATCGGAAGAGGGCATCATGGTCGCCGAGCGCATCGCTGGCCACAAAGCCCAGATGAACTACGACCTGATCCCGTCGGTCATCTATACCCACCCGGAAATCGCATGGGTCGGCAAGACCGAACAGGCTCTGAAGGCCGAAGGCGTTGAGGTCAACGTCGGCACCTTCCCGTTCGCCGCCAGCGGCCGTGCCATGGCTGCCAACGACACCGCCGGTTTCGTCAAGGTCATCGCCGATGCCAAGACCGACCGCGTACTGGGCGTCCATGTGATTGGCCCGAGTGCTGCGGAACTGGTTCAGCAGGGCGCCATCGGCATGGAGTTCGGCACCAGTGCCGAAGACCTGGGCATGATGGTCTTCTCGCACCCGACCCTGTCCGAAGCACTGCACGAAGCGGCCCTCGCGGTGAATGGCCATGCCATTCACATCGCCAACCGCAAGAAGCGCTAAGCAATACCTCCTGCACGGCGCGCGCGTGGCCTGTGCAGGACCAAGAACCACGGCGGGTGGCCCGTCGCGAGCTTCGGCCAATCGGTCGGAACTCGCCGCGGAAAGCCCGCCGGACTGCCTTTATCAGCAGTCACAGGTGGCGCGGCACCACGAATGCAGCGCCGAATGCGCAATACCTAAACGAAGACGGTAGACAAGCATGAATCTCCACGAGTATCAGGGTAAGCAGCTGTTCGCTGAATACGGCCTGCCCGTATCCAAGGGCTTTGCCGTAGACACCCCGGAAGAAGCCGCAGCAGCCTGCGAAAAAATCGGTGGCAGCGAATGGGTTGTCAAAGCTCAGGTCCACGCTGGCGGCCGCGGTAAAGCGGGCGGCGTGAAGCTGGTCAAAAGCAAGGAAGATGCCAAGGCCTTCGCCGCCAACTGGCTGGGCAAGCGCCTGGTGACCTATCAGACTGACGCCAATGGTCAGCCGGTCAGCAAAATCCTGGTTGAATCCTGCACCGACATCGCCAAGGAACTGTACCTGGGCGCCGTGGTAGATCGTTCCAGCCGCCGCATCGTGTTCATGGCTTCCACCGAAGGTGGCGTGGACATCGAGAAAGTCGCTCACGACTCTCCGGAGAAAATCCTCAAGGCCACCATCGACCCGCTGGTCGGCGCTCAGCCGTACCAGGGTCGCGAGCTAGCATTCCAGCTGGGCCTGGAAGGTGACCAGATCAAGCAGTTCACCCACATCTTCGTTGGCCTGGCCAAGCTGTTCCAGGACTACGACCTGGCTCTGTTGGAAGTGAACCCGCTGGTAATCAAGGCAGACGGCAACCTGCACTGCCTGGACGCCAAGATCAACATCGACAGCAACGCCATGTACCGTCAGCCCAAGCTGCGCGCCATGCACGACCCGTCCCAGGACGACGCTCGTGAAGCCCATGCGCAGAAGTGGGAACTGAACTACGTGGCCCTGGAAGGCAACATTGGCTGCATGGTCAACGGTGCCGGCCTGGCCATGGGTACCATGGACATCGTCAACCTCCACGGCGGCAAGCCGGCCAACTTCCTCGACGTTGGCGGTGGTGCGACCAAGGAGCGCGTGACCGAAGCGTTCAAAATCATCCTCTCCGACAGCAACGTGCAAGCCGTTCTGGTGAACATCTTCGGCGGTATCGTCCGCTGCGACATGATCGCCGAAGGCATCATCGGTGCCGTGAAGGAAGTAGGCGTGAAGGTTCCGGTCGTGGTTCGTCTGGAAGGCAACAACGCTGACCTCGGCGCCAAGGTACTGGCCGAGAGCGGTCTGAACATCATCGCGGCGACCAGCCTGACCGACGCTGCACAGCAAGTCGTCAAGGCCGCGGCGGAGGGCAAGTAATGAGCGTCCTGATCAACAAAGACACCAAAGTCATCTGCCAGGGCTTCACCGGTAGCCAGGGTACTTTCCACTCCGAACAAGCCATCGCCTACGGCACCAAGATGGTTGGCGGCGTGACCCCCGGCAAGGGCGGCACCACCCACCTGGGCCTGCCGGTGTTCAACACCGTCAAGGAAGCCGTTGAAGCCACCGGCGCCGAAGCCTCGGTCATCTACGTTCCGGCTCCGTTCTGCAAGGACTCGATCCTGGAAGCAGCCAACGGCGGCATCAAGCTGATCGTGTGCATCACCGAAGGCATCCCCACCCTCGACATGCTGGACGCCAAGGTCAAGTGCGACGAGCTGGGCGTACGCCTGATCGGCCCGAACTGCCCGGGCGTGATCACTCCCGGGGAGTGCAAGATCGGCATCATGCCGGGTCACATCCACCTGCCGGGCAAGGTAGGCATTGTGTCGCGTTCCGGCACCCTGACCTATGAAGCCGTGAAGCAGACCACCGACGCCGGTTTCGGCCAGTCCACTTGCGTGGGCATCGGTGGTGACCCGATCCCGGGCTCCAACTTCATCGACATCCTGAAGCTGTTCCAGGAAGACCCGCAGACCGAAGCCATCGTCATGATCGGCGAGATCGGCGGTTCCGCTGAAGAAGAAGCTGCTGCCTTCATCAAGGCCAACGTGACCAAGCCGGTGGTGTCCTACATCGCTGGTGTGACCGCACCGCCCGGCAAGCGCATGGGCCACGCGGGCGCCATCATCTCCGGTGGCAAGGGCACTGCGGACGAGAAGTTCGCCGCCCTGCAGGACGCAGGTGTCAAAACCGTGCGTTCCCTGGCTGACATCGGCAAGGCCCTGGCCGAGCTGACCGGCTGGGAAGTCAAGAACGCCTAAGGCGCCTTGATCTCCTCACAAAGGCCACCCCTCGGGGTGGCCTTTGTCGTTTCGGGTGCAACCTTTCCTGTTAAATGTGCAACCGCCTGTCGGAGAGGCGACAGAAACGGTTGCTACTCCGACAACCTGATCCGCGTCAGGCGCTTCCCCCGGTAAAATCGGTAGGGTTGCAACCATGCTGCTCACCATGCCCCACAAGGGCAAAGGTCGGGCATTAGCGATCAATCCCAAACGGATGGATGACGTTTCCCCCGACCCAATCGGGAAACCCCTTCGGTAAACCCTGTTTCAGCGATGTGGTAATTCCCCCATGAAATCCTTGAAAGGCCAGGACATCCTGGCACTTGGCTTTATGACATTCGCTCTGTTCGTCGGGGCCGGTAACATCATCTTCCCGCCCATCGTAGGCCTGCAGTCCGGACCCCATGTCTGGATGGCCGCCCTGGGCTTCCTGATCACCGCGGTCGGCCTACCCGTCGTCACCGTGATCGCGTTGGCCAAGGTCGGCGGTGCGATGGACTCGCTCAGCAGTCCCATCGGCAAGACAGCCGGCGTGCTGCTGGCGGCAGTCTGCTACCTCTCGGTGGGGCCGCTGTTCGCGACTCCGCGTACCGCTACCGTCTCCTTCGAAGTGGGCCTGGCTCCCCTGACCGGCGATACGCCGGTGGCCCTGTTCGCGTACAGCCTGGTGTACTTCCTGGTAGTCCTTGCCGTCTCCCTCTATCCGGGCCGTCTGCTGGACACCGTGGGTCGCGTGCTTGCGCCAATGAAGATCATTGCGCTGGCGATTCTCGGTATTGCCGCCTTCACGCTGCCGCTGGGCGAGATCGGCGACGCCACCCCGGCCTACCAGGCCGCACCGTTCTCCCAAGGCTTCATCAATGGTTACCTGACCATGGATACCCTGGGTGCCCTGGTGTTCGGCATCGTCATCGTCAATGCCATCCGCTCCCGTGGCGTCGAGTCGCCGCGCCTGATCACCCGCTACGCCATCATCGCCGGCCTGATTGCCGGTGTCGGCTTGGCCCTGGTCTACATCAGCTTGTTCCGCCTGGGCGCCAACAGCCATGGCATTGCGGGCGAAGCTGCCAACGGCGCAGCGGTACTGCATGCTTATGTGCAGCACACCTTCGGTAACCTGGGCAGCGCCTTCCTTGCTCTGCTGATTTCCCTGGCGTGCCTGGTAACCGCCGTCGGCCTGACCTGCGCTTGCGCTGAGTACTTCAGCCGCCTGCTGCCGCTTTCCTACCGCAGCCTGGTGATCATCCTTGCCGTGTTCAGCCTGCTGGTATCGAACCTTGGCCTGACCAAGCTGATCCAGGTTTCAGTGCCGGTACTCACCGCTATCTATCCACCGTGCATCGTGCTGGTGGCGCTGAGTTTCTGCCTGGGGCTGTGGCACTCGCCGGGCCGTGTGGTGGCGCCGGTGATGCTGGTTTCCCTGCTGTTCGGGCTGATCGACGCGCTCAAGAGCGCTGAGCTGGCGGGCTGGATGCCGCAATGGCTGTCCCATTTGCCGCTGTCGGAGCAAGGCCTTGCGTGGCTGCTGCCTGCCGTCGCTGCCCTGGCCGTGGCCAGCCTCTGCGATCGCCTGCTGGGCAAGCCGGTGGAAGTCACCGCCTGATTCCGGGGGCCTGCAAGGAGGCCGCCATCGGACGTAATGCTGTTCGCTCAGGCTATGTCTGCTTCAGCTATTAAGGTTTTGGCCATCGTGCTGAAGGCCTTGTAGGAGCGAGCTCTGCTCGCGAAGGAGGCGGGTTCGCGAGCAGAACTCGTTCCTACGAGGGATAGGTGCCTCGGATAAAAAATCTTTCAAGCAAAACCCAAAAACGCCGCTCTCCTCCTTAAGGACAAGCGGCGTTTTATCATTACTCCATCGGGCGGCATCCTTCCCGGGAAACACGAAGCACGTCCAGTTTCGACGAAGCCGGGTCCTTGCAGGCGGTGTCAGAGGATGTCGAAGGGATAGTCGAGCAACAGCCGAAGTTCGTCGTTGTCGAGTTCGGACGTGCCGCCGTTGCTGCGATGGACGACGTGCCGCAGCATCAGCGAAGTCCCTTTGGCTGGACCGCTCTGTAGTACATAGTCGAATTGCAGGTCGCGTTCCCAGTGCTTGCCGTCGGCGCCATAACCGTACCAGCGATAACCGCTATTGATAGGCATGTGGCTGCCGTCGATTCTGTCGCCTTTGACATAGCTGGCGGTGAACTTCAGCCCCGGCACGCCCCAGCCGGCGAGGTCGTAACGGTAACTGACGCGCGAGGAGTGTTCATTGGGGCCGTTGAAGTCCGAATAGGTGAACGCATTGGCCAGCTTTATCGAGGCACCGCCGAGGTAATCGAAGGGCACATTGCTGTCGATACGCTGATGGGCAAACACCAGGGTGTGGGCACCGTGGAGCCAGGCGGCCAGAACGCTCCATGCGATGTTTTCGATATCGCCCTGGTAGGCAGCGCCGACATCGTCGGTGCGATACAGGTTGAGTTTCACAAGCACCGAGTCCTGCTCACCGAGCCTGTGGCCGTAGTTGGCCCTGGCATAGTACTGGCGCCAGGTTTCCTGGTATTCGGCGCCATACAGGGCCAGTTCCCAGGCCGGCGTCGGCTTGTAGATAGCGCCGAACAAGTCCAGGTATTGGCCACGCTTGAATACGCCATATGCAGCGGGTGACTGGTAGTAGGACAGCAGCTCGTTCCTGTGGCTGGACGAGGTCGATAGACCTTGGGCAGTGAAGCGCCCGGCATGAAGCGTCCAGTTGTTGAAGCGCTCGCTGGTGAGCAGAGTGCCGATGGCTGTCTCTGGAATGACCCGATCATCCGCGGTGGCGAAGATTGGCGTGTCCGGGCGCATCTCGCCGTGGCGCAATACCGTTTCTTCGAGTTTCAGTCTGATCGCGCCGCCGGCGCGGGAGAAATTGTCCGCTGCATGCTTGCCGTATGCTCCGGGCGGCAGGGCGCCACTGCCAGCGTGGGCTGGTGTGGAATCCAGCTTGAGGCCGAGGTAGCCCTGCAAGTCCAGGCCGAAACCGACGCGGCCTGGGGTGTAGCCGGAATTGAATTCGTTGCGGATGGCTTGCGCCCATTCACGGCGCATGCGCTGCTGCTGCTCGATCGCGTTGGGGTAGTCGCGATTCTGATAGAAGTTGCGCAGCGAACCCTGCCATCGACTGTCTTCGACGAAGCCGCCCGCAGCCGGCTGCTCGGTTGCCGGTACTATCGAGGCGAAGCCAGGACAGGCGGCCAGGAGGAGGGCCTGCCGTAACGAAATGCACATGGTCAGTTCCTTCTGTTCTTGTCCCGTGCGCCCCGAAGCATCACGGCGGTGCATGCATTGATGGTGACGGAGAAGGGGAGTTGGGGCGCAGTCAGTCGGCCCAGGCGCAGACGTCCAGGCTGGCGCCGTGTTCGAGACGTCGTTGCGCTGCCTGGCTGTCCAACAGCAGAGACTTGCCCTGATCGCAGACCAGGGTCCGTTTCCCCAGGTAGGCAATGTCGGCCATGATCTGGCCCCAGTGCCGGTACTGGACGTCGTGGCCTTCACCCGGATAGAGGCGTACCTGGGCGACGTTGGAATAGTGACGGCGCCAGAACTCCATGTGTTCAGGAGGCACCGAGGTGTCGGCACTGCCGCCATAGAGGAATACCGGCGCCTTCACCCGGTCGCCAGCTGCGACCTTCTCACGGCAGTACAGTTGCCATTCGTGTAGCAGCGGCTGTACTGAGAACTCCCCGGCCCCCTTCATGAAGAAGGTCCGCAGCCCGTCGTCGTAGGCGGCATCTGCCCAGCCGGGCACGCGCTCGATCGCGCTACCCGCAGGCATCGCCCACCAGTTGGTCGGGGTGGTGTAGGGGGTGGCAAGTTCGCGAAGCTGTTCTTTCGTCATGCTGCAGTGCGCGGGGGCGTCGACCACCCCGGCAACCTGTGAGAAGGCCGCGGCATAGTGCACCGAGCGCAGCTGCTCGGCCTGATCGGCGGCAATCTGTGCGGCGTAAGGGCCACCTCCGGAGATCGCCAGCAGGGAAAACGAGCCAATGTCCAGGTGACCGAGCAGTGCCGCGACCGCCGTGCTGTAGCTGCGGTAGTCGCCGGAGGGGTCGTAGGCGGTGGCGCCGAAGCCGTTTCGCTCCAGGCTGATGAACCGCAGCTTAAGGCGTTCGCGGCTGGAGCGCAGGAAGCCGGTCAGGTCCAGCACCCGGGCACTGGTGCCGTTGCCGCCGACCAGCAGCACCGGAATTCCTTCGCGTGGGCCTTCGTCGATATAGAACAGGGTACGTCCCTGGCTGGACCAATGCCGCAGTGTCGCCCCCAGGGGATCGAACTCCCGTTGCAGCTCCGGTTCCTCGGCCCTTGCTTGCGGCAGGATCGATAGGCATAAAGCACCAGCCAGCGTCAGCCATGTATTTCTATCCATGAGGCAGCCTCTTCTTGTTGTTGTACGCGGATCAAGCATGGAGCTGACACGATCGTGCCATTTGCCCTGATTCGACGGTTTGTTGAAGAGAACCGACTACGGTTGCTTGTGCTTCGGTAGAAGCTTCTGGGGTTGGCGTAGGAAATTACCAATTGGTAGACACGCGCTAAGGGGATGGGGTTGCGCAGGAGATCCGTGGCCTTCGCACGAATTGCTCCACGGATACCCGTGGAGCGGGTGCCTTCTTTGTAGAGTGCGTCGTCTATCAGCCGTGCCTTCATCGGCTCCATGAGCATGGCCGGCCCTTGACCGGCCCAGGACACCCATGACCGACGTTTCCGAGCTGTTCGACATCCATTACCTGTGGAACCTGATTGCCGTACTCTGGTTCATCCTCTGCTGGGTCGGCTACACCCGCTATGCGATCTGGAAGGGCAGGGACACCGCCTGCCTGGCCTCGGTTCTGCACCTCTATCGCGAGGACTGGATGCGCCGCCTGCTGCTGCGTGACAACCGCATTGCCGATGCCAGCGTCATCGCCAATCTCGAGCGCAACGCCTCGTTCTTCGCCTCCAGCACCCTGATCATCCTCGCCGGCATCCTGACTGTGCTCGGTTCCACGGATCGCGCGGTATCCGTGCTGGCCGATCTGCCGTTCGTGCAACCGGCCAGCCAGGGGATGTCCGAGCTCAAGCTGCTGGGCCTAGCGGTGGTGTTCGTCTATGCCTTCTTCACCTTCAGTTGGTGCATGCGCCAGTACAACTTCGCTGCGGTACTGGTGGGCTCGGCGCCGATGGTCGGCGAGAAACACATCAGCGAACAGGAGCGCAAAGCGTTTGCCGAGCGTGGCGCGCGCGTGGTGTCGCTGGCCGCCAACCAGTTCAACTTCGGCCTGCGCAGCTACTACTTCGGCCTGGCCATGCTGGCCTGGTTCATCAATCCCTGGTTCTTCATCATCGTGACCACGGGCGTTGTGCTGGTGCTCTACCGCCGCGAGTTCCATTCCGATGTGCTGGATGTGATGGTCTACACCCCGACCCAGGCGCTGGAAGCGCCCAAGGAGAAAGTCGAATGAGTATTCCGTTCTGGTGCCTGTTCATTGCCGCCTTGCTCATCTACCTGGCAAAGGCCCCTGTGGCCAAGGCCATGAGCGAGGAGGGCAGGGGGTACGACAATCGCAACCCGCGGGCGCAGCAGGCGCGGCTGTCCGGCTTTGGCGCGCGAGCCTTGGCGGCGCATCAGAACAGCATTGAGATCTTCCCCTTGTTCGCTGCGGGGGTGCTCATGGCGCACGTTACACAGACTCAGGGTTACTTCGTCGACCTGCTGGCGATCATCTTCATCGTCTCGCGGGTTCTCTACCTGTTCCTCTACTGGAACGACAAACCGACTCCGCGCAGCCTGGTCTGGGTGGTCGGCCTGGCCTGCTGCCTGTTGTTGATGCTCAGCCCGGCACTATGATTCCCCGGAAACGACAAGGCCCGCATAAGCGGGCCTTGTCGTTTCCAGCAGGCAGTCGCTTACTGGCTTTTCTCTTCGGTCGGCGCGGTGTCAGGCGCGGCCGGGGCTGGCTCGGTCGGAGCCGGGGCGGCTTCAGGGGCCGGAGCCGGGGTCGGTGCCGTTTCCGGTGCGCTCGGTTGGGATTCAGTCGCCGGCGCCGCCGGTGCCTGGGCCTCTTCCTTCTTGTCGCAGGCAGCGAGACCAAGGCTGGCGGCCAGGAGCAGGGCGAGAGACAGGGTTTTCTTCATCATTGAGCCTCCATGTGTGGCTTTCCTCATCGATAGCTGTTGGAGTTTGTGATCGGTTTCTAAGTTCCACCGTTGATTACAAAAAGCTTGGCCCGAGCAGTCGTCGACAACGAATACATGTCCGGCAGGGTATGATTCGCCACTTTGCCCATCCTCCGCCAAGGTTGCAGTCATGACGGACAACTCCCTTATCGAACGGGCGCAGCGCTTTCTCGCCGCACTGCGCCACTGTCAGGTGCTCGGCCTCAGCGTGCACGACGCCACCTCCGCCGGCCTGACCCTGCGCCTGCCCTACAGCCCCCAAATCATCGGCAATCCGGAAACCGGGGTTATCCATGGCGGCGCCATCACCACGCTGATGGATACCACCTGCGGCATTTCCACCGTCTGCGTGCTGCCGGAGTTCGAGATCTGCCCGACCCTGGACCTGCGCATCGACTACATGCACCCGGCCGAGCCGAACAAGGATGTCTTCGGGTTCGCCGAGTGCTACCGGGTGACACCCAATGTGATTTTCACCCGTGGCTATGCCTATCAGGATGACCCGAACCAGCCGATCGCCCACGTGGTCGGTGCCTTCATGCGCATGGGCAAGCCTGGCCAGTTGAAGCGGGGAGGTGCGGCATGAGCCTCGACTTCAACGCGCTGGTGCGCGAAGCCCACGAAAAGAACGACTACGATTCGCTGGTGTGCCTGATTCCCTACGCCAAGCTGATCGGTATGGAGTGCCTGCGCCTGGGTGACGACATGGTTTTCCGTCTGCCGGCCAACAAGGACAACATCGGCAACCCGACGCTGCCGGCCATTCATGGCGGCGTGATCGCCGGCTTCATGGAGCACGCGGCCATGCTCCACCTGTTGATGTTCATGGGCACGCCCCATATGCCCAAAATCATAGACTTCTCGATAGATTACCTGCGCGCCGGTCACTATCGTGACACCTACGTCCAGTGCCAGGTCTGGCGACAAGGCCGCCGCGTCGCCAACGTCGCCATCACCGCCTGGCAGACCACTCAGACCGAACCCATCGCCACCGCCCGCGCCCACTTCAAGGTCGACGAATCCTGAGGCGCGGCGTCAGGCGCGCGGTTGCCCACAAGGAAAGCCCGATGGTTGCGTTACTGATACTCGGTGGCCTGTTGCTGATCGTCACCGGCCTGATCTGGCTGGTGATGCTCGCGTTTGGTACCAGCCTGCTCTGGGGGGTTGGCAGCCTGCTGCCGCCGGTCACCCTGGCCTATGTCCTCTGTTACTGGCGCACCGCGCGCAAAGCGGTGGCCCTGAGCGCCATGGGGTTCATTCCGCTGGTTGTGGGGCTGACCATGCTGGCCGCACAAGACCCGGAGCGTCTGCAGGCGATCGTCAGCCTGCGCTGGCTGGGTGATGACAAGCCAACTGCCGCCGAGCTGGAAATCCGCCTCAACGGCGAACTCAATGGCCAGCGTTTCATGCCGTTGCAGGCCGAGTTGGTCGACGGCATCCTCAGCCTGCGTGAAGGCCAGGATTTCTATGCCCGTCGTGAACTGAGCATCCGCATTGGCCAACAGCCCGAAGGTGCCCTGCGCCTGGACGTGCTGCCGAGGGACGCCCCTCCACAGCCTGAAATCGAGATCAGCTGGTTGCTGCCGGAACAGGAACTGCCGGAGGCCCGGCGCATTCCCCGAGGTTACACCCTGCATCTAGACCTCCAGCCGGTGGCGCCGAACCGATTGGCTGGCGACTTCCACCTGGTGTTGCCGCCGAGATTCGCGACCACGCTCAGCGGTCATCTGGAGGTTTACACGGATCGCCTGCGTTATCGCGATGGGCAAGTGGATACGGCGTATGACTCGCGCGATACCGTTGCCTTCGTGATTCGCGATTATCTGCAGCGTCGCTTCGCCACGGCTACGGTTGAGTTGGCACAGCTGCCGGCGTTTAGCCTGCCGGCGCGGCAGCTGGACCTGGATGTGGAGGCGCGAATCGATGGACAGGTCCAACGCCTGCCGCTGCAACTGACCAGGAGCGAAGTGCGTGGCTGGCGCGTACAGCGCGACAGTTTCCCGCCCTTGCCCGCGCCAGGCTCCGCCTCAACTGCGGGCGAGGCACTTGATGCTGCGCCTGCCGCTGCTGATGCCGCGCGGCCAGTGGACCGTCGCCTGCGTTTCTCCCTGCAACACCTGCTGGGCAATCCCAGCCAGTACCAGGAGCTTGGCATGCGTGTTTACACAGTGCGTGGCAGCACTGCCGAAGGGCGCTTTGCCGGTCTGGACCGCGAGGGCCGAATCCTGATTCGCCGCAACCTGGGTGGGGCAGGGATCGCCAGCTTCAGTTTCTCGATTGACGAGGTCGCCGAGGTCGAACTGCTCGAGCCCTGAACCTGCGGGGCGTCGGGTCGCCCGTTATCGTGTTTTCGCTAAGCACTTGAAATCCTTGTCGAAGGCCCCATCTGAATGACATCCGCCGCACATGTAGTGCGGCTTAAACCATCCACGTGGAGTTCGACGACCATGAGTGTGGAAACTCAAAAAGAAACCCTGGGCTTCCAGACCGAAGTGAAGCAGCTGCTTCACCTGATGATCCATTCCCTGTATTCCAACAAGGAAATCTTTCTCCGCGAGTTGATTTCCAACGCCTCCGACGCCGCTGACAAGCTGCGCTTCGAAGCGCTGGCCAAGCCCGAGCTGCTGGAGGGTGGTGCCGAGCTGAAGATCCGCGTCAGCTTCGACAAGGATGCGCGCACCGTCACCCTCGAAGACAACGGCATCGGTATGAGCCGTGACGAGGTGATCGCGCACCTGGGCACCATCGCCAAATCCGGCACTGCCGACTTCCTGAAGAACCTCTCCGGCGACCAGAAGAAGGACTCCCACCTGATCGGCCAGTTCGGCGTGGGCTTCTATTCCGCCTTCATCGTCGCCGACAAAGTGGACGTCTTTACCCGCCGCGCCGGCCTGCCGGCCGCCGAGGGCGTGCATTGGGCGTCGAAGGGCGAGGGTGATTTCGACGTCGCCACGATCGAAAAGGCCGAGCGCGGCACGCGTATCGTCCTGCATCTGAAGTCCGATGAAGCGGAGTTCGCCGACGGCTGGCGCCTGCGCAACGTCATCAAGAAGTACTCCGACCACATCGCGCTACCCATCGAACTGCCGAAGGAGCAGCACGGTGAAGACGCTCCCGCCGAGCCGGAATGGGAAACCGTCAACCGGGCCAGCGCCCTGTGGACCCGTCCGCGCACCGAGGTCAAGGACGAGGAATACCAGGAGTTCTACAAGCACGTTGCCCACGACTTCGAGAACCCGCTGACCTGGAGCCACAACAAGGTCGAAGGCAAGCTGGAATACAACTCGCTGCTCTATGTCCCGGCCCGCGCCCCGTTCGACCTGTATCACCGCGAATCCCCGCGCGGCCTCAAGCTGTACGTGCAGCGCGTGTTCATCATGGACCAGGCGGACCAGTTCCTGCCGCTCTACCTGCGCTTCATCAAGGGTGTGGTGGACTCCAACGACCTGTCGCTGAACGTCTCCCGTGAAATCCTGCAATCAGGCCCGGTGATCGACTCCATGAAGTCGGCCCTGACCAAGCGCGTGCTGGACATGCTGGAGAAGCTGGCGAAGAACGAGCCTGAGCAGTACAAGGGTTTCTGGAGCAACTTCGGCCAGGTGCTGAAGGAAGGCCCGGCGGAAGACTTCGCCAACAAGGAGAAGATCGCCGGCCTGCTGCGCTTCGCCTCTACCCAGGGCGACTCCGGTGAGCAGAGCGTGTCCCTGGCCGAGTACATTGGCCGCATGAAGGAAGGTCAGGACAAGATCTACTACCTCACCGGCGAGAGCTATTCGCAGGTCAGGAACAGCCCGCACCTCGAAGTCTTCCGCAAGAAGGGCATCGAAGTGCTGCTGCTCACCGACCGCATCGACGAGTGGCTGATGAGCTACCTGTCCGACTTCGATGGCAAGGGTTTCGTCGACGTCGCCCGCGGTGATCTCGACCTCGGCAAGCTGGATTCGGAAGAAGACAAGAAGGCCCAGGAAGAAGTCGCCAAGAGCAAGGAAGGGCTGATCGAACGTCTGAAGAAGGCGCTGGATGAGCAGGTCAGTGAAGTGCGCGTGTCCCACCGCCTGACCGACTCTCCGGCCATCCTCGCCATCGGTGAACAGGACCTGGGCCTGCAAATGCGCCAGATCCTCGAAGCCAGCGGCCAGAAGGTGCCGGATTCCAAGCCGATCTTCGAAATCAATCCGGCTCACCCGCTGATCGAGAAGCTTGACGGCGAGCAGGATGAAGACCGCTTCGGCGAGCTGTCCCACATCCTCTTCGACCAGGCCGCCCTGGCCGCCGGCGACAGCCTGAAGGACCCGGCTGCCTACGTGCGCCGCCTGAACAAGCTGCTGGTGGAACTTTCCGCCTGATTGCCGGCTGGAACGAAAGGGGCCCGCGATTGCGGGCCTTTTTCTTGTGCGCCCAGCATGGGCGCACTCTTGGAGGTGTAAGTCCTCCCGTGAGCTGGCCACAGCGAACGAAGCGAAGCGCAACTGCGGAAGGGCGACCGACCGTGGGGAGGAAGCGTGGAGCGAAACTGCGAGCCGATGGACAAGAATCGGATACGAGGCGCTGCCGAGCAGGGCGAGCGGGCAAGAAGCCGCGAAGCTCTCGTGGCCAAGGCGAAGTGGCGTAAATCCGGCGGTTGTGCAGTGAAGGAGTGCGTCCTTACCTGGGGAGATCTCGCCTCATGCCTGAAAGGGCGACGGCGCCAGCCGGAGCGAGAAGTCAGCAGAGGCCGTAGTAGTCGTTTTTTTCGACGAAGGGCCGAACGAGAGAGAGCGCCATAGGCCATCTTGATGCGACATGACCGGAAGTCAGATGCCCGCCAAACGCGGGGCGGACGCCGACGAGAAACGGTGAAGCCGTGAATCGCTCCGTCAGCGACGAGGCATTGCGCCCGCAAGGTGATCCCGAAAGCGCAGGGCAAGGGCTGCTGCAACGCGCCTTTGCGAGAGGCAACCTGCAACGCGCGTGGAAGCGCGTCAAGGCCAATCCTCGATCCCACCTTCAGTGAGCACAGCTACGGTTTTCGTCCGGGTCGTAACGCCCACGGCGCGATTCTCGCGGCGCAGCGGTATGTCGCTTCAGGGCGGCGAATCGTGGTGGATGTGGACCTGGAGAAGTTCTTCGACCGGGTCGATCACGACATTCTGATTGATCGTTTGGGCAAACGGATTGCGGACCGGCCGGTGATCCGGCTGGTGCGTGCCTATCTGGATGCTGGAACGCTAAAGGCTGGTGTGATCGAGAAAAGCCGCTGCGGGGCGCCGCAAGGCGGCCCGCTGTCGCCGTTGCTGGCGAACGTGCTGCTGGATGAAGTGGATCGGGAGCTGGAGCGCAGAGGCCATTGTTTCGTGCGCTACGCCGACGACGCGAACGTCTACGTGCGCAGTCAAAAGGCAGGTGAACGGGTGATGGCCTGGCTGAAGCGCTTGTATGGACGGCTGCACTTGAGTGCCAATGAGCACAAGAGTGCGGTGGCCAACGCGTTTGGCCGTAAGTTTCTGGGTTACGCGTTGTGGTCCAGGCGAGGCGAAGTCAAGCGGGCTGCATCCTATAAGGCGCAACAGCAGTTCAAGCAGCGGATTCGCTGGTACACCCGACGCTCAAGCGGACGCAGCCTGCAGCAAGTTGTCGATGGCTTGCGCCCTTACCTGCTGGGTTGGAAAGCTTACTTTGGCTTGTCACAGACACCAGGCGTCTGGCGAGAGCTGGATGAATGGATACGACACCGCCTGCGAGCGATCCGGCTCAAGCATTGGAAGCGTGGGACGACGACCTACAAAGCGCTGCGAGCACTTGGCGCCAGTGAGGGAACGGCACGGCAAGTGGCGAGGAACACCCGTCGTTGGTGGCGCAACAGCTCCTTGGAGCTGAATCGAGTGCTGAATATCGCCTGGTTCGACCGTTTGGGGCTACCCGCCTGATCTAACCTCAATCTCTCGAACCGCCCGGTGCGGACCCGCATGCCGGGTGGTGTGGCAGGGGAACGGCCTGCGAAGGCCGTCCCCTATGCCGATTTGCAAGGGCGCTTGTTTCTCTTGGAAGCGAAACCCGACGATTCCCGATCAGGCTGCGCGTTGGGCTTCGCGCAGCTCAGCCACAACCTACAAGAGCGGGCCCTCTGTCTGTGGGGGCGAGGCGCTCAGCGCGGCAATTCGATGCGGCTGGTTTCGCCCGGCACGGTCGGCCAGTCGCCTGCTGACCAACGGTTGCGCGCCTGGTCGATCAGCTCCGGACTGCTGGAGACGAAGTTCCAGTTCATCCGCCTTGGGCCATCCAGTTGAGCGCCGCCGATCATCACGAGTTGGCAGCTGCCGCATGCCGAAAGCACGAACTCCACGCCTTCGGGCAGAACCACCAGGCTGCGTGGCTCCAGCGGCTGGTCGTCGAGCGAGGCTTCGCCCTCCAGTAGGTACAGCGCCCTCTGGGGATGCTCGCAAGGGATGGTCAGCGTGGCGCCGGCCTCCAACTGCAGGTCGGCGTACAGGGTGGGGGAGAGCACCGGAACGGGTGATTCCAGGCAGAAGCCCGTGCCCGCGATCAGCCGGATGCGCACGCCGAGCGCTTCCTGCTGTGGCAGGCTGGCGGCCGGATGATGGCTATAGCTGGGTTCGCAGTCTTCGAACTCCTTCGGCAGAGCCAGCCAGACCTGCAGGCCATGGGCGCGGGAGCCGCTAGCTATAAGGCCGGAGGGGGTGCGCTCGACATGGGCGACGCCCCGGCCGGCGGTCATCCAGCTGACGTCGCCGGGCTTCACCAACTGGTCAGAGCCCAGGCTGTCCTTGTGCTGCAGCTCGCCTTCGAACAGGTAGGTGAGGGTGGACAGGCCGATGTGGGGATGCTGGCGCACGTCCATGCCCGTGCCGGGGGCGTAATTCGCTTCCAGCATGTGGTCGAAGAACACGAAGGGCCCGACGCTGCGGCACTGGGCCGAAGGCAGCGGGCGGAGGATGGGGTGCCCGGCCACCTCTTCGGCGCGTGGGCGGATGGTGAGGATGCTCATGCTCGGACTTCCTGCGTGGGTCACTGGCTGAAGTCGCCTTCGGCAAGGCGCGTTTCGATACTCACGTCCACCTGGGTCATCAGCTTGTGCACCGGGCACTTGTCGGCGATGCGCAGCAGGGTGGCGCGTTGCTCGTCAGTGAGGGCGCCGCGCAGCGTCAGCTTCACGTCCAGGCGGTAATGCCCCTTGCGTTCCTCGCTGTCATCGCGGGTCACGGCCACGTCCACGCCGGTCAGTGGAATGCCGTTCTTCTGGGCGTAGTAGGTGACGGTCAGGGCCTTGCAGCTGCCCAGGGCGGCATCGAAATAGTCATGGGGCTCCGGGTCCGCGCCGGCACCCCCCAGGTCCGTCGGCAGGTCGGTGAACAGCGCTGCCTTGCCATCCAGTTCGATGCGCTGGCGAGTGCCGTCGGCGGAATCACGGGTGAGACGGATCGTCATGGAGGGCCTCCTGGCCGGTGAGCGAATGAAGTCCCGGGTAGGCTAACGCAAAGGGCGATGGCCGGGCAGCCGGGCGCGCAAGGTAGCGCGGGAGAATTTCCTCGCCGTACTGCCCCGCAAGCACCGGGGCGAAGCCGGGTACTGAGTCTGTCACGAGGCTGTCATGGGCACGTCATAACCTCGCGCCACAGCAAACAAGGAGCGCGACATGATCCCCTTTCGAATGACAGCACTCATGGCCCTGGGCCTGGCTTCCGGCGTCGCCCTGGCTGACGTACGGGTAGACGGCCCGGTGGAGTACGGCATCTTCGAATCCCAGTACAAGGAATTCCAGCCGGGCGAGCGCGTATTGACCCGCAGCAACCCGACCATTGAGGTCACCGATGAGATCCCGGCCAAGCTGGGCACCAAGTTCGGCATGCGCTACACGCTGGTCGGCAAGCAGGAGAAGGACACGCCGCTGACCCTGCTGTACCTGACCCCCGGCGTGGTCACGCCGGACGGCAAGCGTCACGACAAGTTCGTGGTCGAGCAGAAGATGGCTCCCGGCGCGCCCATGGATGTCATGGCCTTCGAATTCACCGAGCATCACGAAGTGGTGCCGGGCGAGTGGCGCTTCATGGTCTTCCAGGGTGATCGCCTGCTGGCCGAGCAACGTTTCACCGTCCGCTGAGCCCGCGCGCGTTGCCATGGCGCGCTATAGTCGCTGGGTCCGAAGCAGGTGAGAGGCACGGGCCCATGGCCGAACAGATCAGCATCCTGGTGGTCGACGACGACGAGGCGATCCGCGAACTGTTGCTGGATTACCTCGGCGGCCAGGGCTATCAGGTCCACGCCGTGGCCGACAGCCGCCAGCTGCGTGCGCGGCTGGTCGAGGCGCTGCCCGACCTGGTGCTGCTGGACGTCGGCCTGCCCGGCGAGGATGGCCTGAGCCTGGCGCGCTTCCTGCGCGAACATCACGATTTGCCGGTGATCATGGTGTCCGGCGCTGGAACGCCGCTGGACCGCATCGTCGGCCTGGAGGTAGGTGCCGACGATTACCTGGCCAAGCCCTTCGACCCTCGCGAGCTGCTGGCACGGGTCAAGACCGTGCTGCGGCGTTATCGCCGCGCGCCAGCCGCCCTTGCGCAGCCTGCCGTTGAAACTGAAAGCACCTGCTTGCAACTGGGCCTGTGTCGCCTCGACCTCCAGAGCCGTCAGCTGTTCGATGCGGCAGGTGAGGAAATTCCGCTCACCGCCATGGAGTTCGACCTGCTCCAGGCCTTCGCCCAGCGCCCCAACCGGCCGCTGTCCCGCGACCAGTTGCTGAACCTGACCCAACATCGCGACTGGAACCCCTTCGACCGCTCCATCGACATCCGCATCGCGCGCCTGCGCCGCAAGCTGGAAGCGGACCCGGACAAGCCGCAGATCATCCGCACCGTGCGCGGCGTCGGCTACATGTTCGTCCCGGGATGAGGCCGATCGTAGGAGCGAACTCATTCGCGAAAGCCGCGTAACGGCCGTGGATCACGCTTTACCGATCCACCATTCGTGCGCACAACGAGCACCGCTGGTGGACGTAAAGAGCGACGTCCACCCTTGAAACGGTGCCGCCCTTGGCGAATGTAGCCGCCCCTTTGTTTCAATTGTTTCAATCGCCCCGAGGCCGCTGCGGGCGCGGCCGGGCTGTCTCTATACTCAGGCTGTCCGCCCACGTCCGGAGGGTCTCCTGGTGAGTCAGCCCCTGACCAGCCGCTTCGCCGTCAGCGCCGAGGAACATCGCCTCCGGCAGATCGTCGATAACAGCAGTGCGGTGATCTACGTGAAGGACCTGGACGGCCGCCTGGTACTGGTCAATCGTGCTTTCGAGCGCTTATTCAAGGTGCGGGCCGAGCGGGTGCTGGGGCATACCGACCACGAGTTCTTCCCCCCGGAAATCGCCGACGTACTGCGGGCCAATGACCTGCGAGTGATCCAGCTCGGCCATGAATTGGAGTTCGAGGAACAGGTGCCCATGGGCGGTGGAATCCGTACTTACCTGTCGAACAAGTTTCCGTTGTTCGACAGCGAAGGCCGGGTCAGCGCCATCTGTGGTATCTCCACCGACATCAGCTCCCGCAAGAGCCTGGAAGAAGTCCTGCGCTTCGTCGCCCTGGGAGTGTCCGCCGCCACCGGCAACGAAGTGTTTGAGGCCATCGCGCGCTACATGGTGCGTTCGCTGAATGCCGACTTTGCCTTTGTCAGCCGTATCAGCGATGAGGGCCCACAGCGCCTGACCACCCTGGCGCTTTACTACGAGGGCAAGCTGCACCAGAACGCCACCTACGATCTCAACGGCACGCCCTGCGCCGAGGTGTTCGGCCGCAGCTTCCACTTCGTGCCCCGCGACCTGCGCAGTTCCTACCCCCGCGACGACGTGCTGGCCGCCTTCGGCGTCGACAGCTACGCCGGCTACCCGCTGTTCGCCAGCGACGGCCGCCCCCTGGGGTTGATCGCTGCCGGACGCCTGGGGCCCATGAGCGATCGCGACAAGGTCGAGTCGGTACTGCGTATCTTCTCGGTGCGGGCCGCTGCGGAAATCGAGCGCCTGGAGGCTGAAGCCAGCTACCGGGCGATCTTCAATACATCCGAAGACGCCATCTTCGTCCACGACATCGAGAGTGGCGTCCTGGTGGACGTGAACCCCAAGGCTTGCCGCGCCTATGG
Organism: Pseudomonas sp. TCU-HL1; assembly: GCF_001708505.1. Classification (NCBI taxonomy): domain Bacteria; kingdom Pseudomonadati; phylum Pseudomonadota; class Gammaproteobacteria; order Pseudomonadales; family Pseudomonadaceae; genus Pseudomonas; species Pseudomonas sp. TCU-HL1. Next base: position 2,379,954 of record NZ_CP015992.1, read on the forward strand.
CTACAGCTACGAGGAAATGCTCAAGCTGGAAATCGACGCCTTCAGCGCCGGCTATTCGCCCTATACCGGCAAGGAGGCTGCCGGCCACCTTGCGCGTGCCGCCGCGGGACAGGTGCAGCGCTTCGAATGGCACCGGCGCAACCGCGACGGGACTCTGCATTGGGATGAGGTGCTGCTCAAGCGCGTGGCCATTGGCGGCATTGACCGCATCCTCGGCATCACCCGCGAGATCACCCAGCGCAAGGAAGCCGAGCAGGCCCTGCGCGCCAGCGAAATGCAGTACCGGGCCATTACCAACACGGCTCTGGATTGCTTCATCAGCATGGATGAGGCGGGGCGGGTGCTGGCCTTCAACCCGGCGGCGGAGCAGTGCTTTGGCATCAGCCGCGAGCAGGCGCTAGGCCACTCGCTGCTGAAGCTGATCATCCCGCCGCGCTTCCGCGATGCCTACGAACACGCGCTGGAGCACTATCTGCAGACCGGGCACGGTGCCTTCCTCGGCAAACGCATGGAAGTGGTGGCCCAACGTGCCGATGGCCGTGAATTCTCCGCCGAGCTGGCGCTGACCCAGGTGCCGGGTGACGAGGGGCCGCGCTTCATCTGTTACCTGCGCGATATCACCGAGCGTACCCAGGCCGAAGAGGAGCGCGCCCGCCTGGAACAGCAGTTGCGCCAGGCCCAGCGCATGGAAGCCATCGGGCATCTCACCGGGGGTATCGCCCACGACTTCAACAACCTGCTCACCAGCATGCTCGGCTACACCGTGATGGCCCAGGAGCTGGCGGAGCAGGGGGGGGATGAGCGGCTCGGCAAGTACCTGTCCCGCGTGCAGCGCTCGGCGGAGAAGGCCCGTGACCTGATCCAGCAGATGCTCACCTTCAGCCGTGGCAGTCGCGGCAAGCCCCAGGTGGTGGCGCTTGACCTCTTGCTGGGCGACTTCATCCGCCTGGTGGAGTCGACCTTGCCGGCGACCGTCGAGCTGGAGGTGAAACTGGACCACGGCCTGCCGCAGGTGCTGGCAGACCCTGTGCAACTGGAACAGGTGCTAATGAACCTCTGCATCAACGCTCGCGATGCCATGGGTAGCGTCGGCCAGTTGCGGGTGAGCCTGTGCCAGCAGGAACTGGAGGGCGTCTGCGCGTCCTGCCAGCAGCGAATCAAGGGCCCCTATGTTGCGCTTACCGTGAGTGACAGCGGGCCGGGAATCGACCCAACCTTGCGTACGCAGATCTTCGAGCCGTTCTTCTCCACCAAGGCCAGTGGCCAGGGTAGCGGCATGGGCCTGTCCATGGTGCACGGCATCGTCCATGAGTACGGCGGCCATATCCACCTGGACAGTGCACCGGGGCAGGGCGCCACCTTCCGGGTGCTGATGCCGGCCCACGGCCCGGCGGCGCCTGCGGAAGTGGCGAGCTCCCCGATGACCGAGCGCCCGCTGCTGCGTTCGGCCCTTTGTGGGCGGGTGGCGGTGGTGGACGACGACGCCACGGTGGCGGAGTTCATGGGGGAACTGCTCGAGGGCTGGGGACTGGAAGCCGGCATCTTCTGCGACGCGGAGCAGGCCAGCCAGCTGCTGTGCGCCGATCCCTACGGCTGGGATTTCGTCATTCTCGACCAGAGCATGCCGCGCCTTTCCGGCTTGCAGCTGGCGCGGCGCCTGCTGGCGTCCCGCGCCGACCTGCCCATCGTGCTCTACACCGGCTTCAGTGATTCGCTTCTGGAGAGCGAGGTGCAGCAGCAGGGCGTGAAGGCGTTGCTGACCAAACCGTTGAACCAGCAGCGCCTGCATCAGTTGTTGCAGGCGTGGCTGGGCAGCCCGAGGAGTGGATACAAAGCGGAAACAAACTGAGCGCTGCCAGCCATCGGGCTGATACAGGCCGGGACCAAGCTGGTGTCCAAGGCGGGGCGATGCCGCCGACCAGAACCCCAGGCAGGAGCGCATCATGTTCACCTACTTCAAGCGCGTTTCGATTCTCTTATACGGCCTGATCAGCTACCTGATCTTCTTCGCCACCTTCGTCTATTCCATCGGCTTCATCGCCAATCTGCCGTTCGCCCCGCGAACCCTGGATGGCGAGCCGCGCCTGCCGTTCTGGACTGCCCTGGGGATCGACGTATTGCTGCTGGGTGTGTTCGCCGTCCAGCACAGCCTAATGGCCCGCCCGGCCTTCAAGGCCTGGTGGACCCAATGGATACCGCCGGCGGCCGAACGCAGCACCTATGTGCTGTTTTCCAGCCTTGCGCTGATCCTGCTGTACAGGTACTGGCAGCCCCTGGGCGGTGAGATCTGGAGCATCGAGAACCGCTCCGGCCGGCTGGTGCTGGGCGCAACCTTCGGCTTCGGCTGGGCGCTGGTGTTCTACGCCACCTTGCTGATCAATCACTTCGACCTGTTCGGCCTGCGGCAGGTCTGGCTGAACCTGCTGGGTAAGCCCTATACCGCGCTGGTGTTCAAGATGCCGGGCGCCTACAAGCTGGTGCGGCATCCACTGTACCTGGGCTGGTTCCTGTGCTTCTGGGCGGCCCCGACCATGACGGCGACTCACCTGCTGTTTGCCGTGCTGACCAGTATCTACATCCTCGCTGCCATCCAGCTGGAAGAGCGCGACCTGCTGCGGGCACACCCGGAGTACGCCGATTACCGGCGCCAGGTACCCATGCTGCTGCCGCGTGTCGGTGGTCGCGACAAGTCGGAAGGTAACCGCGAAGCGGCTTGAGGCTGCAAAAACAGAAAGGGCGCCTGAATCGGCGCCCTTTCTGCATTTCGGAGTCTACCGGGGCAATCAGCCCTGGTAGCGCTTCAGTACCAGGGTGGCGTTGGTGCCGCCGAAGCCGAAGCTGTTCGACATCACGGTGTCAACCTTCGCGTTTTCCTGGGTCTGGCGCAGGATCGGCAGGTCGGCCACTTCCGGGTCCAGCTCGTCAATGTTGGCGGAGCCGGCCATGAACTTGCCTTCCATCATAAGCAGGCAGTAGATGGTTTCCTGCACGCCAGCGGCGCCCAGGGAGTGGCCAGACAGGCTCTTGGTGGAGCTGATGGCCGGTGCCTTGTCGCCAAACACTGCACGTACGCCGCGGATTTCCGCCACGTCGCCCACGGGGGTAGAGGTACCGTGGGTGTTCAGGTAGTCGATCGGCGTGTCGACGGTGGACAGCGCTTGCTGCATGCAGCGGATGGCGCCTTCGCCGCTCGGAGCAACCATGTCGTAGCCGTCGGAAGTCGCGCCGTAGCCGACGATTTCCGCGTAGATCTTGGCGCCGCGCTTGAGCGCGTGTTCCAGCTCCTCGACCACGACCATGCCGCCGCCGCCGGCGATGACGAAGCCGTCACGCTTGGCGTCGTAGGCGCGGGAGGCGCGCTCGGGGGTTTCGTTGTACTGGGTGGACAGGGCGCCCATGGCGTCGAACAGGCAGCTCTGGCTCCAATGTTCTTCTTCACCGCCGCCGGCGAAGACCATGTCCTGCTTGCCCAGCTGGATCTGCTCCATGGCCTGGCCGATGCAATGCGCGCTGGTGGCGCAGGCGGAGGAAATGGAGAAGTTCACGCCCTTGATCTGGAAGGGGGTGGCCAGGCACGCGGAAACGGTGCTGCCCATGGTGCGGGTCACGCGGTATGGGCCGATGCGCTTGACGCCTTTCTCGCGCAGGGTGTCGATGGCTTCCATCTGGTTGACAGTGGACGCGCCACCGGAGCCGGCGATCAGGCCTACGCGCGGGTTGGAGATCTGCTCGGCGGTCAGGCCGGCGTCTTCGATAGCCTGCTGCATGGCCAGGTAGGCGTAGGCAGCGGCATCACCCATGAAGCGGAAGAGCTTGCGATCGATCAGCTCTTCCAGGTTCAGGTTGACGGAGCCTGAGACCTGGCTGCGCAGACCCATCTCCGCATAGGAGGGGTTGTGGCGGATACCGGAACGGCCGGTGCGCAGGTTCTCGGAAACGGTGGCTTTGTCATTGCCCAGGCAGGAAACGATGCCCAGGCCAGTGATCACGACGCGACGCATGCGGATGTCCTTCAGAAGCTGTCGGTAGAGGTGAACAGGCCGACGCGCAGGCCTTCGGCGCTGTATATCTCGCGGCCGTCGACGGCAACGGTGCCATCGGCAATGCCGAGGATCAGCGAACGATTAATAGTGCGCTTGATGTGGATGTTGTAGGTGATCTTTTTCGCGGACGGCAAGATCTGGCCGAAGAACTTGACTTCGCCGGAGCCCAGGGCACGGCCGCGGCCGGGATTGCCCTGCCAGCCGAGGTAGAAACCGACCAGCTGCCACATGGCGTCGAGGCCGAGGCAGCCGGGCATGACCGGGTCGCCTTCGAAGTGGCAGGCGAAGAACCACAGGTCGGGATTGATGTCGAGCTCGGCGACGATCTCGCCTTTGCCGTACTTCCCGCCGGTTTCGCTGATATGCACGATGCGATCGATCATCAGCATGTTGGGGGCGGGCAGTTGCGCATTACCTGGGCCGAACAGCTCGCCGCGACTGCAGCGCAGCAGGTCTTCCCGGGTATAGGCGTTTTGTTTGGTCATGCGAGCTCCTCAATGGTCCCCGTGCGGCACAGGGATTTGCATTCATCCTTCTGCCGCGCGCGTACTTGGGCGTCTGTCGGCAGACTAGTCATAGACTGTTGCGTTGCGGTGAAAGTCACAGAGTGGCGAGCACAGTCGTTCACTTGATGACGGAAACCAGCCACAAAGGGCGTGCCAGGGGCACTCCACGCGCAAATCGTGGTGCACTTTACCATTCCCGGACACTCGACGAATGTCTGGAAACGGCACCTTTCAATTCAGTCCGACGGCTTGCTCAGCCAACGTTGCATCACACGCAGCAGGTCGGCGCGCTTGAAGGGCTTGGCCAGGTAATCGTTCATGCCCGCCGCCAGGCAGGCTTCACGGTCGCCCTGAAGGGCGTTTGCGGTGAGGGCGATAATCGGCAGCGTTGCGCTGCCATTCATCTGGCGAATCTGGCGGGTGGCCTCGTAGCCGTCCAGTACTGGCAGGCGGCAGTCCATGAGGATGGCGGCGTAGGGATGGCGCGAAGCCTGGTGCACCGCCTGGGCGCCATCCCCCACCAGGCTGACCTGATACCCCAGGCTGCGCAGCATGGCTTCGATCACGGTCTGGTTCACCGGGTTGTCTTCCACCAGCAGCACGTGCTGGCCGTTGCCATCCCGATGGCCTGGGTCCTGGCTGGAGAGCGCATCCGTTCCCAGGGGGCGGAACGGCAGGGGAATTTCCAGGGTGAACACCGAACCCGAGCCTTCATGGCTTTCGGCCCGCAGGGTGCCGCCCATGCGCTCGGCCAGGGTGCGGGCGATGGGCAGGCCGAGACCGGTGCCCCCATAGCGGCGGGAAATCGAATGGTCGGCCTGCTGGAACGCGTCGAACATATGCTCCAGGCGGTCCGGCGGGATGCCGATACCGCTGTCGCGCACGGCGCAGGTAAGCCAGAGCACCTCACTATCGAGGGCCTGCCAGCGGGTTTCCACCCTGATGCCGCCTTCCTCGGTGAACTTCAGCGCATTGCCTACCAGATTCACCAGGATCTGCCTCAGGCGCGTCGGGTCGCCTTGGGCTTCCACTCGCTCCAGGCCTTCCTGGGTGTCCAGGGTCAGGACCAACCCGCGCTGTTGGGCGCTGTGCTGGAACACCTGCACGGAGCTGAGGATCAGGTCCAGCAGGTTGAAGGGGATGCGCTCCAGTTCCAGCGCGCCGCGTTCGATGCGGGAGAAATCGAGAATGTCGTTGATCACCTTCAGCAGGTGCTCGGTGGACTCCGTGGCCAGGGCGGCGTATTCCGCCTGTTCCTCGTTCATCTCGGTGGTTTCGAGCAATTGCAGCATGCCCAGCACGCCATTCATGGGTGTGCGCAGTTCATGGCTCATTATCGCCAGGAAGTCGGATTTGGCGCGGTTGGCCATTTCCGACTCCTCGCGGGCCTTGATCAACTGGTCCATGGCCTGTTGCTGTTCGTGGCTGGCCTGCGACAGGCCGCTGGCGAGGTTGTTGATGTGGCGGCCCAGGTTCCCCAGTTCGCTATCGTCCACCACCGGCAGGCTGGCATTGTAGTTGCCGTCCTGGATGGCCTTGACTGCTTCGCTCATGGCGCTGATGGGTTGCGACAGGCGGGTGGCCAGGCGGCGAGCGAGGAGGAAAGTCAGGAGCAGGGCGATCAGGGCCAGCACCGTGGCCTTGAAGAGGATTTCCTGCTGGCGGCTGCTGAAGGCATCGTTGGACATGCCGACCACGACCCGGCCCAGGTAGTTGCCGTCGTGGCTGCGGCCGTCGCTACGGGCCAGGGTGCGACGGGCCTGCAGGTGCAGCTGCTGCTGGATGATCGGTGCGTGGAACACTTCCACCTGGGCACCGCTCTTCTCCAGGCTTTCCTGCTGTTCCAGATAGACCAGGATATTGTCGGCGCGGTCCCGTACTTCGAGGAACCGCACATGGGGCGTGCCCAGGCTGGCCTGGAGCAGCCCCTCCAGCACCTCCAGGTTGCCGGTGACCACGCCGTATTCCGCGGCCGGGGCGAGCTGGCTGGCGATCAGTTGGCCGGTGTGGTTCAGCTCCTGGCGCAAGTCCTGGAGGCGGGCGAAGGTGAAGAAGCCAGTGAGCAACAGTGTGAGCAGCAATGCTGGACCGAGGCTGATCAGCTGGGTGCGGGTATGGATATCCCCGCGCTGCCGCAAACTCATAGGCGCGGCTCTCCTGCGGCGGCGGTGCGGGTTGGGGGTCGGGGGGCGGGTTGGCACATCGTCCTTCGGCCTCGGTGCTGGGTCGTCCGTGGGGGCAGATCCATGCAGGAACTTTAGTCCCGTTATGCCCCAATGCTGGGGGAAATTTTGAAGCGCGGGGGATTGTCCGGGAGCGAATGGCAACCTTGGCGTCAAAAAACTGTGGCATCTTAACCGAGGATTGGCACTTTGCCAGCGCAAAGCCTCTGGATAGAGGCTGGCTGGCCGACGGCGCCTCCGTATAATGCGTGGATTCGCCATCCAATGGCCTACATGGATCCGTTATGACTGAACAGCAACCCGTCGCGGTGCTAGGCGGCGGCAGCTTCGGCACCGCCATTGCCAACCTGCTGGCCGAGAATGGCCAGCGCGTGCGCCACTGGATGCGCGACCCCGAGCAGGCCGAGGCGATCCGTACCCAGCGCGAGAACCCGCGCTACCTCAAGGGCGTGAAGATCCATCCCGGCGTGGAGCCGGACACTGACCTGCCCGCCGTGCTCGCCGATTGCGAGCTGGTGTTCGTCGCCTTGCCATCCAGCGCCCTGCGCAAGGTGCTCGAGCCCGTGGCCGGGCAACTGACCGGCAAGTTCCTGGTCAGCACGACCAAGGGCATCGAGGCGCATACCTTCAAGTTGATGAGCCAGATTCTCGAAGAGGTGGCCCCGGATGCACGTATCGGCGTGATATCCGGCCCCAACCTGGCCAAGGAAGTCGCCGACCACGCGCTGACCGCCACCGTGGTTGCCAGCGAGGATGCCGAACTCTGCACGCGTGTGCAGGAAGCCCTGCATGGCCGTACCTTCCGCGTCTACGCCAGCCAGGACCGCTTCGGTGTCGAGCTGGGCGGCGCGCTGAAGAACGTCTACGCGATCATCGCCGGCATGGCGGCCGCGCTGGAGATGGGCGAAAACACCAAAAGCATGCTGATTACCCGCGCGCTGGCGGAGATGACCCGTTTCGCCGTCAAGCTCGGGGCCAACCCCATGACGTTCCTCGGCCTGGCCGGCGTGGGCGACCTGATCGTCACCTGCTCCTCGCCCAAGAGCCGTAACTACCAGGTGGGCTATGCCCTGGGCGAAGGCCTCAGCCTCGACGATGCCGTGGCGCGCCTGGGCGAGGTGGCCGAGGGCGTGAACACCCTCAAGGTGCTCAAGACCCGCGCCGAAGAGCTCCAGGTCTACATGCCACTGGTCGCGGGCCTGCATGCCATCCTTTTCGAGGGGCGTACGCTGGCGCAGGTGATCGAGGTACTGATGCGCGGCGAACCCAAGACGGACGTAGACTTCATTCCAACGACTGGCTTCTGAGCCACGCTTTCGGACAAGGAGATTCCCCATGAGTGATGAGCGCGACGACCTGCAGCGTGAACACATCCTGCTGCGCGTCCTCTGGATGCTGATTTTCGTCATCGTCTGGCAACTGGCCGAGATCGTCCTCGGCGCCGTGGTCCTGCTGCAGCTCGGCTACCGTGCCTTCTACGGTGCGCCCAATGGCGGCCTGCTGTCCTTCGGCGATAGCCTGAGCCAGTACCTGGCGCAGATCGGCCGCTTCGGCACCTTCAATACCGAAGAAAAGCCCTGGCCCTTCGCCGACTGGCCCGCTGCCCGCGCAGCCGAAGGCGAAGCCCCCCATGAGGTGCCGCCTGCCGCCCACCCGGTACGTGATGAAGAGCCCAAGCTATGAGGCTCTGGCTGCTGCGCCACGGCGAGGCCGAGCCGCGCGCTCGCACCGACGCCGAGCGCGAGCTGACCCGCCACGGCCGCAAGGAAGTGCTGCACAGCGCGGCCCAGCTCGCCGGGCGGCCGCTGGGCGCGATACTCGCCAGCCCCTACGTTCGGGCGCAGCAGACTGCCGAGCTGATTCGCGATGCCCTGGGTTTCAAAGGCGCCGTGGGCACCGCGCCTTGGCTGACCCCTGACAGCGATCCGCGTGAAGCCCTGAACTTCCTCGCTGAACGCGGCGAGCAGGACCTTTTGCTGGTCACCCATAATCCCTTCGTCAGCGAACTGGCGGGCCTGTTGATCCATGGCCATCGCCAGGAACCCTTGCCCATGAGCACGGCCAGCCTGGCCGAGTTGGAAGGCGACCTGCTGATTCCAGGCCTGATGTCCTTGCGGTCGCTGCATCACGCTCGCCATCACTGACGATTCGCAACATTTCTTAACTTGCGCCTCCTCCGGGTGCGTGGAATAGTCGCCCAAGCAAGTGCTTGGTTGTCCCCCACAAAAAAGAAAAAAGGAGGAGGCCCTGTGGCTGATGCAGTCCGTTTGCCGCTTGAAATGTTCTTTGAGCGTGAAGCTCGTCACCCGAACAAGCGCTACCTGGTCCAGCCACTCGGCGGCGGCCGGCTCGAAGAGCTGACCTGGGCCGACGTGGGCGAGCAGGCCCGCCGTGCAGCCAGCTGGCTGCGGGGCAGGGAGCTACCCCAGGGCAGCCGAATCGCGATCATTTCCAAGAACTGCGCCCACTGGATAGTCGCCGACCTGGCGATCTGGATGGCCGGGCATGTTTCCGTTCCCCTCTATCCCAACCTCACGGCCGACTCGGTCCGCCAGGTGCTGGAACACTCTGAGTCGGCGCTGGCGTTCATCGGCAAACTCGACGACTGGCCGTCCATGGCCAGTGGCGTGCCCACAGGCGTCCCAACCGTTGCCCTGCCCATCCATCCCGTGGGTGAGTTCGAGTTCAGTTGGTCAGACCTGCAGGCCTGCAATCCGATCCAGGACAGCCCCAAGGGCGCTCCCGACCAGCTCGCCACCATCATCTACACCTCCGGCACCACGGGCACGCCCAAGGGGGTGATGCACAACTTCAGCAACTTCGCCTTCGCCGCCAGCCATGGCGTGCAACTGTTCCAGACTGGCGAGGATGACCGCCTGCTGTCCTACCTGCCGCTCTGTCACGTGGCCGAGCGCATGTTCGTCGAGATGGGATCGCTCTATGCCGGGCAGACAGTGTTCTTCGCCGAGAGCCTGGACACCTTCCTTGACGATCTGCGCCGCGCCCGGCCCACCGCCATCTTCGGCGTGCCGCGGATCTGGACCAAGTTCCAGATGGGCGTCTATTCCAAGATGCCGGCGCAGAAGCTCGATCGCCTGCTCAGGCTGCCCGTCATCGGCCGCATGATCGGGCGCAAGGTGCTCGCCGGCCTCGGCCTGGATGCCGTACGCAACGCCCTGTGCGGCGCCGCGCCGGTGCCCGAGGCGTTGCTGAACTGGTACAAGCGCCTCGGCCTGGAGGTGCTGGAGGTCTACGGCATGACCGAGAACTGCGGCTACTCCCACCTGTGCCGCAAGGGCGAGGTGAAGCCCGGCTGGATCGGCCGCTACAGCCCTGGCGTGGAAGTGCGCATCAGTGAAGAGGGCGAAGTGCAGGTGCGCAGCGGTGCCACCATGCAGGGTTACTACAAGGACCCTGTCCGCACGGCCGAAACTCTCACCGATGACGGCTACCTGCGCACCGGCGACAAGGGTGAACAAGACGCCAATGGCAACCTGCGCCTGACCGGGCGTATCAAGGAAATCTTCAAGACCAGCAAGGGCAAGTACGTGGCCCCGGCGCCCATCGAGAATCGCCTGGCGGTGCATCCGCGCATTGAGCAGGTCTGCGTGGTGGGCGATGGGCTGCCGCAGCCCATGGCCCTCTGCGTGCTGTCCGAGGTCGGCCGCCAGGAGGCGGCCAACAGTGCCCGCGCTGAGCTGGAAGTCAGCCTGCGCGGCCTGCTGGAGGAGGTCAACGGCGTACTCGACAAGCACGAACGCCTGCACGGTCTGGTGCTGGTCAAAGAGGTCTGGGCAGTGGACAACGGCTTCCTCACACCCACCCTGAAGATCAAGCGCAACATGGTGGAAGACGCCTACGGCAAGCGCTTCCCAGAATGGATCGAGCGTCAGGAAGCGGTGCTCTGGCACGAATGATCCTGCCCGGCCGGGACGCGTCGTCCCGGCCTTTGACCAAGGAGCGACCCATGGGCCTGTGGCAACGAACCCCCGATCTTGCGCACCTCAACGAATCCCTGAAGCACACCATCGGCGAAGGCCTGGATATCCGTTTCGAGGCGTTCGATGAAGGCTCCCTGACCGCCAGCATGGTGGTCGACCCGCGAACCCACCAACCCTACGGCCTGCTGCATGGCGGCGCCTCAGTGGTTTTGGCGGAAACCCTTGGCTCCACCGCCAGCTACCTGTGCATCGACACCAGCCGCTTCTACTGCGTAGGGCTGGAAGTCAATGCCAACCACCTGCGTGGCCTGCGCAGTGGCCGTGTCACGGCTGTCGCCCGCCCGGTGCACCTGGGCCGCACCACCCATGTCTGGGATATCCGACTCGCAGGCGAAGATGGCAAGCCCAGCTGCATTTCCCGCCTGACCATGGCGATTGTCCCTCTTGGTGCCGAGCCGCCACGGCAATGACGCCTTTGGGGACGGCTCCGTAGGAGCGAGCTCTGCTCGCGAACGACCTGTGCACGGTGCTTCCGTAGGGGGGCACGCTTCACCGGTCCACCATCGGAGTAGGGGCGGGCATCGAGCGGTGGAAATAAAAAAGCGATTTACACCCTACAGAAGCCCGTGGTTGGGGGCGAGACGATACCCATCAGCCACCCCCGCAATTTTGTCCAAGAACGCCACCGTGCCACGGAGTAAAGTGGCGCCCATGGACCAAAGCAATCACATCCCCAGCTGCCTGCCCGGCGTTCGCCTGATCGAATCCGAGTACCAGCGTTTCAGCTTCCCCCGGCACTTCCATCTGGAGTACCACGTGGGATTGCTGGTGCGCGGACGGCAGCGTTACCGGCACCAGGGTGAAAGCCATCAGGCCGACGCCGGGGATGTGCTGCTGATGGCTCCTGAGCAGGTTCATGACGGCGCGGGCGTGGACGGGCAGGGCTACCAGATCCGCGTGCTGGCCTTCGACCCGCAGTGGCTGGACGATGCCAGCCGCGCCTTGAGCGATGACCGCCAGGGTTCGCCGCGCCTGACCACCAGCCTCCTTCGCGATGCCGATCTGCGCGGGCAGCTTCAAGGCCTGCATGGCGCGCTGCTGCATGGCTCGCGGCTGGAGCAGGAAAGCCATCTCTGGCCGGCGCTGGCCAATCTGCTGGAACAGGGCTCCACCTTGCGCATCCGCGAGCCGGAGCAGGGCTTCGATGCGCTTACCTGGGCGCGGCTGCGGGAGTGGCTGGAATCTCGCCTGGATTCTCCGCCCTCGCTCGATGAGCTTGCTGCGTTCTGCGGCCTCAGCCCCTGGCAGGCCCTGCGCCGTTTCAACCGCCAGTGCGGGTTGCCGCCGCACCAATGGCTGACTCAGTTGCGCCTGGAGCGCGCCCTGCCACGTGTGCTGCGCGGCGAGAACCTGAGCGACGTGGCCCTGGGCCTGGGCTTCTACGACCAGGCGCACTTCTCGCGACTGTTCCGCCGCACCTACGGCGCCCCACCGGCGAAGCTGCGCAACCGCTGATCCGCCATCCCCACTGAAATCCCCAAGATCCTGGAGAGCGTCCATGCAGGAGACTTCCGTCTTGCTGTCGTTGGCGGCCGTGTTCGCCGTCGCCCTTGTCAGTCCCGGTCCCGATGTCGCGCTGGTGGTTCGTACCGCCATGCACCAGGGGCGCCGTGCCGGTTTGCTCAGCGCCCTGGGGCTGGCCTGCGGCATCCTGGTCCACGGTACCCTGGTGCTGACCGGCGTGGCGCTGCTGGTGAGCCGTTCGCCCATCCTCTTCGACCTGCTGCAATTGCTGGGCGCAAGCTACCTGGGCTGGCTCGGCATCGGGGCTGTGCGTGGCTGGTGCCGGCGCGGGCAGGGCGATGCCGGGGCCTTCGGTGGCACCCTGTCACCTTCCGTGTTGGGTCCGTGGCTGCGCGGGCTGGCCACCAACCTCTTCAACCCCAAGGCGCTGGTGTTCTTCCTGGCCCTGCTGTCAGGGCTGATCCCGGCGGATATGTCCATCGCCGGCAAGCTGGGGGTCGCCGCGATTCTATTCTCCATGGGGCTGGCCTGGTTCAGCGTGCTGGGCCTGGCACTTACCCGTGGCCGCAACCAGCAGCGTCTGTTGCGTGCCGCGCCGGCCATCGACCTGGCCTGTGGGCTGGTGTTCCTGCTGGTGGCGCTGGGGCTGGTGGGGCGCCTGCTGGTACCGGGCTTTTGGCAATAGCGCCGTCATCACTGGCGGTTACAGTCATTGCCGTCCTCGCGGGGCTGCCGGAAAATCCCCGGCATTCCCCGACGAGCCGGATGCCATGCACACCATTTTCTTCGCCCACGCCAACGGATTTCCGTCCGCCACCTACGGCAAGCTCTTTGCCGCCCTGGCCCCGGACTTTCGCGTCGAGCACCTGGAGCAGCACGGCCATGACCCGCGCTTCCCGGTGAACGACAACTGGGAAAACCTGGTGGATGAGCTGATCCATCACCTGGCCGGTCGCGGCGAGCCGGTCTGGGGCCTGGGCCATTCCCTGGGGGGCGTGTTGCACTATCACGCCGCCTTGCGCCGGCCCGACCTTTACCGCGGCGTAGTGATGCTGGATTCCCCGGTGCTGACCCTGGCCGACCGCATCGTCATTCGCGCTGCCAAGCGCTTCGGTTTCATTGATCGCATCACGCCGGCCGGACGTACCCTTGGCCGCCGCGAGGTGTTTGGCGACGTCAGCGAGGCCCGCGACTATTTCGCCGGCAAGACGCTGTTCCGCCGTTTCGACCCGGAATGCCTGGATGCCTACGTCCAGCACGGCCTGGCACGCCAGGGCGAAAGCCTGCGGCTGAAATTCGACGCGGCCACCGAAATCAGCATCTACCGCAGCGTGCCCCACCTCACCCCGGGTCGCCCGCAGCAACTCCAGGTCCCCCTGGCCCTCGTGCGCGGGCGCCACAGCAAGGTGGTGCTGCCCCATCACGCGCGGTTGCTCAAGCGCGTGCCGCAGGGTGAGTACCTGTCGTTGCCCGGCGGGCATATGTTCCCCCTGGAGCGTCCGCAGGAAACCGCCGAACTGCTCAAATCCGTATTCGGCCGCTGGGACGGCCGCCGTCAGGAGTCTCGCGCATGAGTGCCCAGGTCGAAGAAATCCGTCTCAACCTGCCGCATATCGAGCTGGCGGCGCACCTCTATGGTCCGGAAGACGGCCAGCCGGTGATCGCCCTGCACGGCTGGCTGGACAACGCCAACACCTTCGCCCGCCTGGCGCCGCTTTTGCCGGGGCTGCGAATCGTCGCCCTGGATTTCGCCGGTCACGGCCTGTCGGCGCATCGTGCGCCGGGGGCCAGTTACCTGCTGTGGGATTACGTCGCCGATGTGCTGCTGGTGGCCGAACAACTGGGGTGGGAGCGCTTTTCCCTGCTCGGTCACTCCATGGGTGCCATCGTTTCGGTCATGCTGGCTGGCGCGATGCCCGAGCGGGTCGAGCGCCTGGCCCTGATCGACGGCCTGATGCCCTACACCGGCGAAGCCGACCAGGCTCCCGCGAAACTTGGCGAGGCCCTGCGTGCGCAACTGGCATTGCCGGGCAAGCGCAAACCGGTCTACGCCGCTATCGATCGTGCCGTTGAAGCGCGCATGCGGGGCACTGGCGGAGTCAGTCGCGAGGCTGCCGAGCGCCTGGCGCAGCGCGGGCTGATGCCGGTTCCCGGTGGCTACACCTGGCGCACGGACAGCCGCCTGACCCTGCCTTCGCCGCTGCGCCTGACCCGCGCCCACGCCCTGGCGTTCGCCCAGGCCGTGAAGTGCCCGGCCATGCTGGTGCTGGCGGAGGAGGGCCTGCTGCATGTGGAGCCAAAGTTCGCCAGCCTGCTGGACGGGCTGGCCTTCGATGTTCAGCGCCTCCCCGGCAAGCATCACCTGCATCTGGACGACGAGGCGGGCGCCCAGGCCGTAGCAGACTGTTTCAATCCCTTCTTCGCCCTTCCTTGACTTGCACCCGCCAACCGGGAAGGCTGGCGGCTTTTGGTCAAGGAGCACTGGGATGATCGACCTTCTCGGAACCGGCGCACGGCATGGCGCGGCCAGGGGCGAACGGCAGGAAAAGGCCGCAAAGCTGGTCCAGACTGCTCACTCCAGGACCTATCGATAAGGATGCGCATGCGCCTCACTCTTCTTGCCGGCCTTCTGCTGGCTGCATCCGTCCAGGCCGCCGACCTGCCCGATAGCCGTGACCTGACGGCGCTGCCGCGATTCCCCCACGCCGAGATCACCGATTTTCGCGAGACCCCCGATCAGGAACGGGTCTATCCGCAGAGCTCCATCCGCCGTATCAGCAACAAGCTGCGCATGGAGCGCAAGGTCGATGCCGAAGGCCGCCAGACCTCGGTGACCTACCGCCTGCCCGCGGACCACAGCGCCTTTGATGCCTTCGACCGCGCTCGCCGCGAGCTGCTCGATGGCGGCGCCGAGTTGCTCTACTGGTGCCAGGGGCGCGACTGCGGCTCTAGCAACCTGTGGGCCAACGCTATCTTTGGCAATGCCAAGCTGTACGGCCCGGACGAGCAGCAGGCCTATCTGCTGCTGCGCCTGGCCGCGCCGCGCCAGGACAGCCTGCTGGCCCTCTACAGCATCACCCGTGGCAACC
Source organism: Pseudomonas sp. TCU-HL1 (assembly GCF_001708505.1). Lineage (NCBI taxonomy): Bacteria > Pseudomonadati > Pseudomonadota > Gammaproteobacteria > Pseudomonadales > Pseudomonadaceae > Pseudomonas > Pseudomonas sp. TCU-HL1. The sequence continues at coordinate 2,395,240 of NZ_CP015992.1, forward strand.
GCCGAGCTTACCTGCATGCCGAGCAACTGGACGCCAAGGCGCCTCTGGGTGAACTCCTGCCCACGCCCGACACCCTGATGCGTGAACTCAAAAGCAGCGGCGAACTGCACCTGGCGCGCCTGCCGGCCGAGCCTTCGGCCAACTGGGCGACCCTGTTGGCGCGCTGTTTGAACCTCGACAGCACCCTGCGCATCAGCCTGGCCGGGGCTGGCGCCGAAGCCTGGCGCGAAGCGCTGGTGGGGCAGGGCGTGCGCGCCGCGCGGCTGGAACTGGGCGAGGACAAGGCCGCAGGCCTGCACCTGAACCTTCTGCGCTGAGTCACCTCTATGCTTGTGCCGGCCGGACATGATTCGCGTGACGGCAGGCACGGCCCTTTCATCTGTTCGCCGGAGTGATTCAGGGATGCTCAACAACGACCGACTGCTGGTGCAGATCCTCCTGCTGGCCTTGCTCGGCGCCAGCCTCTGGGTGCTCGCGCCCTTCGTCTCCGCGCTGTTCTGGGCCGCCGTGCTGGCATTCGCCAGTTGGCCGCTGATGCGGCTGTTGAGCAATCTGCTGAAGGGGCGCGAATCCGCCGCTGCCGCCGTGCTTACCGCCGGCTGGATGCTGTTGGTCGCCTTGCCGCTGGTGTGGCTGGTGGGCAACCTGGCTGAGCATGTGCGCGATGCCACCGAGTTGGTAAAAAACGTCCAGGTGGAGGGTTTGCCGCCGCCGCCGGACTGGCTACCGCAGGTTCCCCTGGTGGGCGAGCGACTGGTACGTGCCTGGCATTCCATCGATGCCCAGGGCGCGGCCTTTTTCGCCAGCCTCAAGCCTTACATGGGACAGGCCGGCAACTGGGTACTGGCGCGTAGCGCCCAGATCGGCGGCGGCATGGTGGAGCTGGTGCTGAGCCTGGTGCTGGTGTTCTTCTTCTACCGCGATGGTCCACGCATGGCGCTGTTCGTCGAGCGGGGCCTGGAGCGGCTTATCGGGGATCGCGCCGAGCATTATCTGGCGCTGGTGGCCGGTACCGTGCAGCGCGTGGTCAACGGCGTGATCGGTACCGCCGCTGCCCAGGCCGTATTGGCGCTGATCGGCTTCTGGATCGCTGGCGTACCCGGCGCCCTGGTGCTGAGTATCGTCACCTTCGCCCTCAGCCTGATCCCCATGGGGCCGCCGCTGGTGTGGGTGCCGGCCACCGCCTGGCTGGCCTGGCACGGCGACTACGGTTACGCCGTATTCCTCGGTATCTGGGGCATGTTCGTCATCAGCGGCGTGGACAACGTCTTGAAGCCCTACCTCATCAGCCGGGGGGGCAATCTGCCGCTGGTGGTGGTGCTGCTCGGGGTGTTCGGCGGCATTCTGGCTTTCGGCTTCATGGGCCTGTTCCTCGGCCCCACGCTGCTGGCGGTGGCCTATAGCCTGATTTCCGACTGGATCGGCCATGCGCAGCCGCAGGTAGTGGTTCCTACCGAAACCAAGGACAAGGAAAACCGGCCATCCTGAGGAGTGTGGGGCGGCTTGCAGTTATTCGTGCTGAATGGGGCAGGGCGGGTGCCGCGGGGCACAAACTGCCATGCCGCCACGGACAGCCCCGGCGCAGGGCGGGGGCCGGGCAGACCCCGGCAGGGCTCGCCAATCTTGTGGGGGCGAATTCATCCGCCAAGGGCAACGCAGTTGCCCCATAGACTCCGGAACAGCAACTTTCCTTCCCTGTATTGGAACTCCGCGATGCCAGACGTATGCCCCCCCATCGCCTTCTAATGCTGCCCCATCAACTGCGCGCTGTGATGATCGACAGCCAGCCTTGGATCGTTGTTTGGTAAAGCGGCTGCTTTCGACCCGTTGCTGCCGTTCACGGCCTACTCGGAGTAGGCGTGGTGACGGTGGGTTTGGGCTTAGGAAAGAAAGCTGAAGCGTAGTCACGCAAAGTGGCGGACTTTACCTTCCCGTCCGCAGAGACACCGATGACAGATAGGTTTCAACCGAGCCCTTCACACTGCTCATACGGGTTTGCTTGCTCCGCAGACCTCGATGGCCTGCTGTCTTCCTCCTAGCCAGCTGCAGGGCTTTTGCAGCTTTGCCAGCCCCCTCTCCAACGGAACGTCCAGCACGTCCGCCCACGGTGTTTTGAATATAGGTGGCGAGTACGGGAGCAAGGGAGTCCGGCGGGGAGGTACGGTTTCGTCTCGTACCGGGGCAGGCTGTTGAAGAGCAGAAAATAAAGCAGTCCCCTTTTTCGTGGCGATCGCCCGCGCCCTGCTGAAGAACATTGCCTCAATACCCCGTCAGCTCCAGGTAGCCCACGCCCTGATGGCTGCCACTGAAACGGATGGGCCCCTCCCAGTAAGGGAAGCGGGTATCCATCCAGGCGTTTTCCTGCACCGGCGTGCTGCTGATGTCAAAACCCTCGCTGGCGATGCGCAGCGACCAGCGGGTCGGTAGCCGACGGCCGGCGACCCGACTGTGCTGCAAGGGGGTCATGATGATGTCCTGGCTAGCCAGCGCGCGGGGCTGGCCGCTGGCGCTGATCCAGGTGCCGGCGCGGTAGTGGGCGCCGTCGGCATGGCGCAGCTGGAACAGCATGAGCTTCTCGCCCGTATCCAGATGCAGGGAGAACCAGTCCCAGCCGCGCTGGTCGGGCGCCAGATACTGGCTGGTCCACTCACGATCTAGCCAGGCCGGGCCCTTTACTCGGTACAAGCGGCCTTGCAACTGGATGGTGCCCTCGGCCTGGAAGAACGGCTGGCTGTAGTAGTAGGACGCCTGCCCTTGTCCGGATTTCTGGCTGAAGCCCTGCTCGCCGTGCAGCACCGGTGGCAGGCTACTGAGCAGGCGCAGGCGATAGCTGAAGGCGCCACCCTTGGCGTGCAGGTCCAGCTCGCCCAGCCCCGCGTTTGCCGGCTTGCGGCTGCTGAACTGCCAATCGTCGATCCAGGCCTTGAAGGGCGAGCTGTCGACGCCGGCCTGGCCGATGCCGCCGCGGGCGAAGGTTTCCGCGGAGCGATGGCCATGAGGGCCGGTCAGCCCGGCATGGCCCATCCACAGGTTCTGGTTGCTCCAACCCTTACTCGTGGAGCCGGGCTGCAAGGCACTGCGGAACAGCGTCCATTGAACGCCCCAGGCACGGCCCTGCTCATCTTCCAGATTGGCCGTCACGTACCACCATTCGATGCGGTAATCCGGGTGCGCGCCGTGATCGGCCGGGAAGCTGAAGGCCCGGCCCGGGGTCACCTGGGCAAAGTTCGCCGCGGCGCTGCCGAGCCCGGCAAAACCCTCGCCCGGCGGCGGTTCGGCATCGCAGGCGCCGAGCAGCAGGCCCGCGAGAAGCGCCAGGCGCAGGCTAGCGTTCATCGGCGAAGGTCCTCAGCAACTCAGCCGGGGTGGTCCGCCCGAGCTTCCACAGCGGCCAGGCGGCGGCCAGCAGCGTGGCGAGCACCGCCATGGCCAGCAGTTGCAGGAGCTGCCAGGGAAACACATGCAGCGGCAGGCGCCAGCCAAAGGCCTGCACGTTGATCACCGCGACCAGGCACCAGGCCAGCACCAGGCCCAGCGGCACCGCCAGCAGCAGCGTGATCATTGCCAGCAACAGGGTCTGGCCGAGACTGAGCCAGGCCAGCTGCGCTCGGCCTACGCCCAGTGCCCAGAGCAGTGCCAGTTGGCTCAGGCGCGCCTGGCCGAGGGTCAGCAGGCTGATGAACAGCGCCACCCCGGCCACTCCCAGGGTCAGGCTATTGAGCGCGGCGGTGGCCGCGAAGGTGCGTTCGAATACGCGGGTCGACCAGGCCTTGAGTTCGCTCTGATCGATGATCCGGTCGTTGCCCAGGGCAAAGGTCTGCTGCAGGGCCTGCATCAGCTCGGGGACCTCGGTGGCAGGCAGGTGCAGGCTGTAGCTGCTCGGGCTCAGCCCTGGCCAGTGCTGTTGCAAACCCGCGGCATTGACCAGCAGGTGCCCTTTCGGATTGCCGTAGTCGGCATAGATGCCGGCGACCACCAGCGGCCATTCTCCTTTGGGGGTCGGCAGGCTCAGGCGCTCGCCCAGCTGCAGGTGCAAGCGCCGCGCCAACTGCTCGCTGAGCATCAGCGCCTCATGCCGGGCCAGTTGCTCCCAGGCAGTGGGGCTGGCGCTCAGCAGCGGCCAGTGGGTGCGGTAGGCCTGGTGATCGAGTATGCCGTTGAGCTGCGCCGGCCAACCCTGCAACTGCAGCTCGACCCGCCAGCTTGGCAGTATCGCGCGAACCTGGGGCTGGCGGCTCAACCAAGCGCCTATGGCCAGGGCTTGTTGCGGGTCTTGCGGGGTGAGGTACAGCTGGGCGGCCAAGCGCTGGTCGAGCCAGCCGGCAAAGGTCTGGCGAAAGCCCTCGGTCATGCTGCCGACGCCGATATTCGCCGCCAGCGCCAGCAACAGGGCCATCAGCGCCAGCGCCAGACCCGGCAGCTGCTGGCGACTGTCGGCGATGAACCACTGTGCCAGCGGCGAGCGACACCGCGGCAGCAGGCCCTCCAGCAGCAAGTTCAGGCACAGCGGCAAACTCAGGGCCGCCGCCAGCAGCAAAGCGGCGAGCAGGACGAAGCCGGCGATCAGGCTGTTGCCGCCCAGCAGCGCGACTAGCGCCAGCAAGGCGAGCGCCGCGGCCAGCAGGGCCTGGCGGCGTAACCAGAGCGCCTGGGCTTGCTGCCACGCCTCGGGCTGGGCCCAGGCCAGCAGCGGCAAGCGTGCGGCCCTGAGCAGGCTGCTGGCGCCAGCGAGCAAGGCGCCAAGCAGGCTCATGGCCAGCCCGCCGAGCCACCACTGTGGGCTGAGGCTGAGCTGCCCGGCGACCTCGGCCCCATACAGGCCGCGCAAGCTGGCCACCACATCCGGCAACAGCAAGCTGGCCAGCCAGTAACCGCTGAGCACGCCGGCCAAGCCGCCGAGCAAGGCCAGGCCGCAGAGTTCCAGGGCCAGGGCGCCCAGCAGGGTGCGGACGCTCACCCCGCAGGCCCGCAGGGTGCGCAACAGCGCGCGGCGCTGCTCCAGCGCCAGGCCAATGGCGGCGTGCACGATGAACAGCCCGACGACAAAGGCCAGCAAACCCAGGGCGGTGAGATTTAGGTGGAAGCTGTCGGTGAGCCGGCCCAGATCGGCCGCTTCGCTGCGACGGTTCAGTACCAGGTGCTCGGCCAGTTGCGGCGGCAAGTGCGGATTACTGCGGGCGAAATCGCCGGCCAACAGCAGCCGGGACAGCTGCTGCGGTGCGTCGAGCAGGCGTTGGGCGACGCCGATATCCACCAACAGCACGCCCGGCGCCAACTGCGGCCACAGTTCCAGCGGCGGCAGGGCTTGCCCGGACTCGGTCAGCGGTTGCGCCCCGGCGGCCAGGCCGAGGGCCTCGAGGGTGTCGGGGGCAATCCAGGTGCGCCCGGGCTGGCCGAGAAAGGCTGCCAGGTCCAGGCGCTCGACCGCCCGCCCGGCCAGCGAGGTGTCGGCCGGCAAGGTCAGGGGTTCGATGCCGATCAGCTGCAGGCGCTGTTCGGCCTGCCCCCGCAGGCGCAAGCGGCCCTGCAGGAGTGGCGATACCGGCCAGCCGGCACGCCGCAGCTCGATGAAGTACTGCTGCGCAAACAGCCCGCCGCTGCGGGCACTGAGCGCGTATTGGTCAGCGCCGGCCAGCAGTTGGCTGGTACGCGCATAGCTTTCCCGGGCCTGGCTGTTCAGCGCCTGCACGCCAGTCCACAGGCTGGTGGCCAGCCACAGACCGGTCAGCACACTGAAGAACTGCACGGGATGCCGGCGCCAATGGCTGAACAGGCCACTCAGAGTCCAGTAGAAAATCCGCATGTCAGGCCTCGCCTCGCGCCAATAGGCGGCCGCCCTGCAAGCTCACGCGACGCTGCAGGCACGCCGCCATGCGCGGGTTATGGGTCACCATCAGCAGGCTGGTGGTGCTGCCTTCGAGCAGTTGCAGCAGCAGCTCCAGCACCTCGTCACCGGTCGCCTCATCCAGGCTGCCGGTGGGCTCGTCGGCCAGCAATAAAGGTGGTCTGGCGGCCAGCGCACGGCCCAAGGCCACCCGTTGCTGCTGCCCGCAGGAGAGCTGTTCGGGATAGCGCTTGAGCAACTGGCCAAGGCCGAGCCGCCGGATCAGCTGCGCCTGCCAGTGCGGGTCATGGCGGCCGGCCAGACGAGCCTGGAAGGCCAGGTTGTCCTCGACCCGCAAGCTGGCAATCAGGTTGAACTGCTGGAAGATCAGGCCGATCCCGCTGCGCCGCCAGGCCGCCAACTGGCTTTCATCAAGCGCGGCCAGCGAGCGCCCGGCTACCCAGATGCTGCCGGCATCGAAGCGGTCGAGGCCGGCCACCAGGTGCAGCAAGGTGCTCTTGCCGCTGCCGGATTCGCCCATCAACGCCAGGCTGCCGCCCTCCTCCAGTTCGAGGTCGATGCCCCGCAGCACCGCCAGCGGCCCTTGGGGAGTCGGGTAGCTTTTGCATAGGCCCTGGATCTTGAGCATCGGTGTACGGCCCTATCGAGGCTGTGCCGGCGATGGCTGTGGCGAACAGCCAAGAACGTCCCCCGGCACGACAGGGCCTGGAAGCCTTTGCCGAGCGGTGAGGTAAGTCACGCGCTGCAGCCGAAGTGCCTTTAGCTGAGACTAGTCGGGATCGGCCGCAGCGATTTCCCTGCCCGTCCATACGGCACGGACCACTGCAAGATCGGCTGGCCGCCCATCCGCACGGCCAGCGCTGAACCGGGTCGTGACCAAGGCATGGCTATGCTTAATTGGCCGGCGCAACCGATGGTGCCGCCCGGGGTCAGCAGGGCCGGATGCTCGGCAACGCGGGGCGTGGCCAGGGCCCGCGCATGATTCGCGCGCCGTTAAACCCGATCGGAAAAGGGAGGTTGGCGATGCAACTCATCACCGTGAAAATCGACAAGCCGGAAGCCACTAACTTCATTTTGGGTCAGACCCACTTCATCAAGTCCGTCGAGGACATCCACGAAGCCTTGGTCGGTGCCGTGCCAGGCATCAAGTTTGGCCTGGCCTTTTGCGAAGCCTCGGGCAAATGCCTGGTGCGCTGGTCTGGCACCGATGCCGCGATGATCGAGCTGGCCCAGAAGAATGCCCAAGCCATTGCCGCCGGCCATAGCTTCATCATTTTCCTAGGCGACGGTTTCTACCCGCTGAACCTGTTGAACGCCATCAAGATGGTGTCGGAGGTCTGCCGGGTTTTCTGTGCCACCGCCAATCCCACCGAAGTGATTGTTGCCGAGACGGAACAGGGCCGCGGCATCCTCGGCGTGGTGGATGGCTTGCGGGTCAACGACATCGAAGGCGACGACGACATCCTCTGGCGCAAGAATTTGTTGCGGCAGATCGGCTACAAGCTGTGATTGCAGCCCGCCCCCGTTGATGAGGCCGAAGAATCGACCTCACCACCAAGCGCGAAATTGCGCCTAACTTGCCCTGCGGTTGCCCTTGCCACTGACCAGTCATATGCATTCGATATGACCACGCATTGGCAACGGGTGACCACTTACGCGGGTCAGCCGAGCGGCTCAAAACGACCCAAAGCTGCCGGTGGAGATTGACAGTAACCAGCCAAAACTAACCTTCACAGACTTTATTAGGCTACCGTCAAACGCTACGTTGTTAGCAGCTAAATCCACTCAGCAAACTGGCGGTGATTGTGGACAGGTTTCAGGAAATGAAGGTGCTGCTGGCCGTCGCGGAAGCGGAGAGTTTTGCCGGCGGCGCTAAGTTGATGGGGATGTCACCGCCAAGCGTAACTCGTGTGATAGCTGGTCTGGAAAATCGCCTGGGCACACTGCTGCTCGCACGTAGCACCAGGAGCTTACGCCTGACTGAAGCGGGGCGGCGCTATGTGGATGACTGCAAGCGCATCCTGCTCGACCTAGAGGAAGCCGAAGAGCTGGCTACCGGCAGCAGTGTTCGCGCTCGGGGCAACCTGACAGTGACTGCGCCGGTTATGTTCGGCGAACAATATTTAATACCTCTGATCACACAGTACCTTACAGAATACCCGGAGGTGACGGTAAACGCTCTGCTGGTAGATCGCCTCGTGAGCATGGTCGACGAGGGGCTGGATGTCTCCATTCGCATAGGTGAGTTGTCCGACATCGGCCTGCAGGCCATCAGAGTTGGGCAGATCGCGCCAGTCGTGTGTGCTGCGCCGACATTTCTTGATCGCGTCGGCAGACCGACGGAGCCAAGGGATGTGCTGGAGCTGCCAATAGTGATGTCGTCGGCGAGCACCCTGCTTACCGAGTGGCAATTCAGGGTCGGCGAGCGCGCCCTCTCCCTTCATCCCAAACCACGCCTGATGGTCAGCTCCAATCAAGCCGCGATCAATGCCGTACGAATGGGCTGGGGCCTTACGAGGGTGCTGTCATACCAAGTGGCCGAGTGGGTAGACAAGGGCGAACTGGAGATCGTTCTCGCGGCGTATCAGATTCCTGCATTGCCGGCGCACGTCTTGTATCAGGGGGGCAAACGGGTCTCTGCCAAGGTGCGTACGTTCGTCGACTACTGTTCCAGCCGGCTTCTTGCCGATCCGGCACTGCATGCTGTTCCACTGGGGTAGGTATGAGCCGCTTTCGCGAGATGCAGGCATTCGAAGCGGTGGCGCAGGCCGGCAGTCTGGCCGCCGCTGCTCGACGTCTCGAGCTGTCACCCGCGACCGTCATGCGCACCATCGCCTCCCTGGAAGCGCGCCTTCACAACACCTTGATAATTCGCGGGCCGCGCGGTGTAGAGCTGAGCCCGGCTGGCGAGCAGTTCGCGCAAAGCTGTCGGCACATCCTGGAACAAACCGAGCTTGCCGAGCGCTCTGCTGCCGGCCGGCATGCTCGACCCGATGGCAAACTGACGGTTGCGGTGCCGCTGCTGATGGATGTGCAGGTGTTCACACCGATAGTCCTGTCCTACCTGGACGTCTATCCCGATGTATGCCTGGCAATCCAGGCCAGCCACGGAGCGCCCAAGCTCCTTAAGGATGGCATCGACATTGCGCTGGTCGTCGGTCAGTTGCCCAACTCATCCGATTTCGCCACGTCTCTGGGGCTGGTCAGGCCAATTGTTTGCGGCTCACCCGGATACCTGGCCGCGTGGGGGCGTCCCGAGACACCTGAAGACCTCAAAACTCATCGCGCTGTGGTAAGCACGTCTCCAGGCTACGGAACGGATTGGCGTTTTCCATGCGGTCGTTCCACCCGCGTGGTGAAACCCGCGCAAATACTTACCTGCACGACACAGCGTGCAGCCATTCATGCGGCGACGCTGGGCGTGGGTCTGATCCGTTGCATGAGCTACGAAGCCCATGATGAGCTGGCCGGCGGGCTGCTTGTGCCGGTACTGGAGGACCTCGCGAGCCTGAGTGTGCCGGCGCAGTTGATCTACCGCCATGGCCGCCGCGCCGAGGCACGAGTGCGAACCTTCATCGATTTTGCTACGCCCTTGCTGCGTGCCCATCCAGCCTTTCTGGGCTGAGGTGACGAAGGCTTCCCACCACGTTTTATTTCGGAAAACGAAATTATAGATTGCTCTGCGTGGTGATTCTGCTGAGCCAGCTATGAGCGCAGCATGGCTCCACCAACGCAACAACCGCCAACCTGGTTTGCAGCTGCGTTGATTCCCACGACCCACTACGGAGCCATCGCCATGCCAAACGCCATCAAGCTGTATCGCCACCCACTGTCCGGCCATTCCCACCGCGTCGAGCTGTTCCTCTCGCTGCTGAACCTGCCCACCGAGTTGGTGTTTGTCGACCTGGCGAACGGCGCTCACAAAAAAGCCGAGTACCTGGCTATCAATGCTTTCGGCCAAGTGCCCGTGATTGACGACAACGGCGCCCTGATCAGCGACTCCAACGCGATCCTGGTCTACCTGGCGAAGAAATACGGCAGCGGTAGCTGGCAGCTACAAGACCCGCTCACCGAGGCACGCATCCAGCGCTGGTTGTCGGTGGCCGCCGGCCAGGTGGCCTATGGCCCGGCCGCCGCGCGGCTGATCACGGTATTCGGTGCGGCATTCAATGCCGACGAGGTCATCGCCCGCGCCCACGCCCTGCTCAAGGTGATGGAAGCCGAACTCAGCGCCAGCCCATTCCTGGCGGGAGCCGAGCCCAGCATCGCCGATGTGGCCAATTACAGTTACATCGCCCACGCTCCGGAAGGCAATGTATCGCTGGAGGCGTACCCGAATGTGCGTGCCTGGCTGCAACGTATCGAGACACTGCCAGGCTTCGTGCCCATGCAGCGCACTGCCGTGGGTCTGCAAGCCAGCTGAATACCAACCATGCTGCCGGGTGCACCGGCAGCTCTCCCAAGGAGCGCCAGCCATGGACCATCTGCCCAAGCACCGAAAATCCCCCTGGCATGCTGGCGAGAGGGCGCTTCAGGAGGTCGTTCATGCCTCTGAACGGATGCAAGTGATCGGGCAGAAAGTCATTCGCGACTACATGCCCGACCAGCACCGAGAGTTCTATCACCAGTTGCCATTCATGGTAGTCGGGGCGGTAGATGCGGACGGTCGCCCCTGGGCCACCCTGCTCGAAGGCCCGGAAGGTTTTGTCACGTCCGCTGATCCGCAGCACCTGCTGTTGGCCGTCGAACCCGATTCGCAAGATCCGGCGGCTTATGGCCTGCAAGCAGGCAATGCCATCGGTATGCTCGGGATTGAACTGCATACGCGGCGGCGCAATCGCATCAATGGTGTGATCCAGCAGATCTCGGCAGAGGGGCTCGAAGTGTCGGTCGAGCACTCCTACGGCAACTGTCCCAAATACATTCAGGAGCGTTCCTACACGCGTGTTGCCGATCCGGCAAACGGCAAGGCGCCACGCCAGGATTTCAATGCCCTGGACGACTACACCAGCGCTCTGATTCGAGCGGCCGACACCTTCTTCATCGCCAGCTATGTCGATCATGACGCCCACAACCGCTCCGTGGACGTCTCCCATCGCGGCGGGCGTGCCGGTTTCGTCAAGGTCGACGGCAATCGCCTGACCATTCCCGACTACGCCGGCAACCTGTTCTTCAACACCCTGGGGAACTTGCATACCAACCCGATCGCCGGATTGCTTTTCATCGACTTTGCCACCGGCGACATGCTGCAACTCAGCGGGCGCAGCGAGCTGCTGCTGGACAGTCCCTTGATCAAGTCCTTCGAAGGCGCGGAGCGCCTCTGGACTGTCGATGTTGAGAACGTGGTACTGCGTCCGGCCGCCGTGGCGATTCGCTGGCAGTTTCACGACTACGCCCCCACCAGCCTGGCGACCGGCACCTGGGATGAAGCCGATGAGCGTATGCGACAGTACGAACAACGCCGGCAATGGCAGCAATGGCGCGTCGCACGTGTACAGCAGGAAAGCAGCGATATCAGCTCGTTCTATCTGGAACCCCAGGACAGCGCCGTCGTGCCATTCGCCCCAGGCCAGCACTTGCCGATGCGCATTGTGCTCACAGGGGAAGAAGCTCTGGTCAGAACCTACAGCGTCTCCAGCGCACCTTCCGATGGGCATATTCGCATCAGCGTGAAACTGCAGGGCAAGGCCTCGCGCCACCTGCACGAGAAAGTGCAGGTGGGTGATCTGCTGGAGGTGCGGGCGCCGTTGGGTAGTTTCACCCTGGTTGATGAAAACGAACGACCGGTGGTGTTGATCGGTGCCGGCGTTGGCATCACCCCAATGATCTCGATGGCCCGAGAGCTGGTCGCGCAAAACCAGCAACACCAGAGGGCACGCCAGATACATCTGTTCCAGAGCGCAAGAACGTTGGAGGGCCTGCCATTTCAGTTGGAGCTGGCGGAGTTGCTGCAGCGCTCGGCCGGGCTGCTGCATATCCACCGTGCCTTGAGCAATCCCGGCACCGAGGCGGTACTCGACCGTGATTACCAGGTGGCAGGCCGCTTGGCCTTTGCCCAGGTCAAGGCACGACTGCCGCTGGATGACTATGACTTCTACCTGTGCGGCCCCGCCGGATTTCTTCAGGACATGTACGACGGTCTACGTGGGGTGAACATACCGGATCATCGCATCCATGCTGAGGCATTCGGCCCCTCTGCGTTGCGCCGCTCGGAAACTGAACAGCCACCGACATTGGCGCAGCCACCGGCGGCCGAAGTGCCGGTGCCGGTGTATTTCTCGGCATCTGCCACCGAGGCGCGCTGGAAGCCCGACAGCGGAAGCCTGCTGGAACTGGCCGAAAGCCGTGGCCTGACGCCCGAGTTCAGTTGCCGTGGCGGCTCATGCGGGACCTGCGCCGCGCGGCTGATCAGTGGCTCCGTGCATTACACCAATCCACCGGCGCAGTTGCCGGACGGCGACAAGGTGCTGATCTGCTGCGCCGTACCAGCGCAAACCGAGGGCACCCCACACCCCCTAGTCCTTGATCTTTAGCGAGGAGCCCTGAGATGAACAGAACAGCTTTCTGTAGCTGGGAAACGGACCGGCTTCTGGCGTGGGACGACTCGTCTATGTCGTCGTGGGGCGCTGATGCAATGGAGTGGGAGGCGAACCTTCTGCTGCCACAGTTAGTCGCCGCGCTCGAGCACCCTGACAGTCTCTTTGAAGAGTCGACGCATGAGTCGGCCGGCCGCCTCTCGAGCTTGTGGCGAGCATTGCGAACGACCGCCCACCATTCCACCCGCTTGAGTCGCGTTTTATCGGCCAACTGAGCAGCGTCATTCCCCATTCCCCATTCCCCATTCCCCTTTGCCACTGGGAGCAACCGCCATGTCTACGTCCGAAGTTCGTCAACCGGTTCCGCCCTTCACCCGCGAGACCGCCATCCTCAAAGTCCGGCTGGCCGAAGACGGTTGGAACAGCCGCGATGCTGCCAAAGTGGCTCTCGCTTATACCCCTGACACTAAGTGGCGTAACCGTGCAGAGTTCACCACCAGCCGGGCCGAGGCCGAGGCATTTCTCACTCGTAAGTGGAACAAGGAGCTTGAGTACCGCCTGATCAAGGAGTTGTGGGCATTCACTGCGAATCGGATTGCTGTCCGTTATGCTTACGAATGGCATGACGACTCCGGCAACTGGTACCGCTCCTACGGCAATGAGAACTGGGAATTCGCCGAGAACGGCTTGATGGCACATCGATTTGCTTGCATCAACGACCTGCCTATTACCGAGGCGGAGCGGAAATTCCGCTGGCCGCTTGGACGTCGCCCTGATGACCACCCAGGCCTATCGGAGCTGGGTTTGTAATGTCCCTATGACGGATGCGTGGCCATGTGTGCCAACTCTGACGTTGCTGCTATTTAACGTGGTGCAGGGTTGGCGGTTTTTAATCTTCGAATCGGTTGATCACGCGAGGCTGAATTAGGATCGCGTTTGCCCTCTGCAACGCCCGCGAGCGTCCGCTTTTGGCTGATCTCTGCCCGTCGTAACCGGCAGAAACCGACCCAAGGCAGCCGGTCATGACGGACAGCAATCGGCCAAAAGGGGACATTAGAGTAGGAAAAATAGATCTGTCCTCTTTTCGACCGGCTTTGCGCCAGGCCATTTTCGAACTCTGACTTGCCCAGCAAACGTCGGCAGGGGAGATGTCCTAGGACTGCCCATTAGCGACGGCTTCGGTCACCTTCGGGTGGCCTTTTTGCATTAGCGGGTAATACTTCTCTGCAAAGGTGGGCGTGTTGCTGGTGGCGCGCGCCGCGGGGAGGTGTGAGGTGAACAAGCTATCAATTGTGGGTGTCGGTATGGTGGGTGAGGCGGCGGCTCAGATCATCGCCCGGGAAGAGTTCTGTCGTGAGTTGATGTTGATTGATGTGCAGGGTGAGTTGGCACAGGGCAAGGCGCTGGACGTCTGGCAGGCGGCAGTTGAGTCAGGTTCTGATACCCGGGTTTACGGCGGGTCCAATGCCGAATTGCTGCAGGATTCTGACCTGGTGGTGATTACGGCGGGTGTGCCCCGCAAGCCTGGTCAGTCGCGCCAGGATGTATTGAGTATCAATCTGCCAATTCTCGATAGCATCATGCTGGATATTAATCGTCATGCTCCGGCGGCGACGGTGTTGGTGGTGTCGAACCCGGTCGACGTGCTGACCTATCGGGCTTGGTGTCTCAGTGGGCTGGGACGCGACAGGGTGTTCGGGCAGGCGGGGGTGCTGGATACAGCGCGCATGAAGTGTTTCATTGCCGAGGAGACAGGGTTTTCTGCTCGGGATATCACGGCGCTGGTGCTGGGAGGGCATGGCGATAGCATGGTGCCGCTGATGCGATACTGTGCGGTCGGTTCGGTGCCGCTGTCTCACTTCCTGTCCAGTCAGCAGATAGAGCGGATTGTGGAGCGCACACGTCAGGGTGGCGGCGAGATTCTGGGTTTGAAGAAGCTGGGGAGCGCCTGCGATGCGCCGGGCGTGGCAATTGCACAGATGGTGGATGCTATCGCCAATGGGCGAAACCGCATTTTGCCGGCGGTCGCGATTCTCGAGGGCGAGTACGGGCGAACAGGTATTGCCATGGGTGTCCCCTGTGTGCTGGCAGAGGAGGGGGTTGTGCGGGTGATCGAGTTGTCTCTGGATGCGCAGGAGCAGGCGATGTTCGACCGCTCTGCAGATCAGGTGGTGCGTGATATTGCTGAAATGAATGCTTTGTGAGCGGGCCGAAAAGGGGACAGATTTATTTTCTCTACTCTAAACGTCCGCTTCTGGCCGATTCTGTTGAAAAGGGCGGTTCTGCGGCAGCCAGTCGGCCAGGTGCTCCAGCTTTCGAAGTGGCTGCAAGCCACTCCAAGTTGCCTTTCGGCCTTTCACTGAGCCTCCAGGCTCAGGTTTGCGGGTTAATTTGAGGGTTTCTGCTCGCCGCAGACGGACCTATCCCGTGGCCGGTGGTCCTTGGGGCAAGAGCTTGGCCATGCGTCGCAGGTTCTGCACCGTCGCCGCCAAGGTGAGTTCGTCAGTGGCGCCGGTCAGGCCACGCAGGCGCAAACGGTCGACTCTCATGATCCGTTTGAGGTGAGCGAAGAGCATCTCCACCTTCTTGCGCTCGCAGCGGGAACGGAGGTACTCCGGCGTCTTGGCGATGCGTCGCGCCACGTCGCGGGCAGCTTCATGGATGCTGCGCACGATCTTGCGGATCGGCGTATTGGGACAGCACTTCGCTTTCAGTGGGCAGGTGGCGCAGTCGGCTCGGCTGGAGCGGTAGATGATGGTGTTGGCCTTGGTCACCCGTGTTCTCTGTTGGGTGAAGGCGCGCCATTCACTGCGTAGCGGTTTGCCGGTTGGGCAGCGGTATTCATTGGCCTCCTGATTCCAGTGAAAGTTGTTGCTGGAGAGGCTGTCGTCCTTGCGCTCGGTCTTGTCCCACACCGGCACATGCGGCGCGATGTCCTTCTCTTCGACCATCCAGGCCAGCATTGGGGCAGTGCCGTAGGCGGCATCGCCGATCAGGCGTTCTGGTGTGAGGTCGAACTGCACTTCGACGCGCTCCACCATCGTTTTGGTCGACTCGACCTCGGCGGTCCGATGCGCCGGCGTGGCTTCCACATCCAGGATCACGCCGTGCTCAGTGTCGATCAGGTAGTTGGTGGCGTAGGCAAAGTAGGCCGGGCCACCTGGCGCGGCGGTCCACCGCGCCTGCGGATCGATGAGCGAAATCTTCTTGGGCAGGGCTTCGGCCAGCGCTTCCTCATCGAGGGCTTCGAGGTACTTGCGCACAGCGCGGGTGCTGAGCGCCGGATCGCGCCAGTCGACCTCATCTCCCGCTACGCCACGTTGCCGGCTGGCATCCGCCTTGATGATGCTGGCGTCGACGGCGAAGCCTGCACCCTTGACCAGGCCGGCCGCCATGCAGCGCCGCAGCACCTCATTGAACAACCAGCGGAACAGGCCGCTGTCACGGAAGCGGCCGTGGCGATTCTTCGAGAAGGTCGAGTGATTGGGCACTTCATCCTCCAGGCCCAGCCGGCAGAACCAGCGATAGGCCAGATTCAGGTGCACCGCTTCGCACAATCGCCGCTCGGAGCGGATGCCGTAGCAGTAGCCGACGACCAGCATGCGCACCATCAACTCAGGATCAATCGACGGTCGCCCGATGGGGCTGTAGAAGTCGGCCAGGTGGGCGCGCAGATCGCTGAGGTCCACGCACTGGTCGATGCAGCGCAGGAGGTGATGGGGCGGGACGTGCTCTTCCAGGTCGAACGAGTAGAACAGGCACTGCTGTCCTCCCGGTAACCGCCCCATCATGCTGCCTACCCCATGCTCGCTGAACGCGTGATTTTGCCGGTGGTATGGGGTAGCAGCTACTTTTTCAACAGAATCGACCCACTGCGGACGCTCAAGCAATAGGATACGGACTTACTTTTTTCACTTTTCCTCCATGTCGGGCTAGTTGTCGCCTCATTCATAAGGGCGGCAATAAGCTAGTACGGGGCACGCTCACTGCCAAACTTCATGCTAACTAAAGGAAGGCATCACACTGTGGGAACCGTTCCACCATCGATGACGTATTCAGTACCAGTAATGGAACTTGCAAGCGGCGAGACGAGGAATGCGATGAGATCGGCTACTTCCCTTGGTTTAGCGGGGCGTCCGATCGGGATGCCTCCCAGTGAGCCCATTACGATTTGGCGGCCACCCTCATAATCGGTGCCGTTCTGCCTCGCAATCTCCTCTACAAAGGCGACTGATGCCTCCGTCTCCACCCATCCCGGTGAAACCCTGACCACGCGCACGCCCTTGGGGCTGACCTCTTTGGAAAGGCCCTTGCTGTAGTTGGAGAGCGCGGCCTTGGCGGCGGCATACGCAAGCGTGGATTCAGGCAGCGGTAGCTGGCGCTGGATAGAGGTGACATGGATGATGACGCCCGAGCCTTGCTTGAGCAGCATGGGCAACAGCGCTCGGTCGAGGCGAACGACCGAGAACAGGTTCAGGTCCAGAGCCCGTTGCCATTCCTGGTCGTCGAGCACCACATAGCCACCGGCTGGAGCCGATGAGCCGCCGGCGACATGAACGATGATATCGAGCCCGCCGAGACGATCATGGACAGCATCGACAACGCTGGCACAACCCTCGGTGGTGGTGATATCTGCCGAGACGAAGAGATCCTCGGGCAGGTGCTCGGGACGCGAGCGCGCAGCTGTCAGGACTTTTGCGCCAGCCTCGCGAAGTCGGGAGACGACGGCTTCTCCAATGCCTTTGGTTCCGCCGGTGACCAGCGCCCGGAGAGCTTCGAGTTCCAGTGCGATGCTCATCAGCGAATCTCCAGGGATGCGATCTTGTCGTCGACGAGTACAACGGTGTAAGTGAGCTCGACAGGGCTGCCAGGGAAGTTCCCCGTAAGCCGAGCGAGCAGGGTCACGGTCTGTCCTTCCTGCGAGCTGCTCAATGGTTCGATGCTGTATTGATACTTGGCCTGCGAGGCTTGCTTCCAGGACTTGATGGCCTCCAACCCGTTGTACGTCTGGCCTTCGTCGCGCACGGTGGCATCCCTGGTGAAGCAGCGCTCTAACACCTCTGTGTCGATAATCTTTTCGGCCGCAAGGTAGCTGGCGAGCGGTTCAGGCAATTCGATTTTCATGGCGATGTCACCTCGCTGATGCAAGGATTTCTTCATCCACATGCTCGCTATCGGCCATACCCGATGGCAAGAACCCACGAAAAAGTAAGCTAGGGAAATATGAGAAAAATCTATACGCCCTCTACTGCGGCTAGCGAAGTGGAAGCAGTGTTCAAGCAACTCGAAGGACGTTGGAAGCTGATGATCCTGTTCCACCTCTTCGGTGGCCAGGTGCAACGCTTTTCCGAGCTGGAAAAGCTAATCCCCGAGATTTCCCAGAAAATGCTCGCCCAGCAGTTACGCCAGTTGGAAGCGGATGGCATCGTGCATCGCACCGCTTATCCGCAAGTACCACCTAAGGTGGAGTACCGCATGACGGAGTGGGGTCAGGCGCTTTGTCCGGCACTGGACGCACTGTTGCAATGGGCGGAACTTCGGGAGACGCTCAAGCCAGTAGGTTGAACCTCCCAAGGTTCGCAGCCCCACCTGAGCGGTCGCTGGCAAACGGCAGTTACCGGCCCAATTGCCGCCTCTTGGCAACGGCAACGTTCGGTCAGGAGCGGGCATTCTGTGATGAAAGATTTCGAATCGAATGCCTCATATAGCCCCGGAAGAAATCACGGTCCGTGCATTCGCAATGCATCGACTACGAGCGCAAACGCTGGGGATGGCTGTCGACGACTGGGATAGTAGAGATGGTAGCCTGAGAAAGGCGGGCACCATTCTTCCAGCACTCGGATCAAATTCCCTTCTTCTATGTGGGGGGCGAATTCTTCTTCCGGGAGGAACGCGACGCCCAGCCCGTCGAGTGCCGCGAGCACGATGTGCGGAGAGGTGTTGAAGGTCACTTGACCATCGACCCGTACATTCACCTGACGACCGCGGCGCTCGAACTCCCAGACGTAGAGACCGCCGTGCGTGGGAAAACGGATATTGATGCAACGATGCTTCGTCAGATCCTCCGGGAGCTTCGGTACGGGATGGTTCTGGAAGTAGACGGGTGATGCGACAGCGGCCATCCGGAGCTTTGGGCTGATGGGCATCGCGATCATGTCCTTGTCGATGCTTTCGCCCAGGCGAACCCCGGCATCGAAGCGATCAGCGACGATATCCCGAAACCCGTAGCTGACGTCGAATTCGATCTGGATGTCCGGATAGCTATGCATCAACGGCATCAGCTTGGGCTGCAGTATGGTTCGCAGTACGTGATCGCCACTGGTGATGCGGACCAAGCCGGCAGGTTTGTCCCGCAACGCAGTGAGCGCATCCAGTTCCGCCTCAATCTCGTCGAAGCGGTTACCGATGGCCTGGAGCAACCGCTCACCGGCCGGGGTGGGCGATACGCTGCGCGTGGTGCGGGTCAGCAGCCGTATTTCCAACCGCTCTTCCAGAGCTTTGATGGCTTGGCTGAGCGCTGACTGAGTAACCCCCAGCACAGCGCCCGCGCGGGTAAAGCTCCCTTCACGGGCCACCGTGACGAAGGCCAGCAGATCGTTGAGGTTGCGTCGTGCCATGGAACTAGTCTGGCATACCTGATTGATTAGTGAGGCTAATAGGGCCTACAAGCATTCATCATCTTATCAGGGATATGGCCTGCGGCGACAATGATCCGGCCTCCCGCTTCCGACCCCAGAAGGGCGGCTTCCATTCCTACAGTGGAGAACCCTTATGAAGAAGATCCTGGCGCTCATGGCGCTGTTGATCAGTCCCTTGGTTGCAGCAGGAGCAGACATGTCCCACGGCGCGAACAACTTCTACACGAGCAACCAGGTGACTATGCAGAAGGTCACCTTCAAGAACCAATACCAGATGACTGTGGCGGGCAACCTGCTCGTCCCGAAGAACCTGGACCGCAACGTCCAGCACGCCGCCATTGTCGTCGGGCACCCGATGGGGGCGGTGAAGGAACAAAGCGCGAACCTTTACGCGACGAAGATGGCCGAGCAGGGTTTCGTCACTCTCTCCATCGACCTGTCATTCTGGGGCGAGAGCGAGGGTCAACCCCGGAATGCGGTTTCGCCAGACATCTACACGGAAGATTTCAGCGCGGCCGTCGATTTCCTGCGTAGCCAACCGTTCGTGGACAAGGAGCGTGTCGGCGCCATAGGCATCTGCGGCAGCGGCAGCTTCGTCATCAGCGCGGCCAAGATCGACCCCCGTATCCGAGCCATCGCCACGGTCAGCATGTATGACATGGGCGCGGCCAACCGGAACGGCCTGCGACATGCCGTCTCCGTGGAGGACCGTAAGGCGGCCATCGCCGCAGCCGTGGCTCAGCGCGATGCGGAGTTCGCCGGCGGCGCCATCTCCTATACCAGCGGAACGGTGCATCAGTTGGACGAGGACACGCACCCAATTCAACGCGAGTTCTACGACTTCTACCGCACGCCGCGTGGTGAGTTCACGCCGGCCAGCTCGTCGCCGCAACTGACCACGCATCCCACGCTCACCAGTAACGTGAAGTTCATGAACTTCTACCCGTTATCGGATATCGAGACGATCTCGCCGCGGCCGATGCTGTTCATCACGGGCGAGACCGCGCACTCCCGGGAGTTCAGCGAGGAAGCCTACCGGCTGGCGGGGCAGCCAAAGGAGCTGCTCGTGGTACCGGGTGCCGGGCACGTGGACCTCTACGACCGTGTCGGCCTCATTCCCTTCGACAAGCTGACGGCCTTCTTCAAGCAGAACCTTGGCGCGAACTGAGTGCGCTCACCAACCGATTGCGACAAACAACTGCCCCCTGCCTTCCGGAGAATTCGAACATGGACATGCAACACATCGACGGCGGCAAGGCCGCAGAAGACGAATTGGTACCGACCCTTGAGCGACGCCAGTTCCTGAAGGCGGCGGGCATGGCCGCTGCAGGTGCGGCGCTGCCCCTGGGTACCGTGTCATTGGCCCTGCCGGGTGCCGCCCAAGCAGTCTCAGGTGGTGCTCGCCAGCCCTACACCATGAAGACACGAAAGCTGGGTGGTTTGGAGGTGTCGGAGCTCGGCTTCGGTTGCATGAGCATCAGCGGCAACTACGGTCCGCCCGCAGACAAGGCCCAGGGTATCCGCGTGATTCGCGATGCCTACGAGCAGGGCATCACGTTCTTCGACACGGCCGAGGTCTACGGCCCCTACACGAATGAGGAGCTCGTTGGCGAGGCACTGGCGCCGGTACGGGACAAGGTCGCCATCGCCACCAAGTTCGGCTTCGCGATCGACGGCACAATCGGGCTGGATAGTCGCCCGGAGCGCATCCGCCGGGTGGTCGAGGAGTCGCTCAAGCGTCTCAAGACGGACCGCATCGATCTCTACTACCAGCATCGAGTCGATCTGACCGTGCCGATCGAGGACGTGGCAGGAACGATCAAGGATCTGATTCGGGAAGGAAAGGTTCTGCACTTCGGCCTGTCGGAGGCGAGTGCGCGCACCATTCGCCGTGCGCACGCGGTTCAACCGGTCGCAGCCATCCAGACCGAGTACTCGTTGATGGAAAGGAGCCCGGAGCACAACGGTATCCTGCGGACGTGTGAGGAGCTGGGGATTGGCTTTGTTCCCTGGGGACCGCTGGGACAAGGCTTCCTGACCGGGAAACTGCCCCTGAACGCACAGTCCACCTTCGATCCGAAGGCCGACCTGCGTGCGGACTTCCCCCGCTTCAGCGCCGAGGTCATGCAGGCCAACCAGCCGATCCTCGCGTTTCTGTATACGTTTGGCGAAAAGAAAGGGGCAACGCCCGCTCAGATCGCCCTGGCCTGGCTGATGGCGCAGAAGCCATGGATCGTTCCCATCCCCGGCACGACCAAGCTGGACCACTCCCGCGAGAATCTGAACGCCATCCACGTTCACCTCACGCCTGAAGACCTTCGCGAGATCGAGACGGCTTTCTCTCGGCTCGAAGTCCATGGCGGCCGGATGAACGCGACGCAGATGTCGCAAATCGGCAAGGACTGAGATCGACCGGAACCGATGTGATCCTCCGTTGGAACCAGCGCCCAACGGCCGTGCTCGTTCCATCGAGCGAGCACGGCGTTTTCCATAGGCCTCAGGGCATACGAGGAACTTCATGAAATCCCACGTAGATGGCGCCCCTGAGGGCACTGCTTCCACGCAACACAAGGCGCAGCCTGCACATTGGAGCGGCGTCTTTGCGATGTCGCTGTGCGTCTTCGCGCTGATCGCCTCGGAATTCATGCCGGTCAGCCTGCTGACGCCGATGGCCGCCGACCTCGATGTCACCGAAGGGATGGCGGGGCAAGGGATCGCGATTTCCGGGGCATTCGCGGTACTGACCAGCCTGTCGATCGCCGGACTTGCTGGAAGCATGAACCGCAAGACGCTGTTACTGACGCTGACCGGGCTGATGGCTGTCTCCGGCGCTGTTGTCGCGCTGGCGCCGAACTACCTGATCTACATGGTCGGCCGTGCGCTCATCGGCGTGGTGATCGGCGGTTTCTGGTCCATGTCAGCAGCGATGGCCATGCGGTTGGTACCTGTCCACCAGGTGCCGCGCGCCCTGGCGATCTTCAACGGCGGCAACGCGCTGGCCACCGTGGTGGCGGCGCCACTGGGCAGCTATCTGGGGTCGGTCATTGGCTGGCGCGGCGCATTCCTCTGCCTGGTACCGGTGGCGGCGATCGCCCTAGCCTGGCAGTGGGCCAGCCTTCCGTCCATGACGGCCCATGATCGCTCGCCGGGATCCGGCAACGTGTTCAAGCTGTTCAAGAACCGATCCGTCGCGCTGGGCATGGCCGCCTGCGGGGCCTTTTTCATGGGACAGTTTGCCCTGTTCACCTACGTGCGACCGTTCCTCGAAACGGTGACGCAGGTGGGCGTTTCCACGCTCTCACTCATCCTGTTCGTCATCGGTGTGGCCGGCTTCATCGGCACCACGCTGATCGGCTCATTCCTGAGGCGGGGTTTTTACCAGACCCTGATCATCCTTCCCGCGCTGATGGCGGTGATCGCCTTGATGCTGATTCCCTTTGGTGCCTGGGCCGCGGCCGTCGCAGCCCTGCTGGGCCTGTGGGGGCTGATGGCCACCGCAGCTCCGGTGGGCTGGTGGAGCTGGATCGCCCAAGCGATGCCCAGGAACGCCGAGGCCGGCGGCGGGCTGATGGTGGCGGTGATCCAGCTGTCCATCGCCCTGGGCTCCACCCTTGGCGGCCTGCTGTTCGATGGCAGCGGCTACCGGGGCACCTTCGTCGCGAGCGCGGCCGTGCTGCTGCTCGCAGCGTTGCTGACCTTTCTGACCTCACGCTCGCAAGCGTCACAGGCCGCCTGAGCGATACGCAGAACAAGGAGAAACGCCATGTTCATGAGCAGCCTCGGCGCCCGTCGTGGCGATCAATGTCCCTTCGCGATGGAAATCGGCCATTGCCGAGCCCGGAAACTGCGGACGCTATGTGGACTAGGCTTGGTGCTCGGCCAGCTGATGCTCGGCGTCTGCGAAGCCGGCCAGCCTTCGTCGCCTGCTGTCGCTGCCAAGGATGCCGGTGCGGCATCCGTGAAACCGGAGGAATCACGCATGTGGATGACCGTCGGTGAACGTCGCTTCACCATCATCTTGGCTGATACCGCAGCCGCCCGTACATTCGCTGAACGACTGCCGCTGACGCTGGACATGAGCGAGCTCAACGGCAATGAAAAGTACGCCGATCTGTCGAAGTCGCTGCCCACGAATGCGAGCCGACCGGGGACGATCCACAACGGTGACGTCATGCTTTACGGCTCGGACACCCTGGTGGTTTTCTACGAAACGTTCCGTTCGCCTTACTCATACACCCGCCTGGGGCGTGTCGACGATCCGAGCGACCTGGCCCACATGCTTGGCCGACGCGATGTTCGCGTCGTGTTTACCAACGACTAGTTTTTCTGTTGATGCAAAAGCGCCGAAGCCGCCAGTACCCACGGCTCTGGCTACCGCAATCTTGCGCTTCGATCCGCTTATGGCCGATCTCTGCCGGTCGTGACCGGCAGAAGTCGACCAGCAGCAGTCAGTTGCACAGAGCGACTTTCGCCCCGAATCCGACACTCGGAACCGTCAGCAACACCTGTGGCGATTCTATTCCCCATGCCAAGTGACATAATCGCGAGTGGCTCATAACAGGGTCGAATAAATGACCGTCGATAGCTTCGACCAACTCGCGATCTTCGCGACCGTGGCGCAGGAGCGCAGCTTCACCCGCGCCGCAGCCAAACTCGGTATGTCACAGCCCGCCTTGAGTCGGGCCATGCGTCAGTTGGAGGAACGACTGGGCGTCCGATTGCTCGCGCGCACCACTCGAAGCGTTTCGCCCACCGAGGCCGGTGAACATCTGCTGCGGGTGATCGCCCCGAGGTTCGAAGAAATCAACAGCGAGCTGGGTCTGCTTAACAAGTACCGCGACAAGCCGGCCGGCAATCTGCGCATCACGGCCGGCGAGCATTCCGCGATCACCATCCTGCAACCCGTGCTCGCAAAGCTGCTGCCCGACAATCCCGATCTCAACATCGAGATCATCGTGGACTACGGTCTGACCGATATCGTGGCGGAAGGCTACGACGCCGGTGTCCGGCTGGGTGAGCAAGTTGCCAAGGACATGATCGCGGTGCGCATCGGCCCCGACATGCAGATGGCTGTTGTCGGCTCGCCGGAGTACTTCGTCCGGAATCCGAAACCCAAGATCCCGCGCGATCTCATGCAGCACAACTGCATCAACATCCGAATGCCGACTTACGGCGGAATCTTCCCTTGGGAGTTCGAGAAGAAGGGGCAGGAGCTGAAAGTCCGCGTCGAGGGGCAACTGGTTTTCAATAACATTGCCATGCGAATGGAAGCAGCGCTCAAGGGGCTAGGGCTGGCCTACATGCCTGAAGACCTGGTGCAGAAGCATGTCGACGAGGGGCGGTTGATTCGCGTGCTCGCGGATTGGTGCGAGCTGTTCTCGGGGTACCACCTCTACTATCCAAGCAGACGCCAAACTTCACCCGCCTTCACGTTGTTCCGTGATGCGCTGCGCTACTCCGGCTGACTTTCCTCTCGCTCGCCGGACTATGGAGCCCGGACTCATGAACGCCCGGCAGCTCCGGCCAAATGCGTATCCAACGCCTCGCGGGCACGCTTGGTTGCATCGGCGTCGCCGTTGTCGGCCAGCACCTGGATCACTTGACGCAACTGTGACGCGGTAAGCCCTACCCGCATGCTGGCGGCCATGTGCGAGCGCAGTTGCGGCTCTACGCCGGGTGTGGCCGCCAGCGCGCCGACCGTGGCCAGTTCACGGCTCTGCCAGTCCAGGTTATCGCGCTCGAAGATGTCGCCGAACAGATGCGCCTGCAGGTACTGATTGATGACGGGCGCAAAGTCGAACAGCGGCCCCTGGACGGGCGCACCCGCAATGCGGGTCTGGTTGGCCTTGCCCACCGCCAGCAGTTCATCACCAGTGGGAACGTCGCGAGTGGGCTCGCGCCCCGGGGCGTCCTGAATGCCGCGCTGTTTTCGCTGCTCCACCACCTTCATCAACTCGGTGAGCGCATTCAGGCTGCGTGGGAATCCGGTGTAGGCGTAGAGCTGCACCAGGATTTCCTTCGCCTCGCTGATGGTCAGACCGGCATCCAGACCTTGGTTCAGCGCAGCGTTGAGCTTGGGCATGTTACTCGTGGCCATGGTGGCTGCGATCAACGGAATGGCCCGCTGCTTGGCGGACAGGGTTTCGGCGGTGGGCTGTGCATTGGACATGGCTTGCGACTTCAAGGAGTCCTGGGCAGCGTGATTCGGCGTAATCGCCAGCCCCAAGCTCAGCACGAATGCCGCTGCCAGCGCTCCCGGCTTGAAGTGGCTAGCGGGCGTTGTATTGGTCATCGGTGACTTTCTCCAGCCAGTCCACACTCTTGCCATCCACCGCGCCAGTAACGGCCAGGTGGGTCATTGTGGTCGTCGGCGCGGCGCCGTGCCAGTGCTTGACACCAGGAGGGCACACGACCACGTCGCCTGGACGAATTTGCTGCACGGGTTTGCCCCATTCCTGGATCAGGCCCACGCCGGATACGACGACGAGTCGTTGTCCGGCGGGATGGGTGTGCCAGGCCGAGCGCGCGCCAGGCTCGAAGGTCACGTAGGCGCCGGAGGCATTGATCTCGCCGCTGGCGGGAAACAAGGGATCAACGCGCACCCGCCCGGTGAAATAATTCGCCGGGCCTGCGACCGACGCCTGGGTGCCGGCGCGGCTGATCTGCTGGGCGGCCGAGGACTCCTTGGCCTCGTCGGCCGCGTTGGCGAAGGGAATCGCGGCGCATACCGCGACCCCAAGCAGCGTCTTGTTCATGATGCATGCCTCTGTTCAGAGCGTTCTGGCGTAGAACGTGGTCAGCTTGCCCATGGCGGCGTCCACATATTCAGGAACCCAATAGGTCTCGATATGGGTGGCGCCGTCGAGCAGGAACAGCTCCTTGTCCTGCGTGCCACTGGCCTTGGGGAATGCCTCTTTGCTCATGTACAGGCTGTCGGCCTTGCTGCCCGCGATCATCAGCAATGGTTTGTCGATCAATTCGATCTGGTTGGTAGCGTCGAAGCGCATCAGGTCCAGCAAGCTGCTCATGGTGTACTTGAAGGTCGAGTTGGGGTGCGCGTACGTCTTCCAGTAATACTCGTAGCCCTGCCGGTACAGAGCGAATGGCAACTTGGCGATCTGCTCATCGGTGAGGTTGGCATCCCCCGCATAGAGAACTTCCCCGCCGGCCGATTCCTGGGCGCGGGCCGCCGAGGCCTGTTGCAGTCGCTGCAGGATGGTCTCCAGTTGCGAATCCACATAGCCATTTCGACGAACTCGTCCGGAATTGAACATGCTCAAGGTCGCAAGGGCTTTGAAGCGCTTGTCGGTCTGCGCTGCGGCCAGTGAGTACCCACCGCCGCCGCAGATCCCGAGCAACCCCAGGCGTTGCTGATCGACGCCGGCATACTGGCTGATGAAGTCCGCCATGCCGTGGATGTCTTCGATGCGGTTCGCGGGTTTGTCCACATTGCGCGGTTGGCCTTCGCTCGCACCTTGATAGGCCGCATCAGCGGCAACCGTGATGTAGCCTTGCTCGGCCAATCGCTGGGCATACAAGCCTGCAACCTGCTCCTTCACCCCACCATTAGGATGCGCCACGACAACTGCCGGGTATTTCTTCGCAGGATCGTAGTTCGCCGGGGTATAGACGTTGGCGGCAATGTTCAGGCCGTTGAGCCTGTACGTGACCGGATGGATGTTGACCTTGCCCGGTTCGTTCTTCGCAATGGCGCCGTCGTAGACCAGGGTGAACGGGTTCTGCTTGTAGTCCGCCGCCTCGGCGCCAAGTGCCGACATCCCAACCATCGCGGCCATGAAGGTGGCCTTTATCGTTCGCTTCATCTGAATACTCCTGCCAATTTCTGCTGAGAGGCACGGCGGCTATCGCCGTGCCACGCGGTCAATCAAGTTCTTTCTCGGCGAGAAACTTCGAAACCAGGCCTGCGATTTCGAGGTTGTTGATGTCCGAGAACGGGAAGTGGGAGTTGCCCTTGATCCCGATCTCCGGCAAGTGGATGAGCCTCACGTCGCCGCCATGCCGATTCACCGTGTCACGCCACAGGCGTGCCATCTCAAGCCGGGCGCGCCAGCTGTCCTGTGCAGGCAACGGGACCGGCTTGGCGGGGATGTTGTCGCCATAGAAGATGACGATGGGAATCCAGGTCAGTGCTTCGAACTGCGCCTTCGGTACGACATGCGCCGAGAGCGTGTCGAACGCGCTGCGGATCGGCGCGGGAGCTTCACCTTCCGGAAACACGAAGCTGCTGCCCGGCTCAAATGCCACGATGGCCCGCACATTGCGACTCTTGATCGCAGTCAGCCAACCGGGCCCACCCGCCTGGGAATGGGTGAACAGAATGGCAGGGCCGGTCTTTTCCAGCAGGGCAGAGACACCGTCGGAAACGACCTCGATGTCGTAGGGACCGGTATTGGGGGTCATCGAACGAAAGAATTGCTCCAGCGCATCCTCTCCGCGCGGAAACTGGCTGCCCCCGAAGGTGTTGGGCCACAAGCCGATGCGGAACTGGTTGAACCACAGCTGTTCGTCCGCTACCGGCTTGATGGTCGTTTCCACCAGGCTGCGTCCCGCATCTCCACGGCGCGGCTGGTCGATCAGATAGGTGGCGAAGCCGCGGCGCAGGAAAATGTTCTGGAACCCTTCGCGTCCGTCGACCGTCGTCTCCCAGGACTTCGCGGACTGTCCTGCGCCATGCCACATGACGATTGGAAGCGGGTGGGCGTCCACCGGGATCTGATAGAACGCATAGACGTGATCGCCGTGGTAAGTCTGACCATCGGGCTTCATCGGGTTGTACGGATCAAAGGAGCCTGGTGCCGTGATGACTTTGCCGCCGGCAATCAGGCTTCCCTGGTCCTTGATGACCAACGGGCTGCGTTCACGCGCACTGACGACCGCGCTGGAGAACAACGCAAGACAAAGGGTTCCCGCCCCAATCGCGGGCGCGCATTTGCGGATGATGTGTGGGGTCATGGGTTGCTCTCGGCTTGAGTTCACAGAGAAGCAAGTTAACGCCAGACTATTGATCGATAAATATCAATAGTCGAATAGCACTGATACCACATATGCATAAATTGGCACTCTGTTCATCACGCCGGGCAAGTGGCGAAGGCAGTGAAGCATCAGAATGGGACCACCTCCTTTGGGCGCGCTTGTCCGGCGGGGTGTTGCGCCAGGCCGGGAAGGCCGCCTTGGCGGCGTCGATGGCCTGCTGCACGGTGGCGCGGCTGGCCAGTTCCACGCCGCCGATTTCGGCTGCGCCCCTGGTTAAGGCCAGGCCCGGTTGCAGGGTATGCGGCAGGTGGTCGACGTCCATCAGTTGGCCGAACATCTTGCGGTTGCTGCCGATGCCGCCGAGCGCGGTGCCGGCAACGTTCACGCCGTCGCCAGTAGGCACGGGCCATCTTGATGGCGGTGTCGGCGCACTCGGAGCCGGAGCCGGTGAAGAACACATGGTTCAGTTCACCGGGGGTCAGGTTGGCGATCTTCTCGGCCACGGCTTCCTGGGCTCGGGTGGTAGCCAGATCGATGGAGTCGGTTCGGTGGGAGGCGTGACGACGGGGTCGCCGCACCTCACATGCGCTTATTTCAATCAGGCCGGTTCAGCGACTGCTTCGGGGCGGCGGGACAGCAGGCTGACCACCACGAAGCTCACCGCACCTACAGCCAGGCTGTAGTAGATCGGCGTGTTGGCATCGAGGCCGTCGGTGATCATGAACACCAGGGCGGTGATGCAGCCCAGGCTCATGCTGGCAATGGCGCCGGCGGTGCTGGCGCGCTTCCAGTAGATGGCACCGATCAAAGGAATCAACATGCCACCCACCAGCAGGTTGTAGGCCAGGGTCAGGGCGCCGAGCACGTCGTTTACGACCAGGGAGATAGCGATGACCAGGATTCCAGTAATAGCGGTGAACAGACGGTTGATGGGCAGACTGGATTCCTTGCCACCACGCAGTCTCGGCAGCAGGTCTTCGGTGATTGTGGTGGAAGCAGCGAGCAGAGCAGCGCTGGCGGTGGACATCATCGCGGCCAGGGCGGCGGCAATTACCAGACCACGGATTCCATCTGGCAAGGCCGCCTTGACGGTGGCGGCGAAGGCGTAGTTGACGTTCTCCAGGTCAGGCAACAACACCTTGGCGCACATGCCAATCACGGCACAGACCACGCCGTAGATCACGCAGTAGATCCCCGCGACGGATCCTGCGTACTTGGCAACGCCCTCGCTGCGCGCGGTGAACACGCGCTGCCAGATGTCCTGGCCGATGAGGATGCCAAAGAAGTAGATCAGGAAGTAGGTGACGATGGTGTCGTAGCCGATGGTGGTGAAGCTGAACGCGGTATCCGGCAGCTTGGTCGCGAGTTCATCCCAACCACCCACGCGGTAAAGGCAGATCGGCAGCAGCAGGAACATCAGACCGACGGTCTTGATGATGAACTGCACGATGTCGGTCAGGGTCAGCGACCACATGCCTCCGATGGTGGAATAGATCACTACAACTCCGCCGCCGAGCAGGACGGAGATCCAGAACGGCAGGCCAAACAGCACCTCCATCACGGTGCCAATGGCCAGGGTGGAGACCACGCTGATCATCAGCGCGTAGGCGAACATGATCACTGCGCTGGCCTGGCGGGCCATTGGGTTGTAGCGACGTTCCAGGATCTGGGTGACGGTGTAGATGCGCAGCTTCAGCAGCGGCTTGGCCAGGAACCAGTTGAGGGCAATGATGCCGAGACCCAGGGCGGTGCAGAGCCAGAAACCGGAAATACCATAGACGTAGCCCAAGCGGACGGTACCGACGGTGGAGGCGCCACCAAGCACAGTAGCGGCCATCGTCCCCATGTAGAACGACGGGCCCAGATTGCGGCCTGCCACCAGGTAGTCCTCGTTGCTCTTTGCCCGTCGCATGCCGTACCAGCCGAGCAGCAGCATACCGATGGAGTAGATAAGAACGACGGCTATATCCAATACCATGATTTGTTCCTCGCACTTAGATTGTATTTATTGTCGCCCGACGCTGCGGGCGGTGAAGCACCGAGCCCGCTTGTGCGGACCCTGGCGGCTCAGATCAGGGGAGAACTGCGTGCATGAGATGACTCCTTGCGGCCCCGTCCGGCGGGGCCGCACCTTTGGGAGTTGAAAACGGTACGCGGCGACATCAGCAGTACACGACAAGGGACGAACATCAGCTCCTGCTTGAAGAGCAAACCGTCGCTAGTCCCATGTACGTTTTGGGGCACTTGTTGAAAACTCCACGGGCCAGCACAGGATGTTGCGAAGCCCTTCGGGGATAAATCCCGCGATGCACAAGCTGACTTTCACCAGCGTGAAAGTCTGTCGGCGAAGGGCCTTTGGTCTTCCACTGAAGGCCACACCCAGGGATGTACTGTTGTCGTGCGTCACCAGAGAGGTGACAGGGACCAGGATCCAGCACGGTTACGGGCTGAGCTCGGATAGCGAAGAGCGAGCGCTACAACCTCAAGTGGCAAGTGCGGCCCAAGTCGATTGAGGTTCAGACAAGCAACGGGCAGCCAATCGCTGACGGAGCCGCTTGCGGCTGCAGATGGGCACATGGAGGTAGGCCCCCATGCTGATGCGTGACAGTGCCCGGATCAGGATCTGTGTCGTGCCCACACAGCGTCCAGGCTCGGGAAACGGAGCTTCTACCCCCTGGGCTGAAGGCAGAGTCGGATGCTCATCGATACGTCAGCAACTGAACAAGCACTTCAAGAACTTCGTCAGTGCGGGATTTGCC
Organism: Pseudomonas sp. TCU-HL1; assembly: GCF_001708505.1. Classification (NCBI taxonomy): domain Bacteria; kingdom Pseudomonadati; phylum Pseudomonadota; class Gammaproteobacteria; order Pseudomonadales; family Pseudomonadaceae; genus Pseudomonas; species Pseudomonas sp. TCU-HL1. The sequence goes on from NZ_CP015992.1 coordinate 2,426,012, forward strand.
TCTTGCCCTTGGCGTGTCGCGCAATGAAATTCGGAGCGATAGGACAACCGCTCCGGTTGCAGCGCGCGCAGTTTGCCGGCGGCGACCCAGGCTGCGGCGTAGTGCGAGGGCAGGTAACCGATGTAGGTGCCAGACAAGAGCAATGTTGCGATCGCCTCCATGGAGAAGGCTTTTACCGATCTGTTGAACCGCAGGTCGTGAGGGCGTCGGTTCTCTGCCATATAGCCACGGTCCACGTAGTCCGCCGCACAAATTTCTTCGACGCCGAGCGTCGCATCTTCCCGGCTGAAGAGTGGGTGGTCCGAACTGCAGTACAGGTTCTGTTCTTCCTCGAACATCGGCTGGTAATACAGGCCGGAGAGTCGATGATGAAAGGCCCCAATGGCCAACTGCAGGCGTCCCTCCAGGACGGCCTGTTCCAACTCGTCAGGGCGCATGATGTGCAACTCGAGGCGCGTATTGGGGCAATCCTTCCTGTACAGGGCTATCGCCCTTGAAAGCGGAGCTTCCTGGCAGGTGATGAGGCTGTCGACCGTGCCTATCTGCAGGAAGTCAGGCAGCCCCCCGTGCAACGCTGTGGTTCGCTGGCGGAAACGATTGATGTCGGTGAACAGTTCCTGGGCGGCCGCGTACGTGGCCTGACCTTCTTCCGTGAGCTGGAATCCGGCCTTGCCGCGGGTGCAGAGGGAGTACCCGAGGCGAATTTCCAAGTCGCGAACTAGAACGCTCAGGCGTGGCAGGCTGGTGTTTAAGCGAACTTGGGCGGCGGTGAAACCGCCCGCTTCGACGATGGAGCAGAAAATCCGCAACATCCGCAGATCAACGTCAGTCAGCGTGCTCAGCATGGTTTCTGCTCATCGTTGTGGATTGGCCTACGAGAGGTCGCGCATGGTGACTGGTTCAGCCGACCATCGCACCGCCGCCATTCACGCCGAGGATCTGACCTGTCATGAAGCTAGCCTGGTCAGAGGCCAGGAAGGCCACGACGTTGGCAATCTCTTCGGCAGATCCCAATCGTTGCAAAGGATAGCGCGCGGCTTCTTCGCGAATGTAGTCCTCGCCCATTCGCTCGACCATGGGGGTCAGCGTGCCACCAGGGGCGACGGAGTTTACCCGCACCTGCCAAGGCGCCAACTCCCTTGCCAGCGACTTGCTGAAGGCAATAATGCCCCCCTTCGCTGCCGAGTAGTGGCAAAGGTTGACGCAGCCAAGCTGGCCGAGATCCGAAGCGATATTGATGATCGCGCCGCTGCCCTGTCGTTTCATTAAGGCTGCAGCCCCCTTGGAGAACAGGAAAGCGCCATGAAGATGGACGCGAATCATTCGGTCCCACTGTTCCAGGCTCAGCTCAGTGATCGGCGCTTCGAAGAGAATGCCGGCGTTATTGACCAATACATCCAGGCGGTCTAGGCCTTCGAAAGCGTGGGCGGCAGTGCTTGGGTCGGATACGTCTCCCAAAGCTACGCGTGCCTGGACTCCACAATCACGCAGCTCCTCGGTGACTGCCTGAAGGTCTGTGCTATCTGTCAGGTCATTCAGAATCGCGATGTCGCCGGCTTCACCCAAGCGGAGTGCGACAGCCCTGCCGATGCCATTTGCAGCACCGGTTACGAGATAGGTTTTCATGAGTGATTCCCCAGTCAGTAAGGATGTTCGACAAGCCAGTCGGCGTAGCTGGCGAGACCTTCGCTAAGGCTGAATCGAGGCTGATAGCCAAGCTGTTCAATCGCCGCCGTGATATCGAAACGTGCGTTGGCATCGAGAACGGGGATGGTGCCTGGGCCGATTTCCAGCCGGGCCTGGGGGAACAGGCTGAGCACGTGCTGAGCAACATCACGGTAGCTTTCCTGCTCGTCAGCCGTCACGTTGAACACGCGTTGCTTCAGGCGCTCGACCGGTACCTGAGCGGCGAGGATGCAGGCTTGCGCGACATCGCTGACATGTACGTACTGCAGCAGGTAGTCACCACCCTCTGCTTCGTAGAGGGCAACACCATCAATGGCGTGGCGCAGCAGAGACTTCAGGTAGCACTGCATGAACTGACCGGGACCATAGATCCAACCGGGACGCAGCGAGATCACATCAATCTCGTACAAGTCGCCGTACACCTTGCCGAGCTTCTCTGTGAAGACCTTGGTGCATCCATAGGGCGTCGTCGGCTCCAGGGCGGCGGACTCATCAATCACGCCGAGGCCCTGATTGTGCCCATATGCACATTCCGAGCTGAGGTTGACGATCCGGCCGATCCCGCTCAGGCGCGCGCACTCGAAGACATGGGTGGTTCCCAGTGCGTTGGTGAGCACTGTCTGCAGTGGAATCCGACGGGAGTCGACGGGGTGAGAAATCGCCGCGGTATGGATGATCGCAGTTGGTTTGAACTCCTGGCACGCCTGGAGCAGCGTTGCCAAATCAGCGAGGTCCCCCTGCACATAGCTGTAGCCTTTGTCGGCTATCGCGCTGGTGAGGCTTCGATCGAATCCAAGTACGGCATGACCTGCTGCCAGCAACTGGCGGACCACTTCCTGGCCCAAGAAACCATTGGAGCCGGTTACCAGATAGTTCATCTACAGAATCCTCAGTAAGGGTGCATGGGCAGCTCGATGTTCCCGGCACGCCAGTGGGCGTGGACGGTGTCCGGGGTGCAGAACCACAGGTCTTCGTGGGAGCGCATCAGCTGGATCAGGCGCTCCAGCATCATCAGTCGCGAGGGTCTGCCGATCACCTCAGGGTGCATGGTGAGCATGAAGTGACTGCCGAACTCGCGCATTCCGGCGAGCTCGGCCGCCCACAAGCGGTAGACCTTGTCGGGCTCTTCGATCACGCCACCGACGGCGGGCTCGGCGGAATAGGCGAATTGCTCAAAATCATCGAGCAGCCAGCTGACGGGCAACTCGAGCAGACTGTGCTCAGGTCCACCTACGAGGTAAGGACGGTCATCTCCCATGAGGCTGCTGTCGGTATGGAAGCCCAGCTCGATCAGTGACTGGACCACATCCGGAGTGATTTCCCAGAGCGGCGCCCGGTAGTGGCAGACCTCTCGGTCAATGGTCTGCTCCAGAATGGCCTTGCTGTCCGTCAGGATCTGCAGGTTCTGAGCCGAGTCCATTTCATCCACGCGCTCGTGGTAGAAACCGTGGCAGCCGATTCCGTGCCCGGCCTTGGCGATGCTGCGCACGACCTCCGGATCGATTTGCGCGATACGGCCAGGGATATAGAACTGCGCCCGTATTTCGTACCGTTCGAGCAGGTCAAGCAGGCGCGGTACGGCGACTCGCCGACCGTATGCGCCCATGGACAGCAACGAAAGACGGCGGCCATTCATGCTGGACGATTCCCAGGCAGATTCCGCATCGAGGTCGAAGGAGAGAGTGGCGGCGAAGCGTTTGTTGTTTGGCCAGATGACCATTGGAGAACGTCCTCTTTGTGGCTGCTCTCGCGCCTGGCCGGGCGGTATTCGCCAGTCCTGCCAGGCGTGGTGCTGATAGACAGGTCGAGCGGTCACCGCTTGGCGATGGACTCGGCGAGGATGCACATCAGCTCGAACATCATCGTTGCCCCCACCAAAGCGGTGGAGCCGCCTTGGTCAAACGGTGGGGACACTTCCACGACGTCGGCGCCGACCAGATTCAGGCCACGAAGGCCTCGAATCATTTGCTGAGCCTCGAGTGTTGTCATGCCGCCAATCTCAGGGGTGCCAGTGCCTGGCGCGAATGCCGGATCCAGCACATCGACGTCGAACGTGATGTAGGTCGGGCCATCCCCCACGACCCGACGCGCCTCGGCAAGGGTCGCCTCAACGCCAATATCGGCGAACTCTTCCATGTGGATGACGCGAATCCCGCACTCCTCGGCGAAGGCTTCATCGTCAGCCGAGTAGATGGAACCACGAATACCGATCTGCACCGTCCGCTTCGGGTCCAGCAGGCCTTCCTCGATTGCGCGGCGGAAAGGCGTCCCATGGGTATAGGGGTTGTCGCCAAAGTAGCGATCGTTGGTATCGGAGTGCGCGTCGAAATGCACCATTCCAATAGGGCGGTCGCGCGCCAGGGCGCGGAAGATCGGCAGCGTGACCAAATGGTCTCCCCCGACTGACAGGGGAACCGTGCCCACTTCGTGGATCTGCCGGAAGAAGCCTTCGATGCGCTTCAGGGAGTCGAGCAGATCGATCGGGTTGACCGGGGCGTCGCCCAGGTCGCCGATTCGCACCAGGTCATAAGGTGCGATGCGGCTGACGTGGTGAACCTTGCGCATCAGGCTCGACATGTTTCGTACTTCGCGCGGCCCGTGGCGAGCCCCCGCACGATTGGTCGTGCCGCCGTCCCACGGGACACCGACCAGGGCGAGTTGAACCTGGCTCGGGTCTTCGAAGATGGGGAGACGCATGAAGCTCGGGATGCCGGCGAAGCGAGGAATCAGAGCGGCGTCCAGCGGCTGGGGAAAGTCATTGTGCATACGATTACTCCATGCGTGCTCGTCAGACAGCAGCGCGCATTCGGGTATTGAAAGTCCGATAGCGGTACCCGGAGCTCTCAGCGGCACAAGACGGGGCGAATATGGCAGCCCTACCGAGTAAGGCTCGTTCGCTGATCCCATGTGCATTTATGGCACTTATTGAGAGCACCACGGGCCAGGACAGGATGGTGCGAGGCTCGGGGGGAATAAATCCCGCGATACGCAACCTGACTTTCACCAAAGCGAAAGTGCGTTGATGGTGCGGTCTTTCACTTTCGCTTCCGTAGAAGCTGACTTAAGGAGGTCAGGATTTTTGGTTGAGTGGCTGGGCCGTACCTTTCATCGAGGCGCCTCCCGACTAAAAACAACAGCGAGACCGCACGACATGAAACTCCACGACCTCATCGGTTATGACCGGCACGGTACGATCAGGGAGCTCGACACGGGCTTGAACAAAGGCAAGCTCGGCACCAAGGACGTTGTTTTTTCCGCACTTGGCTTCAATGCCCCCGCATGGGTGGCCGCTTCGTCCATGTCCATCCTGTATTCCATTTCTGGCCAACAGGCGCCGCTGGCGATTCTGATCGCGTTCTTCTTTCCGATGCTGGTTCTGGCCGTGTGCATGGTCTCGCTCACCCGGCATGCTCCGTCGGCCGGCGGTATCTTCACCTTCTGCTCCCGTTTTCTGCACCCGAACTGCGGTGTCATCCTGGGCTGGACCTACGCCATCGCGTGCATGGCGGTCACGCCGATGTGCGCGGTGATCGGTACGCAGTACATCCAGGCGCTGTTCCCGGCGCTTCAAGGCGAACTGCAGGCGAAGGTCATTAGCACCGCGATGATTCTGGTTTTCCTCGTCGTTTCATCGCGTGGGGTTGGAGTAACGGCGCGGGTTGCCGCCACGTTCCTGATCTTCGAGATCGCCGTCGTTGCCGGCTTGGGTTTACTGGGGATCGCCAACCCCCAAACCACAGGGCTTTCGGTTGCGACCATGTATTCCCTTGAGAGCGCCGGCGGGCTCGCCGCGATAGGCCCTGGCGTGCTGTTCGGCGTATGGATGCTGGCGAACTTCGACTCGGCCATCAATTACATTGAGGAAGCTCGCGTACCGGTGCGAACCGTTCAGCGTTCCCTCTTGATTGTCTTGAGCTCGGCCTTCCTCATTTACAGCCTCGCCGCTATAGGCTGGCAGTTCGCGGTACCGGTCGAGAAGCTTGCCGCGATCGTCGAAAATGGCAATGGCGGTCCCATCGCTGTAGTTGCCGAGACCTACTTGCCACCGGCGATGGCGTGGATTGCCTTGTTCGTCGTCATCACATCGGCTTGTGCCGGACTGCAGATTTCCTCCAATTCCGCTGCGCGGACGCTCTACCGTATGAGCGAAGAAGGGCATCTGCCTTTCGTCCTGCGAGTGGTCAATCGCTTCAAGGCGCCCTGGATCACTTTGGTGCTGGTGTCGGCGGTGGGGATCGTGCTGGTTTGGTGGAAGCCTATTGGCAAGATCATCTGGTACTACGACGTCATTACCATCACGCTGGTGTTGTCCTACATCTCTGCACTTGCCGCATTCATCGTAATGAGCTGGAAGAAGCAGAAACCGCTGGTTGCGGCGGGGCTTTCGGCTTTGGCGCTCATGGCCATCCTGGTACTCGCCTACATCGGTTATATGGCCGGTGCGAGTCCGGTTTCGCCAGAGGACATCTACACGGCCTGGTACCTCGGTGGATTTGCAATCATCAGCGGTGCCTTAATCGCGGTGCTGAGTCGTTTTTTCGGCACAAATAAGCTGCGGGGCAGCTCTCTGGAAGTCTCGTAATCGTCGGGGGCCGCGCCGTGCGAGAAAGGCGCACGGCTAAGCACTGGTGGCCGAGGAGCAGCGGACTCCTCCCCACCCAGAACGTCTGCTTTTGGCTGGATTTTGCCAGCCACCAACGGCAGTTGTTGGCTGACTCTGTTGAAAAAGATGATGTCGCTCCGTGTCACCTGCACGGAATCGCAAAAACGACCTATTTAGGCATTGCTACGCAATATCTGGAGCAGTTCAGCCTCCGCAACGACTCAGATTTTCAATCTCAGCCACGCACTCGCTTGAGCGAGGGCGGTGCTGTCGCTGTTGCGGCTGCGGGGTACGGCGCCTTCCAGTGAAGAAGAGCGGCAGCTGCTGCGCAGCGCGGCGCCGGTGGTTGGGCAGGTGGTGTGTTCGGCCGGGATGTCTTGACCAGGCGGGAGCGTGAGGTGGCGCGGTTGCTGCTGGAGGGGCACTCCAATTTCTCGGCGTCGCAGCGGCTGAGTATCAGCCCGGGCACGGTGAGGGTGCACCGGCGCAATCTCTACGAGAAGCTGGAGATCGGCAGCCAGGCGCAACTGTTGGCAGTGTTCGTGCGGCAGTTGACGGGGGCTTGAAAGAGGGGGCTGATCTCATGTGCGCCGCCGGAACCCCACTTCTTTACGCATTCTTGATGCCCCGCAGTCCCACTGGGTCTCGTTCCTTTACGCCCTCCGTTTCGACAATGGCTCCACAGCGGCAAAGACCGCATCCAGGAGCACAAGCAATGAGCATTCTCGACGGGGTGTCCCTGACTCTGGCCATGGGACTTTTCATCTTTCTGTTGGTGGCGCTGCTGCGCGCCGAGCGCGGCTAGGAGGCCACATGCAACTTCAGGACATCGGCCTCATCCTGGCCTTCTTCGTGCTGGTGCTGGCACCGGCGCCCTTCCTCGGACGCTTCTACTACCGGGTGATGGAAGGACAACGCACCTTCCTGTCTCCAGTATTCGCGCCCGTGGAGCGTTTCTGCTACCGCATTGCCGGCGTCGACGCCGAGCGCGAACAGGACTGGAAGGGCTATTGCGCGGCCCTGCTGACCTTCAACCTCGCCGGGCTGGTGCTGCTCTTCGCCATCCTCATGCTGCAAGGCGCGTTGCCGCTGAACCCGCAGAAGCTGCCTGGCCTGGAATGGAGCCTGGCGTTCAATACCGCCGTCAGCTTCGTCACCAACACCAACTGGCAGGCCTATAGCGGCGAAGCCACGCTGAGCTACCTCAGCCAGATGGTCGGCCTCGGCGTGCAGAACTTCGTCAGCGCCGCCGTCGGCCTTTGCGTGCTGGTAGCCCTCGCGCGCGGCATCAGCCGCCGCAGCACCGACCGCCTGGGCAACTTCTGGGTCGACCTGACCCGTGGAACCCTCTACGGCCTGCTGCCGCTGTGCCTGGTGCTGGCGCTGTTGCTGGTCTGGCAGGGCGTTCCGCAGACCTTCTTCGATTACGCCCATGCCGTGACCCTGCAGGGCGCGGACCAGAGCATCCCCCTCGGCCCGGCCGCCAGCCAGATCGCCATCAAGCAACTGGGCACCAACGGCGGCGGCTTCTTCGGCGTCAACTCGGCGCACCCGTTCGAGAACCCCACCGCCTGGAGCAACCTGCTGGAGATGGCGTCCATTATCCTGATTCCGGCGGCCCTTGTGTTTACCTTCGGCCACTACGTCAAGGACCTGCGCCAGAGCCGCGCGTTGCTGGCCTGCATGCTGGTGCTGTTCGTCATCGGCCTGGGCGTGGCGCTGTACAGCGAACACCAGCCGAATCCGGCCCTGGCCGCGCTGCCCATTGAGCAGACCGGCTCTCTGGAAGGCAAGGAAAGCCGCTTCGGCATCGCCGCTTCGGCGCTCTGGGCGGTGACCACCACGGCCGCGTCCAACGGCTCGGTCAACGCCATGCATGACAGCTTCAGCGCCCTGGGCGGGATGATCCCGATGTTCAACATGATGCTTGGCGAGATCGTCTTCGGCGGCGTCGGCGCGGGACTCTACGGGATGCTGCTGTTCGTGCTGATCGCCGTGTTCCTTGCCGGCCTGATGATCGGCCGCACCCCGGAATACCTCGGCAAGAAGTTGGAAGCCCGCGAAGTGCGCCTGCTGGTGGCGACGCTGCTGGTGATGCCGGTGGGTGTGCTGGTGTTCTGCGGTCTGGCCATCAGCCTCGACGGGCCGGCAGCCTCCATCACCAATCCAGGCGCCCACGGCTTCAGCCAGGCCCTATATGCCTACACCTCGGGTACCGCCAACAACGGTTCCGCATTTGCCGGCTTCGGCGCGAACGCGCCGTTCCATAACGTGGTGATCGGCCTGGCGATGATCCTCGGACGCTTCGGCTACATCCTCCCGGTACTGGCCATCGCCGGCAGCCTGGCGATGAAGAAGCGCGCACCCGTGGGCGCCAACAGCTTCCCCACCCATGGTCCGCTGTTCGTCACCCTGCTGACCCTGACCATCCTGCTGGTGGGCGGCCTGACTTTCCTTCCGGCACTGGCCCTCGGGCCGATCGCTGAACACCTTGCGCTGATCCAGGGCTTCTAAGGGAGAACCAACATGAATGCCCCCATGCAGGCGCTCAAAAGCAGCGCCAAGCAGCAACCCAAGACCTCCTTCGCTGCGCTGTGGAAGCCGGCGCTGCGCCAGGCCTTCGTCAAACTCGACCCGCGCCAGCTGGTACGCTCGCCGGTCATCCTGGTGGTGGAACTGACGGCGGTGCTGACTACCGTACTCTGCTTCATCCCCAGCCCGGCGGTGAGCGCCGGCCTGGCCGTGCAGATCGCCCTTTGGCTGTGGTTCACCGTGCTCTTTGCCAACTTCGCCGAAGCCCTGGCGGAAGGCCGTGGCAAGGCCCGCGCCGATAGTCTGCGCGCCGGCAGCCAGGGCCTGACTGCGCGCCGCCGCAAGGCCAATGGCCAGTTCGAGGCGATCCCCGCGGCCACGCTGCGCCGTGGCGATGTGGTGCGCGTCGAAGCCGGGGAGCTGATTCCCGGCGATGGTGAGGTGATCGAGGGAATAGCCGCGGTCAACGAAGCGGCTATCACCGGCGAATCGGCTCCGGTGATCCGCGAGTCCGGTGGCGACCGTTCCGCCGTCACCGGCAACACCCGCATCGTCTCCGACTGGTTGCTGGTGAAGATCACCGCCAATCCGGGCGAGTCCACCCTGGACCGGATGATCGCCCTGGTGGAGGGCGCCAAGCGCCAGAAAACCCCTAACGAAGTGGCGCTGGACATCCTGCTGATCGGCCTGACCCTGATCTTCCTGCTGGTGGTGGCCACCCTGCAGCCGTTCGCCCGATTCGCCGGTGGCGACCTGCCGCTGGTCTATCTGGTGGCGCTGCTGGTGACCCTGATCCCCACCACCATCGGCGGTCTGCTGTCGGCCATCGGCATTGCCGGCATGGACCGCCTGGTGCGCCTGAACGTGATCGCCAAGTCCGGCCGCGCGGTGGAAGCCGCCGGCGACGTGCATGTGCTGCTGCTGGACAAGACCGGCACCATCACCTTCGGCAACCGCCGTTGCAGCGCGATGATCAAGGCCCCTGGCGTCGCCGGCAAGGAACTCTCCGACGCCGCGTTGCTGGCTTCCCTGGCGGACGAAACGCCGGAAGGCAAATCCATCGTCGAATACCTGCGCGCACTGCACTCCATGCAGGAGCCAGCCCGCGACGAAATCACTGTCATCCCGTTCACCGCCGAAACCCGGCTCTCCGGCGCCGACTGGGCCGGCCGTAGCTACCGCAAGGGGGCGGTGGACGCGGTGCTCGACTGGGTCAACATCACCCGTGCAGAGGTTCCCGCGCCGCTGGCTCGCGAGATCGAGAAGATCGCCCAGAGTGGTGGCACGCCGCTGCTGGTGGCGGCGGACAGCAAGTTGCTGGGCGCCATCCACCTCAAGGACGTGGTCAAGCCTGGCATCCGCGACCGCTTCGCCGAACTCCGTCAGATGGGCATCCGCACCGTGATGGTGACCGGCGACAACCCGCTGACCGCCGCTGCCATCGCCGCCGAGGCGGGGGTGGACGACGTGATCGCCGAAGCCACGCCGGAGAAGAAGCTGGCGCGCATTCGCCAGGAGCAGGGCGAGGGCAAGATGGTCGCCATGTGCGGTGACGGCGCCAACGACGCCCCGGCGCTGGCCCAGGCTGACGTCGGCCTGGCCATGAACGACGGCACCCAGGCCGCCCGCGAGGCCGCCAACCTGGTGGATCTGGACTCCGACCCGACCAAGCTGCTGGACGTGGTGCAGGTGGGCAAGGAACTGCTGGTCACCCGTGGCGCCCTCACCACCTTCTCGGTCGCCAACGACGTGGCCAAGTACTTCGCCATCCTCCCCGCGCTGTTCGCCGGCATCTACCCGCAGTTGGGTGTGCTCAACATCATGCAGCTGGCCAGTCCGCAGAGCGCGATCCTCTCGGCCATCGTGTTCAACGCGCTGATCATCATCGGTCTGATCCCCCTGGCGCTACGCGGGGTGCGGGTGCAGGCCAGCGACGCGGCCAGCCTGCTGCGGCGCAACCTGCTCATCTATGGGCTGGGCGGCATCGTTGCGCCGTTCTTCGGCATCAAGGTAATCGATGTCCTGCTCAATGCCGTTGGCCTGGTTTGAACTCCGGCTTTCATCCCCCTCTCCCTCTGGGAGAGGGCTGGGGTGAGGGAAGCTCGCCCCGGCCAAACTTAGATTTCCTGTGAGGAACTGAATATGCTTAGTCAACTCCGTCCAGCCCTGAGCCTTCTGGCCCTGATGACCCTGATCACCGGCGTCGCCTATCCCCTGACCGTCACAGGCATTGCCCAGGTGGTGTTCCCCGAGCAAGCCAACGGCAGCCTGGTGTATGACGCCAAGGGTGAGGTGCGCGGTAGCGCGCTGCTGGCGCAGAACTTCGACGGTCCCCAATGGTTCCAGTCGCGCCCTTCGGCGGCGGGTTACACCACCGTCGCCAGCGGTGCCAGCAACCTGGCCCCGAGCAACCCGGCGCTGGCCGAACGCATCAACAAGGACGCCTCACGCCTGGCCAGCGAAGGCCACGGCAAGGTGCCCATGGCGCTGGTGACCACCTCCGGCAGCGGTCTCGACCCGCACCTGCCGCCGGGTGCCGCTCGCTTCCAGATCCCGCGCATCGCCGCTGAACGCGGCCTGCCGGCCAAAACCCTGGAGCGCCTGGTGGAACAGCACATCGAACGGCCCCTGGTCGGCCCTGCGGTGGTCAATGTGCTGGCCCTCAATACCGCGTTGAACGAGATGACTCGATGAGTGATGCCCTGCGCGCCGATGCGCTGCTGGCCGATACCGCTCGTGATGGGCGTGGCCGGTTGAAAGTGTTTCTCGGCGCTGCACCTGGCGTGGGCAAGACCTACGCCATGCTCCAGGCCGCCCAGGCGCAGTTGCGCCAGGGCGTCGACCTGCGCGCCGGCGTGGTGGAAACCCACGGCCGTGCGGAAACCGAAGCCATGCTCGCCGGGCTGCCGCAGCAACCACTGCGGCGATTCGAGTACCGAGGCATGCAACTTGCCGAGATGGATCTCGACGGTATCCTCGCCCACCCACCGCGTCTGGTGCTGGTGGACGAACTGGCGCACACCAACGCCCCCGGCAGCCGCCACGCCAAGCGTTGGCAAGACGTGCAGGAACTGCTCGACGCCGGCATCGACGTCTACACCACCGTCAACGTCCAGCACCTCGAAGCCCTCAATGACCAGGTGCATGACATCACCGGCGTACAGGTCCGCGAGACGCTGCCGGACTGGGTGCTGCAGGAGGCGGACGAAATCCTCCTGGTGGACCTGCCGCCGCGCGAATTGCTGGAGCGCCTGCGCGAGGGCAAGGTCTACGTGCCAGAGCAGGCCCGCGCGGCGATCGACGCCTTTTTCTCCCAGACCAACCTCACCGCGCTGCGCGAGCTGGCCATGCAGACGGCCGCCGCGCGAGTGGATGCCGACCTCAACCGGCGTTACCGTCAGCGCGGCCTTGAAGCCCCTCCGGTACGCGGCCGGCTGCTGGTGGGCATTGACGGCGACCATCAGGCCGAGCGCCTGGTGCGCCACGCCAGCCGCGTCGCCGAACGGCGCCACCTGCCCTGGTCGGTGGTGCATGTGGACACCGGAGGCGCGCGCTCGGAAGAGGTGCGCGTGCGTTTGCAAGGCGCCCAGCAATTGGCCGAACGGCTGGGCGGGGAAGTGGTGACGCTGCGCGCCGAGTCCGTGGCCAAGGCCCTGGTGCAGCACGCCGATGAGCGTCGCGCCAGCCTGTTGTTGGTGGGCCGCAGCCGCCAGCGCTTGCGTCGTCGCCTGCTGGGGCGTGGCCTGGCGGAGCGCCTGCTGTACCTCGCCGAGGGGCTGGAAGTCAGCGTGCTGGACACCGAGGTGGACCGCCACCCACCCAGCCCGCGCGCAAGCCATTCCACGCGCATTCTGGACCATGGCCTCGCCGTGCTGGCCGCCATCGCCGCCAGCGCATTGGCCTGGGCGGTGTCGCATATGCTGGAGCTGCCCAACATCTCGCTGGTGTTTCTCGCCGCCGTGCTGCTGGTGGCCGTGCGCAGCAGCCTGGGGCCGGCGCTGGCATGTGCGGTGCTGTCGTTCCTCGCCTACGACTTCCTGTTCATCCCGCCCATTTTTTCCTTCACCATCGCTCGCCAGGAAGACGTACTGACGCTGCTGTTCTTCCTGCTGATGGCCGGGCTGACCGGCAACCTGGCCTCGCGCCAGCGTCGCCAGCTCGATGCCCTGCGCGATAACCAGTCGGAAACCACTGCACTGCTCGAGCTTTCGCGCAAGCTCACCGCTGCCACCGACCGCCAGGCCGTGCTGTACGTTGCCGTGCAACAGTTCAGCGCCTGGACGGACGTGGAAATCTGCCTGCTGTCCCGGGGCCGCGACGGCGTCTGGAAAGTGGAGGCGGGCGTCCAGCGCCTGCTGGCCGACCAGGAGCGCGCCGCGGCGGATTGGTCCTGGCAGCACGACCAGCCGGCGGGCCTGGGCACTGACACGCTGCCGGGCGGTCGCTGGTGGTGGTTGCCGTTGTCGGGAGAGGAGGGAACGCTGGCGCTGCTGGGCGTGAGCCCTCGTGATGGAGCCCCGCTGCCCGTCGGCCGGCGTCGCTTGATCGCCGCCCTCGGCCAACCCCTGGCCCAGGCCCTGGCCCGCGCCCAGCTGGCCGAAGAGCTGGAAGCCGCCCGCCTGCATGGGGAGACCGAACAACTGCGCAGCGCCTTGCTGGCCTCGGTTTCCCATGACCTGCGCACTCCACTCACCGCCATGCGCGGCTCCATCGACAGCCTGCTGGCCCTGGGCGAAGCCATCCCCATGGCGGACCGCCGCGAATTGCTGGAAGGGACCCGCGACGAGGCCGAGCGCCTGGACCGCTACATCCAGAACCTGCTGGACATGACCCGCCTCGGCCATGGCGGCCTCAAGCTGGCGCGCGACTGGGTGGCGCCCGTGGATATCGTCGCCAGCGCGCTGCAGCGCCTGCGTCCGGTACTGGCTTCGCTGCAGGTGGAAACCGGGGTGCCGGAACACCTGCCGCTGCTCTACGTGCATGCCGCTCTCATCGAGCAGGCGCTGGTCAACGTGCTGGAGAACGCCGCACGCTTCTCGCCCAGCCAGGGGCGCCTGCGGGTCGCGGTAGAGGCCGACGACGCCGAACTGCGCTTCTCCGTCAGCGACCAGGGGCCGGGCATTCCGCCAGACGAGCGCGACAGGATCTTCGACATGTTCTATACCGCTGCCCGTGGCGACCGGGGCGGGCAGGGGACGGGCCTGGGCCTGGCCATCTGCCAGGGCATGGTCGGCGCCCACGGCGGCCGTGTGAGCGTCGGCGATGGCCTCGATGGTCGCGGCGCCACCCTGACCCTGCACCTGCCGATGCATCCGCAGCCGCAGTTGGAGGACGAATGACCCTCGTTCGCTCCCACAGAAAAGCAGTCCGCATTGGCAATGGAAACGACGAAACACGCATGACAACCAACCAACCGACCATCCTGGTCATCGACGACGAAGCGCAGATCCGCAAGTTCCTGCGCATCAGCCTGGCTGCCCAGGGTTACCGCGTGCTGGAAGGCGCCAATGGCCGCGAGGGGCTGGCTCAGGCTGCGCTGGCCAAACCCGACATGGTGGTGCTCGACCTCGGCCTGCCGGACATGGACGGCCAGGACGTGTTGCGTGAACTGCGCGAATGGTCTCAGGTGCCGGTGCTGGTGCTCTCGGTGCGCGCCAGCGAAGGCGAGAAGGTGCTGGCGCTGGACCGGGGCGCCAATGACTACGTGACCAAGCCCTTCGGCATCCAGGAATTTCTAGCCCGCGTGCGCGTGCTGCTGCGCCAGGGCGGCCCTGGCGAACAGCCGCAGGCCAGCGTGGCCAGCGGCCCGTTGCGACTGGACTTCGCCTATCGCCGGGTGACCCTGGAAGGCGAGGAAGTGGCGCTGACCCGCAAGGAGTACGCCGTGCTGGCCCAGCTCGCGCGTCACCTTGGCCGGGTGGTCACCCAGCAGCAGTTGCTCAAGGACATCTGGGGCCCGACCCATGTGGAAGACACCCATTACCTGCGCGTGGTCGTGGGGCACCTGCGGCAGAAGCTGGGCGATGACCCGGCCGCCCCGCGTTTCATCATTACCGAAGCGGGTGTCGGCTATCGATTGAAAGAGGCCTGAAAGGCTCGTGGTGCTGTGTCGTCCTGCTCACGGCGCGCGTCCAGTGCTGCATGAGCGCGCAGATGCTCCCCCGATGGAAGGACCAGCATGCAGCAGTTGTTGAACGAAATCCTCGACGAAGTCCGTCCCCTGATCGGCCAGGGCAAGGTCGCCAGCTATATCCCTGCGCTGGCCGGTGTCACGGCCCATCAACTGGGCATCGCCGTCTACAGCAACGACGGCGAGATGTATTACGCCGGTGATGGCCTGACGCCGTTCTCGATCCAGAGCATTTCCAAGGTCTTCAGCCTGGTGCAGGCCATCCAGCATTCCGGCGAGGCCATCTGGGAGCGACTGGGCCATGAACCTTCTGGCCAGCCGTTCAATTCCCTGGTGCAGCTGGAGTTCGAACGCGGCGTGCCGCGCAACCCCTTCATCAACGCCGGCGCCCTGGTGATCTGCGACATCAATGAATCGCGCTTCGCCGCGCCGTCATTGTCCATGCGCGATTTCGTCCGGCGCCTGTCGGGCAACCGCGTCGTGGTCTCCGACGAGGTGGTGGCGCGCTCCGAATACCAGCACCGCGCGCGCAATGCCGCCATGGCCTACCTGATGCAGTCCTTCGGCAACTTCCACAACGACGTGGAAGCCGTGCTGCACAGCTACTTCCACCATTGCGCGATCCGCATGAGCTGCGCCGACCTGGCCCTGGCCTTCAGCTTCCTCGCCAACAACGGTGTCAGCCCCCACAACGGTGAGCAGATCCTCACCCCGCGGCAGGCCAAACAGGTCAACGCCATCATGGCCACCAGCGGCCTCTACGACGAAGCCGGCAACTTCGCCTATCGGGTCGGCCTGCCGGGCAAGAGCGGGGTCGGTGGCGGTATCGTCGCCGTCGTGCCGGGGCGTTTCAGCGTCTGCGTCTGGTCACCAGAACTCAACAAGGCCGGTAACTCCCTGGCCGGCATGGCGGCGCTGGAGAAGTTGTCCGAGCGGATTGGGTGGTCGATTTTCTGAAGGTTGAGGCGGGCTCAACCTGTGGGAGCGAATTCATTCGCGAAAAAATCACGGGATGGTCCTGCATGGCCTGGGAGCACGGGCAGCTTTGCTGCCCATAGCGAATGAATTCGCCCCTACAGAAAAGAAGATCGAGCTTCCCAATCAGTTGCCTTGCTCGTACCGCTCCAGCGTCTCCCGGGCGATCTGCCGGCCCAGTTGGATCAGCTCAGGTGCCTTGTAGAACTCGAAGAAGCGGCACACCCGCTTGGGTACGTTGATCAGGATGTCCGGCGGGTAGCCGGCGATCTTGTACTGCGCCAGCGAGGTCTGCATCACCTCGAAACTCTGGTTCACCAGGTCCAGCAGGGAGGCGGGGCCGACGCTGGCGATCACTTGCGAGCCGCTGGCGGACCTGGGGGCCCCTCCGGATTTGGGCGCGGCCGCGGGCTGCTGCATTTGCGGCGCGACGTCTTCCAGCCAGGGATTTCCGCCGGGCAGGCTCTCCGGATCGAGCAGGCCGTGCGCTTCATCGGACCCGCGCTTCAAGAAGGGCAGGCGCGAGCCGAGGGAGGTCATCAACAGGTCGATGCGGCCCTTGATCGCCGGGGGGCGCTCGATCACCGGCAACTGGTAATCACGCTGAGTGGTGGCGTTGAGGTTGACGGCGATGATCAGGTCGCAATGGCTGGAGACCACCGGAATGATTGGCAACGGGTTGAGTAGGCCGCCGTCCACCAGCATGCGGCTGCCCTGGACCACCGGAGTGAACAGGCTGGGAATGGCTGCCGAGGCGCGCATGGCTTGGTGCAGGCAGCCTTCCTGGAACCAGATTTCCTGCTGGTTGGTGAGGTCCGTGGCCACCGCCGTGTAGGGAATGGACAGCTCCTCGATGTTGATCTCGCCGACAATGTCGCGAATACGCCCGAAGACCTTTTCTCCACGAATCGCACCGAGGCGAAAGCTCACGTCGAGCAGCCGCAGCACGTCGAGGTAGTCCAGGCTTTCCGTCCATTCGCGATAGTGGTGCAGCTTGCCGGCGGCGTAGATGCCGCCCACCACGGCGCCCATGGAGCAGCCGGCGATACAGGCGATCTCGTAGCCGCGCGCTTCTATTTCTTCGATCACGCCGATGTGCGCATAGCCGCGCGCACCTCCCGAACCCAGCACCAGTGCTACGCGTTTGCTCATGCGCAATTCCCCCGACAACAGTACTCCGACGATACGCCGCTGGCAGGGCCATCGCCACCTGCCGATCAGTCCACGGAGTTGAATCTTCCGGGTACCTAACCGCCTATCGACACACTAGACTTTGTCGATCTTCCCCATTGGAGTTTTATCCATGAAAGCTTGGATCAGCGTACCTTTGATCGCCTTGCTGCTCGTCGGTTGCGCCGGCAAGACGGCCTACCGCGGCAGCTGTGCATCGGAACTCGATGCGGCCTGGAAGGAACTGGACCTGGCCAAGGCCGAGGGGTTTTCCGGCACTGTGAGTTACTCCAAGGCCCTGAGCCTGCTTACCGCCGCCAAGACCCAGCAGCAGTTCGAGGCCTTTGAAGGCTGCACCAACAAAGCCGAAAAGGCCCGCTTCTATATCCGAGAGTCACGCGCTGGCCGCTGACCCTCCAGCCGGTACTGACGAGGCGTGATGCCCTTCCAGCGCTTGAAGGCATGGATGAAGTTCGACACCTCGCCATAGCCTAGGCGCTCGGCGATTTCCTCGAGGCGCAAGGCGGTTGAGCTCAGCAGCTCTTCCGCCAGTGCCCCCAGCACTTCCTCCTGCAATTGTCGGAAGCTGGTGCCTTCGGCCGCCAGCTTGCGGCGCAGGGTGCGTGACGTCATATACAGCGCCTGCGCCAGGCGTTCCATATCCGGCAGCTGTCCAGGGCGGGCCAGCAGCAGATCGCGGATGCGCCCTGCAAAGCCGACGCGCATCCGGCGGCGGGCCAGGATGGTCTTGCACTGCTCCTCGCAATGTTGCGCCACCTGCGGGTTGGCGCCGGGCAGGGGGAGGTCGAGCAGGGAGCGGGGGAAGATGATGCAGTTGGCGCTGGCGCCGAAGTGTGGCGTTACCCCCAGCAATTCGCGCCAGGGTTTGACATCGGTGGGCTCCGGGATTCGGAAGCTGGCTCGGTGCACTGGCAACCCGGTATTGGCCAGGTCGCGGTACACGCTGAGCGCGCCGGACACATCCCGCTCCAGCAGAAAGGCGCACAGATCCTCGGGCAGGTCCTGTTCCTCGAGGATCAGGCAGGCATCGTTGTCCTGTTCCTCCAGGCGCATGCTGTGGAAGGAATACGTCAGATCCAGGTAGCGCAGGCCGAGTTGCACCGCACTGCGGTAGGTCGCACTGCTGAGCAGTGCGAAGCCCCAGATGCCGTAGGTGTTGAGGCGATAGCGACGCCCGGCCTGCAGGCCCATGCCGGGGTGCTGGCCCAGGTGCCGGGCGAGGTTGCGTAAAAGCTCCAGTTCCTGGCCGGTATCCACTTCCGCACCCGGATCGCCGAGCAGGCGCCAGTCCAGCCCGGTACCGGCCAGGCACTGTTCCAGCGTGAGGCCCTGGTCGAGGCCGAACTGGGTCATCAATTGCACGCTGATGGCGCTACGCCGGGACGAAGGGGGGAGGGGCATCGATGGCCTCTGCTGGATTGTCCGAAAGTCACAATTTACTGTCCGACTATGCCATAACGCGCCGGTATCCGCCGATCTAGCATTCTTCCATCCGCGCTGGCTGCCCTGCCGGCGCGGCACTATCAATGGGAGAAAACAATGAACAACAGTTCCCAGCCCGGCGCGGCGTTGCACGTGCTGATTATCGGCGCCGGGTTTGGCGGCCTGGGCCTGGCCATCCAGTTGCAGAAGGCCGGCTTCCGCGACTTCCTGATCCTGGAGAAGGGCCGCGAGGTCGGAGGAACCTGGCGTGACAACAGCTACCCCGGGGCAGCCTGCGATGTGCCTTCGCACCTCTATTCCTTTTCCTTCGAACCCAAGACCGACTGGTCGCGCAAGTTCGCTCCGCAGGCGGAAATCTTCGCCTACCAGCAGCATTGCACCGACAAGTACGGCCTGCGCCGGCACATCCGCTTCGAATGCGAGGTGGAAGGCGCCGAGTTCGATGAGGCCAGCGGCACCTGGCTGGTGCAGACCTGCAACGGCGAACGCTATCGTGCCCGGGCTCTGGTCAGTGCCTGCGGCCAGTTGAATCGGCCGGCCTGGCCACGCATTGCCGGGCTGGAAGGCTTCAAGGGCGAGCTGTTCCATTCCGCCCGCTGGAATCATGACTACCCGCTGGAAGGTAAGAGGGTGGCGGTGATCGGTACTGGCGCCAGCGCCATACAGTTCATTCCGCAGATTGTTCCCAAGGTGGCGCGCCTGTCATTGTTCCAGCGCTCGGCGGCCTATGTGATTCCCAAGCCGGACCGCATCTACAAGGCCTGGGAGCTGGCGCTGATGCGACACCTGCCCTGGCTGCAGAAGTTCGACCGGGTGCTCAAGTACCTCCAGCACGAATCCCGGGTACTGGCGTTCTCGGTGTTTCCGCCGCTGATGAAACTGATGCAGTTCCGCTTCCGTCAGCATCTGGCGCGTGGCATTGCCGACCCGGAACTGCGCCAGCGGTTGATTCCGGATTACCCGCTGGGCTGCAAGCGCATCCTGATCTCCAATGATTTCTACCCGGCCCTGGCACGGCCGAACGTCGACGTGATCGACCAGGGCATTCGCGAAGTGACGGAGGATGCCGTGGTAAGCAGCTACGGCCAGCGCCATGAGGTGGACGCGATCATCCTGGGAACCGGCTTCACCGCTACGGACTTCCTCGCGCCGATGAGCATTCGCGGGCTGGGTGGGCGCGACCTGAACGAGGCGTGGCGCGAGGGCGCCGAGGCCTATCTCGGAGTCAGCGTCAGCGGCTTCCCGAACCTGTTCATCCTCTACGGCCCCAACACCAACCTGGGTCACAACTCCATCATCTACATGCTGGAAAGTCAGTTCCCCTACGTACTCGACGGCATCCGTGCGCTGGGCGGTCTACGCTACCTCGACCTCAAGCCCGACGTGCAACGCCATTTCAACCAGCGCCTGCAACAGGACGTGCGGCATACTGTCTGGGAGCAGGGCTGCAACAGCTGGTACAAGACCGCTGACGGCCGCAATACCAATAACTGGCCGGGTTTCACCTTCAGCTACCGCCAACAGACCCGTCGCCTGGAGTTGGATCTCTATGAATGCACCCGTTGAATTCACCGCCCCCGAGCCTGGCCAGCCGTTGCTGCGCGCGACCTTGCGCGGTGCCCTGCGCCTGCTGTTCCGTGGCTTGATGCGGCCGCCGCTGCCCGTGCAGATACAGCGGCTGGTGCTGCGCCTGCTCACCGCCAGCACCCTGGCGCCACGGGGGGTACTGCGCGAAGCTGGGCAATTGGGCAGCCGGCCCTGTGAGTGGCACCGGCCCCAGGGTGGCAGCCATGTCGCGCTGCTCTACCTGCATGGCGGTGCGTTCATCACCGGCTCGCCCGCGACCCATCGGGCCATCACCGCTACCCTCGCCAGGCGTGCCGGGGTCGCAGTGTGCGCCCTGGATTACCGCCTGGCGCCGGAACACCCGTTTCCAGCCGCCCGGGAAGACGCCGTGGCGGCCTACCGCGAGTTGCTGGAAGCCGGCTATCCGGCGTCGCGCATCGTTATCGGTGGCGACTCGGCCGGTGGCAACCTGACCCTGCTCACGGCATTGGAAATTCGTCGCCAGGGCCTGCCCCGGCCGGCGGGGCTGATCTGCTTTTCGCCGGTCACCGACCTCAGCGGCACGGCCCAGCACAGTCCGCCAGCGGGTGATCCACTGATCCATCCGGCCTGGGTGGAGCAGGCGATGGACCTCTATTGCCCGCCCGGACTGGATCGCCGTGATCCGGCCCTGTCGCCACTGTTCGCCGATCTCTCCGGGCTGCCGCCGATGCTGGTGCAGGTGGCCGAAGACGAAGTACTGCGCGACGACAGCCTGCGATTGGCCGAGCGGGTGCGGGCGGCGGGCGGCTGGGTGCGGCTGGAGCGTTATCCGGGACTCTGGCATGTATTCCAGGCCCATACCGGCGTACTGCGTACCGCCGACCAGGCGCTGGCCAGTGCCGCCGACTTCATCTGCAAGCATGTGGAGGAGGAGGAGGCCTGAGATGGACAACATCCTGATTACCGGCGCCGCCTCCGGTATCGGCGCGGCGACGGCCCGCCTGTTTCATGAACGCGGCTGGCAGGTTGGGCTGATCGACCGCGACGCCGATGCGCTGGCCACCCAGGCGGCGGCACTGGGTGGCGTCTGGCACCAGATGCTGGACGTGACCGACCTGGCCGCCGTGGAGGCCGCCCTGGCGGACTTCTGCGGACGCCACGACGGCCAGTTGCGCCTGCTGTTCAATTGCGCGGGTGTATTGCGTTTCGGGCACTTCGAGGAGATCGACATGGCCGAACACGCGCGCATCCTCAACATCAACGTGCTGGGGCTGGTGCAAGTGACCCACGCGGCCTTTCCCTATCTGAAGGCAACCCGTAGCGCCCAGGTGATCAGCATGGGCTCGGCCTCTGGCGTGTACGGCACGCCGCACATGGCCAGTTACTCGGCTTCCAAGTTCGCGGTGCGCGGTTTCACCGAAGCGCTGGAACTCGAGTGGCGCCGCCATGGCATCCGGGTCGGCGACCTGGTGCCGCCTTTCGTGCGCACGCCCATGGTCAGCAGCCAGCGTTTCGAGCCTCCGGTGCTGCGTCGCCTGGGGGTGAACCTGAGGGCCGAGGACATCGCCCTGGCCGCCTGGCAGCAGGCCCAGGGCGCGACGGTGCATCGGCCGGTGAGCTGGCTGTTCCGCTTGATGTACGGCGCGGGGCAGGTTTCGCCGGCCTGGGTGAATCGGGGGGTCATGAAGCTGTTGAGCGGGGCCTGAGCGGGCGGATTGACCTGGCTGCCGGGTGGGACGCGCCGCCCCGGCAGTTGGACATTGGGTGGATGCGCTGAGCGAAAGGCCAATTTGTTGGCGTATCAGGCGTTAACACCGCTTGTCGCCACTTTTGTGACAATTTGTCCAGCTTTCCGGCAGACCCGCTGCGGTGGCGCTACCCTGCAAAATGAAAGCTGCAGGAATCACTCGACGAGTGAATCAGCGGCCGGGTCCGCTCGGGGCCCGGTCAGGGCTTGGCGCTGTGTCTGCAGGGTCGGCCCGGAGCGGCACTGCATGGTGTCGCGAAGCCAACTCCACCGGCTTCTCGGAATAAGCGGAACAAGTGGAACACTCATCCATCGCTAAGAGGAGGTCGTTTCATGAGCACAGCCTTCCACGATGATGTCAGCACCAGTCTTTTGCGCCGCATGAAAGAGGGCGGATTCGACTTCGCCCGTGTTCATCCGATCGAGTTCTACGCCATTTTCCCCGACGAGGACCGGGCGCGAACGGCAGCGAAGAATTTTCGTGGTGAGTCCTTGAATGCCCAGGTGTCGGTCCGCGCCGATGGCGCCTGGCATTTGCAGGTAAGCAAGGTGATGTACGCCACCCACGCGGGAATCGGCGATTTCGAGCACGACCTGGAGGCCTTGGTGGTCCCGCTCGGTGGTGTGCTCGATGGCTGGGGCGTGACCCAGGAAGTCGCCGCCAAGCAGCCTTGAGGCAATCCCGGTTCGCGGCGGTCGACCTGCTGCGAACCGGGCATTCCGGACAATGTTCCTGCTGGTTTTTCCTCCCCCTCTGGCCTGCGTATTCCCCGCAAAACATAGACTTCCTTTACTCGACCTCGGCATGGCCTTTGCCTCAGACTGCGCCAACGGAGGGGACCCCATGACCGATATCCTGATTCTCACCCACGCGGATTTTTGCTCGCCCGGCCATCTGGCGACCGTCCTGGACCGAGAGCAGCGCGACTTCACCGTGCTGCGTGCGGACCAGGGCGAACTGGAAGGCTATGACCTGGACCGACCCAAGGCCGTGGCCATCATGGGTGGGCCCATGAGCGTCAACGATCCATTGCCCTGGATTAGGGCGGAAATCGATGCATTGCGGCACTTCATCGCGCGTGACGTCCCCATGATCGGCCATTGTCTGGGTGGCCAGCTCCTGGCCCGCGCGCTGGGGGCTTCGGTGCACCGCATGCCCTATTCCGAAATTGGTTGGCAGCCGTTGGAAAAGCGCACCCTGGCCACCGGCAACCCCTGGCTGACGCATTTACCGCGAGAGTTCACCATCTACCAGTGGCACAGCGACACCTTCGACTTGCCCGACGGCGCCCAGTGGCTGATGGACAGCCCCTGGTGCCCCAACCAGGGTTTTTCCTGGGGCGATAAGGTCTTGGCCCTGCAGGGCCATCCGGAAATGACCGTGGACCTGGTGCGTAATTGGCTCACCGATTGGGCGCATCTCTTGGATGAAACCCAGCCGAGCCAGCAGGCCAGGTCACGCATGCTCGAAGACCTGCCGAGCAAGGTGTCGGCGCTGAACCAGGTAGCGGAAGGGTTCTATCAACGCTGGTTGGGGCTGGCGTTCGGTTAAGGCGCCATTCTTGCTTTTGTGGGAGCGAATTCATTTGAACTTGGGAAACCACGTCCTTAGGACGTGGTCATGAGTCACCGGCTCTGCCTGTGACGAATCGAGTCAGCGAACCAGCAGGATGCTGCTGGTCCCGTAGGGTGCGCCGCGCGCACCGGGAGACAGACTCGGAGTCGCCACCATCGCCGCGGTGCGCATGGTGCACCCTACTGCTGGGCACGGTGGCGGAGATCAGCCGAGTGCTGCGTGTGAGGATGGCCCCCTTATAGGGGGCAAACACAAGTCCACGTTCTACGAACGTGGATGTTTACTCGCGATCCGGGCCGCAGGCTCGAGTCTGATCGGGGCAGCTTCGCTGCCTTTCGCGAATGAATTCGCTCCCACAGGTTGCTCTTGCAGTTGATCAGTGCCGAATCATCACATGCCGCACCACGGTGTAATCCTCCAGCCCGTACATGGACAGGTCCTTGCCGTAGCCGGATTGCTTGAAGCCGCCGTGGGGCATTTCGTTGGTGAGCATGAAGTGGGTGTTGATCCAGGTGCAGCCGTACTGCAGGCGCGAGGCCACGGCGGCGGCGCGGCCCACGTCGCGGGTCCAGAGCGATGACGCCAGGCCGTAGTCGGAATCGTTGGCCCAGCGCACCGCCTCGTCCACGTTGCTGAAAGGTGTGACCGTCACCACCGGCCCGAACACTTCCCGCTGCACGATCTCGTCATCCTGTTTCGCGTGGGCGACCACCGTGGGCTCGTAGAAGAAGCCGCTGCCGGCCACCGGTTTGCCGCCGGTGGCGATCTGGATGTGGGATTGCCCACGGGCGCGGTCGACGAACCCGGCCACCCGTTCGCGCTGGCTCTGGGTAATCAGCGGGCCGAGTTCGGTGGCCGGGTCGTTCTGCAGGCCGGTTTTCAGGCTGGATACGGCGCTGGCCAGGTCGGCCACGAAGTTGTCGTAGATCTTCTTGCCGGCGTAGATGCGGCAGGCCGCGGTGCAGTCCTGGCCGGCGTTGTAGAAGCCGAAGGTGCGGATGCCCGCCACCACATCGGCGAGGTCCGCGTCGTCGAACACGATCACCGGGGCCTTGCCGCCCAGCTCCATGTGGGTGCGCTTCACGCTGTCGGCAGCACTCTTGATGATGGCCTTGCCGGTGCCCACCGAGCCGGTCAGCGACACCATGCGTACCAGCGGGTGCGACACCAGAGGGCTGCCCACGGTAGGCCCGCGACCGAGGACGATGTTGACCACGCCCGGTGGCAGCAGTTCGGTGATGAGTTCGGCCAGGCGCAGGGCGGTGAGCGGGGTCTGCTCCGAGGGCTTGAGCACCACCGTATTGCCGGCCGCCAGTGCCGGCCCCAGCTTCCAGGCGGCCATCATCAGCGGGTAGTTCCAGGGCGCGATGGAGGCGATCACCCCCACGGGGTCGCGGCGGATCATGGAGGTGAAGCCGGGCAGGTATTCACCCGCCGCCGATCCGGTCAGGCAGCGACTGGCGCCGGCGAAGAAGCGGAACACGTCGGCAATGGCCGGCAGTTCGTCGTTCAGTGCGGCGGCGTAGGGCTTGCCGCAGTTGTCCGACTCCAGCTTCGCCAGCTCTTCGGCGTGACCTTCGATCCTGTCCGCCAGCTTCAGCAGCAGGGTGGCGCGGTCGCGGGGCGAGGTTCGAGCCCAGCCTTCGAAGGCGGCATCGGCGGCGCGCACGGCGGCATCCACTTGGCCCTCGCTGGCTTCGGCGACTTTCACCAGTACCGCCCCCGTGGCGGGGTTCAGCACATCCAGGGCCTGGCCTTCGCCGGCGGTGAACTGGCCGTTGATCAGGAGTTTGGTTTGCATGGTGGAATCCTCGCAGTCGTCCCCTCTCCCTGCAGGGAGAGGGCTAGGGAGAGGGTTGCGGAGTCGCCTACAGCCGCATGGTCTGGATCAACCTCGTCACCCTCTCCCCCGGCCCCTCTCCCTGAAGAGGAGAGGGGAGAAGTGCGTGGCCGGGCTTCACTTCCCACCCCCCGCCACCGTCTCGGTCCCTCGTGTCAGGTAATAGGCACCGAGGATGGGCAGCATGGTGGCGAGCATCACCAGCAGGGCGACCACATTGGTCACCGGGACGTCGCGAGGGCGGCTGAGCTGGCTGAGCAGCCAGAGCGGCAGCGTCTGTTCGTGGCCGGCGGTGAAGGTGGTGACGATGATCTCGTCGAAGGACAGCGCGAAGGCCAGCATGCCGCCGGCCAGCAGGGCGGTGGCGATGTTTGGCAGGATGATGTAGCGGAAGGTCTGCCAGCCATCGGCGCCCAGGTCCATCGAGGCTTCGATGAGGCTGTGGGAAGTGCGGCGGAAGCGCGCGATCACGTTGTTGTAGACGATCACTACGCAGAAGGTGGCGTGGCCGACGACGATGGTGAAGATGCCCGGTTCGATGCCGAGGGTCTTGAACGCCGAGAGCAGGGCGATGCCGGTGATGATGCCCGGCAGGGCGATGGGCAGGATCAGCATCAGGGTGATGCTTTCCTTGCCGAAGAAATCGCGGCGATAGAGCGCGGCCGCTGCCAGGGTACCGAGCACCATGGCCAGGGCGGTGGCGAGGCAGGCGACCTTCACCGACAGGACGATGGCCTGCAGGACATCCTCGCGGCTGCCCACCACGGCAAACCATTCCAGGGTGAAGCCCTGCAGCGGGAAGCTGTAGGACGACTCCTCGGTGTTGAAGGCGTAAAGCAGGATCACCAGGATCGGGAAATGCAGGAACACCAGCCCGCCCCAGGCGGCCAGGCGCAGGCCCCAGGAGGCTTTCTCCCCCTGCTTTTCAGAATCAGAGTGCATCGAAGGCCCCCAGCCGCTTGGCGATGGACAGGTAGATGGCGATCAGCACGATGGGCACCAGGGTGAAGGCTGCCGCCAGCGGGATATTGCCCACCGAGCCTTGCTGCACGTAGACCATGGTGCCGATGAACAGCCCGCTGGGCCCCACCAGTTGCGGAATGATGAAGTCGCCCAGGGTCAGGCTGAAGGTGAAGATGGAACCGGCCACGACGCCGGGGAAAGCCAGCGGCAGGATCACCTGGGCGAAGGTTTGCCGGGGCCTGGCGCCGAGGTCCGCCGAGGCCTGCAACAGCGAGGGTGGCAGGCGCTCCAGGGAGGCCTGGATCGGCAGGATCATGAACGGCAGCCAGATGTAGGTGAATACCAGAAAGCGCCCCAGGTGCGAGGTGGACAGGGTGTTGCCGCCCACGCCGGGGACCGTGAGCAGGCTGCCCAGCAGCGTTTCCAGGTGCAGTTGCTGGATCATCCAGTAGAAGATGCCGCCCTTGGCCAGGATCACCGTCCAGGCGTAGGCCTTGACGATGTAGCTGGCCCACATGGGCATCATCACGGCGATGTAGAAAAAGGCTTTCTCTCTTGGCGAGGCGAAGCGCGCCATGTAGTAGGCGATGGGGAAGGCCAGCACCGCGCTGGCCAGGCTTACGGCGATGGCCATGGTCAGAGTGCGCAGGATGATGTCGTAGTTGGCCGGGTTGAACAGGGCGGCGTAGTTGGCCAGGGTCAGGTCCGGCGTCACCGCCATGGTGAAGTCGTCGAAGGTGTAGAAGCTCTGCCAGAGCAGGGCGAACAAGGAGCCTACGTAGACCACGCCGAACCAGATCAGCGGTGGCGTCAGCAGCAGCAGCAGGTAGAGGGTCGAGCGGCGGTAGAGCAGGTTGGAGAGCCCGCGTAGCGGTCCGCTCTGATGGCTGGCGATGACGGTGCTCATGGCCTACTCGCTGAGCGCGACCATCGCGCTGCGGGCCCAACAGGCCTGCACCTGCTGGCCGGGTTGTGGGCGTGCGCTGTCTGTCTCTTCGCCGTTGGGCAGGCTGACCGCCAGGCGCCCACCGCCCTCCAGGTTGAGTTCGTAGCGGCTGATGGCGCCGAGGTACTGCACGTCATGCACCGTGCCGCTGACCTGCAGTTCGCCATTGCTTGCACTGCCGAAGCGCACATGTTCCGGTCGCAGCGAGAAGGCACCGGCGTTTCCGGTGAGGCGCTGGGCCAGATCACCATGGAGTACGTTGGCGGTGCCGACGAACTCGGCAACGAAGCGGGTGCGCGGCTGGCGGTAGAGATTCTGCGGGCTGTCGACCTGCTCAATGCGGCCTTTATTGAACACCGCCACCCGGTCGGACATGGACAGCGCCTCGCCCTGGTCGTGGGTGACGAAGATGAAGGTGATACCGAGCTGACGTTGCAGTTTCTTCAGCTCGACCTGCATCTGCTCGCGCAGCTTGAGGTCCAGCGCGCCGAGGGGTTCGTCCAGCAACAGCACGCGGGGGCGGTTGATCAGGGCACGGGCCAGGGCCACACGCTGGCGCTGGCCGCCGGAGAGCTGTGCCGGTTTGCGCTCGCCATAGCCGGGCAGGGCGACCATGCCCAGCGCGTCCTCGGCGCGAGCCAGGCGTTCGGCGCGGGCCACACCCTTCACCTTGAGGCCATAGGCGACGTTGTCGCGCACGTTCATGTGCGGGAACAGCGCGTAGTCCTGGAACACGGTGTTCACGTCGCGCTCGTAGGGCGGCAGGCCGGCGGCCTCTCCACCGTGGATGCGGATGGAGCCGGAGCTGGGCTGTTCGAAGCCGGCGATCAGGCGCAGGCAGGTGGTCTTGCCCGAGCCTGAGGGACCGAGCATGGAGAAGAACTCGCCGTCGTGGATTTCGATGGACACCCGGTCGACCGCCTTCACATCGCCGTAATGGCGGCAGACATCAGTGAACTGGACGGCTGTAGTCATGCTCGGGCTCCGGAGTGGCGACTCCCTCTCCCTCCGGGAGAGGGTTGGGGGTAGGGGACACCGAGCTGACTCGAACTACCCTCACCCCCGGCCCCTCTCCCAGAGGGAGAGGGGTGACTTTCGGGGAGAGTTCGGCGCGAATTACCTTCCACCCATGATCGCGATATAGTCCTGCGTCCACCGGCTATAGGGCACGAACTTCCCACCCTGGGCTTCCGGAGTTTTCCAGAAGGCAATCTTGTCGAACTGGTCGTAGCCGTTGGTGGCGCAACCGCTGGCGCCGAGGAGTTCGCTGCTGGTGCAGCCCTTGGCGACCACCGGCAGGGAGCCGAACCAGGCGGCCAGGTCGCCCTGGACCTTGGGCTGCAGGGACCAGTCCATCCATTTGTAGGCACAGTTCGGGTGCTTGGCGTCCACGTGCAACATGGTGGTGTCGGCCCATCCGGTGACGCCTTCTTTCGGGAACACGGTTTCCACCGGCTGCTTCTCGGCTTTCAAGGTGTTGGCCATGTAGCCCCAGGTGCTGGAGGCGGCCACGCCTTCGTTCTTGAAGTCGCTCATCTGCACCGTCGCGTCGTGCCAGTAGCGGTGCACGAGGCTGTGCTGTTTGCGCAGCAGGTCGAGTACCGCGGCGTATTGCGCTTCGGTCAGCTGGTAAGGGTCCTGGATGCCCAGTTCCGGCTTGGCGGATTTCAGGTAGAGGGCGGCGTCGGCGATGTAGATCGGGCCGTCGTAGGCCTGCACGCGGCCCTTGTTGGCCTTGCCGTCGGCCAGTTGCTGGGGCTCGAAGACCACGGCCCAGCTGTCCGGCGCTTGCTTGAACAGCTTGGTGTTGTACATCAGCAGGTTCGGCCCCCATTGGTAGGGCGTGCCGTAGTGCACGCCGTTGACGGTGTGCCAGGGCGCGTCCTGGAGGCGTTCGTCGAGGGTCTTCCAGTTGGGGACCAGGGCCGGGTTGATCGGTTGTACACGCTTGCCGAAGATCAGGCGCAGGGAGGCGTCGCCGGAGGCGGTGACCAGGTCATAGCCGCCCTTGGCCATCAGGCTGACCATCTCGTCGGAGGTGGCGGCGGTTTTCACATTGACCTTGCAGCCAGTGTCTTTCTCGAACGGGGTGACCCAGTCGTAGTTCTTGTCCGACTCGCCGCGCTCGATATAGCCGGGCCAGGCGATGATGTCGAGCTGACCTTCGCCGTTACCGACCTGCTTCAGCGGGTCGGCGGCCTGGGCGGAGGCGATGAGGCAGGCGCAACTGACGGCGAACGAAAGGAAAAGGGGTTTGAACGAAGGCATTGTCGACTCCTGTTGTACATGACGTGCGGAGCCTGTTCGGCGGAACTGCATGCCGTTGGCGGTGCGAGGAAGGTACGCCGAAAAATGCGGCCGCTGCTCGCATTGAGCAGCGTAGTTCGGGGCTTTGGGGCTGACAAGGAAGGGGGCTGGTGGCGCTTTGCTGTCGCTTTTCCTGTGGGGGCGAATTCATTCGCCAAGGGTCGCGCAGCGGCCCCTGAAGGTTCCGTTGGCAGCCCTCCGGCCTGCTTGGCGAATGAATTCGCCCCTACAAGATTTCGCGAAGGCCAAACCACTCAGTAATGCAGCGTCGCTTCCCCCTTGTGCCAGTTGCAGGGGCACAGCTCTTCGGTCAGCAAGGCGTCGAGCAGGCGCAGGGTTTCCTGGGGATTGCGGCCTACCAGCAGATCGTTGACCGAGACATGGCGGATGACGTTGTCCGAGTCGATGATGAAGGTCGCGCGCAGGGCCACGCCTTCGCGGCGATCCATGATACCCAGGGCGTTGGCCAGTTCGTGCCTGGCGTCGGCCAGCCAGGGGAAACTGAGGCCTTTCAGGTCCTTGTGGTCGCGGCGCCAGGCGAGGTGGACGAATTCGCTGTCGGTGGAGGCGCCGATCAACTGCGTGTCGCGGTCGTTGAACTGCTCCAGCAGGTCTCCGAAGGCCCTGATCTCGGTCGGGCAGACGAAGGTGAAGTCCTTGGGCCAGAAGAACAGAACCTTCCACTGGCCAAGGTAGCTGTCCTGGTTGACTCGCTTGAAGGCGCTTTCCGGGCTGGGCGCGTGTTCCGAGTCGTGGTCCACCGCGAGCAGGTCGAACGCCGGCAATTTGTCTCCGATGGTGAGCATGGCAGGTTTGCTCCAAGGCAGGATGGAGGCACTGGGATGAGGCAAGTATGGAAGGCTCCCGGGAGCTTGGAAAATAGGGTCGGGCCATGTCGTCCATAGAGGGCGCGTCATGACCATAGGTCGGCGGGTTATAGGGCAAATTCCAAATCGCAACATATGCATAGAACAATCGGACCCTAGGGGTCACACAAGGCCAGACTAGACTGTCCGTTCCAGGGATGGCGGTTCCTCCGCAGACAAGCAGGAGGAACACCTCGCCGTCGCAATCCGTCCAACCCTGTACCGCCGCCAAATAGGGCGGCGTGCGCAGTTCCGCTCTGCGGGCTGCACCAGTCTGGGGCGTGACGACTGTGCGTGTGCTGCAAGTTGTTGAAAAGCAAGCGGTTGTTGCGATGGCACGGGGCTTGCGATTGCGTAACTGCCCGTGGCGACAAGGAGTTAGGCATGTCCCGCACTTTTTATGACGAGATGTACGACGCGAGTGGCGAATGCCGTCCGCATTACCGGGAGTTCGCACGTTGGCTGGCGGACGCGCCTCAGGAGTTGCTGGCCCAGCGGCGACGAGAGGCCGACCTGCTGTTCCATCGCGCCGGCATCACCTTCACCCTTTATGGCGACGAGCAGGGCACCGAGCGCCTGATTCCCTTCGATACCATTCCCCGTGCCATCCCCATGAGCGAATGGCGGGTGGTGGAGCGGGGCTGTATCCAGCGGGTCAAGGCGTTGAACATGTTCCTCGCCGACCTCTACCACAATCAGCGGATCATCAAGGCCGGGATCATTCCCGCCGAACAAGTGCTGGCCAACGAGGGCTACCAGATCGCCATGCAGGGCCTGGACCTGCACCGCGACATCTACGCCCATATCGCCGGGGTGGACCTGGTGCGCGACGGCGACGGCACCTACTACGTGCTGGAAGACAACCTGCGGACCCCCAGCGGTGTCAGCTACATGCTGGAAGACCGCAAGATGATGATGCGGCTGTTCCCCGAACTCTTTGCCGCCCAGCGCGTTGCGCCCATCGACCATTACCCGAACCTGCTGCTGGATACCCTGAAAAGCTCCAGCCCGCTGGACAACCCCAGCGTGGTGGTCCTGACGCCGGGCCGCTTCAACAGCGCCTACTTTGAGCACGCGTTCCTCGCCCGCGAGATGGGCGTGGAGCTGGTGGAAGGCGCCGACCTCTTCGTTCGTGACGACCGCGTGTTCATGCGCACCACCGCAGGTCCCCAGCCGGTGGATGTGATCTACCGCCGGCTGGACGATGCCTTTCTCGACCCTTTGGCCTTCAACCCCGAATCCATGCTCGGCGTGCCCGGCCTGCTGGCCGCCTACCGCTCCGGTAACGTGGTGCTGGCCAACGCCATCGGTACCGGGGTGGCAGACGACAAGTCCATCTACCCCTATGTCTGCGACATGATCCGCTTCTACCTGGACGAGGAGCCCATCCTGAAGAACGTGCCCACCTGGCAGTGCCGCAAGCCCGAGGACCTGTCCCATGTGCTGGCCCATTTGCCCGAACTGGTGGTCAAGGAAACCCAGGGTTCCGGCGGCTACGGCATGCTGGTGGGGCCGGCGGCCAGTGCCAAGGAGATCGAAGCCTTCCGGGAGCGCCTCAAGGCGCGTCCCGAGGCGTACATCGCACAGCCCACACTGTGCCTGTCCACCTGCCCGACCTTCGTCGAGCAGGGCATTGCCCCTCGCCATATCGACCTGCGTCCCTTCGTACTCTCCGGGCGGGAAACCCGCCTGGTGCCCGGCGGCCTGACCCGTGTGGCACTGCGTGAGGGCTCACTGGTGGTGAACTCGTCCCAGGGCGGTGGCACCAAGGACACCTGGATAGTGGAAGACTGATCATGCTGAGTAGAACTGCCTCCGAGCTTTACTGGATGTCGCGCTACCTGGAGCGCGCGGAGAACCTGGCGCGCATGCTGGACGTCAGCTACTCGCTGTCGCTGATGCCCCAGGACGGCCGTGGCGATGGTCTGGACGAACTGGCCATGTCCCTGCTCAGCACCGGCACCCTGGAGCTTTATCAGGAGCGTCATGGCGAGCTGAACGCCGCGCGCATGCTGCACTTCTTCGCCCTCGACGCCGACAACCAGGCGAGCATCTTCAGCTGCCTGCGCGCCGCTCGAATCAACGCCCATGCCGTGCGCGGCCGAATCACCGCCGACATCTGGGAGAACATCAACGCCACCTGGCTGGAGATGCTGAACATCTCCAGCGAGGGGTTGGGCCGCTACGGCATCAGCCGCTTCTGCGAGTGGGTGAAGGAGCGCTCGCACCTGTTCCGCGGTGCTACCTACGGCACCATCATGCGTGGCGAGGCTTATTGCTTCATTCGCCTGGGGACCTTCATCGAACGCGCGGACAACACCCTGCGCCTGCTGGATTCGCGCTACGAAATGTTCGGCGAAGAATCGGAAGAGGTCAGCGACAGTTCCGCCCGCGGCTACTACCAATGGAGCGCCTTGCTCCGCGCCCTGTCGTCCTTCGAGGCCTATACCGAGGTGTACCGCGGCTCTCCCGATGCCCGTCAGGTTTCCGAGCTGCTGCTGCTGCGCCCGGACGTGCCGCGCTCGCTGCGTGCCTGCATGGAGGAGTTGAACCACATCCTCGCCAGCCTGCCGGGAGATAACGGTCGACCGGCCCAGCGCCTGGCCGCCGAGCTGGACGCGCGGCTGCGCTACACCGCCATCGACGAAATCCTCGACGAAGGCCTGCACACCTGGCTCACCGACTTCATCCTGCTGGTCCGCCAACTGGCCAGGGCCATCCACAGCTCGTATCTGGAGGCTGTATGAGACTGTCCATTCGCCACGACACCACCTACCGCTATGACGATCAGGTTCGCGCGAGCATCCAGTACCTGCGCCTGACGCCCCAGGAAAACGAACGCCAGCACGTGCTCAGCTGGGAATTGACCCTGCCGCGCCCGGTACGCGCGCAGGTCGACCCCTTCGGCAACATCTTCCATGTGCTGACCCTGGACGAGCCCCATGACGCCATCGTCATCAGCGCCCGTGGCCAGGTGGAGATCGACGAGAAGCGCGAGGCCGAGCACGACAGGCAGTCTGCCTTGCCGTTCCTGCGTCTCACCCGCCTGACCACCGCCGACGATGACCTGCGCGAGTTCGCTGCACGCGAGTGCGGCAGCCGTCGCGATCGCGGAGGGCTGATTGACCTGATGGAGGCGCTGCATGTGCAGATGCCCTTCAAGAAAGGCGTGACCGGTGTCGACAGCACCGCCGCCGAGGCCTTCGCCGGCCGCGCCGGGGTCTGCCAGGACCACACCCACGCCTTCCTGGCCTGCGCACGAACCCTGGGTATTCCGGCGCGTTTCGTGTCCGGCTACCTGTACCAGGGCAATGACCAGAACCTGGCCAGCCACGCGTGGGCCGAAGCCTGGTTGGGCGACGCCTGGTACAGCTTCGACGTGACCAACAACCTGGCCCGCCCCGAACGTCACCTGAAGCTGGCGGTTGGGCTGGATTACCTGGATGCCTGCCCGGTGCGCGGCATGCGCCGGGGCGGTGGTGGCGAGCAGATGCATGCCAAGGTGGATGCGCCGCCGTTGTTGCTGGTTCAGGCGCAATAGGGACAGCACCCCCGGTTCTTCGCGACGCCGGCCGCTGCTTACTGCCTCGCCCGTAAACGGGCACGGCGGCCGGACAAACGGCGCGGGGAATCCAGACAAGGAGAAACGGCATGACCTACTGCGTCGCCATGCACCTGGCCGATGGCCTGGTGTTCGTATCCGACTCGCGCACCAATGCGGGCATCGACCATATCGCCACCTTCCGCAAGCTCTACACCTTTGGTGTCAGCGGCGAACGGCTGATCGTGTTGCAGAGCGCCGGCAACCTGGCCACTTCGCAGTCCGTGGTGAACCTGCTCAAGCAGCGTCTCGACGGCTCGGGTGCGAATTTGCACAGCGTGCCCACCCTCTACGACGCCACAGCCCTGGTGGCCGAGACCACCCGCGAAGTCATCGCCCGCGACGGTGCGCCGCTGGCCGGCAACACCGACCTGACCTGTTCCTTCCTCGTGGGGGGGCAGATCGCCGGCAATCCGCCGGACCTCTACAGCATCTACCCCCAGGGCAATTTCATTCAGGCCACCGAGGACACGCCGTTCCTGCAGCTGGGGGAGAGCAAGTACGGCAAGCCGATCCTCGACCGCAACCTGGAGTTCAAGACCAGCCTCGAAGAAGGCCTGCGTTGTGCCCTGGTGTCCTTCGACTCCACCATCCGCAGCAACCTGTCGGTGGGCATGCCGCTGGACCTGCTGGTCTATCACCGCGACAGCCTGATCCTGCCGGCTGGCTACCGGGTGACCGAGGAAGACAAGTACTTCGTCGACATCCGCCGCCAATGGGCGGAAGGCCTGCAGGCCCTGATCAGCGAACTGCCGCCGCCACCGGTGGAATACAACGTCTGATGGGCGTGGCTCGCTTTCGCGATTGAAATCGCTCCCACAATCAAGCGGTTCTACGGCGCCACCTTCCTCCCCGCCATGTGCTTCAGGTAGCTGATCAACTGCCCCAGTTGCTCATCACTGATTACCTCCTTCGAGAACCCCGGCATCTTGCCCTGGGGCCAGCGGCGCAGGTTTTGCGGGTCGCGGATGTAGCGGGGGAGGAAGTCGCCGGCCAGGTACTCGGTGGGGTTGTGGGGGATGTTCAGGTCGGGGCCGAACTGCGCGTCGCCCGCACCATTGAGGCGGTGGCAGGCCAGGCAGTTCTTCTGGAACTGGGCAAAGCCGGCTTTTACCCCGGCGCTGGCATTGTCGGCCGGGCGCAGGGTGGGGAAACGCTCGGCCACGGACGGCAGATAGCGGATGCGCGCGACCTGGAAGGGCCATTGCTCGGGGCCGATATCCGCTGCCTTGGGTTCGGTCCAGACCAGGTAGAAGGGGCCTGCGCTGGGCTTACGGCTGCCGAGCGGTGGCCAGGGCTGGGCCGGGTCCTCGATGGCCAGCCAGGCGCGGGCGCCTTTCGTGTTCAACAGTGGAGCCGCGGCCAGTTCAGCCGCGAAACCGTCCAGGGCGACGGCCTGCAGGTGCTCGTCGGGTTTCACGCCTTCCAGCAGTGCCACGACCGGCACGGCACGGTAGCGCATGGTCTTCTTGTAGGAGACGTCGTCCGCAATGGTCACGTCCTGCGCCTGGGGGTGGGCGAGCAGTGCGGCGGTGTCCCAGGTACGGGTGCCGCCGGGCAGTTCCAGGGTCAGCTCGGCGGCATGCAGCGGGGTGAAGCAGAAGAGCAGGGCGAGAAGCGCATGGCGCATCGATCAGTCCTTGTCCAGGGCGTTTTTCAGGTCCAGGTAGCCGCCGCCATTGATCACCCGGCTATAGCCCAGCACCTGCAGGCTGTCCTGGGCGATGCCGGAGCGTCGGCCGCTGCGGCAGTAGAGCACTATGGGGGTGTCCTTGTCCGGGGCGACTTCGGCAATTCTCTGGCCGATTTGCTCGTAGCCGATGTTGCGCGCGCCGGGGATGGCGCCTTCGGCCACTTCCTCCAGAGTGCGTACGTCGATCAACACGGCATTGGGCTGTTGCATGGCTTCGACGGCGGCGGCCTGGTCGGTATCACCGGCGGCGGCCGGCAGGCTCAGGGCAAGGGAGAGAACAGCGAGCAGGGTACGCATGATGGCGGCTCCTGAATGAGGCTTGTCCAGCGAACCTAGCACAATTGATCGAAGGGGGCGCAGGCCATTAGGATCGCGGTTTTCCGTCATAACCAGAGCTTTTTTCGGCGCCCGATCCGGGTGTCGGCAGCTTTTAAGGAGTGGCCATGCTGGCCGAGTTGTTCGCGGTCATGAGTCACCGGCGCTGCCTGTGGCGATTCGAGTCAGCGAGCCAGCAGGATGACGCCGGTCCCGTAGGGTGCGCCGCGCGCACCGGGAGACAGACTCGATGGGCCTGGTGGCTACCCGCGCTGCGTTGACCGCCGTGGGCGGCACGCAACGCAGGACGACCAGTGGATGAACGTGATGATCAGCTGACCAGTCGGGTCAGGTTGGGAAGAATGAGAATCACTGTGGTGGCAAAGACGATCAGGCTCGCTTGCCGCATTTTGGGCTGCTTGAACATGGCCAACTGCCTTTTTTGTTGTTGGGGGCGCGTCGGTCAGGGCTCCCTACGGCCGGCCCGGAACCTCACCTTCCCCCGTGGCTTTTGACAAAATGCCGCCCCGGCAAAACCCGGCAGCGGCCACTTGCACTTCAAACTCTAGGGCCGACATCACATTGCGCTTATATCGGTTGGTAACTAGCGCGTCGGTCTTAGTAATGTGCGGCTATTGAGGGTGGCGGCTTGCCAGTGAGCAGCCCCGAGGCCAGACACATCCCTGCCACCTTGGCTGGCAACTGGCCATCGGCTGACCGTTCGTCTGAGCGCAGCGGTCAATGGGGCTGAGCTTTTCCGTCATTGAGCCCATGGCCTATAGCGATAAGGTAGCCACAGCCTGCCGGGATACCGGTGGCCGACGGACAAGAACAACAGGCACCAGGGGTGCCACCTAGCTGCCTCAAGAGGACGCCATGACCGAAGCATTCATTTTCGACGCGGTGCGCACGCCCCGCGGCAAGGGCAAGAAGGACGGCGCTCTGCACAGCGTCAAACCGGTCAACCTGATCGCCGGGCTGCTGCGTGCCCTGGCCGAGCGCAACGACCTGGATACCAGTCAGGTGGACGACATCGTCCTCGGCTGCGTGACGCCTGTGGGCGACCAGGGCGCCGATATCGCCAAGACCGCGGCGCTGGTGGCTGATTGGGATGAGACAGTGTCCGGCCAGCAGATCAACCGTTTCTGCGCCTCGGGCCTGGAAGCAGTGAACCTTGCGGCA
Source organism: Pseudomonas sp. TCU-HL1 (assembly GCF_001708505.1). Lineage (NCBI taxonomy): Bacteria > Pseudomonadati > Pseudomonadota > Gammaproteobacteria > Pseudomonadales > Pseudomonadaceae > Pseudomonas > Pseudomonas sp. TCU-HL1. The sequence continues at coordinate 2,463,156 of NZ_CP015992.1, forward strand.
ATGAAGGTGCGTTCCGGCTTCGAGGACCTGGTAGTGGCCGGTGGTGTGGAATCCATGTCCCGCGTGCCCATGGGCTCCGATGGCGGCGCCTGGGCCATGGACCCGGAAACCAACTTCCACACCAGCTTCGTGCCCCAGGGCATCGGTGCCGACCTGATCGCCACCCTGGAAGGCTTCAGCCGCAAGGATGTCGATGCCTTTGCCCTGCGCTCCCAGCAGAAGGCCGCTCAAGCACGAGCCAATGGCGCCTTCAATAAGTCCCTGGTGCCGGTCACCGACCAGAACGGCATCGTCCTGCTCGATCACGACGAGTTCATCCGCGGCGATTCCACCCTGGACGGCCTGGGGGCGCTGAAACCCAGCTTCGAGATGATGGGGCAGATGGGCTTCGACGCCACCGCCCTGCGCAAGTACAGCCAGGTCGAACGCATCGAGCACGTGCACACGCCAGGCAACAGCTCCGGCATCGTCGATGGTGCCGCCGCGATGCTCATCGGCTCCGCCGCCAAGGGCAAGGAACTGGGCCTGAAGCCCCGCGCACGCATCGTCGCCACGGCAGTCACCAGCACCGACCCGACCATCATGCTCACCGGCCCGGCGCCGGCCACCCGCAAGGCCCTGGCCAAGGCTGGCCTGAGCGTGGCTGACATCGACCTGTTCGAGGTCAACGAAGCCTTCGCCTCGGTGGTGATGAAGTTCATGAAGGACATGGGCGTGCCGGAAGAGAAGGTCAACGTCAACGGCGGCTCCATCGCCATGGGTCACCCGCTGGGCGCTACCGGCTGCGCCATCCTCGGCACCCTGCTGGATGAGCTGGAGGCGCGCAACCTGCGCTACGGCCTGGCCACCCTGTGTGTAGGCGGCGGCATGGGCATTGCCACCATTATCGAGAAGGTTTGAGGCGGAGAAGAAAAATGACAGACGCCATCCGTTACGAAAAAGGCCAGGACAATATCGTCGTCCTGACCATGGACATGCCCGGCCAGAGCGCCAACACCATGAACGCGGTGTACCGCGAGGCCATGGGCAAGACCGTCGAACGCCTGGAGGCCGAGAAGGACAGCATCGCCGGTGTGATCATCACCTCGGCCAAGAAGACCTTCTTCGCCGGCGGCGACCTCAACGAGCTGATCAAGGTCACCAAGGCCGATGCCAATGCCTTCTACCAGATGGTGCTGGGCCTCAAGGGCCAACTGCGCCGCCTGGAAACCCTCGGTAAACCGGTGGTGGCTGCCATCAATGGCGCGGCCCTGGGGGGCGGCTGGGAAATCTGCCTGGCCTGCCATCACCGCATTGCCCTCAACGACAACAGCGTGCAGCTCGGCCTGCCCGAAGTAACCCTCGGCCTGCTGCCGGGCGGTGGCGGCGTGGTGCGCATGGTGCGCCTGCTGGGTATCGAGAAGGCGCTGCCGTACCTCGCCGAAGGCCGCAAAGTGCGCCCGGAGCAGGCCCTCAAGGCAAGCCTGATCCACGAGCTGGCGCAGACCCCGGACGAGATGCTGGCCAAGGCCCGCGCCTGGATCGCCGCCAATCCCAAGGCCGCGCAACCTTGGGACACCGCTGGCTACAAGATTCCCGGTGGCACGCCGTCCAGTCCCAATGTGGCCCAGATGCTGGCCATCGCCCCCTCGGTGCTACGCGACAAGACCAAGGGCTGCTTCCCGGCGCCGGAGAAGATCCTGTGCGCGGCGGTCGAAGGCGCCCAGGTGGACTTCGACACTGCCCAACTGATCGAGGCCCGCTACTTCACCGAGCTGACCACCGGCCAGGTGGCGAAGAACATGATCGGCACCTTCTGGTTCCAGTTGAACGAGATCGGCGCCGGCAGTTCGCGGCCCAAGGGGCCGGCTCCCTATGCGACGAAGAAGGTGGGTGTGCTCGGCGCCGGCATGATGGGGGCGGGCATTGCCTACGTCTCCGCCATTGCCGGTATCGAAGTGGTGCTGAAGGATGTGGCGCTGGACGCTGCGGAGAAGGGCAAGGCCTATTCCCAAGGCCTGCTCGACCAGTTGGTAAGCCGTGGCCACATGGCCGCAGAGAAACGTGATGCCATCCTGGCCCGCATCAAGCCGACCATCAGCGATGCCGATTTCGACGGCTGCGACCTGATCATCGAAGCCGTGTTCGAGAACCGCGAACTGAAGGGCAAGGTCACCGCCGCTGCCGAGGCCGCTGCGTTGCCGGATGCCGTGATCGCCTCCAACACGTCCACGCTGCCGATTACCGGTCTGGCTCAGGCAGTGGCCAAGCCGGAGAAGTTCATCGGCCTGCACTTCTTCAGTCCGGTGGATCGCATGCCGCTGGTGGAGATCATCCGTGGTGAGAAGACCTTGGACGAAACCCTCGCCCGTGGCTTCGACTACGTCCTGCAGATCAAGAAGACGCCTATCGTGGTCAACGACAGCCGTGGCTTCTTCACCTCCCGTGTGTTCGGTACCTTCACCAACGAAGGCATCGCCATGCTCGGTGAAGGCGTCTCCGCCGCGATGATCGAGAACGAGACCCGCAAGGCCGGTATGCCGGTGGGGCCGCTGGCGATTTCCGACGAAGTCTCCATGAGTCTGATGACCCACATTCGCAACCAGACCGCCGAGGACTTGAAGGCCGAAGGCAAGGCGCTGCCACAGCATCCGGCCTTCGCCGTGATCGACCTGATGGTCAATGAGTTCAAGCGCCCTGGCAAAGCGGCTGGCGGCGGCTTCTACGAGTACCCGGCCGGCGGCAGGAAGCACCTCTGGCCCGAGCTGAAAGCGCGCTTCGAGAAGGCCGACAAGCAGATCCCGCAGGAAGACGTGCGTGATCGCATCCTCTTCATCCAGGCCATCGAAACCGTGCGTTGCGTGGAGGAGGGCGTGCTGCATTCGGTTGCCGACGCCAACATCGGTTCGATCTTCGGTATTGGTTTCGCGGCCTGGACAGGGGGCTCGCTGCAGTTCATCAACCAGTACGGCCTACAGGACTTTGTCGCCCGCGCCCGTTACCTGGCTGAGCAATATGGCGAGCGTTTCGAACCGCCGGCGCTGCTGCTGGACAAGGCGGCCAGGGGAGAACGGTTCTAGGTTCCAGCTCGGCATAAAAAAACCGGCTCACAGTGAGCCGGTTTTTTGTGCGCGCGGCGTGGATCACGCCTTGGCGAAGCGGCTTTCCAGGTAACGGATGATGTCGTTGGACTCGTACATCCAACGGCTTTCACCGTTTTCGTCGATGCGCAGGCAGGGTACCTTGATCTTGCCGCCGCCGGCCTGCAGGGCGGTGCGATGGGTTTCATCATTCTTCGCGTCGCGCAGGGCGATCGGCAGGTTCAGCCGGTGCATGGCGCGGCGGGTCTTCACGCAGAAGGGGCAGGCGTTGAACTGGTAGAGCGCCAGGTTGGCGGTCTCTTCCGCCACCTGGGCCTGCGCCTCGGTGCTGCGGCGCAGCTTGCGCGGACGGGTGATGAAGTCGAGGAAGATGATCAACTGGCCCAGGCCGACTCGTAATGCCTTGATGAACACTGCTGCGTACCCTTGAGTGAAAAGCGGGCCGGCAGTTTACCGGACTTTGGCGAGCGTAGCTGACCGTTACGTCAGATAGCTGCTGTAGCAATTTAGCGAACTCATGTCGAAAGCGGCCGGCAGTCGCGGTTCACGGTTGCTCGGCGGAGTGCCGGAAAAACTGTGTACGGCCCGTTCGTTGGTGATCCCACGGGCGATATTGTGATTGGCCTCGATGTTCTTGGCGACAGCACCCACCGAGCCATGAGCGCAGCCGATCAGCGAAAAGCCGTTGGTCATGACGGCAAGGGCGGCCAGAAGATAGAGCCGGTTTTTGTGCTGCTTCATCGTCTTATCGCTTGTTTTTGGTGGTCAACCTTGTCGTCCGCTGATCTGCTTCTGGCTCTCCAGCAGCACCGGGATGCTCTGGCTGAGTTGCTGGTAGAAACTCATGGATGCGTCCGTTGGGCTCACACCAATGCGACCGCGCTCGTATCCGAAGCTGACGGCCAGGACTACCACCACCACGACGAAATACAGGCCGAGGCTGGCTAGGGCACCGTTGCGTGCGTACTTGATGGTGGGGTTGTTCATGTCGGGACTCCGTGGCCAGGGGCTGGGTTGGCATAGAGTCGCGGAAAGCTTTTCGATAAAAAAACGAGGAATGAACATGGTAAATATCGACGGCACCAATAGTTCCGAAAGGGGCCGTCAATTTTTATTGACGTACTTGCGCGGCGAGCGAGCTAGAGCGTTCAGGCTCGTCGAGGGCAGGGCTCAGGGCTGCGATATCGGTGCCGTCTATGGGACCGTTAGGCGCTAACGATGACGAGGTGGGCAAGGCGGTATTTCAATCACCTCGGTACTGTGTTAAATAAAACGCACATTCAGCCACAGAGCCTCTGCGTTTCAGGAACCAATACCTAATGCCACTTCGTATCTGCATTCTCGAAACCGACATTCTCCGCCCCGAACTGGTCGATCAATACAAAGGCTATGGCCTGATGTTCGAGCAACTATTCGCCAAGCAGCCCATCGCCGCGGAGTTCAGTGTCTACAACGTGGTGCAGGGGCATTACCCACCTGAAGACGAGAAGTTCGACGCCTATCTGGTGACCGGCAGCAAGGCCGATTCCTTTGGGACCGACCCGTGGATCCTCAAGCTCAAGGAGTTCCTGCTGGCGCATTACGAGGCCGGCGACAAGCTGCTGGGCGTCTGCTTCGGCCACCAGTTGCTGGCTCTGATGCTGGGTGGCAAGACCGAGCGCGCTACCCAGGGCTGGGGCGTGGGTACCCACAGCTACCAGTTGACCAACAAGCCGGAGTGGATGACCCCCGCGCTGGACGAACTGACCCTGCTGATCAGCCATCAGGATCAGGTCACCCGGTTGCCGGAGAATGCCACGCTGCTGGCCTCCAGCGATTTCTGCCCGAACGCGGCCTATACCGTTGGAGATCAGGTGCTGTGCTTCCAGGGGCATCCGGAGTTCGTCCATGACTACTCCCGTGCAATTCTGGACTTGCGCCAGGATTTCCTGGGCGATGAAGTCTACAAGCAGGGCGTGAGCAGCCTGGACCGTGACCATCAGGGCGCGGCCGTGGCGGAGTGGATGATGCGTTTCATCACCCGCGACCGCGCCGCCTGAGCCCAGGCGATGCAATAGAAGAGCCCGCCATCGACAGACTGTGTGAAAACTACTGCGCTCGATGGTGCTGCGTTGAAAACAGCCTCAGAATGCTCATTTACAGCTCGTAAACTGCGCGTCTTCGGCTGTTTTCGCCTTGCCTGATCTTCGCTCGTGACGTTTTCACACGGTCTGATCGAAGCGGGCTTTTTGTTGCTTGTCGTTCAGAGCCAGTTGTAGTACTTGAAGCTGGCGTAGAGCGCGGTGCATCCCGTCACTACCACGCCAAGCACGCCGAAATAGCCGTAGTGCCAAGCCAGTTCCGGCATGTTCTGGAAGTTCATGCCATAGATGCCGGCAACCGCTGTAGGAAAGGCGAGGATGGCTGCCCAGGCGGCGAACTTGCGCTGCACGACGCTCTGGCGCGAAGACTCCAGTAGCAGGCCGACTTCGATGGCGTGGTCGGCCATCTCACGCAGGCCGGTGAGGTCTTCCAGCAGGCGGTTGACATGAATGGCGATGTCGCGGAAGTAGGGGCGCATGTGCTTGTCGATGAAGGGGAAGTCGAGGCGCTGCAGTTCCTCGCAGATTTCAGCCATGGGGCCGATGTAGCGGCGTAGCCGCAGCAAGTCGCGACGCAGGCACTGGATGCGCTCGACATCCGCCTGGGTCAGCGGCCTCTGGAGCACATTCTGTTCGATCTCTTCCAGCTCCGAATGGAAGCTGTCCATTAGCGGTCGGTAGTTTTCCATCACGAAGCTGAGCAGGGCATAGAGCACAAAGTCTTCGCCGTGCTCGAGCAGCAGCGGCCGCGCTTCGCAGCGCTGGCGGACGCGCGAGTACGGCGCGGATTCGCCATAGCGCGCGCTGATGATGTAGCCCTTGCCGGCGAAGAGTTGGGTCTCGATGAACTGCAGGTCGCCCTCCACCTCGATTGGCGAGTAGACCACCAGAAACAGGGCGTCGCCGAAGGTCTCCAGCTTGGGGCGGGTGTGGCGGGTGAGGGCGTCTTCAAGGGCCAGCTCGTGCAGGTCGAACTGCCGCTGCAGGTTGCTCAGCTCCTCCGCACCGGGGTCATGCAGGCCGATCCAGACGAAATGGCCCGGCTTGCTGGCCCACTGGAGGCCTTCATCGAGGGTTATGTCGGTGACTTTTCGGCCCTTGGCGTACACAGCGGCGGCAACGACTCGACCCATGGCTCAGTGGTTCCTTCATCCATTGGTTGGAAATGTGAGGCGCAGAGTAGCGCGCTTGTTTATCTGAGTCTTGCCGAAGGCCGTGGTTCTGCAATGGCGAGGCTAGAGTCATTGCCCTAGATTGTTCACGCTCTACTAGCAGAACGAGGAGAGCCCGGATGGTCTAGGCCTTCAGCTTTGCCGGCGGACAGTTCCAATGTCCTGATCCTGCTACTTGACATGAGTGTCGTTGCGCGCAAATACGAGGCCTTCGCCCTGGGGCTGGTCGCAGACTGGCCTGGGTGATCCCTTTGCCCCCGAGGCTTCGACCTGTGGCCCGGCTGCATTGCTACAAGGGCAGCCCAAGCTCCGCATGCTGCCATCTTCACGGCTCGCATCGGAAAACCCGCACAGCGCCTGGCTACGTTCGCCAGCGAACGTAATCGAGGAAGTTGTCGAGGGGTTGGCGCTGTTTCCCCGTCGGTTCGCCACCGGTCAGACCGTCTGAAATATCCTGTTACAGCGGCTAGTGTTCAGGGGAAACCTAGAAGAGAACCTGGAGACCCGTGATGAGGCTAAAGCAGTGCGTACTGGCTGTGGCGATCTGTTCCGTTCTTGGCTTGTCGTTTACCGTCATGCCGGGTGATTTCTCCAGTTCATCGAGCGCCTACGCCAAGGAGGGGGGTAGTGGAGGCGGAGGTGGAAGTGGCGGTGGAGGTGGTGGCAGCGGCGGAGGTGGTGGCGGCAGCGGTGGAGGTAGCGGCGGTGGCAGCGGTGGTCATGGCGGTAGCGGCCACAGCGGTGAAGGCGGCGGCCATGGCAGCAACAGTGGCCACGGTAGCGCCAATAGCGGTCGTGGCGCGGACGACGGTGCAGACCATGATGTAGGCGAGGCCCACGGTGTGGGTCATGGCGCGGATGATGGTGCTGATCATGATGTCGGCGATGATCGCGGTGACCATACCGGGGACGAGCCGGGCGACGACAACGGCGGCACGATGTAACTCACCCTCAACGAAAACGCCCCGCATTGCGGGGCGTTCTTGTATTTGGGGTCAAACCAGGTGCTGCTTGTCCATCTCAATGGCCGCATCCAGGGTTTCTAGGAGCGCCTTGCGCACCTTGAGTTTGGTATTGCGGTGGGCAGTCATGTTGATCTTCTTCAATTGCAGGGCGGCACCCCGCGCGGCATCCAGCAATTGTTCGACGGGCACTACCTTGTCGAGGAAACCGGCATCCAGGGCACCTTGTGGATCGAACATCTCACCATTGATGACCGAGCGATGGAAAGCCGACTTGCGCAGGCGATCACGAGCCAGCTCGATACCCACGTGGTGCATGGTCATGCCGATCTGTACTTCGTTCAGGCCGATGTTGAACGGACCTTCCACGCCAATGCGATAGTCCGCGGACAGCAGGATGAAGGCGCCCTTGGCCACTGCGTGACCCGGGCAGGCAACGATGATGGGGTAAGGGTGCGCCAGCATGCGGCGGGCCAGTGCCGAACCGGCCGCAACCAGGGCGACGGCGTTCTGAGGGCCGGAGGTCATCACTTTCAGGTCATAGCCGCCGGAAAGAATGCCCGGCTGTCCGGTGATGATGACAATGGCGCGGTCCTGCTCGGCGCGATCCAGCGCGGCATTGAAGGCAGCGACCACGTCCGGAGAGATGGCATTCACCTTGCCGTTGCTGAGGGTCAGGGTGGCGACACCGTCTTCAAGTTGGTAGGAGATCAGCTCACTCATGGCAGGTTCCTTGTTAAGAAGTGGGCTGACGTTACTCAGCGCTACCGTGGAGGTAAAGCGCCAAGACTGACTGGTGAGTCAGTACATCCAGCAGGTCCTGCCCGAAAGCGCTCCAATGTGCCGGCGAGCTACTTGACAGCAGGGAGGGAAATTGGCAGGTGAGGTTGTTTTTCATAAACGCATGAAATTTATGAAAAAAGCGTTTGCATTCCGGAAAACACTCCACTAAATTAGCGCACCTCGACGGGGCCAACGCCTCAGAGAGATTCCGGTGAGGTGTCCGAGCGGTTGAAGGAGCACGCCTGGAAAGTGTGTATACGGGAAACCGTATCGTGGGTTCGAATCCCACCCTCACCGCCACTTTCCGATTCAAGCAAACCCCTGATACTCCTAGAGAAGTCAGGGGTTTTTGCTTTCTGGGATTTGGGGTTGGGGCAAAAGTGGCGATTTCCAAACCGCTAGGTGCCGCTGTCGTCCGCCCGGAACCCCAGACAATTCGTCCCTACAGGAAGCGCCGCCAGGGTGGAAGAGTTGGCGGCGGTTGTTGTAGACCCCATGCAAAGGGGAGATGGCGCAGTCCTGGCGTGGCACGGTTCCTGGGCAAAAAAACCGGGCGCTCCTCGGGCAAGGATGCGCCCGGCAAACGTGGGTGACTCAGAGCTGGTAGTTGGCCAGTTCGCGTGCGATCAGCAGGCGCTGCACCTCACTGGAGCCTTCGTAGATCTGGGTGATGCGCGCATCGCGGTAGTACTTCTCCACCGGGTAGTCCTCCAGGTAGCCATAGCCACCGTGGATCTGGATGGCGCTGGAGCACACCTGCTCGGCGATTTCCGAGGCGAGCAGCTTGGCCTGCGAGGCTTCCGACAGGCAGGGCAGGCCGGCGCTCTTCAGGCGCGCGGCATGGAGGATCATCAGGCGCGCGGCATTGAGACGGACCTGCATGTCGGCCAGCAGGTTGCCGATGCTCTGGTGCTCGATGATCGGCTTGCCGAACTGCACCCGTTCCCTCGCGTAGGCCAGGGCCGCCTCGAAGGCCGCGCGGGCGATGCCGAGGGCCTGGGCGGCGATGCCGATGCGGCCGCCTTCCAGGTTGGACAGGGCGATGGCCAGGCCCTTGCCACGTTGCCCCAGCAGGTTGGCTTCCGGCACTGCGCAATTGCTCAGAGTCACGGCGCAGGTGTCCGAGGCCTTGATGCCCATCTTGTGTTCGCTGCGGTCCACCACGAAGCCGGGGGTGTCGGTGGGCACCAGGAAGGCGGAGAGGCCTTTCTTGCCCAGCTCCGGGTCGGTCACCGCAAAGACGATGGCGAGCTTGGCACGCTTGCCGTTGCTGACGAACTGCTTGGCGCCATTGAGTACCCAGTGGCCGTCCACGAGTTCGGCGCGGGTGCGCAGGTTGTGCGCCTCCGAGCCGGCCTGGGGTTCGGTGAGGCAGAAGCAGCCGATCGCCGTGCCGCTGGCCAGCTCTGCCAGCCAGAAATCCTTCTGGGCCTCGCTGCCGTAGTTGAGGATGGGGCCGCAGCCCACCGAGTTGTGGATGCTCATCAACGCGCCGAGGGCGCCGTCGCCAGCGGAGATTTCCTCCACAGCCAGGGCGTAGGCGACGTAGTCGATGTAGGTGCCGCCCCATTGCTCGGGCACCACCATGCCGAGCAGGCCCAGCTCACCCATCTGCCGCACCAGTTCGTCGTCGATCCAGCCGGCCTTCTCCCAGGCCTGGGCTCGGGGCGCGACCTCGGCGCGGGCGAAGTCCCGCGCCATGTCGCGAATCATGCGTTGTTCTTCGGTGAGTTCGATGTCGTGCATCGTGCGTGTCTCCCGTCAGGCGGTACGAAGGGGTTTGCCGGGCGCGGCCTGGAAGCCGCTAAAGAAGGGCAGCACCCGCTCTTGCGTCAGCTCCGCCAGGGTCGGCGGGTTCCAGCGCGGGTTCTTGTCCTTGTCGATGATCAGGGCACGAACACCCTCCATCAGGTCGCCCTGGTCGAACCACTGGTAGTCCAGGTGCAGTTCCAGCGCGAAGCAGTCGGCCAGGGACAGGTGCCGGCCTCGGCGCAGCAGCTCCAAGGTCACGGCCATGGCCAAGGGCGAACGGCTGTCCAGCACCCGTGCCGTTTCCTCGGCCCAGTCGCGGAACTCCGGGCAATCCTCGGCCAGCAGCGACTGGCGGATGGCCTTGATATCGGGCAGGACGAAGTGCCGGTCGATGGCCTGGCGGAACGCCTTGAGCTCCGAGCCCGGAATGCGCTCGGTAGCCAGTCCGGCCAGCAGCTGGAGCAGGTTCTCCCGCGGCGCGTAGCTCCAGTCCAGGTTGTCCAGGGCCTGGTCCAGTTCCGCGATGCGCTCGCTGGGTAGGCTGTAGTCGGCCAGTCCGGCGTAGAGCGCATCGGCGGCGCGTACATGGCAGCCGGTGACGCCCAGGTAGACGCCCAGTTCGCCGGGCAGGCGCGGCAGGAAGTAGCTGCCGCCGACATCCGGGAAGAAGCCGATGCCGACTTCCGGCATGCCCATCCGCGTGCGTTCGGTGATGACGCGCAGCGAGGCGGCCTGCGCCAGGCCCATGCCGCCGCCGAGCACGAAGCCGTCCAGCAGCGCCAGCACGGGTTTTGCGTAGTTGTGCAGGTACTCGTCCAACGCGTATTCCTCTTCGAGGAACAGCAGGTGCTGGTTGTCGCCGGCCGCGTGGCTCTCATGCAGCATGCGGATGTCGCCACCGGCGCAGAAGGCCTTCTCACCGGCGCCGCGAATGACCACGGCGACAATGTCCGGGTCCAGCTCCCAGGCCCACAGGTGGCGGTGCAGCAGGCGCACCATAGGCAGGGTCAGGGCATTGAGCCCGGCCGGGCGGTTCAGCGTGAGGTGGCCGACGCGGTTGCGCACGCTGGACAGGATGGGCGCCTCGTTGCCAGTCATGCTCAGGCTTCCCGACGGAACAGGTTGATGATCGCCGAGAAGTCCAGGCCGCCGTGCCCCTGCAGGCTGAAGGTCTGGTAAAGCTGCTGGGCCGCGGCGCCCAGCACCACCGGCTGTTTCGCGTGGCGCGCGGCCTCGGTGGCCAGCCCCAGGTCCTTGAGCATCAGGTCGGTGCCGAAGCCGCCGCTGTAGCCGCGCGAGGCCGGGGCATTTTCCAGCACGCCGGGGAAGGGGTTGTTGATCTCCGAGCTCCAGCAGCGGCCGCTGGAGGTGTTGATGATGCCGGCCAGCACCTTCGCGTCCATGCCGAGGGAGACGCCCAGGGCCATGGCTTCGGCGACGCCGACCATGGAGATGCCCAGCAGCATGTTGTTGGCGATCTTGGCGACCTGGCCGTTGCCGGTGTCACCGCAGTGGACGATGTTCTTGCCCATGGCTGCGAGCAGGGGGTGGGCCTGGTCGAAGGCGCTGGCGGTGCCGCCGACCATGAAGGTCAGGGTGCCGGCCGCTGCACCGCCGGTGCCGCCGGAAACGGGTGCATCGAGCATGGGATTGCCCTGGGCGGCGGCCGCTTTGGCCACTTCGCGGGCGCTCAGCGGGTCGATGGTGGAGCTGTCGATCAGCAACACGCCGGGACGGACGTTGGCCAGTAGCCCATCGGCGCCCAGGTAGACGTCTTTCACGTGAGCGGCGGTGGGCAGCATGGTGATGATGGCGCCGACACCGTTACGGGCAATTTCCGCCGGGCTGTTGACCGAGCGTGCGCCGAGTTCCACGAGCGTGGCGGTCGCCAGGGGCGAAGGGTCGAACACAGTGAGCGTGTGGCCGGCCTTGAGCAGGTTGCGGGCCATGGGGCCGCCCATGTTTCCGAGACCAAGAAATCCGATGTGCATGCTGATGTCCTCTTGAAATGGGGCGGGGCGATTCGGTCACCGGTGGGTGAAGTACGGGGTGCGTTTTTCCACGAAGGCGCTCATGCCTTCCTTCTGGTCGGCGCTGGCGAACAGCGAGTGGAACAGCCGCCGCTCGAAGCGCACGCCTTCATTCAGGCCCAGCTCGAAAGCACGGTTGACGCACTCCTTGGTCATCATCGCGGCGGGCAGCGACTTGCTGGCGATGCCTCTGGCGACGGCCAGGGTCTCGTCCAGCAGGGATTCGGCCGGAATCACGCGGGCCACCAGGCCGGCGCGTTCGGCTTCCTCGGCGGTCAGCTGGCGGCCGGTCAGGCACAGCTCCATGGCCTTGGACTTGCCCAGGGCATGGGTCAGGCGCTGGGTGCCGCCGATGCCCGGGATCACCCCGAGGGTCAGCTCCGGCAGGCCGAAGCGGGCGTTCTCGGCGGCGTAGATGAAGTCGCACATCAGCGCCAGTTCGCAGCCGCCGCCCAGGGCATAGCCGGCGACCGCCGCGATCAGCGGCTTGCGCCGGGCGCCGATGCGGTCGGCGGCGGCGAAGAAGTCATCCAGGTAGATCTGCGGAAAGCCGAAGGCGGACATCTCCTTGATGTCGGCGCCGGCGGCGAAGGCCTTGGCCGAACCGGTCAGAACGATGCAGCCGACCTCGGTGTCGGCCTCCAGTTGGTCGAGCGCCTGGTTCAGCTCGGCGACCAGCTGCGAATTGAGGGCGTTCAGCGCCTTGGGGCGGTTCAGTGTGATCAGGCCGACGCGCTCCTGCACGGAGACCAGGATGGTTTCGTATTCCATGGCATTTACTCCAGGCGGACCGGCGCGCGCGGCGCCGGCCCGGAGGGATCATTTCAGGGTGATGGTGGTGTTCACCGCGCTGCCGACATCGTCCTCGTCGAACCAGCGCTGGGTGATGGTCTTGGTCTGGGTGTAGAACAGCACCACTTGCTTGCCGTAGGGGCCGAGGTCGCCCAGCTTGGAGGCGCGGGAGCCGCTGAAGGAGAACAGCGGGACCGGCACCGGAATCGGTACGTTGATGCCGACCTGGCCAACGTCGATCTCTTCCTGGAAGTGACGCGCGGCGGCGCCGGAGCGGGTGAAGAGGGCAGTGCCGTTGCCGTTGGGGTTGGCGTTGATGAAGGCGATGGCCTCATCCAGGCTGGCGGCATTCACCACGCAGAGCACCGGCCCGAAGATCTCCTCCCGGTAGAGGGTCATGTCCGTGGTCACGCCGGCGAAGATGGTCGGGCCGACGAAGTTGCCGTCCTGGTAGCCGGGTACGCTCGGGTTGCGGCCGTCCAGCACCAGCTTGGCGCCTTCCTCGATGCCGGTGGCGATCAGGCCGCTGATGCGCTCCAGCGCAGCGCAGGACACCACCGGGCCGATATCGGTACCCGGCTCGACACCGGCATTCACCTTGAGGGTCTTGGCCTTTTCCACCAGCTCCGGCAGCCAGGCTTGCGCCTCGCCCACCAGGATCACCACCGGCAGGGCCATGCAGCGCTGGCCAGCGGCGCCGAAGGAGGCGCCTAGCAGGTTGTTCAGGGTCTGCTGCTTGTTGGCGTCAGGCAGGACGATGGCGTGGTTCTTCGCGCCCATCATGCATTGCGCGCGCTTGCCGTTGGCGGTGGCGCGGTTGTAAACGTGGGTGCCCACCTTGGTGGAGCCGACGAAGGACACGGCCTTGATGTCCGGGTGGTCGCAGATCAGGTTCACCGCATCGACGCCTCCGTGGATCACGTTCAGCACGCCTTTCGGGATGCCGGCTTCCAGCGCCAGTTCGGCCAGGCGCATGGTCACCAGCGGGTCCTGCTCGGAGGGCTTGAGGACGAAGGTGTTGCCGCAGGCGATGGCCATGGGGAACATCCACAGCGGGATCATCGCCGGGAAGTTGAACGGGGTGATGCCGGCGCACACGCCGATCGGTTGCAGCAGGGTGTAGGTGTCTACGCCGTTGGCGACGTTGTTGGCCAGCTCGCCCATCTGCAGGGTGCCGATGTTGGCGGCGTGCTCCACCACTTCCAGGCCACGGAAGACGTCACCTTCGGCGTCCGGCAGGGTCTTTCCCTGTTCGGCGGTGAGCAGGGCGGCCAGCTCCTTCATGTTTTCGCGGATCAGCTGCTGGTACTTGAGGAAGATGCGGGCGCGGGCGCCGATCGGGGTCTTGCGCCAGGTCTTGAAGGCGTCCTGGGCGGCGGCGACGGCGGCGTTCATCTCGTCCTGGGTGGCGAAGGGCACGCGGGCCAGGACTTCCTGGGTCGCCGGGTTGACCACGTCGCGCCACTGCTGGGTCCTGGATTCGACGAATTCACCGTTGATGAGCAGCTTGACGCTGGGAACGCTGGAAGAGGTCATGTATGGGTCCTGCCTGCTTTCGTTGGGTCGAGTGAGGCCCCTCGGGACTTGGGTCCGAGTGGTCGGGTTTTCGGTTAGGGGGCCGGCGCCAATGCCGGCCACTGGTCAGCCCTTGAGCTGCGGGAAGTCTTCTTCGAAGTACTCGCCGGGGCCCCGGGTATCGCCCTGGCGGCGCAGCACTTCCATCTGCCGCAGTTCCACGCGGCGGATCTTCCCGGAGATGGTCTTGGGCAGTTCGCTGACGAACTCGATGCGGCGCACCCGCTTGTAGGGCGCCAGGTGCTCGCGGGCGAAGGCGAGGATGTTCAGGGCCAGTTCGGCGCTGCCGGGCTCGTCATGGGCGAGGATGAGGAAGGCCTTGGGCACCGCCAGGCGCACCGGGTCCGGGCTGGGCACGATGGCCACTTCCATCACGGCGGGGTGCTCGATCAGGGCGCTTTCCAGTTCGAAGGGACTGATGCGGTAGTCGGAGGCCTTGAACACGTCATCGGCCCGGCCGACGAAGGTGATGTAGCCGTCTTCGCAGATCTGCGCGGTATCACCGGTGCGGTAGTAACCGTCGCGCATCACTTCGGCGGTCTTCTCCGGGCTGTCCTCGTAGCAGAGCATCAGGCCCAGCGGGCGGACATCCAGCGGCAGGGCCACTTCGCCCTCGTTGCCCGGTTGGCCATCGGGGTCGAGCATGGTCACCCGGTAGCCCGGCAGCGGCCGCCCCATGGAGCCGGGTTTGAGCTTCTGGCCAGGGGTGTTGCCGACCAGGGCGGTGGTTTCCGACTGGCCGAAGCCGTCGCGCAGGTCGAGGTCCCAGGCGTGCTGGACCTGTTCGATGATCTCCGGATTCAGCGGCTCACCGGCACCCACCAGTTCGCGCAGGCGCAGACGGTTCCGGTAGCTGGCCAGGTCCTCCTGGATCAGCATGCGCCACACGGTGGGCGGCGCGCAGAGGCTGGTGACGCCGTAGCGTTCCAGCACGCCGAGCAGGGCCGGGGCGCTGAAGCGCGAGGTGTTGTGGATGAAGATGCAGGCGCCGGCGTTCCAGGGGGCGAAGAAGCAACTCCAGGCATGCTTGGCCCAACCGGGAGAGGAGATGTTCAGGTGCAGGTCGCCGGGCTTGAGGCCGATCCAGTACATGGTCGAGAGGTGGCCGACCGGGTAGCTCTGGTGGCTGTGCAGCACCATCTTCGGCTTGGAAGTGGTGCCGGAGGTGAAGTAGAGCAGCATCGGGTCGGTGGCCAGGGTCACGCCATCGGCCTGGAAGTTGGCTGGGTATTCCGCGGCCGCGCTGTGCGGCGTCCAGCCCGGGGCACCCTGGCCAACACTGATGCGTGTGTAGCTTTCGGCCAGGCCACTGAATTTTTCCAGGTTGGCACTGCCAACCACCAGGTGACGGACTTGGCCACGCTCGATGCGGTCGCGCAGGTCCTCGGAGGTGAGCAGGGCGGTGGCAGGGATCACCACGGCGCCGAGCTTGAAGGCCGCCAGCATGGTCTCCCACAGGGCGATGTCGTTGCCGAGCATCATCAGGATGCGCTCGCCGCGCTTCACGCCCAGTGCCCGCAGGTGGTTGGCGACGCGGTTGGAGCGCTCGGCCAGCTCCTGGAAGCTGTAACGGCACTCGCTGCCATCCTCCTCGACTATCCAGAGCGCCGTGGCCTGGTTGTCCTTGGCCATGTCGTCGAAGTAGTCCAGTGCCCAGTTGAATTCAGTCAGTTGCGGCCAGCGGAAATCGCGCACGGCGGTGTCGTAGTCGGTGCGGTGGGCCAGGAGGAAGTCACGGGCGGCAAGGAAGGGGAGGCTGTTGCTGTTCATGGGGCGAACCCTTGATTGTTTTTGTCGGGTCTTTCGGCCGGTGGCCGGGTTGGTGGCTTGAGTATAGGCAGGCGTAAATCAAATAAGAACGAGCAGAAAAACAGGTGCGATGTGCAAAAAAATCATTGTCTGGCGCCGGGGTCGCGAGCGGTGCGCATGGCGCACCCTACGGACGAGTCTGGTGCACCCGGGCGGCGTTGAGTGCCGCGGGTGACAGTAGGGTGCGCAGCGCGCACCGGCAGTTGACAGCGGCGTGACTACCAGAGCGGCAGGGTGTAGCTGAGGATCAGGCGGTTCTCGTCGAGGTCGTTGCCGAAGTTCGTCGAGCGCACCGTCGCATTGCGCCATTTCAATCCAAGGTTTTTCAGCGGTCCGCTCTGCACCACGTAGGCGATGTCGGTATCGCGCTCCCATTCCTTGCCGTCCTCACGGCCCGCGCCCAGTTCCACGCCATCACCGGAGAGGTAGCGGGTCATGAAGGTCAACCCCGGAATCCCCACAGCCGCGAAGTTGTAGTCGTAGCGCGCCTGCCAGGAGCGTTCCTCGCGGTTGGCGAAGTCGCTGATCTGCACGAAGTTCACCAGGTAGGCGTCGGTTCCGTTGACGTAGGCGAAGCCGGTGTCGCCGCTCATGCGCTGGTAGCCAAGGCCCAGGGCGTGGCCACCGATGCCATAGGTGAACATCGCGCCGAAGGCCTTGTTGTCCACGTTGCTGCCGCCTTCGTCGGTGGAGCGGGCGAAGCGCAGGTCGCTCTTCAGGCTCTGGCCGTCACCCAGGGGCAGCAGGTGGTTCAGGGTCAGGTAGTGCTGGCGGTAGAAGTCGTCCAGGCGTCCGAAGCCGTAGCTGGTGCTGAGGGCGTCGTTCCACTTGTAGCTGAGGTTGGCGAAGTCGAAGGTGTCGCTGGTGGTCTGGCGTGCGCGGATGTTCTTCACGCCCACCTTGGTGATGCTCATGTCCTCGTAATCGGAGGAATCGCGCTGGTTCACCTGGCGCAGGCGTCCGGCATCGAAGGTCAGGCCGTCGATCTCCAGGGAATTGAGCTGGCCGCCCTCGAAGGTCTGCGGCAGCAGGCGCGAATCGTTGGCCAGCAGTACCGGCAGCTTGGGCATCAGGGTGCCGAGCTTGAGGGTGCTTTTCGAGGCGCGCAGCTTGGCGGTCAGACCCAGCTCGCCGTATTCGTCCTGGGCGCGCTTGGGCGCTTCGCGGTCCCGCTTGAGCAGGCCGGAGCCGGCGCGGTCGGGGCTGGAGTCCAGCTTCACGCCGAGCAGGCCGATGGCATCCAGGCCGACGCCGATGCTGCCCTCGGTGAAGCCCGATTCGTAGCGCAGCAGGAAGCCTTGCGCCCACTCTTCGGCTTTGGACTGGGGGGCGGCGTGCTGGCGGAAGTCACGGTTGAAGTAGAAGTTGCGCAGCTCCAGGCTGGCTTTCGAATCCGTGATGAAGTCCGCCAGGGCGGGTGTGGAAGTGCAGAGCGAGCTGCCGACGAGCAGCAGGCTGGAGGTGAGGGTGTGGCGATCCATGGAGGCCTCTTGTTGTTTTAGTGGACGAGCGAATCCGTACCGGCCCGAGGGCCGGTCGCGGGGTGAGTCGGAAATGAAAAGGGGCACGCCCCCAAAGGAGCGACGGGCATGCCCGCTAACTGGCGGCGCGAAGCGCGTCAGTGGTTGCTGGCGGCGGCGGCCCCCAGGCCGGTCTGGGCGCGTACGAACTGGTCGTCGTAGGCGGCGCGTTCGCGGCTGGCGCGAGCGCTGCGATCGAGCATGGACACCACGATGATCACCAGGAAGGCCAGGGGCATGGAGAACAGCGCCGGCTGGTCATAGGGGAAAAGCGCTTTCTCATGACCCAGTACCCCGACCCAGACGGCTGGCGCACAGATCACCAGTGCCATGGCGCTTACCAGCCCGGTCAACCCGCCCCAGAGGGCGCCACGGGTGGTCAGGCCCCTCCAGTACATGGCCATGATCAGCACCGGGAAGTTGGCCGAGGCAGCGACGCCGAAGGTCAGGCCGACCAGGAAGGCGATGTTCATCTGCTCGAAGAGAATGCCCAGGCCGATCGCGACCAGGCCGATGGCCACGGTGGCGATGCGCGACACGCGCATCTCGTCCTTCTCGCTGGCGCGGCCCTTTTTCAGCACGCTGGCATAGAGGTCGTGGGAGATTGCCGAGGCGCCAGCCAGGGCGAGGCCTGCGACCACGGCGAGTATGGTGGCGAAGGCCACGGCCGAGAGAAAACCGAGGAACAGGTTGCCGCCCACCGCCTGGGCCAGGTGCATGGCCACCATGTTGCCGCCGCCCACCAGGGCACCGCCCAGTTTGCCGTCGACGAAGTATTGCGGGTCGGTGCCGACGATGACGATGGCGGTGTAGCCGAGCACGCAGACCACCAGGAAGAAGAAGCCGATGAAACCGGTGGCGAACAGCACCGAGCGGCGGGCTTCCCTGGCATTGGGCACGGTGAAGAAGCGCATCAGGATATGCGGCAGGCCGGCGATGCCGAACACCAGGCCGAGGGACAGCGAGACGGCGCTGATCGGGTCGGCCAGCAGAGTGCCGGGCCCCATGATCTTGACGCCGCTGGCGTGTACGGCGACTGCGCGCTCGGCGAGGTTTTCGAAGCTGAAGCCGAACTCGCTCATGGCCATCAGCACCAGCGCGGTACCGCCTGCCAGCAGCAGAACGGCCTTGGTGATCTGCACCCAGGTGGTGGCGATCATGCCGCCGAAGATCACGTAGACCAGCATCAGCATGCCCACCACCACCACGGCCAACTGGTAGTCCAGGCCGAACAGCAGCTTGATCAGCTGGCCGGCGCCGACCATCTGCACGACCAGGTAGCAGCAGACCACGGTCAGCGAGCCGAGGGCGGCGAAGCTGCGTACGCGGGTCTGGTCCAGGCGGTAGGAGACGATATCGGCGAAGGTGTAGCGGCCCAGGTTGCGCAGGCGCTCGGCCATCAGGAAGGTGACGATGGGCCAGCCGACGAAGAAGCCGATGATGTAGACGAAGCCGTCGTAGCCCTTGGCGAACACCAGGCTCGAAAGACCCAGCAGAGTGGCCGCCGACATATAGTCGCCGGCGATTGCCAAGCCGTTCTGGAAGCCCGAGATGCCGCCGCCGGCAGTGTAGAAATCGGCGGTGGAGCGGGTGCGTCGGGCGGCCCACCAGGTGATGGCGAGGGTGGCCAGGACGAAGATGAAGAACATGCCGATGGCATGCAGATTGAGCGGTTGTCTCTCTGCCGTGATGGCGTCGGCGAAGCAGCTCAGCGGCGCCAGTGCGAGGAGGGCGAGGAGG
The DNA here is from genome assembly GCF_001708505.1 of Pseudomonas sp. TCU-HL1. NCBI lineage: Bacteria > Pseudomonadati > Pseudomonadota > Gammaproteobacteria > Pseudomonadales > Pseudomonadaceae > Pseudomonas > Pseudomonas sp. TCU-HL1. The sequence continues at coordinate 2,482,452 of NZ_CP015992.1, forward strand.
GCTTTCATGCCTGGCCCTCCGCGAGGATTTCCGCGCTCAGCGCATCGAAGCGGGTATTGGCGTGACGCACGTACCAGGCGGTCAGCAGCCAGGAAAGAATGATGATGGCGGCGCCCAGCGGAATGCCGCGACTGAGGTGGCTACCCTCGTAGAGCGGCAGGTGCAGCCAGCCGGGTACGAAGGCCACCAGCAGGATGAACAGGTAGTAGACCGCCAGCACCAGGGCGCTGAGCGACCAGGCGAGAATGGCGCGCTCCTGGGCCAGGCGCTGGAACTTCGGATTGGCCATGATGCGAGCATTGGCCGAGGTGTCGGGGGAGTGGTGAGGTGTCATATCGGGCTCCGCTTTAGTTGTTTTTGTCGTGCCTGTCGCCGCAGCCTTTTTCAGGCGTGCAGCATTCCCGGCGGCGCCTCGGGAAGGCGTCGCCAAGTTCTTCGTCACTGCGCTGGATGTGAGGTGTTCTTCAGTGACCGCGGCCCCCTCCGGGAGCCAGCAAATGGTGGATGGCGCAAGGCGCGGGGTGGGCGAAGCCCGCTCCGTTCGAGCGATTGCTGGAAAGCCGGGGAATGAACGAATCGAGGGCAGCGGCGTGGGCACCGGTCATCCATGATCGGAGCGCCGTGGAAGCGGCGCGACGGCAAGGCATGTGCCCGGCGGGAAGGCCGGAAATCAGGCATGCGCTCATGCTTTTAGCCCTTGGTTCTTGTCGGCTGAGGGGGCTGTCCCGGCGAAGCAGAAAGCACTTGGCGGCGGGTCGATGGGTGTGAGTATATGTAGGCATCCATCCACTAAAGAACAGACAAATAATCCTGATGGACATGCAAAAAAGTTCCAGTCCCGAGCCGGTCAAATGGGACGATCTTCGATTTTTCCTGGAAGTCGCCCGTACTCGCACGGCAACCGGTGCCGCGCGACGCCTCGGTGTCGACTACACCACGGTATCGCGGCGCGTCCGCGCCCTGGAGCAGGCGCTGGGTGCGTTGCTGTTCGAGAAGTCGCGAGCGGCGGGTTTCGTTCTCACGGTGGAAGGCCAGCGTCTGCTGGGCCACGCCGAGACCCTGGAAAGCACATTGCAGGCGGCCTGCGAGCAGGTGTCGGGCACGCGCCTGGGGCTCTCCGGCCATGTGCGTATCGGCTGTACCGAGGGTTTCGGGTCCTATTTCGTGACGGCGCAGATGAGCCGCTTCCTCGAGCACTATCCGCACATCTCCGCGGATATCCTGCCCGTGCCGCACTTCGTCAGCCTGTCCCGCCGCGAAGCGGATATCGCCATCACCCTGGAACGCCCCGAGCGCGGGCCCTATGTCTGTTCCAAGCTCGCCGATTACCGCCTGCGCCTTTACGCATCGCCGGAATACCTGGCCAAGCATCCGCCAATCGAGACGCGCGAGGACCTGGCCGGGCACCCGTTCATCACCTACGTCGAAGACCTGGCGTTCAGCCCCAAGCTGCTCTATCTGAACGACCTGCTGCCAGGTGCCATGAGCCAGTTGCGCAGCACCAGCGTCATCGCTCAGTACCAGGCTGCGTTGCAGGGGCAGGCGCTGGCCATCCTGCCGTGTTTCCTGGTTGCAGGTGACCCCAGGTTGCAGGCCGTGCTGCCGGGCGAGGTGGAAGTGACTCGGCAGTTCTGGATCTACTACAGCGAGGATTTGCGGCGCCTCAAGCGCATTACGCTGATTGCCGAGTACCTGCATGCCTGCGCCGACCTCAACGCCGAATGGCTGATGGGCGAAACCCGTTCGTTGCGCTTCCCGTCGCTCGATTAGCGCGTGGCGGGATTTCCCTGGGGCTATCAGGTCCGTCCCGCTTTTCCGTTCACCCAGAGCATCAGCCCGCCCGGTTGCTCATCAACTGCCGGTACTGGCGTGTGCGGCGCAGGGTACTCCACTGCTCCTGCAGCAATGCGCGCAGTGGCGAGGCGTTCGGTTCCGGCTGGCTGCCGCTTGCCAGGCGGCGCATCTGGAGCTTCACCAGGGACATGTAGGCCAGCGCGGCCAGGGCTTTGCGTTTCCAGCGGATCGGCGGCAGTTCAGCGCTGGCCTGGGCCTGGCCGGCTTGCCAGAGGCCCGGCAGCGACGGATTGACCGCCAGCGCGGTAGCGATGCCGGCCATGGCCACGCCACCGGACAGCACCTGTTCCACCACCGGCAGGCGGCGGATACCGCCGGTGACCATCACCGGCATGGGCGCGACGCTGGCGATCTCCTGGGCGAACTCGAGGAAGTAGGCTTCGCGGGCCAGGGTACGGCCATCACGAGCATCGCCCTGCATGGCCGGTGCTTCGTAGCTGCCGCCGGACAGCTCCACCAGGTCTACGGCCAGTTCGCCGAGCCAGAGCACCACCTGGCGTGCGTCGCTCGGCTCGAAGCCGCCGCGCTGGAAGTCGGCCGAGTTCAGCTTCACGGCCACGCAGAAGCTCGGCGATACCTGGGCGCGCACTGCCTTGACCACCTCGAGCAGCAGGCGCGCGCGGTTCTCGATGGGGCCGCCCCAGCGGTCCTCGCGGCGGTTGCTCAGGGGCGAGAGGAACTGGCTCAGCAGGTAGCCGTGGGCGGCATGCACCTGCACCCCGCTGAAACCGGCCTGTTCGGCCAGCGCCGCAGTGCGGGCGAAGCGCTCGATCAGTTCGGCGATCTCTGCCTCGTCCAGCGCCTTGGGCAGCGGGAACAGCTTCGACAGACCGCCCATGTCCAGCGCTACGGCGGAGGGGGCGACAGTGGGCTGGCCGAGGTTGGCCTGCATCTGCCGGCCAGGGTGGTTGATCTGCATCCAGAATTGCGCCCCGTGCGCACGGCCGATGCGCGCCCATTCGCGGAAACGCTCCAACGGTTGCCCCTCCTCCAGCACCACGCCGCCTGGGCCGGTCATGGCGCGGGCGTCCACCATCACGTTGCCGGTCAGCAACAGCCCGGCGCCACCCTTGGCCCAGGCCTGGTAGAGGCGCAGCAGCGGGTCCGAAGGGGTCTGGTCCTGATTGGCGAGGTTCTCCTCCATCGCCGCCTTGGCGATGCGGTTGGGAATGACGGCGCCATTGGGCAACTGCAGAGTTTGGAAGGGCGACATGGGGCTCTCCGGGAGGTGGGCGCCGTGCGTCGGTTGGTGGATCATCCGACGACGGCGGGGCTGTGTCGCGGCAAAGCCTAAGGTTAAAGTCAGCCTTAAGGTCAATAGGGGAGATCCACTCAATGAAAATCGGCGAACTCGCCCGGCGTAGCGGCTTGACCGCTTCGCGCATCCGTTTCTATGAAGCCAGTGGACTCATCAACGCCCAGCGCCTGGGCAATGGCTATCGCGATTATCCCGAGCAGGCCTTGCACACGCTGGAAATCATCACCTGCGGGCAGCAGGCCGGCTTCAGCCTGGAGGAAATGCGCAACCTCATGCCTGATCCGACCCTGCGGGCCGGCCACCACGACCGCCTGCTGGAAAGCCTTCAGCGCAAGGTCACCGAAATCGACGCCATGCAACAGCGGCTGGCACAGAACCGTGCGCAACTGCTGGCAATCATCGCCGGTATCGAAGGCAAGCCCGAGGGGATGGGCTGCGAGGAAAACGCCCAGCGCATGCTCGCCGGGTGGCGGGAGCGGGGAGGGGCGGGGGCGAACGGGGTCGACCCAACACTTGACCGTGCGACGAAGCCGGCCAGGTAGGGTGCGCCGCGCACACCAGCGGTTGTGCGCAAGGGCTTGGAACGTGGATGTTTACCCAACCGACGACCAGGGGCGTTCCATGCTGTGCCTTACCGATTCGAGCTGACGAAACCTGCTGGTGGTGAACCGCGCGAAACTATAGTCTGCGCGCCTTGGCCCTTACCCGATTGACCGCTATGGATGATCTTGACCTCCCCGAACCCGAGCACGATCACCTGCTCGACAACGACGACGATCTGGACGACGAGTTCTTCGACGATGAGGACGCCGACCCGCTCGATGCGCCCGAGGGGGCGTGTGATTACTGCGGCGAGCTGACCGAGCGGACGGACCGTCGCGGTCAGTTCGTGTGCGGGGATTGCGCTGAGTTCGACTGAGCTCAGGCGAACTCAGCGGCCTGGTCGAGCACGGCCAGGGCCCATGCCTCCTGCCCGGGTTCCACCAGTTCGGCTACGCGCCAGGTCCTGACACGACCGACGTCGATGTGGATGAAACCCTTCGACGGATAGAACCCCACGCCGCCTGCGCCGATGGCGCGGACCAGTTTCCCCAGTCGTTCGACACTGACGCCAGGAATCCGGATGTCGGCAGCCATGCCGCGGATGTGCAGGGACTGTCGGGCGGCGCCTTCCAGGGTGGCGTTGTGTTTCGGGGTGCGGTAGCCACTGTTGACGAGGATGCGCGTGGGCAACTGGTTGATGCGCAGCCAGGCCTGGATGAGGAAGAGCAGGTCCAGCAGCTTGACGTTGATCTTCACCGTGCTCTTGTACTTCACGTCGCGGAGTATGCGGCAGCCCTGGCGATAGCCTTCGAGGTCCCAACCCTTGCCTTTGCGGAAGTAGCAGAAGGTGGCGACTTCACCGGATGCCGGGCGTTCCAGGCGCAGGTAGCGGTCGCGATTGAGGAGGCGGGCGTGGAGGTTGCGCGGCCGCAGGGTCACTTCGATCCGGTTGGCGGCGGCTTCGCCCGTGACCAGGACGGCGGCAAGGGCAGCGAATGCCTTGAGCACCTGGCGTCTGGACAGGCCGGGGGTGGAAGCTGCCATGGATCACCGCTCTTCGGGGGCGGGCCTTCGACTATACACCTGGCAGCGGGCTTCTCATGCGTTGTTCAGCGCACCTCGCAGCCCGGCAGGAATCCGGGAGCAGCGGTTGGACTCTCCCCCGGATTTCATCCGGGCTACCAAGCTGAAGGCCCCGTAGGAGGGATAGATGCCTCGGACAAACAGCTTTTGATGATGCAAAACCAAACACGCCGCCCTCCTGCTGACGGAAAGGCGGCGTTTTTTCTTATGTGAACAGCATTAGGATCAGGCTTCCGGCTTTTCCAGGCGCCGGGCGATCTGCTCGAGCAGGATGAGGTCCTGTTCGACCAGGCGGCCCTGGCTGGCCGCCAGGGTGATTCGATCGAGCACCTGACGCGAGCGGGCGCTGAGCTTCTGGTCGGTGGCGTAACGGCCATCTTTGGATTCGGCGATCTGCATAACGGGGTTCAGCAGGTCGTTGAGCGTCACGCTCAATGCCTTGGCGATTCGGCGAAGGTCCTCGAACGAGGGTTCGCGCGTGTCCCGCTCGTAGTTGCCGATGCGGGACTGCGATTCCCAACCGCACTCACTGGCCAGGGCCTGCTGTGAGAGTCCTTTCAGTTTTCTGTAATGCGCAATGCGCGATCCAAGCGTATTCATGCCGCGAATCTTAATGACGGAATGAATCGTCCTTGGTTCACTTATCGTGTTTGCATATCGTGCAAAGCGTGATTATGGTAGTCGACAATCGACGGATTGCCAAGCGTATTCAAGGACGATGAGGAAGACCTGCATGGCCGAGCTGGATTCGCTGCCAACGGGAAGGTCGAGACACTGGAAGGTTCCAGGCCGGGTTTCTTGCGGGCGTGGCGCCGCATGTCGCGATGCGGCGTGGCGGGTCTGGCGATTGGGGTGTGACTGGTGGGGGCCACGAGCCAATGGGCCGCCGCCGTGATACCGCTGTCCTGTCTTTGGTTGGCCCCTGTCCGCGCGAGTGGACAGGGGGTCTCTACGTTCAGGCCAGGCGAAAGCGATTGACCTCGGTCTGCAGTTCGCCCCCGAGCCGTGCGAGGTCGACACTGGCGGTGGAGGTTTCTTCCGTGGCGGCAGCGGACTGTTCGGCGACATCGCGGATGCTGGTGACGCTGCGATTGATCTCTTCGGCCACGGCGCTCTGCTGCTCGGCAGCGGTGGCGATCTGCTGATTGAGCTGCTGGATGCTGGAGACCGAGCTGTTGATGGCCTGGAGCGCGTCGCCGGCCTCCTTGGCTGCGTCGACGGTGTGGCCCGCCTCGTTGCGACTGCGGCCCATCATGTCGACTGCGCCCTGGGCGCCCTCCTGCAGGGTGCTGACCAATTGCTCGATCTGTGTCGTGGATTCCTGGGTGCGGCGGGCGAGGGCGCGTACTTCGTCTGCGACGACTGCGAAGCCGCGTCCCGCATCGCCTGCCCGCGCCGCCTCGATGGCCGCATTGAGGGCAAGCAGGTTGGTCTGCTCGGCGATGCTCTTGATCACGTCCAGCACGGTGCCGATGTTGGTGCTGTCGTGCTTGAGGCGTTCGATGGCACCGGCGGACTGTTCGATGGCGTGGGCCAGGCTTTCGATGCGTTCGATGGCCTGCTGGACAACGGCGGTGCCCTGTTGCGCCTGCCGGTCGGCTTCGCCAGCGGAATCGGCGGCAGACTCGGCGTTGCGGGCGACGTCCTGCACGGTGGCGACCATTTCGTTCATGGCCGTGGCCACCTGCTCGGTTTCCATTTTCTGCTGGTTGACGCCGGCGCTGGTCTGCTCGGTGACAGCGGACATTTCTTCGGCTGCGGTGGCCAGTTGCTCGATGCCACTGCTCAAGCGCCTGAGCAGGCTGCGTAGGCTTTCGGTCATGTCCTGCATGGCCTGCATCAGTTGGCCCAGTTCATCCTTGCGCTCGCTGCGGATATCCGCAGAGAGGTCCCCGGCCGCTACCTTGCGGGCCTGATGTACGGCCAGGCGCAATGGCGTCACGATCAGTTGGGCGATCAGCAGGGCCGAAACCAGTCCCACCACGAAACCGATGGCGGCGGCGACGGCTAACAGGGTCTTGGCCTGGCTGGCCTCGGCTTCCAGCAGCTGCAGTTGCACGTTGAGGGCGTCGGTGGAGGCGGCGGAAATGCCCGAAGCACGGCTGGACATATCGGCCTCCGATCGCGCGTGAAGCTGGATGCTCTGGCGCAGATTGGAGAACTCGTTGCGGTAGCGCTCGATCTGTCGGCGCGCGGAATCCAGATCTTCGCGGGCGCCGGCGTCGTCGATCCGGTTGGTCAGTTCCCGGGTTTCGCGGTCAAGGTGCTCGAACAGACTGGTCAACTGGTCGGCATACTGCTGCTCGCCGCGCATGATGAAGTCCTTCTCGCGACGCCGTGCGTTGAGTACGTCCTTGGCCATCTCGGAGGCATGGTTGGCATTTTCCAGGGCGCGGATACCGGCTTCATCGCCGGTGGCGCGGATCTGTTCCACCGCTGCCTGGTTGAGGCGCTGTTCCAGTTCGTCGAACTGCTTGAGCGCCTCGCGGGCCGCCTGCTCCATGTTCTGCTGGGTGGCGCGCTTGTTCTTCTCGGTTTCCCCAAGGCCCACCAGGTTGTCCCGGTACTGGCCGAGGTCGGCCTGGATCTGCTTCATCAGATCGATGGTTTTCGGAATGGTCATCACCTTCAGCGTGTCGCTGGCGATGCCTTCGATCTCGCTGATGATGTCCAGGGCTTCGCGGATGGACTGCTCATCGCCGCGGATGACGAAATCCTTCTCGTGCTGGCGGACCTGATAGAGCTTGGTGTCGATGTCATTGACCCGTAGCAGGATGTCGAAGCGGTGCAGGGTGCCTTCCAGCGCACCCCAGCTGGTCCAGGCCACCAGCAGGGTGATGGCCAGAACGAGGCCGAAGCCGGTGAGGAGTTTTTGCCGAACGCTGAGGTCATTGAGGAAGCGTGTGATTGGGCCGTTCATGAGGACGACCTCGCAGCGTGCGGGCGTGGCGTTTCGGGTGCGGCTGATCGGGAGGGGAGGGGCATGGGAAGACTTCCTGTCAGGATGCCATCAACACTGATGGCTATGGGCCATAGGTTATAGCTGCACGACTTCGGTGCTGTCCAGCCTGGTGACGGACAGTCGATTAGTGAAACGGATAGCCACTATTGACCGAACTGATTTCTATTGATCGGGCCCGATCCATAGTCTTGCACCCATGCAAAGCGATGGAGGTGAGGCCATGACCCACGTTGATGTCGTGTCCCTGGTCGGGACCGCGGTTCCGGAAGCGCTCCGTGCGAATGGTCATATGGCCTGCTGGTTCGTGGTGGTGGAAGGCGTGATGCGCTCCGGCCCTTTCACCTCCCGGGAAGCCGCCGGCGCCAGCCAGGCGATCTGGCTACTGGAACTGGCCCGCCGTCAGCGTTCCCCCCACAGTCTGGTGGCCTGAGGCACCTCGTTCACCGCTCAACCTGTTCTGCTCCATGCTCCCTTGGCCCGCCTTCATGGCGGGCATTTTGTTTCTGCATTCGGTGTCTTGGGTAAACTGCGTTTTTTACCGGGAAGCCGCATCGTGAAGTGGGACATTTTCTGCAACGTCGTCGATAACTTCGGCGACATCGGCGTGACCTGGCGCCTGGCCCGCCAACTGGTGGCCGAGCACGGCCAGGCGGTACGTCTCTGGGTGGACGAGCCGGCGATGTTTGCGCCGCTTTGCCCGCAGGCAGACCCCGAAGCGGAACGCCAGTGGCAGCACGGCGTGGAAATCCGCCATTGGCGCCAGGACTGGCAGCCCGTTGAAGCGGCGGATGTGGTGATCGAGGCCTTCGCCTGCCAACTGCCGGAACACTACCTGGGCGCCATGGCGGCGCGGGCCGACAAGCCCTTCTGGCTCAATCTGGAATACCTCAGTGCTGAGGATTGGGTGGCGGGCTGCCATGGCCTGCCGTCCTTCCAGCCCAACGGCTTGCAGAAGTCGTTTTTCTTTCCCGGTTTCACCGATGGCACGGGTGGCCTGTTGCGGGAGGGCGCCCTGATGTCGCGGCGCCTGGCCTTCCAGGCCGATCCTGACGCGCGCCAGGCGTTCTTCGATGACCTGGGCGTCGACCTGGAGGCGGGCGCACTGCTGATCTCCCTCTTCGCCTACGAGAACGCTGCGCTGGCCGGTTGGCTTGATGCCCTGGCGGCCAGCCCCACGACCGTGCAACTGTTGGTGCCGGTCGGCCGGGTGCTGCCCGACCTGGCTCGCTGGTTGGGCGCGGACAGGCTCACGGCGGGAGCCCGACTGCGCCGGGGCAACCTGGTGATCCAGATGCTGCCATTCGTCAGCCAGGACGACTATGACCGGATTCTCTGGAGCTGCGATTTCAACGCGGTGCGCGGTGAGGACTCGTTCATCCGCGCCCAGTGGGCCGGGCGGCCATTGCTCTGGCATATCTATCAGCAGGAGGAAGAGGCGCATTGGGATAAGCTCGAGGCGTTTCTCGCCCTCTACTGCCAGGCGCTATCCCCGGCTGCAGCGGCTGCGCTGGCCGAAAGCTGGCGGGCCTGGAACCGTGGCGAAGGCATGGACGCTGCCTGGCCAGCGCTCACCGAGCACTGGGCGGAGTTGAAAGCGCATGCCGAGCGCTGGTGCGAGGTCCAGGCCGGTCGAACCGACCTTGCGACGGGTCTGGTGCAGTTTTGTACAAAACCGCTATGATACGCGGCCTGTTTTTTGTCACCCATCCACATCGGATATTCGTATGAAAACCGCTCAAGAGTTCCGCGCCGGCCAAGTCGCCAACATCAATGGCGCTCCCTGGGTCATCCAAAAGGCCGAGTTCAACAAATCCGGCCGTAACAGCGCTGTCGTCAAGATGAAGCTGAAGAACCTGCTGACCGGCGCCGGCACCGAGACTGTGTTCAAGGCCGACGACAAGCTGGAGCCGATCATCCTTGAACGCAAGGAAGTGACCTACTCCTACTTCGCCGATCCGCTGTACGTGTTCATGGACCCCGAGTTCAACCAGTACGAGATCGAAAAGGCTGACCTGGAAGGCGTCCTGACCTTCATCGAAGACGGCATGACCGACGTTTGCGAAGCTGTGTTCTACAACGATCGCGTGATCTCCGTCGAACTGCCGACCACCATCGTTCGCCAGATCGCCTACACCGAGCCGTCCGTCCGTGGCGACACTTCCGGCAAGGTGATGAAGACTGCTCGTCTGAACAACGGTGCCGAGCTGCAAGTATCCGCCTTCTGCGAAATCGGTGACTCCATCGAGATCGACACCCGTACCGGCGAGTACAAGTCCCGCGTCAAGGCCTGAGCCTTTTAGCGAGACAGGAAAAAGCCCGCGAAAGCGGGCTTTTTCGTTTCTGTCGTTCTTACTTCAGGTGCTCTTTCAGCGCCTCCCCCGCTTGCTGCATCGCGGCGCGGGTGCCCGGAACCCTGGCCAGCACATTGAGCAGGCCGAAGTCGTGGATCATGCCGTTGAAGCGTACCGCGGTGACCTCCACGCCGGCGGCGTCCAGCTTGCGGGCGTAGGCTTCGCCTTCGTCACGCAGTACGTCGAACTCTGCGGTCTGCACCAGGGCCGGTGGCAGGCCTTTGAGCTGTTCGGTCGAGGCTTGCAGCGGGGAGGCGTAGATCTCTGCACGCTGGCGCGGGTCGGTGGTGTAGCTGTCCCAGAACCACTTCATCATGTTGCGGGTGAGGAAGTGGCCATTCTCGAACTGGTTGTAGGACGCGTTGTTGAAGTTGGCGTCCGTTACCGGCCAGAGCAGGGCCTGGAAGCGGATCTTCGGCGTGCCCTTGTCCTTGGCCATCAGGCTGACTACCGCCGCCATGTTGCCGCCGACGCTGTTGCCGGCCACTGCCAGGCGCTTGCCGTCCACACCGATTTCCTTGCCATGTTCGGCCACCCACTGGGTGGCGGCGTAAGCCTGGTTGATGGCGGTCGGGTACCTGGCTTCCGGGGAAGGCGTGTAGTTCACATAGACCGCGACGGCACCGGAATTGGCCACCAGGTCGCGGATCAGGCGCTCGTGAGTCGGGTAGTCACCCAGCACCCAGCCGCCACCGTGGAAGAACATGAAGACCGGCAGCGTGCCTTTCACGTCGGCCGGGCGGACGATGGTCAGGTCGATTTTCTGGCCGTTGGCGTCGATGGTCTTCTGGCTCACTTCGGCTTTCGGCAGTTCCAGTTTCACACCCGCCTGGGCGCCCACAAGCACCGCACGGGCATCCTTGGGAGCCAGGGTTTCAAGTGGCTTGCCGCCACCAGCGGCCAGGGCTTCGAGGAAGGCCTGGGTGTTGCGTTCGACGCCGGGGCTGCCCGCGGCGAAGGCCTGGCCAACGGAAAGGGCGAGCAAGCTGCTGGCGACAAAGGTGCTGATCGGTTTCATGGCGGGTTCCTCTATCTGGTATCTGTTTGCTGTCTAAAATATTGCGCGCTAACTAAGTGCGTGGAGCAGACATTAGGCATGTTTTATTTAGCGCGCAAGATATTTGTTGGAGAGATTTGAAATAGCGCTCAGAGGGTTAGGGAATAAGGCCGTCAGACGGCCTTTCCCAGGCTGCCGCGCAGCGAGACCAGTTCGTTCTTGAGGCTGCCGAGCTGTTCGATGGACAGCTCGGTCGCGGCGAGGATGCAGGCCGGCACAGACTTGGCCTTTTCGTACAAGGCGCGGCCCGAATCGGTGAGGTACAGCTCCACCACGCGCTCATCCTTGCTGCTGCGAGTGCGCGTGATCAGGCCTTCGGCTTCCAGGCGCTTGAGCAGGGGGGTGAGCGAGCCGGGGTCGGTGAGCAGGCGGGTGCTGATCTCGCCGACGGTAATGCCATCTCCCTCCCAGAGCACCATCATGGCGAGGTACTGCGGGTAGGTCAGTCCCAGCTCCTGGAGCAGGGGCTTGTAGACCTTGGTCATCAACAGCGAGGTGGAATAGAGGGCGAAGCAGAGCTGGTTGTCGAGCAGCAGCTCCTTGCAGGGGGGGGTGGACATGGCGGGACTCCAGGACGGTGATGCTGACTAATTTAGCGCGCAAGCCTTTCGTGGGCAAAACTCATTCTTTTCGTCATCCTGCGTGGCGTGCTTGCGTTGGCCGGGCCAGCGGCCACAATTTCCCGGTCAATTACTGCAAGGACTGCATCATGGACAACCTGCAAAACCCCTATCAGGCGCCCCAGGCGGAGCTCACGACCCACAGCGCCGTAGAGCCCCTGCTGGCTTCCCGCTGGACGCGCCTGGGCGCCGCGCTGATCGATGGCCTGATCATGAGCGTTGTAACGGTGCCGGTGGCGTACTTCTCCGGCACCTTCGAAGCGGCGCAGCAAGGGATCGAACCCAGCCTGGGCCAGCAGTTGCTGAGCCTGGTGGTGGGGGTGGCGGTCTTCTTGCTGGTCAACGGCCACTTCCTCAAGACATACGGCCAGACGCTCGGCAAGCGGCTGCTGAAGATCGCCATCGTCGACCTCAACGGCCAGGTGCCGGAGCTGGGCAACCTGTTGCTCAAGCGCTACCTGGTCTGGTGGCTGCTGGCCTACGTCCCGATCGTCGGCATGTTCCTGGTGCTGGTGGATTACCTGTTCATCTTCCGTGCCGACCGCCGTTGCCTGCATGACCTGTTGGCCGGCACCCGCGTGGTTCAGCCGCCGCGCTGATCAGGTCCGACCCAGGCCGCCCAGGGGAAGGTCCCAGGGCGGCACTGGGCCGAAGCGGTTCTTCAGGAATTCCAGCAGCAACCGGCTCCGTGAGCGGGCTTCTCCTTCCAGGCGCAAGGCATAGATGCCGCTGGGCTCAGGCGGTGGCAGGCCGTCTTCGCAGAACAGGGGCACCAGTTCGCCGCGTACCAGGTACTCGCTGATCAGCCAGGTCGGCAGGTGGGCGATGCCCAGCCCGGCCAGGGCGCTGAACAGCAGGGTTTCGGCATTGTTGGCGCTCATGCGCATGCGTCCTGGCCGGATCAGCTGCAGTTTGCCTTCCACATCGAAGCGCCAGGCGTAGGGCGGGGCCAGGGCATCCCAGTCCAGGCCATCATGGTTGGGCAGTTCGCGCACATCGCGGGGGATGCCGCGGCGGCGCAGGTACTCAGGGCTGGCGCAGAGTACCCGCACCATCGGCGCCAGCGGGGTGGCTACCAGGCGGGTGTCGGCGAGCGGGCCGACGCGCAGCACCAGGTCCACCTGGCCCAGGTTTTCGCCCTGCATGTCGATGAAGCTGTCGATCAGCCGCAATTGCACGTCGAGGCCGGGATAGGCCACCAGGAATTCGGCGATTGCCGGGGCCAGGTGGCGGCGCCCGAAGGGCGCTGGCGCATCGATGCGGATCAGGCCCTCCGGGGCGCTGCTCAGGGAAACCGCTTCGGCGCGGGCCAAACGCAGCTCAGCCAGTACCCGCTTCGCCCGTTCGGCGAAGGCCAGGCCGGCAGCGGTTGGCTTCACCGCGTGCGTGCTGCGTACGAACAGCGTGCTGCCGAGTGCGCGTTCCAGGGCGTCGATGCGTCGCGCCACGGCAGAGGGTGTGAGGGGGTGGCGGCGCGCGGCGGCGGAAAAGCTGCCAGCGTCCAGCACGTCGAGAAACAGCGCCAGTTGTTCGGTCAGGGCATCGGGATTCATGAGGCGTTCCTGTGCGTATTGCGCAAAGCCATTGTGCATAGCTATGCGTTTTCGTTGCAGCCGGGCAAGCGTAGCATTCGCACCATCCTGTCTGGAGGTGGTATGGATTTGTTGGCTTTCGTGATGAACCTGGTGCTCGGCGCGTTGTTGGGCACCGTGGGCGGGTTGTTTGGCATCGGAGGCGGGTTGATCGCTATTCCCGCCCTGGGCGTGCTTTTTGGCCTCGATCAACAATTGGCCCAGGGCACGGCACTGGTCATGGTGGTGCCCAACGTGTTGCTGGCCCTATGGCGCTATCACCAGCGCAACCGCATCGACCCGCGCTACGCACTGCTGCTGGCCATCAGCGCCTTCAGCTTTGCCTGGCTGGCCTCGCTCTTTGCGGTGGGGGTGGATGCGGGCAGCATGCGCCTGGCATTCGTCGGCTTCCTGCTGGCGCTGGCCGTCTACAACGTCGCACGGATGTTCATGGCCAAGGCTCAGACCAGCGCTGAGCTGCGCCAGCCCTGGCCGTGGCTGGGGGCGCTGGGGGGCGTGGCGGGGGCCGCAGGCGGATTGTTCGGTGTCGGCGGCGCGGTGATCGCAACGCCCGTCCTGACCAGTGTGTTCGGTACCAGCCAGGTCATGGCCCAGGGGCTGTCCCTGGCCCTGGCGGCGCCAAGTACCGCGGTGACCCTGGCCACCTACGGCCTTCACCATCATGTGAACTGGGCCATGGGCCTGCCCCTGGCGATAGGCGGTCTGCTCAGCATCAGCTGGGGCGTGCGCCTGGCCCACGCCCTGCCGGAGAAGGTGTTGCGTTCGCTGTTCTGCGTCTTCCTGCTGGTGTGTGCAGCGATGCTCGGCCTCGAGTGAGGACGATCAGTTCCGGAAACCTTCGACGATATGCTCGGCCAGGGTATCGGTCACCGGTGACAGATTGCGCTCGTTGCGCAGCAGCATGATGTTGCACAGCGGTAGCTGTGGCAGGCCGTCCGCTTCACCGAGGATGCGCATGTCGGGGGTGATCAGGCTCTGCAGTTGCGCAGTCACCGCCAGACCGGCGCTGACCACTGCCATCAGCGCCGACAGGCTTGGGCTGGTGTAGGCCAGGCGGTATTCCCTGCCCAGGGAATCCAGGGCATTGCAGGCCCAGGCGCGGCAGAAACAGTCGCTGTTGAACATGGCCAGCGGCATGGGCGACTGTTCATGGGGACTGAAGCCGACGGCCTCGGCCCAGACGAAGCGCTCCTGGCGCAGCAACTCACCGATGTCATGCCCTGGCATGCGGGTCACGATGGTCAGGTCCAGGTCCTGACGCTGGAGCAGCTGGGACGTTGAATCGCAATGCACTTCCACCTGCACCAGCGGATACGCCTGGGCGAAGCGCGAGAGGATGCCCGGCAGGAAGCGCATCACGTAATCATCAGGCGTGCCGATGCGCACCGAGCCCACCATGTGCGGCTGGCGCAGGGTATTCATCACTTCGCCGTGCAGCTTGAGGATGCGCCGCGCGTAGCCCAGCAGGATCTGCCCTTCGGCGGTAAGCCGGACCTGGCGGCCGTCGCGCTCGAATACGGCGCGTTGCAGCACGTCTTCCTCCAGCCGCTTCATCTGCATGCTCACGGCCGACTGGGTGCGGTTGACCATTTCCGCTGCGCGGGTGAAGCCACCGTAGTCGGCAATGGCGACGAATGTGCGCAGCAGTTCGGTATCGATGGCGGGATAGTTCATTCATCAAATCCTGAGATGCAATGCATAAGAAACATTCGTTGGATTGATCTTATTCCTGGCCGGAAACTGGCGCCATCCCCACAGGGAGGGCGATACGATGAAAGGTCAACGCGGTTATATCGGCACCTTGCAACAGACTGGTTTCCAGGCGTCGCGG